>NZ_JPVR01000068.1 GCF_000772935.1 Lysinibacillus boronitolerans JCM 21713 = 10a = NBRC 103108
GTGAGAAAGACTTTATTCCATTCCGTTATCAAGGGCAGTATGAAGATGTAGAAACAGGATTGTATTATAACCGATTCCGATACTACGACCCAGAACAAGGGAATTATACTCAAATTGACCCGATTGGACTTGCGGGTGGGAATCCAACTTTGTACGCGTACGTAAAAGATCCAAATATTTTATCTGATGCTTTTGGATTAGCCCCTACAAATCCGATAGATAGAGCTTATTTAAAAGAAATACTGGGAGCAAGTAAAAAATCTGGTGGAGCATATATGTTTAGAACAATTGATGTAAGGGATGGTATTACTAAATGGTATGTTGGTAAAGCTAATAACCTATATACAAGATTAAGACAACATTTAGGTACAGGTAAATTAACATCTTCACAGTTGGAATCCTTACAAGTACTGGTAGTTCCATATGGTAAAGAATCAGACTTTTTCAAAACAGAGGCTGATATAATAAAAGCTTTTGAAGATGCAGGCGAAGATCTTGCAAATAAAATAAAAAGTCCCGGTTGTACAAAATAAGGGGTTCAAGGAGAGGATATTATGGTTTTTGATAAAGTTTATTTCAATAGGAGCTTTAGATTTATTAACATAAATCCAGATATAGAGGTAGTTGATATCGAGGATATAAGAAGGCAAGAAATAGACAGTGTTTCAGTTTCACATGATACAATAAAACACAAGTTTGAGAATATAAAAAATCTTAATGGCATATCAAATATTAGAGGGCTTAGATTAAACTCTTATGATTATAAATCCTTAAATGAACTAAAAAATTATAGTTCATTAGAATATTTTAATTTTTTGGGGAAAACTGATGAAGTAATTCCTTTTTCGGAATTAAATTCATTATGGTGTGTATACTTAAATTACGATAAAAAAACATGTAGTTCAATTTTTCAAAACAAGAATATAGAGTACTTATTTATTGATAATTATAGTGGCGATTCATCTGAAGAGTTCAATATATTTACAGAAGCTAAAAGAATAGGGTTAGTAAAAACTAAAATATTAGAATTTGAAGCTCTTAAGTACATGCCTTCCTTAGAGCACCTAGGAATAAGTTATAATTCTAAAATGACTTCTTTAAAGTGGGTTGAAGAGGGAAAATCATTAACTTCAATAGGTTTTCAAAATTGTAAAAACATTGAGGATTGGAGTTCAATTGGAAATGTCTCTAGCATAGAAAAAATAATAATTGAGAGCTGCGGTGAAATTCCTTCATTAGATTTCCTTCATCAGCTACCTAATTTACAAGAAGTTCGTATTATTGGAACAACAAGTATAGGGGATGGGAAAATAAAAAATTTAATGAACCATAAAACTCTTAAATATTTATTTCTACCGATTAAGAAAGAATATGATATTAAACTAGCCGACTTAGAGGATTTTAATATTCGCTAGAAAAATTGTTACTTGGTTTGAAATGTACCAAGAAAAATTAATGCAAGTATTGATTCTGAAATATGTAAAGAGGACTTAATAAGTCTCCTTTACATATTTTTTTGTAGACAGTAGTAACTTAACTTTCTCTCCGTAACTTAGAAAGTATTTGAATACAAAAAACTTTGGAAGAAGATATGGTATTAAGAATTTATTGCTCTATTGAAAAGGATATATATTCATAAGACAAGAGGTTTGCAACTCACTATAATACCATACCATTTAGAACCAAACAGTGCTCTGTTTGTATTTTCATTTAATTTAAAATGCCTATTAAAATACTTCAAAATTTATGATGCACTAGGTAGTCGTGTAGAGAAGAGTTCTGACAAGAAGACAATGAGATTCGTGTGGGATGGCAATACGATTCTGCATAAGTATTCCACGCAGAATGATGCAGATACTTTAGAAAATCTGAATTCTTCACAGACTGATACCGTTATAGCAGATGATCTGGTTACATGGGTGTTCAATGATGGCTTCGTCCCTTCTGCAAAGATTACGAGTGAAGATCATTACAGTATTATTAGTGATTATCTCGGAACGCCTGTTGAAGCCTATGATGAAAAAGGGAATAGGGTTTGGACAGCTGAGCTTGATGTTTATGGACGAGTGAAAGAAGTTACAGGTGAGAAAAACTTTATTCCATTTAGATATCAGGGGCAGTATGAGGATGTAAAAATTGGATTGTATTATAACCGATTCCGATACTATGACCCAGTGCAAGGGAATTATACTCAAATTGACCCGATTGGACTTGCGGGTGGGAATCCTACATTATACGGTTATGTTAGTGATCTAAATGCAATGATAGATCCCTTTGGATTAATAGTAAGGCAACCAATCATTTTCCTTTCTACTGGTGGAGGAGTAATACATCCTAAAACTATAAGTCCGAATAATCCACATGGTATATTTACTATAGATGCAACTGGATCATATTTTGATGATAGAGTCGCACTTGCAAAAGAAGCTGGAATTAATGATCCAGGCAAAAATTATCGATCTCATCATATAGATTACGATCCTAAGAAGAATACAATGAGAATGCAATTTGTACACGAAGAATACCATAAATACCCACATGTAGGCGAGGCTGATGACTTTAAAAAGGATACAGGTTTTAAATATGGTTCGCCAGAAGCGGTTGCGGAAGCAACTAAAAGAAGAAATAAATTAAAAGGAGGGTGTGTAACCTAAATGAACAACAATTTTAAAAGTAATTCTAATGAATTTTTTAATAATGATATTTTATTTGAGAATTCTTGGAAGAGTATATCGCTTTCCCAAATAAATGAAATTGTACCTGATGAGTTTCCAGGTAAAAAAGATTTTATAAAGTTTTACCTTACTACTAATGGTGGTGTGTTTTCTAAAGGGGCATATATTTATCCTGATAATTTTTATGAAGCTTCAAATAAGGATTATTATTCTATAGAAATTGGTAGTTTTTTTCATATTCCCTTAATCGAAGATGAGGAAGATTCTGATTATACAACATCTATTGAAAGAGCAAAAGATAGAAGGATAGATTATTCTGAGGAATTTGAAGACTTTGTTCTATTTCATATTCCTTTTGCTGATAATCATGCTGATAATGATTTTTGGATTGATATTCAAACAGGAGAAATTAAATACATGGATTATGAAGTAAGTTACGACCCTGAGAATGCTATTATTATTGCTCCTTCATTTCTTGATTTTTGCAAGCATATTCAGGCAAAACTTAAGTAAGATAATATATTCAGAAACATGTGTATGAGGAAATAAGACTACGGGGGCATCTAGTTGTACGGATGATGTACACTTTATCCTAATGTTTTGTTTCTTAAAGATTTCAAGATTCTTTCTGAAGTTGTGAGCTTTACTATAATTGAACTAGTAGTAAATATTTATGATGAATATTTCCGAACATAGGTAAGAAGACGCTATTAGCACTTCTTTACCTATGTTTTTGTGTATTAGAGAAGAATTAATGTATCGTGTATTTAGTGTTAATCTATCTTTGGACGTTCAAAGTTATTAAAATTTTCATAACGGAACTTCTCCTTAGTGGATTGTTTGCGCTATTTACCTCGAATATATATAAATGTTTCAAATGTTTTAACATCAATTAATTTTGACGGTTTAGATATGCAAGAATCTCTTGCAATGCTGCGAGGTGAAAACATCAGATTTAATTTAGAAAAAATAGAAGATGAAACTATTTTTATAGATATTAGAATTAACAATTTGTATTTATAACGCCATTATTGAGGCTATCTCCCCATTTATACGAAATAAAGTTCGTACTAGTAAAACGCCAACCAGTTAAAGAGTATGCTGAAGCTGTGTTTTGAAATATAGAAAATAATAAAACAAAAGACAGAAGCATAACAGCAAGTTTCGATTTTGATTTCAAGTTAAAACCCCTAGGTATTTTTTAAACAACCCCATTTTATATCAATAATTAAAATGTATAAATAATTTTTATAAATTAGTTAATTTTAGTAAAAAGGTAATTTGAAAGTCTTGGTCAGCCTTGATATCAAAACTTAAAGAGTTGTGGAACGGATTCTTGTTCAACTAACGAAGAAATTTGGTTGAATATGTAACTTTTGGTGGATAATTGGTGTCTATATAAAAGAGGTGGGTAAATTGAAAATAAAAAAATTATTCTATGGTTTGATCGCATTAGCTTTATTCATGATTATGGGATGTAATATTCAAGGGGGAACTACAACAGTATCAATTGACAGTATAGATGCCGAAGAAGTTTTAACATTAGATTCTGATGCTGATATTTTTCAGTATGCTGGAGTTATCTACAAAGCTAATATTGATTGGGTTGAAGAATTGTCTTTAACAAAAGATGTTCAAATCGGTGAAATAAAAACAAAAAATGATGCTCATACAGATTTTAGAGATGAGATGTCGAATAAACTTCCTGTTGGTACAAAGATTTTTTCCACCAAAGAACGAGGAGATATTTTAATTGTTGAATCTGAAGGAGAAATCAAAAAATATCTTGCAATTGTTGAAGGGTAAACAAAATTCCTTGTTCAACAAACGTGGTGCTTTAATTGAAATGATGTATCCATCTCATACGAGGTGGTCTTTTTTATTTATACAGTGCCAAAACTTAACAGTATTGTCTTGTTTTTAGGAATACTTTTTTGTTTGTTTTACCAAATAAGACTCATGGAAATCAAATTATAGGTCGTTTACGTTCGTTTAAGATGGTTATTTTATTTAAGGTTATTATACTCATACTTTGATTTTAAATGGCTTAAGACGTATGGAGGCTTAGAATATTTTGTTTATCATAAGAAGTAAAGATTAAATTCTGATGCTATTTATGCAGAATTTTATACATGCTGCGATTGGTGATCCAATCGAAAAACATTGTTAAATCAACGATGTATAACCTATGGATATTTATCGCGAAAACTCCAAATCTGTAAAATTACAACAGTCATTGTAGCGAGGGGGCATTTCCCATTTTGTATACAGCTTGGGCTTTTTTATACGAATAAGACTAATTTGTATGAACGTGAATAAAACCTTTTTAAAACCTTTTTTAGGAGGTTGTTAAATCAAATCGAAATTCCCCTTTATAGAGTGTTGCAACAAAATATTGCATAACTTTAGGAGGAACTATCTTATGGCTACAAATTATACTTATTCAAGCGAACTTTGGATGATGGGTCGCCCCTTCGTTCACATGATTAAAACACCTTTATCTAACATTTGCACAGAAACAATCTGTAAACCCTTAACGAGTACATCGTATTATGGTATCAATGGCGGTTTTTTACAACAATCAATCTTACGATCAAACACCTACATCTTCTAGCTCTATCTGTGTTGACGTTAATGAAATTGGAAATTCAATTACTGTGAATGGTAAAACATTCGCAAAAAACAATAACTATAACTTAAACGCTTCAGGTAATCAAACTGCTAAAAAAACAATGGTGATTTACAAAGATGCAAATGGCTCATAAAAAGCTACTTACCGTAACAGCTTCACGTTATACAATCTCAAATGAGTTCCCGAAATTTGAACAAATTATCGGTGGAACATCTTATACATTAGCAGATTGGGGCGAAAAGGCGTATTACGCTCCATTTCCTCGTACAGTATTAGCTTGGAAGGGTGCAAATGCTTATTTCTTATACCGTAGCGTCGATGATGTAGGCAATCTATATGAAACAAAAGACAAAAGAGATCGTGTTTATGGTGCTGGGGGTAGATTACTAGAAACACTCTTACAAATGACTGCCCACTTGAAAATCCAGCATATAGGTATGCAAAGAAAGATGCTGAGGTTTTCATATTAGGTGAAATACCTAGAAATGCTATACTATTCATAAAAAGGGAAAGTGTCTTTAAATTATGAAAATTGATTATGGAAGTGGTTTTGATTGTTAAATATATGCGAATTAAAGTTTTAGTCGAAACAGGACTTTTATTATTGTTTGAAAAATGTATTTGGATATTCCAAAATGGAGGTAAACAGTGGTAGAGAGTCACGCAAGGACTAGTAATAGTCTATTATACTATAAATGTGATAATATTGAATTTTTAAAAGGTTATGGACAATTATATACAGAATTTGATGATGGCGTTGCAACTAGGCAGATCAACATAATAAATAATGATATATATAGTTCTTCATCATTGCACGATTGGAACGAAGATGTTGGATCTTTATTGTATGACGGACATATCGAGAGTTTAGATTTAAGCGATAGTGTACCTATTACTCAATTAGAATTTGAGAATAAATGGCAGGAAGGAATTGTAGCTAACAATTCTCACATAAACTACTTAAAGGGTGATGCTTCTCTTCCTTTCGAAGAACATACACTCATCATTCATGTTGTTAATATTTTAGGAAAATGGGGAAAAGGCTTTGTTTTATCTTTATCAAAGCAATTCCCTTTTGCCAAAAATGAATATATAAAATGGTCGAAGGATAAAGAAACTTTTGGGTTAGGAGAAGTTCAGTTTGTATGTGTAGACCAGCAGAAAGCTACTTTTGTTGCCAATATGCTTGCACAACACGGTTTGAGGAAAAATGATAAAGATCGTACAACCTTTATTGATTATGATGCGCTTCGTTTATGTTTAAGAAAAGTTGCGAGATTTGCATTAAAAAATCGATTATCGATACAGATGCCTAAAATTGGTTCAGGTTTAGCTGGAGGAGATTGGAGAGAGATTGAAAAAATAATAAATGAGGAATTGATTTATTATAAAATTAAATGTACTGTTTTTGAATTGTGATAAATTAAATAAAAGTTAGGGGTGGCATCAATGGTAGATACAAAATTGAGGGAGCGGGTGTTTGACACTTTATACGGCGGGATTATTGGTGATCTAATGGGCGTACCTGTTGAGTTTAAACAAAGAGGGACTTTCCATGTGCAAGATGTGATGGGGTATGGTACTTATAATCAGCCACCTGGCACTTGGTCTGACGATACTTCGCTAACTCTCTGCCTGGTCGAAAACATTATTGAAAATGGTAATACCAAAACATTAATGAACAAATTTGTACAATACATGGAGCAGGGCTATCTTACACCATTTGGCGAAATGTTTGATATTGGAATTACTACAGCGGAAGCCGTTTCGAACTATAAAAAAGGTGTTCCGCCAGCACAATGTGGTAAAACGGGCGAGTTTGATAATGGCAATGGTACGTTAATGAGGATAGCTCCTTTAGTATTCGTGGTCATGCATGAGTTAGATTTTGCTAAAAGAAAAGAATTAGTACATCAATATACAGAGATTACTCATGGTCATCCGCGTTCCATAGTAGGATCCGTTATTTACATTGAGCTATTATTAAGCTTATACCGAAATAATTCACTAGAAGTGGCCTTAAAAGAGGTTTTTGACTTACTGCAAAATCATTTACAACATGAAATGAAAGCGGAGTTAAATGCTTACACACGGATTTTTCATGAAAACTTTTTCAATACGCCTGAAGACGAGATTCAATCAAGCGGCTATATTGTTCATTCATTAGAGGCGGCCATTTGGTGTGTAGGTAATTCTACAACATTTAAAGACGCCATTCTGAAGGCAGTTAATTTAGGAGAAGATACGGACACAGTTGCAGCGATTACAGGATCGATAGCGGGTATGTATAAACAGTTGGATGAAATTCCAGAAGAATGGTTGGGTAAAGTTGTCAATAAACAAAAGGTAGATGACTTAATCCTAGCATTTTATGAATTTTGTACAGCCCAGATGTGAAAAAAATATAGAGGAAAGGACGGTGACGAAATGTTACCTATACATAATAGCTATACGGCATATCCTCCAGCAACAGATCGCCAAATTTTACACATAGAAAATAAGTTGAATTGCCAACTTCCGAGTGCGTATACACTTGTATTAAAGGAAAGTAACGGTTTATCGTTTACGAATGGTGTGTTCATTTATGGCACGGAGGAAATTGTAGAAAGAAACGAGACTTGGGAAGTGGCGGAATATGCAAAAGGCTATATTGCTATTGGGGATGATAGTGGAGGAATGATCTTTTTAATGGCGATAAAGGCAGAGGATTTTCGTGTTTTTGCAGTAGATAGTGGAGATATGACCCCGGAGCATGCAACATTGATTACTTCTGATTTAAGCAAGTGGCTACAAGAAGGATGTCAGTATGAGTAAGAGATATAAATGAAAAGCTTCTTCCTACTATAAGGAAGAGGCTTTTTATTTGATTTTTATGTCTACTCTTGGAGAAAAATAATTGAAAATAAAGCAAAATTATTACGTATTCTATTATTTTTTGAATTTTTTAGAAAATAATGTTGAATTATTGGAGAGTGGTAGTATAATGAAAATATAGTTACATATATGGTTAATAATTCCTTTATAGAAGGATTTATTGGTAATTTATAGTGACTATAAAATTACAAAATGAAGAAATGAGGCGATTTAATGATTAACATGATTCAATATTTAGAGCAAAATCCGACGTTGGTGACATTGTTAAAAGAAAAAAAAGCTTCTCTCATTGGTGTAACAGCATTAGAGCAAAAGGCAATTTTGGATTCGTTTGATGAAGATTTCTGTTCTCAAAGTTTAATTTGGTACTAAAATATTTTATAAATAAACCTATATGGATAGCTATAAGTTTATATTTATTTATTGGTTTATATTTGATTAATGTAACTTATAGCTCTCCTTCAATAAATATTGAAATTCAAGAAGAAGACGGCCAATGGTTCGTAAAGAAGCCATATTTTAAAAAATGGGCAGATAATCATCAAATAATGCTAGGGGATATTGTTTTAGAAGTTAATGGTACGCACACAGAAAATGTTTCTAATCTAAAATATGATTCTGTGATTAGAGCAGCAAATGAATTAGTAATAAAAAAGCCAGATGGCCAGATATTTGTGGTGAAAATAAGGCATTTAGATATTCCTCAACAATTCTATTATGTGTTAGTTATTCCTTCTTGTTATTTTCTACTCACTTTATTTATTACTTTATATATTAAATACAAACAAAAAAATTCTAACTTAATTAAATTACTTATTTTATTTATACTTACTGTTTCTTTGGCATATGTTAGTAGCGGTGCTTCAAGCCGACTAGATCCTATTGGAATAATAGTAAATAGAAGCAGTATGTTGTTATGTTTAGTAATTTTAATACATTTTTTAAAAGAGTACTTTTATTTTTTGAATCTCAAATGGATATTTTTTGAAAATGTAAAAATACTTTATTTAATTCCTATATCTGCTGTTATACTTAGTTTTTTTAGTATAATAATTCCATATACACATTACTACCATTCTTATATTGTACTTGGTATTTTCTTTCTACTCTTGGTGAGCTTATTAACTATTATGATAGTGGGGTATCTAAAATATAAAATACCTCAACTAAAAGTTCTATTGAGTAGTGTTTTTATACCATTTTTGCCTTTTCTTTTTATGTACGCTTTACCTGTAATCGTATTTAATAGGTATATACTTTCTGCAGAAATTTGTTCTCTATTCTTAATGCTTATTCCTTTTAGTTTTATCTTTACACAACTCACTGAACGTATATTTGATATGGAGTATTTTATTTCACGATTACGATATTACTTCAATTTCTCATTTGGATTTACTATGTGGTTGTTAATAGGCCTATATTTGCTCACTGATCTTTCAATTACGCGCATGACGGAGATTTTCTTTTTTGCCTTTCTGTCGTTATTGGCGTTGTTCTACATTAAAGAGCGGATTGATTATCGTAAGCGGAAAATTTTATTTTCTACAAAAGGCGACTACATCCACCGCTTGTATACGACCGTTGAGAGTATTGGTAGAGTGGTGAAGATTGAGGATTTATTGGAGAAATTTGTACAGGAGGTTGTGGTTCAGCTTGAAATGGAGAGTGTGTATGTGCTCACTTACGATTTTCAAACACATCAAGTTACCTTAACAAATAAATCCAAAGAATATACACAGCATCAAATAGATGAGGTGCTAGTCGAACGATTAGGCTTAGGGGATATTAAAAAGACAGATCATTTCTATATCGCCTTTATTCATCAGGATGTGAACTATAAACGGATCCTTGTTGTGGACCATAATAAAACAATTTATCTCAAGGATGAGGAGCTGCTATGGCTAGAATTATTGCTGCTCTATTTAAATAATTTTATCGAAAACACAAAAATGGTTGAGGAGCTTTTAAATCAGTTAAAGCATATGAAAGAGGCCGATAATCGACAGCTACCATGGCTCAATAAATTACTCTGGCTACGGTTCGAGGAAGAAAAATATCAGTTAGCACAGGAACTTCATGATACGATTTTGCAAGAACAACTGCACATTGCAAGGGAAATGGATGTCCTCATGCATACCAAAGAAAAAGAGGAGATCCCATCTAAACTTATAAAGCTTCATGAACATATGATTATCTCACTGAATGACTTGAGGGGCTACTGCGAAAACTTAAAGCCACCTCTATTAGATACATTGGGCTTAAATGCAGCCCTTGAAAAATTAATCCAAAAAATTCATAAACGAGCTAATTTTGTTTTGATATATACGATTGACCGCCTCTATTTAGAGGATGAGCGTTTAAATTTAATGATTTATCGACTGTTCCAAGAATTATTAAACAATGCGTTAAAACATTCCTATGCTAATACAGTTGAAATCCATTTACTGGGTACTGAAGAGGGGTTCCAAATTTTGTATAACGATGATGGTGTAGGCTGTAATATAGATGATATTCTACTTGCTGATTCGATGGGCATACAAGGAATGCAGGAGCGAGTTCAAGCTTTTAATGGAAAATTCGCATTAGATAGCAAAGTAGGAGAAGGGATGACGATTCGTATCCAAGTAAGTGAAACCCAACATACGAATCCCTATACCTATAAGACCCTGACCCGACCAACTTATATGATACGAGGATAACCAGATGAAGCGGAAGCATAAATGCATACATTTTTTTAACACCTTTTAATCTCTTCGTAGATGCTACGAATGTGGATTAGAAGGCTTTTGTTTGAAATTGAGTTTATTTATATATATGAATAAATCAAAAATAATAAAATATTATCAAAAGTATATTATTTGATAAATAGTAAATCAGGAAGAAATACACTTTTTGGAGTATTTATCTAATATTCAAGGAAATTATGGCCATATGACCGATATAATTCATGAGAAGGATTGAGGAGGTCAATAGATTTGAATAAAAAATTATTTTTAACAGCAGCAGCCATTCCTGTTACACTTATTGTTCCCACTGTAGCAAGTGCGGCTGAAACAGTTTCAGTCACGGGAGATAATATTGTTAACGCAACATTAAAAGTGGATAAATTACCGAATGATACAATTGTCAATGCCTATCAATGGTATTATCTAGAGGAAATTACCGGTGAAGAGGGATCAACAAATAAGCCGATTTCTGGTGCAACATCTATTTCCTTAAAAGTACCCGTTGAAGCAGCTGGAAAAAGCATTTTTGTGGAAGCAACGACGACAGACGGTAAAAAATTTAAAAGTGAACCGCGCACTATTCAGCCATTAGAGCTTGATATCACCATTCCAACGTTAGAGGGTCAATCTGCTGGCTTTGTAGCACCTGGAGAAACAGTGAAAGTAGCTGGAATTACTGTAACTGATAAGAATGGTGCAAAATTGCAAAGTGATCAAATTACATATAGTTATCAATGGTTTTATAAATTAGGTGATAACTCCTTCACTATCTTAGAGGGAGCTTCAGGTAGTACATATACGATTCCGAAGGATGCCATTGAAAAGGATATTAAGAATATTGCTGTCACAGTCAAAGCAAAAGTTGGTCTTTCTTTTGCGGAATCTAAACTATCGGATACCATCACTGTCTCTAAACAACCCACTGATACTTTAACGAAAGAGATTAAAGATTTACTGGTCAATGATAATAAATACAATGTATCAAGCTTTGCAGAATTTGGTGCTAAAGTTGCGGAACTAGAAAAAAACTATCAATCTTTATCAACAGCGGCTAAAGGTAATGTGTCTAATTATGATGTCTTAAAGCGAGCACTTGCTGATGTTGAATTAATAACTAAGTTAAATGAAAAATGGAGCAAAATAGAGACTAGTAATGAAAAAGAAATAAAGGAACTAGAAGAGGCTTATAATAAGCTAGATCTGTTACAGCGTAGCTTAGATGTAGATGAGACCTTATATACGGGCATTAAAAACCTATTAAAAGAGCCAAATGATCTTGAAGAGATAAAAGAAGTGCGAAGACTCAATCAAGCTATTATTAATTTATTATCTTATGAGCATTCTCTTGTGAAATATGTAGCTTCTGATATTGATTCCTTACAAGAGGCAGTGAAGACAATCGAAGCAGATATTGAGAAATTATCACAAAGCTATCGAGCTGCTGTTCAAAATCAAGCAATTTTGACTGAGGCTAAATCAGATATTAAAAAGGTCGAGCAATTAATTAAATCATTTGATAAATTAGCTACAAATCTTACACCTAATAAGCAAGTGACGACTGCTAAATCTATTCGAACAGCCTATGAAAAATTGACATATAAACAATTAAAATTAGTGCCAGATGTGTATGTGCAGCGTTTGACTACTGCAGAACGTGCAGAAGAAAG
Organism: Lysinibacillus boronitolerans JCM 21713 = 10a = NBRC 103108; assembly: GCF_000772935.1. GTDB lineage: Bacteria > Bacillota > Bacilli > Bacillales_A > Planococcaceae > Lysinibacillus > Lysinibacillus boronitolerans. The sequence goes on from NZ_JPVR01000068.1 coordinate 12,575, forward strand.
CCAAATTATAAATCTAAATAATGTCATAGATAGCTATATTGGTGATGATGTTTATCCGTTCGATCCGTCTGCTAGTTCATGGCAAAGTCATGTCAATAATGTCAATCAAATAATCAAGGAATACAAGAGCTTAACGAAAGCCTCAGCAGCACAAATTATTGGCTACGATAATCTTGTTACCTTACAGAAAGATTTAAAAGCAGCTGAAAAAGTAATTAAAGATATGGATGCCTATCAAAAGTTATCTGCAACAACTGGTGTAACGGAAAGTAAACTTAATTCAAGCTATACAAGTACTTTAAAAGCTTATAATAATCTTACAAATTTACAGCAATCCCTAGTATATAATGCTGATGAATTTTTACTTAACACGCCAAAGATTTCAGTTGATGGCAATGGTAAAGTGCCTACTGATAAAGCAGCAGCAGAGGCGTTAAAGGCGGATATCGCCAAATTAGCGGATGTGACGAAATATTCATTCAATCAATTAGAAACCGCTGTTAATACAGCTTCAGAATCCTATAAAAAATTGTCTTCAGCTGCAAGAAAATACGTGACAAATTATTATTTATTAACAGCAGCAAATAAGGATATTACAGGTGTAAAATCATTCTATAAAAAAATACAGACCGCTAGAGAAGAAACAGATGCTGCAAAAAAGTCAAAAAAAATTGAAACAGTGCAAAAAGCTTATGCGAAATTACCTGCGAATCAGCAGCATTTAGCAAAAGAACAATATGAAGCTTTATTAAAAAATCAAAATATCGATGAAAATGCATCGAAAATTACACAGCTAAATAATGATATTGCCACAATTGTTTCCAATGATCTCTATGCCGTTACGATCGATAAAATTAAAAATCTTTCTACACAATATAGTAGCCTTAGTTCAAGTGAGAAAAAACTGATTACGAACTATGATATTTTAAAAACTGCGCTTGCAGACGTGAAAAAAGTGGAAAGCTTTATGAAGACCTATGAGAAATCCTTTGCTTCAAATCCAAGCACAGTGATCAAGGCATATGAAAAGCTTACATCGAAACAAGTGAGTCTAATTGATGCAGGAACTAGACAATTGATTATTGATAAGCAAAAAGGACAACAGCAAACGAATGAAAATGCGTTGTCGCTAATTGAATCCATCAATTCACTCCTTGTAAAAGGTGAATATATCGATGGTTTACAGGAAAAAGTAAGTGAAATCCGTAAAGCCTATGATGCTTTGAGTGACGCTGATAAAAAGGTTGTTAAAAATTATTCGAAGCTCACACAAGCGGAAGGTGACTTGAAAAAGGTTGAAGAGGTGCATGCTATATACGAACCAGCAGGGAGTAGCAATGATACAGCACGTAAAGCATGGCAAACTGCCTTTGGAAAGCTCTCTAAAAGATTAGAGTTACTCTATACAAACATGTACCCAACTGAGCAATAATATTACTTCCAGATGGCCTCGAACAGTTTTCGGGGCTTTTCTTTATCCATAAAATTTGTCTAGTAATTTGATTGTCCGCTATACTAGGTATAACAAGGGAAGAAAATATTTTACATAAGATTGAAGTTTCACAAAGAAGGTAGGAACAAAAGATGTATAAAATAGGTGTTGTTGGACCCATTCAATCCGTTGAAAGAATCATTGCCTTAGCACGTGAAATCGAACAGGATATGGAATTTATTCCGTATATATATGAAGTGGCGACAGAAACAAAGCATCTTGTGGAGACACATAATCAGGCTGTCGATTTCTGGCTGTTTTCTGGTTACATTCCCTATAAGCTTGCTAGTCAAACGAATGTATCCAAAGATAAATTGACCCATATTATTTTTTCCGAAGCGGCTATTTATCGGGGGTTTTTAGAGCAGTCCTATCAGCAAAAAAAGTTTATAGAAAATGTTAGTATCGATATTATTCCTTCGCCTTCTCAAATGGCTTCAGAAAGTCTTGCAGAGATTCAGCATAATGTCCATCATATGTATCTAAAGGAATTTGATGTCGCTATTGATCCACAAGAGCTATTTGATTTCCACTATCGTCTTTGGCAGAAGGGCAAAATTGATTTTGCGATTACTTGTTATCCTTCTGTTGATGAAGAGCTGAAGAAACGAGGTGTGCCATCTTATTGGGTTTCCCCGACAAAAACAGAAATTTATCATACGGTTCAGCTTTTTACTGAAAAAATCAAAACGTCCTATTATAAAGAAACGCAAATTGGTGCAGTCATGCTTGAAATAAAGGACTTCGATTCATTAAAAGAGCGCATGAAGCAAGGCTATCGTATTCAATATTTAGAGTTACGTACAAAGGAAAATCTACTACAGCTCTGTGAACAGATTGATGGCTCTCTTATTGAAGAGGGGAATGGTAAATATACCATCTTTAGTACAAGAGGTGCGATTGAAGGGCAAATACGATTTTTACAGGAAAAAATGTATCAGTTGTCGATTGAAATGGAGACGAAGGTGACAGCAGGCATTGGCTTTGCTCAAACAGTGTTCAATGCTGAGTTACATGCCCACCGAGGACTAAGACAGACGAAGGAAAATGAGGCTATTGATATCGTAATGATACAGGATGATGGCACCATTATTGAATCGGTAGGGAATGTAGAAGAGCTATCCTATTCCTACCGAGCTGAAGACCCTTATATTTTAGAAAAACTAAAAAAAGGGAATATTAGTATTAAAACCTATATGAAAATCCATGCACTTGTACAAAAAATGCACTGGAAGCATTTTACGACAAAGGATTTAGCGACACAGCTGCAAATGAGTGAAAGAAATGCCCAACGAATCGTGGCAGATTTATGTAATGTAGATTTAGCGAGAATTTGTGGAGAAGAGTTGCAGCATACTCGAGGCAGACCGATAAAAATGTACCAACTTGTCTAAAAATTATAAAAATGTCCCATGCCAATAAGTGGTGTGGGACATTTTTTTTCTGCTATTTCTTAGAAGAATCTCTTTTTAAAAATACAGATAAATCAATGTTTTCATCGGTTTATTAGGTAAATAATATGGATTTACGAAGACGATTATTTATTAGAAATTTTCAAAAAAAATATTGTCTTTTGATTGAACTTTGATTATTATACGAATATATAACGAAAATGTCGGTATATAAGAGGGGATTTGTTGGGGGGCATTGATAATCAAGTAAAGTCATGGCAATTAAGAAGGATTTTTATATATGGGAGGGATATGAATGACAACAAATGAAGTAACGAAGAAATCTAGAAATGTCATCCTTGCGCTTTTATTTTTAGGCTGGTCTTTAGGGAATTTGGATCGCTATATTATGAACTATGCAGTGGTTTCGATTACAGGGGATTTGCAGCTGGATGCATCTTCTACGGGTATTATTTTAAGCGCTTTCTTTTTAGGCTATGCCATTATGCAAATACCAGGTGGCTGGCTTGCGGATAAATTTGGCGCAAAACGAGTTTTATTAATGGCTGTTATCATGTGGTCTATTTTTACGGGCCTAACGGCTATTGCTTGGTCTTTAACAGCAATGATTGTGATTCGCTTCTTATTTGGCATTGGCGAGGGTGGTTTCCAGCCATCAAGCTCTAAAATTATTGCTACGATCTTCCCGAAAGAGGAAAGAGGCAGAGCGATGTCCATCATGCTTACTTCTGGTGGGATTGTTTCACTCATCGTCCCTTTGCTAGCTGCTTATTTATTAGGAACGATTGGCTGGCGCATGATGTTTATCATCATTGGGGCAATTGGAGCAATAATTGCCTTTTTATATTGGAAATACATTCAACTCCCGCAAGATGAGGCAGCTACAGCTGGAACAGAAGATACTTCGAACAAAGTGAATTTTAAAGAGTTATTGAAAACACCCCTAATGTGGAATTTAATCATTGCTTATTTCTGTATTTATGCAGTGAACTGGGGATTAGTTTCTTGGATTCCAACTTATCTTCAAAAAAACAGAGGCTTGGATTTAATGTCCATTGGTTGGGCACAAACAATACCTGCCATCACAACGATTATTGGTGTATACGGTAGTGGCTATATCATTGATAAGCTACCTAAAGGTATGGAGAAAGTGTTAGGCTCCATCTCCTGTGCAGTCATCGGTCTTTTATTGTATTTAATGTTTACTGCCAAAACAGTGACGTTATTTATTGGTTACCAAACAGTCGTTTCGATCTTTATCGCGTTCGTCATTACATTATTACCTGTTATTGTACTCAAGAAGCTACCTTCTTCTATCACAGGTTCTGCAATGGGGATTGCCAATACAGGTGGACAATTAGCAGGGTTTGTTACGCCAATGGCGATTGGATTTATGGTTGATGCCTTTAATGGCTCCTTTGATGCAGCCTTTTGGATGTTAATTGGCTTTGCGCTTATCTGTATTGTGTCGCTTGTCACACTAAACGACCAAAAAGGAACACTGTTAAAAGCATAATGAAATGGGAGGAACAAAAATGAGTTATCATGAAAAAATTTCGGCGTTAATTGAAGCAAAAAAGCAAGCTACGGTGGCATTAAGCGATGCGATTTGGGCTGTGCCTGAGCTTCATTTTCAAGAGAAGAAATCGATGCTATATATGAAAGAGGCACTAGAGAAAGAGGGCTTTCAAACAGAAGTCGGTGTGGCTGGTCTTGAAACGGCGCTTGTTGGAACGTATGGTTCTGGCAAGCCTGTCATTGCCTTTCTAGGTGAATATGATGCGCTTCCAGGCTTAAGTCAAAAAGGTGGGGCAACACAACATGAGCCTCTTGTGGATGGTGGAAGCGGACATGGCTGTGGTCATAACTTATTAGGTACAGGTGCATTCGCAGCTGCTGTAGCTGTAAAGGATTATTTAGCGCAACATCATCAGTCAGCAACAATCCGTTTTTATGGTTGCCCTGCAGAGGAGAATGGGTCTGGTAAAGCTTATATGGCAAAGGCTGGACTTTTTGATGATGTTGATATCGCGATCTCTTGGCATCCAGGTACATTTTCAACTGTGATGACGTGTAGTTCTCTAGCAAACTATGCTGCAACGTTTAAGTTTACAGGCAAAAGTGCTCATGCGGCGGCTGCACCACATCTTGGACGAAGTGCTTTAGATGCTGTTGAGCTTATGAATGTTGGGGTAAACTACTTACGAGAACACATCATCCCAGAAGCGCGTGTGCATTATGCGATTACGAATTCAGGCGGAACTTCGCCAAATGTCGTTCAACCATATGCAGAGGTAACGTATCTTGTTAGAGCACCTAAAAAGCAGCAAGTACAGGAAATCTATCAGCGCGTTGAGGACATTGCAAAGGGTGCCACAATGATGACAGGGACGTCAGTGGACATTGAGTTTGAAGGTGCTGCTTCGAATCTTATTACAAATAAAACACTTTATGATGTAATGTATCAACAAATACTTGAAATTGGTATGCCAGACTATACAATAGAGGATGAACAGTACGCACAGGCTATTTTCGATACATTTACGCCAGAAGTACAAGCTGCTTCATTAGTGGGCTTACGTAAAGAAGATGCCAAGCAATTACAAGGAAAAGTGATTGCTGATCATGTTCCAGGCATGCTACCTGAATTTGTTATGGGTGGCTCTACGGATGTTGGAGATGTCAGCTGGAACGTACCAACCGTACAGTGTACAACGGTATGTATGGCATTAGGGACACCATTACACACATGGCAGGTAGTGTCTCAGGGAGTTACGCCAATCGCGCATAAAGGTATGCTACAGGCTGCTAAAATTATGGCTTGTACAGCTTTAGCGTTGCTGGATAATCCTCTATACATTGAAGAAGCGAAAAAGGAATGGCAAGAACGTCTTGATGGAGAAACATATCAATCTTTAATTCCAGAGGGTACACAGCCACCTAAGCGCTAACAGGATAGAGTCTTCATAGGAGAACTATGAAGGCTCTGTTTTTGCCTCATTTTGAAAGGAGAACGCGACATGTCAACACAACCCAATCACCAGCATCAACTTTTAGCACAGTGGGTAACACAGTATCGTGCTGCTGCCAAAGAAGGGGAATGCGCTAGTTATATCCCAGCTTTAGCCCAAAAAGATCCCAACCAATTAGCTGTGGCGATTATTGGGACTGAGGGCCACGAAATCAAAGCGGGAGATACTGCAGAACTATTTACCCTGCAAAGCGTTTCCAAGGTCATTACCTTTATTTTAGCCTGTATGGATCGAGGCTTACCATATGTTTTAGAAAGAGTAGATGTTGAACCAACAGGAGATACCTTTAACTCAATTATTCGCTTAGAAAGCCATCAGCCAGGAAAACCCTTTAACCCGATGATTAATGCAGGGGCTATTACGGTATCCTCCATGTTGGCTGGTCATTCTCCACAAGAGAAGGTCACAAAGATTCTACAATTTTTAGAACAAATCATCGGCAAGCAATTAAGTATCAATGAAGAAGTATTCGAGTCAGAGTGGCATACAGCTAACCGTAATCGAGCATTGGCCTACTACTTAATGGATTCTGGGTTTCTAGATTGTCCAGTAGAAGCGGCACTTGAGGTTTATTTGAAGCAATGCGCAATTGAGGTTAATGTATCGGATTTAGCTATGATTGGCTTAGTTATTGCCAATGATGGCTATCACCCATTGTTAAAGAAACAGCTATTCCCTAAGCAAGTGGCGAAATTAGCGAAGGCTTTGATGGTGACATGCGGTATGTATAATGCCTCTGGGAAATTTGCAGCATTCATCGGCCTCCCTGCCAAAAGTGGTGTATCAGGCGCGATTCTTGCGGCTGTTCCAGGACATGCAGGCCTACACTCGCCGTTTCCTACTGGCTGTGGCATTGGAATTTACGGACCAGCGATTGATCCAATAGGAAACAGTGTGGCAGGTGTAAAGTTGCTAAAACAGCTAGCAACAGAATGGGATATGACTATTTTTTAATGAGTAAAGATGATTTCAGCGCTTAGTCTGAAGTCATCTTTTTTTCATTTTATAAATAATAAATAAAGCGATAAACCAAATCGGCGTTAATAGTAGTGCTGTTCGCGTAGCCTCAGAAATAAACATCACAATTAATAAAAAGGCGAAAAATACAAGTATGACATAGTTGATAAAAGGTGTCAGCGGTGCTTTGAAGATTGAAGCTTCATGTAAGGCACGGTTTTTTCGTTTGTAGATAATGTGGGAAATGATGATAATGCTCCACACCCATATAAAACAAATCGCACTGATTGTCGTCACAATACTAAAGGCGTTCTCTGGCATCAACTTACTTAGCAGCGCACCAACTGATACAACAATAGCAGAAATAACGAGTGCATTACTTGGCACACTGTTTTTGTTGAGCTTTGCGAATGCTGGAGATGCCTGTTTATTGTTACCAAGATTATAGAGCATCCGACTTGTGGAGAATAACCCACTGTTACCTGCTGAAGCCGCTGAAGTAAGCACAACAAAATTTATAATACCAGCAGCAATCGGGATACCTGCTAATGTAAACACTTGGACAAAGGGACTGCTTGACGCAGACATTTCATACCATGGGTTAATACATAAAATGACAAATAATGCCCCTACATAGAAAAGCAAAATGCGAAATGGAATTTTATTTATGGCAGAAGGAATATTTTTTTGAGGATCTGCTGTTTCAGCTGCTGAAACCCCCACTAATTCCACACCAACAAATGCAAAGACAACCATTTGGAACGCCATTAAAAAGCCGTATATACCATTTGGGAACATGCCCCCATGTGCCCACAGATTTTCAAGCGATACTGTCCCTGAGCTAGTTTGAAAGCCAGTTACTAACATAATAAGACCAATAATAATAAGTGCTACAATCGTAATAACTTTAATAATAGCGAACCAAAATTCTAACTCACCAAAAAGTTTAACGGTTAATAGATTTAGTAGTAGTAACAAGACGAGGCAACCAATGGCTGGCACCCATTGGGGGATATCAAACCAATATTGTGCATAAACCCCCACCGCAATAATGTCCGCCATCGCTGTCATAATCCAACAGAACCAATAGGTCCATCCTGTTACATAACCCGCCCAAGGCCCTATGTATTCGGATGCAAAATCCGTAAATGAGGTGTAGCCTGCATTGGATAGTAACAATTCACCCAAAGCGCGCATCACAAAAAATAGCGCGGTCCCTACAATTAAGTAGGCTAGAATGATCGAAGGCCCTGCTAAGGCAATGGCTTTCCCAGAGCCTAAAAATAATCCAGTCCCAATTGTTCCACCAATGGCAATAAGCTGCACATGGCGATTTTTTAAATCTCGTTTTAATTGTTGCTGTTCCACGTTTATCCCCCTCAAAGATGCATAAAAAACTATGACTGGAAAAATAAAAAGAGACTAGTTGTGACACTAGTCTCGGAAAAACGTCAGAATAACAAATACCATTTATTCGCAGATGTCTACATGAAATAGTGTAGCATCGCTTATAAAAGCTGTATTACTCCTCTGTCCTTTTGCCTGAGATAGTGAACCCTTCGGCGACGCAATGTGCGCTCTCTCCAGAACTGCTCCTGCTATAGTTTGATCCATAGCATTCATAGCTTATTAACTTGATAGTCAATTATTATTGTAAGATATTATACATCCTAACAGTGCTTAAAAAATTATTCAACAATAAATTTTAACTATTTTCAGAAAAATAGAAGAATAGGGTTCGTAACGGGTCTATCCCTAACGAAAAATAGTATTTTTGGTCATACAAAGTGTTGCATGAAGGGGTTTTTAAAATATGAGGTGAATTGGCTAATTTTATGGAAGCAAATAGGGTGATAATGCGTAAGGTTATGGGGAATTAGTGTAAAGTGCTCTTTTTTATTGGAGGATTGCTCAACATAGCTGTCGAAGCGCTCATTTTATAAGGAACCTGCTCCAAAAGAAGATAAACGTGCTCAGCTGAAATAGATATAATATAGTAGAAACTCTGAATTTTTTAAAAAAGAAGCCGTCTCATAGTTCTTTGAGACGACTTTTTTTCGTGAGAGAATTAATATTTTTTTGCTTTTATTTTACCTGTCCAAGTTTTGAAGCCACCTTGTAGTTGGTAAATTTGGTTGTACCCACGTTTTTTAAGAAATAGTGCAGCACGTGAGCTACGGCCTGTATTTTGACAGTATAGATATACTGGTAAATCTGGGCGGATTTCTTTATAACGTTGACGTAATGTTGTCGAAGGAACATTTCGTGCACCAAGAATATGACCAGCATCAAATTCTTTTTGCTCACGAACATCGATCAGCTGGGCTTTACGATAGCCTTCTATGAATTGCTCTTGTGTTAGGTTGGTTACGGCTTTTTTGAGTCGTAGTGCATTAATTCCGATATATGCAATTGTGACTACTAAAACGACACCGATTGTGATAAGTATGTCCAAGATTTTCTTACCCCTTTCTATCTTCTCTATTATTATAAAAGATGCGCTAGCGATAGTCCAATGAGTTTGATAAAATTAACTAGGTTGTGGCGAAATCGTCTTTTTCGTTACAAAAGCAATCGTTCGCAACTTGAACAATAGCATAATATTCGTTAAAGTTGAACCACAGGTGGGGCCTGATGGATCATTTTATATTTGTAGGAGATGAACATATGACAACTTGGTATTTTTTAAATTCAGGGAAATGTAGTCCTTCTTTTAATATGGCACTAGATGAAGCATTACTTGATTGGCATAGTGAGGGGTTAATTCCACCAGTAATTCGTTTCTATGAGTGGGAGCCTGCGACATTGTCCATAGGTTATTTTCAACAAGCCAAAAGAGATATTAATTTAGATGCTGTGCGTGAACAAGGCTTAGGGTTTGTGCGACGTCCGACTGGTGGACGAGCTGTCCTACATGAACATGAGCTAACTTATAGTGTCATTGTGACGGAAAGCTATCCAAATATGCCAGAGTCTGTGACAGAGGCATATCGTGTGTTAAGTGAGGGAATCCTGCAAGGCTTCCACAACTTAGGTATGGATGCCTATTTTAGTGTACCTGATACAGAGGAGAAAAGAGCTGACCTGAAGAGTCCGAAAAGTGCTGTTTGCTTTGATGCGCCAAGTTGGTATGAACTTGTCGTAGAAGGAAAAAAAATAGCGGGAAGCGCCCAAACACGTCAAAAAGGTGTCATTTTACAGCATGGCGCTATTTTATTAGATTTGGATCAAGAGAAATTATTATCCGTATTTAATTTCTCCAGTGAAGAAGCGAAGAATCGTATGCGTAGAAAGCTACCGGAAAAGGCTGTTGCCATCAATAGTCTTGTAAAAGAGCCAGTGACAGTTGAGCAATGTGTGACAGCTTTTAGAGATGGCTTTGCAAAATCGTTGCAAATTGAACTAAAACCATTTACACTTTCTGAGGAGCAATTAGAATATGTCCGCGCTTTAGAAGAAAAAAAATATGCTTCAGATGAGTGGAACTTTAAAAAGTAAAAAATGGTATGAAAAAATATTTTTTAACGTTCAATCCTAGTCATAACAAGTAGTTCTGAATCTATTAAAAAAAGCAAGAGTTGAATTAAAAATCTATATATAGTATCTTTTTTAAAGACATATACACAATATGTAGTGTTTAACAACACAAGATATTGTGTATTTATTTTGTAATGAAGAAAACAAGGGAGGCAAAACGATGGTACTCACAAATCATCAACCCGAAGTAAACAATCAATTTGAACAGTTAAACAAAGATATTGAACAATTCCCGCAGGTACACCCCGTAACATCTGATATGCATATTACACACAAAGGTGTATCGAGACTTGTCATGATCGATCGCTATTCGTTTAAAGACACAGAAAAGAAAACATTGAAAGCCGGCGACTTTGTTGTATTAACGGTAAAAGCTGATCCGAAATTTCCTGCACGTGGTTTAGGGACAATTCAAAAATTGGATCTGTCCACAAAAACAGCAGAGATTTTAATTGAAGAGGATTATCGTAGCGCATTAGACGATCCGCAAGAGCAAGAAACGGGAGTGATTACGCGTTCAATTGACGTGTTAGAAAAGCCTCTTGAGATATTTTATGAACAAATTGCAAAACGAAATGCAACAGGCCTTGCTGCTGTTGAAAAAACACCAGAAAAACGCCAGGAGTGGTTTGAGAAATTTTATAACCAATTAGTCTCTTTAAAATTCATCCCTGCTGGGCGAGTGATTTATGGAGCTGGTTCTGAAACAGATGTAACTTTCTTCAACTGTTACGTGATGCCATTTGTCGCTGACTCTCGTGAAGGGATCAGTGATCATCGTAAGCAAGTAATGGAAATTATGAGCCGTGGTGGTGGTGTAGGAACAAATGGTTCAACATTACGTCCACGCAACACATTAGCTCGTGGTGTAAACGGTAAATCATCTGGTTCTGTCTCATGGTTAGATGATATTGCGAAGCTGACTCATCTTGTCGAACAAGGTGGTAGCCGCAGAGGTAAGCATAATCTAGGTGCTTCTGCGTAAACAAACCTCGTGAATTGCTGGGAACTCTTTAACGGAAATATTGTCACTTTAATCGAGGTGGGAAATATGGATGTTTATGATGCGATGCAACCACAAACTTGTATAATATGTGGTTTTACAATAAATCATAATAAACAAGGATGGTTTACGTCTCATTTGAAAAATGAGCATAATTTAACATTAGATAATTATTTAATATCTTATTTTTACCCAATAGAAATGGTGATCTGCCAATATATTTTATGTAATAAAAAGGTTAAACTGAGGCGAGGTATTCCAAATCAATTTTGTAGTAGAAGCTGTCGAGGAAAAGGTGAGCCATTAACTTGTGTAATTTGTGGAAAACTATTCGATGAAAAAAATCGGCAGACTAAAACTTGTAGTAAAGAGTGTGCAAGTAGACTTCGATCACAAAATACAGGTAAGTGGCATAATGACATGCCAAATGAACAAAAAAAGGTTCATTTTAAAAATATCATTTCAAAAACAGCTAAAACTAGAAAAATAAATGGAACGCCTTCATGGAATAGTGGTAAAACAGGAGTTTATAGTAGAGAAACCATTGAAAAGATTCGACAAGCTGCATTAAAGCAAATAGAGAGGGAAACGTTTAGAAAAACTAGTATTGAAAAAGCTTTAGAGAATTTCTTAGTTGAACAATCAATCACCAACAAATATTCCTTTATATTTGAAGGTGCGCAGTTTGATTTCTTACTAGTTGGGACAAATATTCTAATTGAATGTGATGGTGATTTTTGGCACGGGAATCCAAAATTTTATTCCTCTTTTTATGAAGTACAAAAGAGAATAAAAGCTAGGGATATCGAAAAAAATCAAATTGCAGCAGCTAATGGATACACTTTACTCCGTTTTTGGGAAGATGAGATAAAAAATGATTTTGAAAATGTTAAAAAACGCATTATAAATGCACTGCTAGCTACAACGTAATCGGAAACGGTAAACGTGAATGCTTGAAAATAGTAGTGGGATAAAGACAATCAGCAGCCAAGCTCCTTTTAAAGGGGAAGGTTCAACGACCATCGAAAACACGCTAAGTTAGCGGAAGTGAGTAGAGTAGGAGTGAAGCCACTCCGAAGTGCGAGGGCATCTAATAAGATGTAAGATATGGTCTCAACTTCTATGGTGACATAGAGAGTGGGTGTAGCGAACCCGCGTAAGAAATCGGCACAAATGATTATGCTAGCAGATTGGCATCCAGATATTGTGGAGTTTATTATTTCCAAAATGCAAAATCCACGTATTCTGCGTTACCTGATTGAAAATACAACGGATGAAACAATCATCCGTCTAGCCAAAGAAAAATTAAACTTCAAGCCACTTTCTATGCAAGAGGAAGCGATGTATCAAGGCATCGTGAATTATAAAAACATTGAAGGCTTAGGTGGATTTGATACAGCGATCATTCGTGAGGCTGAAAATAAATTACGTGATGGTGGCACGTACACTGTTCATAACCCAGAGTTTTTAACAGGTGCCAACATTTCTGTGACATTAACAAAAGAATTTATGGAAGCAGTTGAAAAAGACGCTGACTTTGAGCTTCGTTTCCCAGCCGTTGAAGAATATACAAAGGAAGAAATGAGCGTTTACAACACGAAATGGCATGAAGTTGGTGATGTTCGTGAATGGGAGAAAATGGGCTATAAAGTCCGCACATACCGTACAATTAAAGCAAAAGAGTTATGGAATTTAATTAATGTATGTGCAACATACTCGGCAGAGCCAGGTATTTTCTTTATCGACAACGCCAACGACATGACAAATGCAAAGGCATATGGTCAAAGTGTTGTAGCGACGAACCCGTGTGGTGGACTTCGCCTCACGTTAAAAATTGCGGGATAAAGCGGGAAGGCTGAGATGCTAATCCGAACCGAAGGCTAATGGTAAAGCTTTAGTCAGGGGCAACGCATACCCGGTGATCCTACTTAGTAGACTATAATCCGGGCACGAGACCGCAACATTACACATTCATTAAAATCCAAAATTGCCTAGTGTAAGAAAGGCTGTGATAGAAATGAATAGAGGTTATGCAGGCTTTTATAAATCATATTATTTAAGAAGTTCATATGAGTATGCATACGCCAAATTTCTAGATTATCATTCCATTTCTTGGGGCTATGAGGATAGAGTATTTAATATAGGATACAAATTTTATAAACCTGATTTTTTCTTTTATAACGATGCCGGCAATCTTGTAAAGATTGTAGAGATTAAGTCTCGCGATTACGAGGCGAAAGAGAAAGCTCTAAAGGACCTAAATGTTATTAAAACAACTTATGGTATTGATTGCGAATTGATTTCCTATGAAGAGTTGCTCGATATGTATAAATTTGTTCCATTTTCACTCACATCAACGATTACAGAATGGATAGAGTCGAATAATACAACAATAAACAAAGCTGTATTTGGTAAATACAACGGACATTTCAATCAAAAACATACTGACCAAACAAAAAGAAAAATCGGTCAGCACACTAAGAAGTTGTGGGAATCCAATAGTCCAGCAAAAGCTAGAATGATTGAAGGTTTAAGAAAATCTGGCTTGGTACAAAAAGGTAAGCAGAAGAAGCCCAGAGAGCAAAGAATTTGCAAAAGTTGTGGGCGTGAATTTGAAGTAATTGTTACTTCATCCAAATTGTTTTGTACTCAAGTGTGCGCTGGAAATTCAAATATAAAAATCGCCACACAAGTTTATGTTGAAAATCGAGCAAGTATACATCAAGAAATCAAACAAACTGTCATACAATGGGCAATCGATCATACTGAAATAATAACGGTAACACCCTTGAATAAAATAAAATCAACGCTTAATCCATTAATTGAGCATATTTATCAAGATTTTGGTGTTAAAGATTTTAGAGTAATTTCAAAAGCAGTCTTTGGTGAAGATAGAGGAAGAAAAGAATTATTAAGGTTTATGAAAAAAGTGTGTAATGAAAATGTATGCTGAACTTGCAGGAATTGAACTGTAAGAACTAAAGGATAAAAAGCCTTTAGGATAACAATTATTGGAACAACCACTTGCACCATATTCTGTGTGTAACTTAGCTGCTGTGAATTTAGCACAGTTTGCGAATAAAGAAAATCAATCTGTTGATTACGAAGCACTACGTGAAACAGTTCGTGTTGGTGTTCGTATGCAGGATAACGTGATTGATGCGACACCGTACTTCTTAGAAGAAAACCGTGTACAAGCTCTTGGTGAGCGTCGTGTTGGTTTAGGCGTTATGGGCTTAGCTGATTTGCTGATTTACTGTGAAAAAGAATATGGTTCAGATGAAGGTAATGCGTTAGTTGATGAAATCTTTAAAACAATCGCTGAAACTGCGTATGAGGCGTCTACAGAGCTTGCGAAAGAGCGTGGTAGCTTCCCATTCTTAGTAGGTGCTACAGACGAAGAAACAGCTCGTTTACGTAAAGCCTTTACAGAGACAGGCTTTATGCAAAAAATGCCTGCTCATATCAAAGAGCAAATTTTAGCGACTGGTATCCGTAACTCACATTTATTAACGGTTGCACCAACAGGGTCCACAGGAACAATGGTAGGGGTAGCAACAGGTCTTGAGCCATACTTCTCCTTCACGTACTATCGTTCTGGTCGTCTAGGTAAATTCATTGAAGTAAAAGCTGAAATTGTCCAAGAATATTTGAACCGTCATCCAGAAGTAAATGAGCAAGAGCTTCCAGAATGGTTCGTTACAGCAATGGAGCTAAAACCAGAAGCGCATGCGGATGTGCAATGTATTATTCAAAAATGGATCGATTCATCTATTTCTAAAACTGTAAACGCACCAAAAGGGTATACAGTACAGCAAGTTGAAAAAGTGTACGAGCGACTATATAAAGGTGGCGCTAAGGGTGGTACGGTTTATGTTGACGGTAGCCGTGATTCACAAGTACTTACACTAAAAGCAGAAGAAAATGATATGGATCAACTTTCATTTGAAGAGGAATTGGTTGAAGAACATACAAAACGTCCAGTCGTATTAGTAGATACGATTCAAGCGTTAGAGTCAACAACTGTTATTGGCTCAGACGTTGGGAATACATGCCCAGTATGCCGTAAAGGCACAGTCGAAGAAATGGGCGGCTGTAATACATGTACAAACTGTGGCGCACAGTTGAAATGCGGTCTATAAAATAAATTTAAAATCAAGTGGTTGTAGATTTGAAATAAAGTCGTACCATTTGAAAAAAGATGTACCATTTCAAATAAAATTATGTAGTTTTTAAAAAAATCGCAACGCCTTTCCCCTTTGGATCATAGTAATCTAAAGGGGTGTTTTTATGTCAAAAAACCAGAAGATGCAGGTTGAAAAATGGATTAAAGAAGGTCGTGGCTCTGGAGTGGGTGCGCATAGCCCTGGTTAAACATTTAGGATGTTTTCATCGTGAGGAATCCTTTACCCGAAGCATTTAATTCACTATGACTAGTATAGATTTTTTACATCAGTTGGATTTTTTAGGCATGAAAAAAACGCCCCATTTGATAAACAGATTTTATTTTTTAATCTGTCTACCTAATGGGGAGCATATCAATTCACAGGTGAGCCTTTGTCTTTGTAATGCTATTCCTTTTAAACTGTCGTTTTACCCTTTATCTGAATTATGGGTTTTGGCATGAAATATAACAAGAAATCGTTCGCTGATCGGAATTAATTGAGATGAGTGATAATTGATTAAATAGCTGTAGTATCCCAAAATATACTTATTACAAAAGCTACTACTACTCCAGCAAAAATCCAACCCATAGCATATTTCTTTAATCTAAAATTATTTAAACTCAACATCAAAAAGCAAAAAGTCATAACAACTTGTATCCAAATTGGTCTATCAAAACTCTCTTTATGCCAAATGAAGGAATAAAGAACACCGATAACCATAATAGACAGCACTGCTAACGCAATTCTATTAAATATGCTAGACTTTTGCAAACCTAAAAACCTCCTTAATATGGCTTTGTATAAAAATACCAATCACCAGTAGCTCTTAATTGTTCATTCATACTAAAACCTGCAACGGAAGCAATTACTCTAACATTATCGTTTCTATTTGCATTGTACTTTGTTCACCAGGCTCTTTGTTTCTCCTTTGTCTGCCGCTGATTACATTTTAGGGTATATGATACCTTTACTACCAATAGCTCTGCTACAAATTTTTGTTTGTTTAGCTACCGCCATGTTATTAGGGTTGCCATTTAATAAGTCTATCCTCTTTATGATCCTTGTACTTCTAATCATCTCGCCACTCTATATTAGTTTTGGATTATTATTTGGGACATTATTTACAGATAAGCAGGTAGGAGGGATATTTGCCATCTTTGTTAATGTCACAACTTGGTTAAGTGGAACATGGTTCGAATTAGATATGATTGGTGGAACATTTCAAGCGATTGCACAGTGTTTACCTTTCATGCACACAGTCAATGCAGCTAGGGCTATCTTACATGCAGAGTATGCTGATGTGTTTTATTCACTTATTGTTGTCATTGGTTATTCAATAATTATGACAATTCTCGCCATCTTTATGTTTAAGCAGAAAATGCAAGGTAGTTCAAAATGAAAAAAGGGCAGCCCCACTAGTTGGACTGCCCTGCAGATTGCTGACAAAGTAACATCTTACAAAAATGACTTTTTATTTTCTGTAATTATGCCATTGTAGGCAGAGTGATAGATAGTATAAATGTCTTCTTCCATTAAAGTCATAGGGCTGCGTGCTAAAATTCGTTTTTGATCTAAAGCGGCTTTAGTTAAACTAGTTAAAGCTTGTTTTGGAATATTGAAGCCTTGTAAAGTAGATGGGATATTCACATCTTTTACAATTTTTTGTAATTCGTTGACACAACAATAAGAGGCTTCTTCTTGTGATAAATAAGCTGTATTAAAACCCATCATTTCATAAATATCTTTCATTCGTTTTTCACAGCTTTGTCGAATATAGCCCATTACATAAGGAAGTAAAACGGCATTAGACTCTCCGTGAGCGACATGAAATTGTCCACCAATCGGATAAGCTAGTGCATGGACTCCTGCAACCCCTGCATTAAAGAATGCTAGTCCCGCAAGATAACTACCATAACTCATTTTTGTACGTGCTTCTTGATTGCTACCATCTGCAACTGCAATACGAATCGATTGACTAATTAACCGAATAGCCTGTATAGCCAATGCATCCGAAACAGGACTTGCATTTTTTGAAATATAGGCCTCTATCGCGTGTGTAAGTGCGTCAATTCCTGTGGCAGCAGTAATTTTAGGTGGAAGTGAAATAGTTAGTGATGGATCTATGATCGCAACATCAGCTAGTAAATAGTCGTGCGTTACTACATCTTTTGTTTTTTCTAATGCTAGCACAGCTATATTCGTTACCTCGGATCCTGTACCAGAAGTTGTAGGAATTAAAATAGTAGGGATGCCTTTGTTATTAATTTTTTTTGTGCCTGTTAGGTTTAAATAATCTTCAACAAGCCCTTCATGAAAAGCGAGTACGCCAGCTATTTTGGATAAATCGAGCGCACTGCCTCCACCAATACCAATAATCATATCAAATTCGTGTTGTCGGGTGAAGGCTACTAATTTTTCAGCCAAAGCTAGGGAAGGTTCAGCTGACACTTCCGAATATAGTTCAACGTCATAATTTGCTTCCACTAATGGCTGAATAGCTTTCGTAGTTAAGCCAATTTCTATTAAAGTAGGATCTGTTACAACTAATATTTTTTTTGCTTGTAAGCGTGTGACTTCCTCTAGTAAATAAGATAATGAATTCCAGCCTGTATAGCTAATAGGTGTGAAAGTAATTTTTGACATCGCAAGATCCTCCTTATGATTGATTCCAAACAATCAGCTTTTTTTCTGTCATTTCTTGGATAGCATATTTAACGCCTTCTTTACCTGTACCACTTTCTTTCACACCACCATAGGGCATTTGATCAACACGATAAGTAGGAATATCGTTAATCATGACACCACCAACCTCCAATGCTTTAGAAGCCATAAAAGCAGTCTGAATATCATTTGTGAAAATCCCAGCCTGTAATCCATATTTCGAATTATTGATTGCTTCTATGCCCTCTTGAATGCTCGTTATTCGATTAACAATCACAATAGGTGCAAACACCTCTTGACAGGATACCTTGAGATGATCAGCTACATTCGTTAAAATAGTAGGCATCAGCATATGGTTATGAAGTTTGCCTCCTGTTGCTAAATTTGCTCCATTTGCTAATGCCTCATTAATCCAATCAAGTGCTCGAATTTCTTCATTGGCATGAATTAATGAAGAAATATCTGTTGTCATTTCTAATGGATCACCTAGTACAAGTGTTTCAGTTTGCGCGATGAATTTAGCAAGAAATTCATCATAAAGTGAATCCATTACATAAACACGCTGAAGAGAAATACAAACCTGCCCTTGGTTAGAGAAGGCACCTACTACACATTTAGCAACAATATCATCTAAATTTACTTTTTTATCAATAATTAAGCCTGCATTAGAACCAAGCTCCAATGCTACTTTTTTCAAACCAGCTCGATTACGAATATCAATTCCTACAGCTGGGCTACCCGTAAAGGTAATCATATTGACTTTGTCACTTTGTATTAGTACATCGCCTACGAGCTTACCGCTCCCCGTAATAACATTGAAAGCACCTTTTGGCAAAGAGGTTTGATCCATTAATTCAGCTAAAAATAAGGCAGATAAAGGAGTTTGCGATGCGGGTTTAAGAATAATGGTATTTCCAGCAGCAATTGCAGGTCCTACCTTATGTGCAATCAAATTTTGTGGAAAATTGAATGGTGTAATAGCAGCCACAACACCGATAGATTGTTCCAGAGTATAACCAAAGCGATTTTTCCCATTTTCTGCAGCATCCATTGGAATCATTTCACCAACTAAGCGTTTGGCTTCCTCAGCAGCAAATTTATATGTTTCAATTGTCCGTTCTACTTCAAGTAAGGCATATTTTATTGGCTTACCTGCTTCTAATGAGATGATTTTTGCTGCTTTTTCTTTATGTTGTAAAAGGAGCGTGATCAATTGTTCCAAGACTTGTGATCGTTCGAAAGCCGTCATATTAGCCACTGTTTTTTTAGTGTCGTAAGCAGCATCAATGGCTCTTAAAACATCCTCTTCTGTAGCTTGAGGAATTTCAGCAATTTCTTTTTTAGAGTAGGGAGCATTTAGAGTGGTATAGCTAGCAGTGGCTTCCCATTGTCCGTTTACATATATATGTTTTTGCATTCCATTAACCTCCTAGAATTATGTTTACGTATTCATTTTGAGTAAAAAGGGTGTTGTGTAAGAGATAGACAGAGAGAAAAATAAAAAAATGTTTACGTATTCATTTTAAAATAAAAAGAAACAAACTATCAAATAGTTTGTTTTGGAACACTAGTTGTGCGCCTATTGAACACTTTAACAGATTTAGTAATACGAACACAACTATTTTTTTTATTTTCAATCATTTCAAACAATTCTTTAATAGCTAAAAAACCTAAATTTTCTTCTAGTATACTGCCTACTGTTGTTAATTGAATTAAACCATGCTTGCTTAAATCGACATTATCAATACCTATAATACTTATATCTTCTGGCACTTTTAGATTCTTATTGATGAAACAATCCAATAAATGAAGGGCAATGGAATCTGTTGCTGCGCAGATACCGGTTGGTTGCTTATCTAGGGAAGTTATATGCTGAAAAATATCTTGAATAGATTGTTTAGATGTATCTGTTGTAAAAATAAAATCATCATTTCTAGCGATGTTATAGTCCTCAAGTGCTTTTACAAAACCTGCATACCGCTCCTTGAAGGTACTACGATTTTGAGGACCACCGATCCAAGAGATAGCTGTATGACCAAGTTCAAGGAGATGTTGCGCAGATAGATACCCAGCGTAAAAATTGTCAATTTCAACAAAAAATTCATTATTTTTATGTTTACGATTATACGTAATAAAAGGTATATTGAGTTGCTTTAGTTTAAAAAATATTGGATCGTCTAGAAAAATACATGAGAGAATAACTCCATCTACCTTGTTTTCAAAAATAGATGTATAGGCTTCTTGTAATCGGTCATCACTCACATATTGGACATGTACGCGATAGCCCATTTCATTTGCATAATTCACGATAGCTGTTGTTGTGTCAACAAAAAATGGGTTATGGATAGGGCCAGATAAAAGGGCAATGGTTCTCGTTTTATTTTGCACAAGAGAGCGGGCATTAGCATTTGGGATATAATTTAATTCCTCAATAGCACGCATCACTTTATCTACTGTAGGCTTTTTAACTAGTTCGGGTGTATTGAGTACACGTGAAACAGTTGTTTGTGATACGCCTGCCTTCTTTGCTACATCTTTAGATGACACCATAATAATTCCTCCTTCTTCTAAATTTTAATATAGTCCAATTAGAATAAATATACAACAGTCGCCTTATTATTGGGGATTACTAAAAAATATAAGAGGAGTATGACATAGAAATTAGAATGATGATTAATGAAATTAAAAAATAGAAAATATTTAATTTTCAAAAAACTATTGACTTTCTTCTAAATCGAAACATATATTAATAGTTGTACAGAGAAGAGATAAAATGAATACGTAGTCATAAGGAGGAGTTTTATATTATGAAACAATATAAAGAGCAGCCTTTATATGAAAGCTTACGTCAACATGCGAAGATTCAACCGCACCAAGATGCCATTATTTATTATGGAAAGCGAATTTCATATAAAGAACTAGATGAATTATCTGATCGTTTTGCTGTATTTTTACAAAAGCAAGGTATTACAAAAGGCGATAAAGTAGCCTTGTATATGCAAAATTGCCCACAATATATTATTTGCAGCCTTGGTATACAAAAGATTGGAGCAATTGAAGGTCCATGTAGCCCGATGTTTAAAGAATGGGAGCTTGAATATGAAATAAAAGATTTAGGTGCTAAGGCTATTGTTACGCTCGATCATTTATACAGTGTAGTTCGAAATATAAAAAATCAAACTGATTTAGAGCATATTATTGTTACGAATTACATTGATTTTTTACCGGAAAATCCAGTTCCTTCTTTTCCCGAACCAATTTTTAAGAAGGAACCAATTGAAAATACGCATGACTTAAATCACATTTTACAACAAGTGATCGATCAAGTGCCTATTGTAGATATTGATATGGCCAATGATATTTCACTAATTGTATACACTTCGGGTTCAACTGGGTTACCTAAAGGTGCGATGCTTTCTTTTGGTAACGCTTTCTTTAAAACAAAAAATGTAGCTGAATGCTATGGTTTTAGAAATGAAGATATCCATTTAAGTATAATGCCAATGTGTCATATCGCTGGGAAATTATTTAGTGTAAATGTACCTCTATTTACAGGTGGTACTATTGTTGTTTTAACGCGTTACACTGCTGAAGCGTTAGTAGAAGTAATTGAAACATATAAAATTTCAGTCACATATACTGTGACACCAATGAATGTCGATGTAATGAATTTACCGAATATTCAACAAGTTGATTTTTCAACGTTAAAAATCAATCAATGTACAAGCTTTGGTATCCCGTTAACCGAAGATATTATGCATGCGTGGACAACATTAACAAATTCAAAGATATTTGAAATTTCATATGGTTCGAGTGAAACACATACTGCCGATACACTCATGCCACTCGATGATATTGTTGTGGGCGGCCATGGCAAACCAATACCAGGTTCAGAGATTCGTATTGTTAATCCTGAGAATACCGATGAAGACATGGCATTAGGGCAGCTAGGGGAAATTCTAATTAAAAGCCCCGCTGTATTTAAAGGATATCTTAATAAACCAGAGGCGACAAAAACAGCGATTCAAAATGGTTGGTTGCATACAGGTGATATTGGATTTATGGATGAACGTGGCCATCTATTTTTCCAAGGACGTAGAAAAGAGCTGATTAAATGCTCAGGTTATAGTGTATTTCCAGAAGATGTAGAGGTCATGCTCGTAAGACACCCTGCGGTAAATGCTGCGGCAGTAATTGGTGTTCCAGATGCAAAAAGAGGTGAAACTGTAAAGGCCTTTATCGTATTGAAAAGTGAATATGTCGGGACAATAACTGAAAAAGACATTATTGCATGGAGTAAAGAAAAAATGGCGAGTTATAAATACCCTCGTAGTATTGAGTTTAGAGAGGTATTACCTCAAACTGCAACTGGTAAACTACTTCGTAGAGTGTTAGTAGAAGAAGAGTTACAGCAACGAAAGGGGAGTAAAG
Source organism: Lysinibacillus boronitolerans JCM 21713 = 10a = NBRC 103108 (assembly GCF_000772935.1). Taxonomy (GTDB): domain Bacteria; phylum Bacillota; class Bacilli; order Bacillales_A; family Planococcaceae; genus Lysinibacillus; species Lysinibacillus boronitolerans. Next base: position 35,266 of record NZ_JPVR01000068.1, read on the forward strand.
TTAATGGCTAGTACACTTCATTTAGTAGATGTGAACATAGAAAATAACATAGCGATTGTTCAAATCAATAATCCACCATTAAATGTCCTAGGAAAAAAGGTTGTACAAGATTTATTAAAGGTTTTTCAGGAAATTGAAAAAAATCACAATGTACGAGTGGTTATTTTAACAAGTGCTGGACAAAAGGCATTTATGGCGGGTGCTGATATTAAAGAGTTTCCCATGTGGTTGGGAGATAAAGATATGAAAAGACATGTCACCGCAAATCATGAATTGTATCAGTATATTGATGGATTTTCTAAGCCGACAATTGCTGTCTTAAATGGCCTGACATTAGGTGGCGGATGTGAGCTGGCGTTATGTTGTGATTTTAGAATTGCTGAACAACACGCTAAAATTGGTCTTCCAGAAATTAATTTAGGTATTTTCCCAGGAGGAGGAGGGACACAAAGATTACCAAGACTTATTGGCATGTCTAAAACAAAGGAACTCATATTTTTTGGGGACAATGTAAGTGCTCAAGCTGCTTTCACAATTGGATTAGTAAATAAGGTAACGCCTTCAGGGGAAGGGCTAGAATGTGCATTGGAATGGGCAAATCAATTGGTTACTAAATCTATGTATTCACTTAGCAAAGTAAAAGAAGCTCTTATGTATGGTGCTGACCATACCCTTGAGGAGGGCATTCAACGAGAAACGGAATTATTCTATGATGTCTTTCAACATCCAGATGCCTTTGAGGGAATTGAAGCATTTATAGAAAAAAGAGAGCCTATTTTTAATAAAAACAAGAAATTCCAAGAATAGAACAAAAAATAAATAGGATAAAACAAAGGGAGGTTTCTTATGGGCGTATTTATGTTAATGCTTGGCTTAGCCATTCTTATTTATATGACAGTTCGAGGAATTAACATTATTGTTAGTGCCATTATAGCTAGTGTGTTTGTAGCCATAACGTCTGGTCAAGATGTGGTTGAAGCTATGACAGGAACGTATATGAATGGTTTCACAGGATATTTTGCATCCTATTTCTTGCTATTTTTACTAGGTGCAGTTTTTGGTAAAGTGATGGGGGAAACGGGGGCTGCAGAATCTATTGCAACTTGGGTCATGAAGGTAATTGGACCAAAAGGCGCTGTCATGGCTGTAGTTTTAGCCTGTGCCATTATGACCTATGGTGGGGTGTCATTGTTTGTAGTTGGTTTTGCCGTGTATCCTTTGGCAGTTTCTTTGTTTAGAACAGCGGATTTGCCTAGACGGTTTATCCCTGCCGCTTTAGTATTTGGTTCTGTAACATTTACGATGTTTTTACCTGGATCACCTGAAATACAAAATATCATGCCAACGGAATTCTTTGGCACAACACCTTATTCTGGCTTTTGGATTGGGCTCATTGTTTCATTATTTAATTTTGCCTTAGGTTCTTTGTGGTTGCATTTTGCTATCAGTCGTTCTGTTAAGAAGGGCGAAAGATTTGAGGTGATTCCTAGTGATGGAGAATTAAATGAAACAGAAAAAGAAAAATTACCAAGTATCTTCTTAGCAATACTTCCAATTGTCGTAGTAGTTGCTGGGATGGTTACGTATTCACAAATGTTTCCTGCAACCTCTGCTGCTATCTTTGCTTTATTAGGGGCAATCGTTGTTGCTTGTCTCACAATGTTTAAATATATCACTGATTTTTGGCGTGTTTTAGAGCGAGGTGCCAATGATGCTATTTTAGCTGCATGTAATACAAGTGCGGTCATTGCCTTTGGTAAAGTAGCGGCTTTAACATCAGGATTTACGCAAATTGTAGATACGGTGTTACAAATCCCAGGACCTCCATTATTGAGTCTAGCTATTTGTATTAATTTAATCGCAGGGTTAACAGGTTCGGCATCAGGCGGCTTAGGGATAGCTCTTCCGATCCTTTCACCTATTTATTTGAATATGGGGGTTGATCCTGGGGCACTACACCGTGTGTCTGTCATGGCCTCCGATGGTTTGGCATCACTTCCTCATAATGGGTATATTGTGACAACGATTAAAAATATTTGTCATGATACCTTTAAACGAGCCTATTTACCAGTTGCTATGATGGCTGTTGTCCTGACTATGTGTGCTACTGCCCTTGCGATTATTTTATTTACATTATTTACGTAGTGAATAAAGGGTATTAGGGATAGAAGGTTGAATAGAAATCCAAAGCAATCATTTAGATTAAGGGGAAGGTGCTTATGTTTACAACTGTTATTACACCGCGAGTATCTGAGACAGATGGGATGGGCCATATAAATAATACTGTTATACCGATTTGGTTTGAGGCAGGTCGAAAAGGCATTTTTGAAATATTTACACCTACATTAACCTTTGAAAATTGGAAGTGTATTGTCGTGAACTTAAATGTTGATTACATCAATGAAATTCATTTTGGTCATGACGTAACTATCCATACGTATATAAAAGAGATTAGAAATTCTAGCTACATTATTGAGGAAGAAATGTACCAAAATGGTCAATTGTGTAGTAAAGGAACAGCAACCTATGTGAATTTCAACAAACAAACTAGAAAATCAGAGCATATTCAAGAAGAACTACGACAACGATTGGAAAAGCATATGAAAGAATAAATAGGAAGTGAGTGGATTGGATTTGGAGAAGGCATACATTGTGACAGCCTTACGTACAGCAGTGGGTAAATTTGGTGGCAGTTTAAAACATTTAAATTCCTCTGATTTGGCTGCTGTTACGATAAAGGCGCTCATTGAAAATGTAAATATCCCCTTAGACAAAATTGATGAAATTATTATAGGAAATGTATATCAAGCAGGGGCAAAAGGAAATCCTGCTCGACAAGCTGCGATAAAGGCAGGCCTTCCAAAATCGATACCTGCAATGACCATCAATAAACAATGTGCATCTGGTATGCGCTCTGTGTCATTAGCCTACCAACAAATAAAGGCTGGTGAAGCTGAAATGATACTAGCAGGCGGTACAGAAAGCATGAGTAATGTTCCGCATATTTTATTGGGTGGTCGCAGCGGTAAAAAAATGGGTTCAATTCAATTAGAGGATAGTTTATTATATGATGGCTTGCTCTGTGCAATGGAAGGTTATCATATGGGCATTACGGCAGAAAATTTAGCACAACAATATAAGATTACAAGAGAAGAACAAGACCAGTTTTCAGTAAATAGCCAAAATAAAGCTATCAACGCTATTCAAAAAGGTATATTTGAAAATGAAATTGTTCCTATTGAAGTGGGTCCATTTAAATGGTTTAAAGAGGACGAACATCCACGTGAAACAACAGTGGAAGCTCTGAAAAATTTAAAACCTGCCTTTCTGAAAGAAGGAGGTACCGTAACAGCTGGAAATTCTTCTGGTTTGAATGATGGAGCTTCTATTTTATTAATCGTTTCGGAACGTGCATTAAAGAAATATGATTTGCGACCACTCGCAGAAATTATTTCCGTAGCATCTGCAGGCGTAGAGCCTCGTGTGATGGGGATTGGCCCCGTACCTGCTACACAGAAAGCTTTAGAAAAGGCAAATTTAACACTAGATGAAATCGATTTAATCGAGTTAAATGAAGCTTTTGCAGTACAAGCATTAGCAGTGATGAAAGAGCTAAAAATGAAGCCTGACATTGTGAATGTAAATGGCGGTGCTGTTGCATTAGGGCATCCTGTTGGTAGCTCAGGTTCCCGTATTATAGTTTCATTGGTTCATGAATTACAAAAACGAAATTTATCATATGGACTGGCAACATTGTGTATTGGCGGTGGTCAAGGAGCCGCTATTATTGTAAAAAATATGCAGGATACTACGAAGGAATAGGAGCTGAAAATATGGAGCGACAAGTAATGGTAGTTGGTGCAGGCTTGATGGGAAGTGGGATTGCTCAGGTATTTGCTTTATCTGGTTTTAAAGTACTTTTAACGGATCGAACGGAAGATGATTTGAACAGAGGAAGAAATTATATCACAAAGAGTATTCAATCCATGCTAAAAAAAGAGAAATATACAGTAGAAGATGAGAAGAGAATTCATGAGAATATTGACTACTCATCTGATATACAGCTTGGGAAAAATGTGGACTTAGTCATCGAAGCAGTGCCAGAGAAATTAGCAATAAAGCAAGAAGTTTTTAAAATGTTGGATACTATTGTTCAACCAAACGCTATTTTGGCAAGTAATACATCCTCACTATCTATAGCAGCCATTGGCTCTGTCACGAGAAGACCTGAGAAAGTGATTGGTTTACATTTTTTTAGTCCTGTACCGATTATGAGATTGCTAGAAATCGTTACTTCAATTGAAACATCTGAAGAAACATTGAATCGTGTACAATTCTATGGAAAAGTAATTAATAAAGAATCGGTGATTGCGCAGGATTACCCAGGCTTTATTGTCAATCGTATTCTATTACCGATGATGAATGAAGCAGCATTTCTTGTTATGGAAGGTACTGCACCAGAGGAGGTAGATCGAGGGTTAATGCTTGGTGCCAATCATCCAATTGGGCCATTACGCCTAGCTGATCAGTGTGGTCTGGATACTACTTTATATGCGTTAGAAAGCTTGTATGAAGGATTTAGCGATTCTAAATATCGACCATGTCCATTATTAAAAAGAATGGTAGAGGCAGGACATTTAGGACGTAAATCAGGTAAAGGTTTTTATGATTATTAGACATAGAAAAGGAGGGATAGTCAAATGCCAGAAAGACAAAATTATATCTCTAGAGCTGTGATTGAGAAAATACAGGCTAGTGCACAACAAATTGATGAGATGGAGAGTTTTCCGCATGAGAACTTTCGTTTATTAGCAGAGCAAGGCTTATTTGGTTTACATATTTCAAAAAAATATGGTGGTTCGGAACAACCCTTTTATACAAATGCTAAAGTTGTAGAAGAAGTAGCGAATGTATGTGCCTCAACTTCTGTTTTATTATGTACACAGGCATTAACAACTTGTTTACTAGAATTGGGAGGAAATGAGGATCAAAAATCCAATTATTTACGCGCATTAGCAGAAGGTAAGTATCCAGGGGCATTTTGTGTAACAGAGAAACAAGCAGGCTCAGATGTGTCAAATATTCAGACTCAGGCGGTATTTAATGATGACAGCTATGTTTTGACTGGAGAAAAAAGTTTTATTACAAATGCTGGAGAAGCGGGTGTTTATTTAGTATTAGCGCGAACTGGCTCACACCCTACTAAGGGTCTAAGTTTCTTTGTTGTAGAAGCTTGTGCACCAGGTTTAGAATTTGGTGAACATGTAGAAACACTTGGGGTTAGAGGTTCCAGTGTGGGCACCGTCATTTTGAATAAGGTGAGCGTGCCGAAAGAAAATATGCTTGGGATAGAAGGGTCTGGTTTCAAATTATTAATGAAGACCTTTAACAGAAGCAGGACATTGGTAGGCGCACAAGGAGTAGGGATAGCTAAAGGAGCTTTTCAAATAGCATTGAATTATTTAAAAGAACGAATTCAATTTGGCAAACCATTGAGTGAACAGCCAATAATCCAATGTATGTTAGCAGAACTAGGCACTAAAATAATTACTGCAGAACTTTTAGTAAAAGAGGCTGCAATGCACATTGATAAAGAGACGAGTGAGATAGAAAAATATGCATCGATGGCAAAATACTATGCCACAGACATGGCTATGCAAGTTACGACAGATGCCGTACAGCTTTTGGGAGGGTATGGCTTTACCAAATTGTATCCGCTTGAGAGAATGATGCGTGATGCCAAAGTAACGCAAATTTATGATGGAACAAACCAAATTCAGCGTATCATTATTGCTAGACAATTATTAAAAGAGTAAGAGCCCAACCTTATCACAGAATTTCATCTATATAATATAGCAAAACCCCGAATAGGTCACTTTTATTCAAGTGTCCACTATTCGGGGTAAAATCAAGTTTAGATTGCTCAAGCTTTTTTAATCATGATTTAATGTCGCAGCAATTTCAGGTTGCTGCTCTACTTGGCGTAGCATATTAAAGGAAGCAATCGCTACTTCTACTTGATCGTCCTTTGGTTCACGAGTTGTTAGTAATTGTAGCCATAAGCCTGGGTAGCCAAGGAAGCGTAGCACTGGAATATTACGACAAGCATTTGTTGCTTGTAAGACTTCAAATGAGATACCCAAAACAACAGGAATTAATAGAATACGATCTAAAATACGAAGCCACAGTGGATCTGTAGGCACAAAGAAATATAAAAACATGCCGACGAACACTGTGAATAGAATGAAGCTACTGCCACAACGATAGTGGAGGCGGGATTGAGCTTGGACGTTTTTTACGGTAATGTCTAAGCCAGCCTCATAGCAATTAATCACCTTATGCTCTGCACCATGGTACTGAAAAACTCGTTTAATGAGGGGCGTTAACGAGATAAAATATAAATAGGCTAGCAGTAATAATAGTTTAATACCGCTTTCCAGTAAAATTTGTCCCGTTTTTCCTTCAATCCATTTTGAGAAAAAATCAGCTATAAAAACAGGAATTAATGTAAAGGCAAATTTTCCAAATAAAAAGGAAAGAATACCTACTACAGCAACGCCCAGTATCATTTGAAGTTTAGAGCCTTCTTCTTTATGATCTTCCTCTTCCCCAGGTGTCACATCATAACGATCCCCAGCAAATTGCATGTGACGAGAACCTAAGCCAGCGGATTCAATTAGCGCGACAACGCCTCGTACAAATGGAATTTTTTTAAGCTTTTGTAACAAAGGTTTTTGTACTTTTTTGAAATGATAATAATCAATGGAATCATCGTTACGTCGAATGGCTGTAACAGTATGTTCCTTTCCTCCGAACATCACACCCTCTAATTGTGCTTGTCCCCCGTATACAGGTGAATTGCTCAAGGCTAACACCACTCTCTTTATATATTTCAACTGTACCATTGTACTAAATTTAGTGAAAAACCTCTACCGTTACGCATAGTAAATTTTCTATATGGCTACACTAATCGTACATTTTAGGAAATGATTAGTATGCATAAAGGAGGTATATAGTGAAAGTAGCGACGATTACAGCACTTGTCAACGCGCTTGTTTTAGCGCTGTGCTTAAAGGGTTTACATTATTTCCATCTCATTAAATGGCATCCGATAGGGTTTTATAAAAAATGGAATTGGTTTGAAGAAAGCTCCAAATTATTTCAATGGACCTTTTTTATTTTTCTACTATTTATTATCGGCTTATTTTTATACATGACTATGCGCTATGTATATATCATCCCGGCTGTCTTTTCTTCCCTTTTATTAGGTCTTTTGGTGACCATCACATTGGAGTGGATTGCTTTAGATTTGCCATTACAACTTACGTCTTTTAAAAAACTCTCGATTCCATTTATGGTGATCGTCATTTGTTTATTACGTTTCTTGCTGGAAACCGCCAATTTCCATCAGAGGGAACATACGGCACAAAAACAAAATTAAAGGTACAAAATATCCCCTTCGTTTAAGGGGATATTTATGGCACCACTAGTTGAAATTAGTTGCTGAATGCACGGTGTATGATAAAATAAATGGCAAGTACATAGAAAGAGGCGAATAGAAGCGTGAAGTTATTATGTTTGAATGGACCTAACTTAAATCGACTTGGTAAACGAGAGCCACATATTTATGGACATGAAACATTGGATGATGTTCGCGAAAATGTTCAAAATCTTGCGGCTTCTTTAGGTGCTACAGTTGAATTTCGTCAATCCAATCATGAAGGGGTACTAATAGATTGGGTGCATGAAGCAGAGGACGAAAAATATGATGGTATTATCTTTAATCCTGGTGCATATACCCATACAAGCATCGCGTTACATGATGCGATAGCAGGTATTTCTGTGCCGGTTATCGAAGTACATATTTCCAATATCCACAAACGTGAGGCTTTCCGACATCATTCCTATCTTGCTCCGGCCTGCCTTGGTCAAATTTGCGGACTAGGTACGAAAGGCTATGAACTGGCACTACGTACATTTATCGAGAGGGAGAATTGATTATGTTGAAATTACAAAAGCTACGTAAAGCACTTCAAGAACAAAGCATCGATGGTATTTTAATAACGAATGGGTACAACCGTCGCTATATGACAGGTTTTACAGGGACAGCAGGCGTAGCAATTGTGTCTCAAAATGATGCTGTATTTATTACAGATTTCCGTTATACAGAGCAGGCTGCTGCACAAATCCAGGACTTCCGTATTGTTAAGCATGAAGCCACAATTATTGAAGAAATAGCTACTCAAGTAAATAATATGGGTATCAAATTATTGGGCTTTGAGAAAGATACTGTAAGCTATGGCACTTATGAACTGTATAAATCGAAGGTCCAAGCAGATTTAGTGCCGATTTCTGGTCTAATTGAAAAAATTCGCTTGATTAAGACGGAACAAGAGATTAATATTATTAAGGCTGCGTGTGAAATTGCAGATCACGCATTTACACATATTTTAGGCTTCATCAAGCCTGGTAAAACCGAGCTTGAAGTTTCGAATGAATTAGAATTTTTCATGCGTAAACAAGGAGCAACTCAGTCTTCGTTTGACACGATTGTTGCGTCTGGTCTTCGTTCAGCATTACCACACGGCGTTGCAACGAATAAAGTGATTGAAAAAGGCGACTTTGTTACATTAGACTTTGGTGCGCTTTATAATGGCTATATTTCGGATATTACACGTACTGTGGCTGTGGGAGAACCATCTGAAAAATTGGTAGATATGTACAATACAGTCCTTGCTTCTCAACTGTTAGCACTTGAAAAAGTGGGTCCTGGATTAACAGGCATTCAAGCGGACGCGATTGCACGTGACTACTTAAAAGAAAAAGGATATGGCGAAGCATTTGGTCATTCTTTAGGACACGGTATTGGTCTTGAAGTACATGAAGGCCCTGGCTTATCGATGCGTTCTGATACAGTGCTAGAGCCAGGTATGGCCGTGACGATTGAACCAGGTGTTTACTTACCTGGAATCGGTGGTGTCCGTATCGAGGATGATATTTTAATCACAGAAACGGGTAATGAACTACTCACACATTCGTCAAAAGAACTCATTATTTTATAAACTTTGGAGGAACACAAATGATCTCAGTAAACGATTTCCGTACAGGTCTAACAATTATTGTTGATGGCCAATTATACCGCGTGTTAGATTTCCAACACGTGAAACCAGGTAAAGGTGCTGCATTCGTACGTTCTAAATTACGTAACCTACGAAACGGCTCAGTGAATGAAAAAACATTCCGCGCTGGTGAAAAAGTTGAAAAGGCACAAATCGATAATCGTAAAATGCAATATTTATATGCACAAGGTGACGAGCATGTATTTATGGACTTGGAATCATATGAGCAAACTGAACTAGCTTCATCTGCTATTGAGTATGAATTAAAATTCCTAAAAGAAAACATGGAAGTGCATATTCAATCTTACCAAGGTGAAATGTTAGGTGTTGAATTACCAAACACTGTTCAATTAGAAGTAACAGAAACAGAACCAGGAATCAAAGGTGATACAGCTTCTGGCGGTACAAAACCTGCTACTCTTGAAACAGGTCTAATCGTACAAGTACCATTCTTCGTTAACCAAGGTGACGTTTTAATCATTAACACAGATGAAGGTTCTTACGTTTCTCGTGCATAATGCTCAATAATAGCCAACCTACTCTTTTGGATTAAAGAGTAGGTTTTTATTTTTTTCTTATACATATACTGTCAAATCGTTTATTTAATGTGATAATAGATAGAAGCACTATTTAATTTTTGTTGAGGTACTATCAAGTTTCTATCATCAGATAGATGGCCATTACTGGTAGAATTGTTTACAATCAGAGTAAGGAGTGAAAGGTATGCTACAAACAACATTTAATATTCAATATCCAATTATACAAGCACCAATGGCAGGCGTGACATCCCCGAAATTTGTGGCGGCTTGTGCTGAGGCAGGGCTATTAGGTTCAATTGGTGCAGGTTATTTAGATGGTGAACAAACAAAGCAGTTTATTCAAGAAGTGAAGAAGTTAACGACAAAGCCTTTTGCGGTCAATTTATTTGTGCAAGAGGAACCCAAAATTGATGTCGAGGTTTTACAACAAGCACGGATGGCACTGCAACCTTTTTATGATGAGTTAGGATTATCGCCTGTACAGAGCGTAATATCAAAGGAAGTTTTTGCAGGACAGGTTCAAGCGGTGATTGAAGAAAAGGTAGCGATTTGTTCATTTACATTTGGGCTGCCATCTCCAGCTATTCTCAAACAATTAAAGGATCATGGTGTCTATACCATTGGTACTGCAACGACATTAGAGGAAGCTATACTAGTGGAACAAGCAGGGATGGATGCAGTTGTATTACAAGGGGGAGAGGCTGGCGGTCATCGAGGCTCCTTTACTGACCCTCTGCAATTAATTCCATTACATGACTTACTACAACAAGTAGTGGGAAAAGTTGCGATTCCGATTATAGCTGCGGGTGGCCTTGTGACCAAAGAGGATATTCAAAAGGCACTTGAAAGTGGGGCACAGGCAGTTCAAATTGGGACGGCTTTACTAGTGGCGGATGAATGCGAAATTTCACCGCTCTATAAAAATGCTGTATTGGCATCGAAAGAACAACAAACGACGATTACGCTTGCATTTACTGGGAAGCCAGCAAGAGGTTTAGCGAATGATTTCACGAAACGTATGGAGGATGCGACAGTAGCACCCTATCCACTACAAAACTATCTAACGACTACCATTCGTAAGGAAAGTGCAGAGCAGGGTAATGCTGAATATTTATCCATGTGGATGGGTGAAAATAGTCATCTTATACAGCAAACAGATACGGTCAAAAACATTGTGCGCAATCTATTATAATTTTTAATCATAGAAGAGCTCTATACATCTGTATAGAGGTCTTTTTTTTTGTAGAGCGACATATATTGCTGTACACGAGGGGGCGTAGGAATGGAATTACAAGACGTATTAAGAGTTGCTGGAGTGGGACTAGTCGTTGCGCTTCTTCATGTTTTCTTTGATCAAACAGGGAAGAAGGAGTTTTCATTTTTCCTCTTTTTCATTGCCTACTTATATATGACAGCAGAGTTACTTCGATTTTTACGTCTATTCTTTAATGAGATTTTAACATTCTTCCAGTGGCTTACCTCTTCAGGGTAATGTAAATGGAAATAGTCATCGTCGCTGTTGTCATGCTGCTTTTATTATTGCTGATAAAAGAAGTTATACAGCCACTCCATGCGCTAATCAGTGTGATGTTTTCTTTTTTGCTTTTTGGCATGTTGTTCTCGACACTTTTATTGCCTTTCGCCAAACAACTGTTAGAAACACTTGCGTTTTTACCTTATGCGAAGGCTATTTTAATCAGTGCAAGTATGTTCTATGTCGGGCAGTGGGTGGCATTGCTTCTGGCAGAACATAATTATAAAGTGCTCGGGAACATCGTTTTTGCTGCAGTAAAAATTGTAATTTTACTGTATTGGTTCAAAGAATTTTTGGCTGTTCTACAGGAGGTGTCGGCCATTTTAAAAAGGCTAAACTAAGGAGCGAAGCCATTGCAGGAGCAAATATTATCGTTTTTAATCGACCCATTCTTTCTCTTGCTCAAGATGACGCTCATGCTTTGTAGCTACGTCATCATCATTTTGATTGTGAACATGCTATTACCAGAGTTTGAAAAAGGGACAAGGATACTTTTTTTTCTTATCGTTTTAGCAACAATCGGTCCTGTTGTTGTCAACTCCTTTACATTAATTGATGAAATTGCACAAGGACTAGCCCATCTATTTACAGCATTTTATCCCATTCTTACATCAAGCTTTTTATTATCCAGTAGTATTACAGCGATTGCTTCCTGGCAGCCTTTTTTACTGTTTTTTGTACAAGTCCTCACCATTATCAGTAGTAAGTGGCTTATTCCTGGCGTGCTTTTGGCCATCGTCTTTGATGTATGTAGTGTGATCGTCAAGGAAATATCCTTTACTCGAATAGCTGAATTGATTCGATTTACAATTATGAGCATCGTGTCGGCCTCAGTTATTTGCTATGTCTTACTGATGACTGCAAGCGGTGTAGCAGCATTTAGTGTCAATGCGGCTGTAGCGGAGCCTGTGAAAAAGCTCATTGAAGAAAATATTCCAGTTGTTGGTTCCTTTATTGTGGATAGCTTTTCGATTTTTCAGCATATGACGCAATTTACATCTTCTCTTACAAGTATTAGTGCCTTTATCGCTGTCATTACGGTGTCTTTTATCCCAACCATGCAGCTTGTAGTCAGTGCCTATTCATTGAAAATGCTCGCTGCTATTTTAGAACCAATTGCCTTTGATGATATTTGTAGACTACTAGATCAAGTTAGCAAATCGCTATTTACTTTATGTGCTGTATCATTTTTAATTGCTTTTTCATTTATGTTTTCTTGTTTTTTCCTCATTGTGTTCGTACAAGTTATGGCAGGGGGTAGATAGATTGATTCTTTTATTGGCATTGCTCTTTGTCTGTCAGATTTTTGTGTTTCTAACGGATGATAAGGAAATAATTTCACTAACAAAGTTGGTCATCACGTTAGTATTTTTGCAATTGCTATTAAAGATTCCATTTATCAATTCATAGGAAGAAACAAGCGTACATACACTTGAAAAAGAGAAGATGAAAGGAGGCAATGTACAAGTGATGTGGAAAAGACACGCAAAAAAACAACGTCATTGATGGTTTTAATTTTGATAGCTGCCTCCGTGGGAATATTCATCATTTTACCTATGTATCAAACGAATTCAACAAGCGACAATGGTTCACCGCTCACGAATGAAGAAAAACTTGAGCAAACACTGAAGGCAATGCAAGGTGTTGGGGAGGTTAAAGTCTACTTTTATTATGGAGAGATGACAGATGATCAGGATGCCAATAAACTATTCAGCCAATATTTTCGAGGGACTGAGCAAGGCGCGAAAAACGTAACAGGAATGCTCGTTGTGTCAGAAGGTGCTTCCGATATCTTTGTGAAAAATGAAATTCGTGCTGTTGTCAGTCAAGTGATGCAATTACCGATTCATCGAATTATTATCGTTCCAATGGAAAATAAGGAGGAAAAGTAAATGCGCGTACGTAGAAGAACAGTTTGGTTTATGACATTATTAAGTTTAGTAGCAGTCATTTCAGTGTATTATTTGGTTGATCCAGCAAAGCAATTCAATGGTCTTACTATTTTTACAGATGATACACTACAACAAACAGCTGTCACAGGTGTTACAGATCAGAAAGCAACAAATGATATAACACAAGAAGTATCTTCACCTAGTCACTTATTCGAAGAAATGCGTATGCAGGTTAGTGATGAGAGAAGCCAGCTTCGTGAACAGTTAACACAAAAGATTGCTTCTCAGGAAGCTTCTGCTGAAGAAAAAAATGAGGCATTTAATGAAATGGATGGGCTGATTAAACGAGAATCAGCGGAAGCTATGCTGGAGATGCTCGTTAAATCATTAGGCTACTCGGATGCGTTTGTTCGTGCTGAGGGAGAAAAAGTGTCGGTGACAGTGATGGCAGAGGAATTGTCAAAAGCACAAGCAAACGAAATTATTTATCTGGTAAAAACAGAGATGGAAGGCGCAAATGATGTGCAAGTAAAGTTCAGTGCAAATAATTATTAAAAAATAGAGAAAAAAATAAATTTTTAGTTAATTCATAAAAGGTTGTTATATATCAGCTTCATGAAAAGGCTTTCGCTTAGTAAAGGAAAGCCTTTTATTTTGTTCATATTTACTTAATTTTCATTTAACTATTTCAAATTGATACGAAAAAATATAGAATAGTTATTGTAGTAGATTTTAATTCATAAGGAGAGTTAGAAATGTTCAAAATTCAAGAAATTCGTGAAATTATCAAATTAGTGGATTCTTCTTCAATTGACGAGTTTGTGTATGAAGTAGACGGCGCAAAAGTAAAACTTAAAAAGAATAACGTTGTTGTTACAGAAACTGTAGCACCTAAAAAAGAAGTAGTAGCCCCTGTTGTACAACAATCTGCACCAGCAGAAGCTCCAGTAGTAACACCTGCACCAGCGAAAGAAGAAGCGCCAGCACCAGCTGCAGCGGCACCATCAGTTAACGACCCATCGTTACATAAAATTGTATCTCCAATGGTCGGTACTTTCTATCAAGCACCAAACCCAGATTCTCCTGCTTACGTAAAAGTGGGTGACAAAGTAGGGGACGAAACAATCGTATGTATCGTAGAAGCAATGAAATTATTCAACGAAATCGAAGCAGAAGTGCAAGGGGAAATCGTTGAAATTCTAGTTAAAGATGGCGACTTAGTAGAGTACGGCCAACCATTATTCCTTGTAAAAGCTGAGTAAGGAGTGCAAAACAAATGAAAAAAGTTTTAATTGCAAACCGCGGCGAAATCGCTGTGCGTATCATTCGTGCTTGTAAAGAGTTAGGCATTCAATCGGTTGCTGTATACTCTGAAGCAGATGCTGATGCATTACATGTGAAGTTAGCAGACGAAGCTTATTGCATCGGACCGAAGCTATCAAAAGATTCTTATCTTAGCTTCCCAGCACTACTTAGCGTAGCTGAAAAAACAGGTGCTGACGGCATCCATCCTGGTTATGGCTTCGTATCAGAAAACGCTGATTTTGCTGAAGCGTGTGAAAACGCTGGCATTAAATTCATCGGTCCGTCATCTGATTCTATTAAAATTATGGGTATCAAGGACGTTGCACGTACAACAATGGAAGCAGCAGGTGTTCCACTTGTTCCAGGTACTGGTATTGTGCCAGATATCGAAACAGGTAAAGAATGGGCTGCTAAAATTGGTTACCCTGTCATCATCAAAGCAACTGCAGGTGGCGGTGGTAAAGGGATCCGTGTAGCACGTACAGAAGAAGATCTTGTAAAAGGTATTGAAATTACGCAAAAAGAGGCTGCTGCAGCATTCGGTAACCCTGGCGTATATTTAGAGAAATTTATCGAGTACTTCCGTCACTGTGAAATCCAAGTTTTAGCAGATGGCTACGGTAACGTGGTGCATTTAGGCGAACGTGACTGTACGGTTCAACGTCGTATGCAGAAGTTAGTAGAGGAAGCTCCATCTCCAGCCCTATCTTCTGAGCGTCGTGCTGAAATGGGTGCAGCTGCAGTAAAAGCGGCACAAGCATGTAACTATGAAGGTGCTGGCACAATCGAGTTTATCTATGACTATCAAGAGGACAAGTTCTACTTCATGGAAATGAACACTCGTATTCAGGTTGAGCACCCAGTAACAGAAATGATTTCTGGTGTAGATCTTGTACAACAACAATTAAAAATTGCATCTGGTGAGAAGCTTCCATTCACACAAGATGATATAAAATTAAATGGTTGGGCGATTGAATGCCGTATTAACGCAGAAAATGCCTATAAAAACTTCATGCCTTCAGCAGGAACTGTTGATACGTATATAACACCAGGTGGCTATGGTGTACGTATTGATTCTGCTGTCTATGCGGGCTATACAATCCCACCATATTACGATTCAATGGTAGCAAAACTAATTGTTCATGCGGATACACGTGAAGAAGCGATTGCGAAAATGAACCGCGCCTTAAGTGAATTCGAAGTATCTGGTCCTGGAATCAATACAACAATTCCATTCCACCAAGCCTTGATGAACAATGACGTTTTCAAATCAGCACAATTCAATACGAAGTTCCTTGAAGAGAACGATGTATTGGGTGTAGCAGAAAAAGTGAAGTAAGCGTTCGCAAGTTTAAACCTCCTAGCTATTATTAGATAGGAGGTTTTTTATGTCTAAGCTTAAATAGATAGAGGACTTACTTGCAGGTAGGAAGATCAATCATAGAAGAAAGATTGACCGTTATAGAAGCTTAAATCGTTAATAATTGAAGTGTGGTGAAGAATATAAAAGTTCTATTTTATAGATAGAAGATCGTTATCAGGTGTTAACATACCATTCTTTGTTGAATAGTCTCCTATGTTTCTGTAAAGCACAGCTGTCTTTATCGCATGGCCTTCTTTCGCAAAGACAAGAAGGAAAATATCTTCCCGTACATCTAATCCACTAATACTACCTTTAAATTGAATGTCCAGTGTTTCTTCAATCACCTCTTTCGTTGTATAAGGTCCAAAAATTTGCGCTTTTTCCCAATCAAAATCCGTTAATTTATTTAGTGAAACTACTGTTGTACCACTATTTGCTTTTTCCATTATATTTTTCGCAAGCAATGTATCTTCACTAGCACTATTCCCCAAAAATAAAAAAAGCATTATAAACATGAGGACAACCCCACCGATACCAAACAACCATTTTTGCAACATACTCTACCTCTACTTTATCTCAAATCAATTCTATATTATAGAAAGAATACCATATAATAGAAGAAAGAAATAGTCATTCCTTGAAAAGGAGTTAAACAATGGACGCCTGTATACAATAAGCTAGTGAGAGATAAAATTTTGGAAGTAATTGAAGCGAAGGGTTTATCCTATCATGCACACATTTTAGAACCTAGTGAGCTGGTAAAGGCGATAAAGGCTAAAATGATAGAAGAAGCTACAGAATTTTACGAAGCCCAGCACAAAGAAGATAGTGTTGAAGAGCTCGCAGACATACTGGAGCTTATTCATTCGGCTATCGGTGTGCTAGGTGTAAGCTTTGAGGAGCTAGAAGCGACCCGTGTACACAAGAGGAAAGCTCGGGGGGGATTTGAAAAGGGAATTTATTTAATCGATGTAGAGGATCAGTAAAGTCGGTTTTAAATTAAAACGGCTTTCGACAGCCAAACCTTCCTTTTTATAGTATAATAAATGTAAGTACAGCACTTGTTTGTGATGTGTAAGGAAAGGATGATATTTGTATGGCAGAGAAAGTAGGACAATCTTTCGTACAACCAACACCTTCTGGTAAAGAAGAGCTTGGAAAAATTGAGGTAGCTGCAGAGGTGATCGAAGTTGTGGCTGGGATTGCTGTTAATGAAGTAGAAGGCATTGCTGCAACTCGTGGAAATATTGCGACGGGTGTCGTGGAACGTTTCGGTAAAAAAGTACACAATAAAGGCATTAAATCAGGTGTAACAGAAACTGGTGAAATTGCGATTGATGTATTTTGCTCTGTGAAATATGGATATGCCATTCCTAAGGTAGCAAAAGAAGTTCAAACGCAAATCCGTCAGGCTATTTTTAATATGACGGCACTAGAAACAGCAGAAGTAAATGTGCATATTACAGGTATTCACTTTGAAAAAGAAGAAACAGTAGTGCATGAATAAAAAAGAAAAGGATTGCCCGATGATGATTTGTTCATCAAAGGGCAGTCCTTTTTATATGGATTTCTCTAGGTTTCATGTGTGTATCGCTATTTTTATAATTCTATATGCTTTGGCTTTCTCCAGAATAACGCAAGTATGACGCCAAGCACCAATACGATTGTAGCAAAGTAGTATGGATAGTTCAGATTGATATCGAACAATACACCACCTAGGATAGGGCCAAAAATATTACCAAGACTTGTAAACATAGAGTTCATTCCACCAACAAATCCTTGTTCATTTCCGGCAATTTTCGATAAATACGAAGTAACAGCAGGTCGAATTAAATCGAAGCCTACGAAAATAAAGAATGTAACGAATAAGATGGCAAAATAATGACTCACAATCGTCATGGCGAATGTTAATACTGCGGAAAGGATTAGTGAGTAACGAATAACATTAATCTCACCCATTTTCTTTGTCAGCCAATCAAATAGTATTAATTGAGCTAGTGCACCTACAATCCCACTTCCTGTAATAATAATGGCAATATCCGATGGTGTAAATGCAAATTTGTGATCGACGAATAAGCTAAACAATGATTCGAATGCAGCGAGGCCAAATGATAACACGAAAATAAGAATGAATGGTATGAAGTAGAGTGGACTAAACACACGCTTGACACTACCTAACATGGATGGTGTTGCCTCTTCATTGTCTGTAGCACGTGTTGGCTCTTTTAAAAACAGGAATGACAGAATCGCTGCGAACAGACCAAGTACTCCAGCTGCATAAAATGGGACACGTGTACCAATTTCAGCCAAAAATCCACCGATCCCTGGGCCGATAATAAAACCTGTACTAATGGCTGCACTCATATAGCCAAGTGCCTTAGGGCGCTGTGCCAATGTCGTAATATCAGCTATATAGGCGGTTACGGCTGGCATAATGAAAGCTGCACTCACGCCACCTAACATACGAGAGACAAAAAGAATTTCAACAGAACGACCAAACCCAAATAAAAACTCAGAAAGTCCAAAAATAAAAAGACCTGCAACAATCATAACTTTGCGGCCAATATTATCAACAAGCTTACCTGCAATTGGTGATGCAATTAGTTGTGTAATGGCAAAGGCTGCCACCATATAACCAACAACAGAGCCTGAAATATGTAGCTCATTCATGATGGTTGGTAAAACAGGGATGACTAAACCAATCCCTAAAAAGGCAATGAAAAGATTAGATAATAAAATAGCTAAGGTTATATTTTGCTTCTTGCTCATAAACTTCTCCTTCTAATTGTTCGCGATACATGTTTTCAATCTACTAGAATATTTCCATGTAATACGATAAACCCTATAGTAACTATAGGGTCAAAAGATTTGTTTTTATTTTTTAAAATTTTTCTTAGTGTGGGAGTTCTGGTAGAGAGTTATACGAATGCGCCACTACTTTTTCGGAGGAATTTTGTGTCTCTTGTTTTTGCCTAATCTTTAATTCTACTATAAATTTCTTTTCTTGCTCCATAGTGAGCGTTGCTGGCATATATAGCTCATACACTTGCGACTCAAATAGCTCCTGCTGAGCCAATACATGATTTCTCAATTTTTCATAGTATGAAAAATAAGTATCAGGGTCGTAAATAAAGGCAATGCATACATATTTACCGCCAGGAATAATAGTTTGTTGTATGTTTGGTGAAAGCTGCGAAAATGTGCGCTCCGTTAATAGGGGAGTGAAAATAGCATCATAAATGATGTCATTGACATCTTTATAAGGCTCTAGTGGATAAATACAGCCATAACGACTGTTTAAGACACTGCCTTCCTTTTCGATAATTTTAATTAAAGTGGCATAGTATGTACTCGTGCTCGATGTCGGTGTTAATTCAGTAGTGGTTACTTGAAGAACAGGCATTGCTTCCTCAATCTGCACATAAATCTCACCGAAGACTGGGATATCAATTTGCTCTTGTAATTGCTTTTTTGTTTTCAATAAAGTATTTTTTGCTTCGTTTAAACGTGAAATTTTTTCATTGATGCGTAGCTCCTGCTGAGCTAAAAAATCAAGCAATTCCTCGGAGGTTAATCTAAGTGCTTTTTTTATATCATCAAGCGTTACGCCGATATATTTAAGGGACTTTATAATGTCTAAATAGAAGAGCTGATTGCCTTTATAATACCGATAATTGGTGAAGGTATCGATATAAGCAGGCTTAAATAAATCAATTTGATCATAATAACGTAATGTCTGAACCGATAAGTTTGAAAGTTTGGCAACCTCACCTATCGTATAATAATGTTCCTTCATAAATGGCCTCCACTAATAAAAGCTAAAGACGTTTTGAAAGGCATCAAAACGAATTTTATGCTTGCAATCCTCCCTGTAAAATAGGAGAGGTTTGCGTTCCTTCATTTGTTTACATTGTTCTTCACCTTCAACTGATTTAAATTTTTTATAGCTAGGGCATGTAGCTTCATGTTGCATAGTGAACACCTCTAAAGATTTTCATTTTCTTTATTATACCATTACGAACAGGAAACATTCATTTTTGAATACCACTATTCGATGAGAAGTAGGCTTAAACAAAAAGTTCCTTGAAAAAGGTTCAGATTATTGAAAACTTGCTTGAAATCGTGATTCTCGTGTGATTTTATGCTATTATAAACCTTAATGCCACTTAAGAAGGAGAGCTTTACATGAAACGACATGAAGCACGCGAAAAAGCGTTGCAAGTTTTGTTTCAGCTAGACAATACGGATCTAACAGTTGAAGAAGCAATGGGCCATATTAAAGGTCAACCTACCAATGCCTTCTACGAAAAGATCGTGAATGGAACAGCTGAACATTTGGAGGAAATCGATGCTACCTTAGAACAGCATCTTGAAAAGTGGTCACTTGCCCGTCTACCCAAAATTGAAAGAACGGTTTTACGTTTAGCTGTATATGAATTGTTATACATGCCAGAAACCCCAAAAAGAGTAGTACTAAACGAAGCAATCGAGTTATGTAAAACATTTGGCGATGATAGTTCATCTAAATTCGTCAATGGTGTACTTTCTAAATTTACAGAACAAGAATAATGTGTTGAATTGGAAGGAGTAACGAAGGTTTATGTCAAGTGCAATTATTAATGGTAAAGAGATTGGTCAAGAAATTCGTAATGCTGTAGCAGAGCGTGTCACTCGATTAAAAGAGCGAGGGTTAACACCTGGTTTAGCGGTTGTGTTAGTTGGAGACAACCAGGCATCAGCTACATATGTGAGAAATAAACAAAAATCTTGTGAAGCGATTGGTATGTTTTCAGAACTCATTAAATTACCAGAAGAAACAACACAAGAGGAATTACTAGCACAAATTGAGCTTTTAAATCAGCGTGAGGATATTCATGGTATTTTAGTTCAATTACCTCTCCCAAAACATATTGATGAGGATACAGTCATTGCAACGATTGCTGTCGAGAAGGATGTCGATGGATTCTCACCTGTAAGCGTTGGGAAAATGATGCTTGGCCAAGAAACATTTTTACCTTGTACACCGTTTGGCGTGATGAAGCTTCTTGAGTATTCAGGAATTGAAATCGCAGGAAAGCATGCTGTAATCGTTGGGCGTAGTCATATCGTTGGTAAACCAATGGGACAACTACTTTTACAAAAAGATGCAACAGTGACCTATACACACTCTAAAACACCAGATTTACCTTCATTCACAAGACAAGCAGATATTTTAATTGCTGCTGTTGGACGTGCAAATTTTATTACGAAAGAGCACGTGAAAGAAGGGGCTGTTGTCATTGATGTAGGTATTAATCGCGATGACAACAATAAATTATGCGGCGACGTAAACTTTGCAGAAGTGGATGGAATTGCGTCTCATATTACGCCTGTACCAGGTGGCGTAGGACCAATGACCATCACGATGTTACTATTCAACACAGTGCAAGCAGCTGAAAATACGCTTGTACAATAAAAAACCTTTTGAAATAAGTCATCTCAACATTGTGTGAGGTGACTTTTTTTGTTGTGTAAAATCCGAACTTTTCTTCGATTTGGTCGTCTAATGTAACGTTTGGGACATACATACTTAGAAGGAGGTTTTTATGGAAAATATCGATATAATGTTAATCGTCAAGCATATCATTATTGGACTTGTACAAGGCTTTACAGAGCCAATTCCTGTATCGTCGAGTGGACATGTGATGATTGCCAGCGAAATACTGGGACTAGGTGAACAAGGCTTTACTTTTGCCATCTTAACAAATACAGCTTCGTTACTTGCTATTATGTATATTTATCGTGAGGATATTGTTCGTCTGATCAGCCATTTTTTTCTTTATTTGAAAACTAGAGAAAAGCGTTATAACGCCGATTTTCGCTTTGCTCTCTATATTGTCATCGGTTCAATCCCTGCTGGCGTTTTAGGGGTGTTATTAAGTGATGTTATTGCAGATAACGTAAGTATGACGACGATTGCGGTCATGCTATTTGTTACAGGGACTGCGTTATGGCTAATTCGTAATATGCATGGTAAGAAGAAAGATGCAGATTTGCGTGCAAAAGATGCCATCATTGTTGGGTTGGGGCAAGCAGTCGCTTTAACGCCGGGAATTAGCCGTTCAGGTGCTACGATTATTTCGGCCATAGCAGTAGGGATGAAGCAGGATACAGCCTTACGTTTTTCCTTTATGCTTTATATTCCTGTAAGTTTGGGTGGGGTAGTCCTTGGCATTACAGATTTTCTAGATGAGCCGAATAAAGGTGCCTTAGCTCTTCCTTATGCCGCCACTTTCTTGGCAACACTCATCATGACTTATTTCGCAATGCGTTGGTTTATGGGCATTATGAAAAGTGGCAAACTTAGCTACTTTACGTATTATTGTTTTATTGTCGGAACTCTTTTATTACTATTCTATTAAAATATAAAGTCTCATAACGTATGAAGTTATGAGGCTTTGTTTGTTATTTGTCATAATATACGGTTTCTAATAGTGAGAACGTGTAGGAATGTGTTATAGTTGTTTTTCGATAGAAGAAAGACAGTCATTTTTTCTAGCGAAACTGCATTTTAGCACGTCAACGACTGTAAAAAATGTTATGATAGGTGTAGTTTTGTGAAAAACTTGATTTTAGTAAAGGAGCCGAAAACATGTCCTCTGCTTCTTATTTAACAGTAAAAGCGTTAACAAAATATATTAAACGAAAATTCGATGCAGATCCACATTTGCGTGAAGTGTATGTAAAAGGTGAATTATCGAATGTGAAAATTCATCAATCCGGCCATATTTACTTTACATTAAAGGATGATGGTGCCCGAATAGCTGCTACGATGTTTAAAACAGCAGCTACCAAATTAGCGTTTGAACCAAAGGAAGGCATGCAAGTATTTATCCGTGGGGATGTAAACGTTTACGAAGGCTATGGAACCTATCAGCTATATGTACAGGAAATGCAGCCAGATGGCATTGGCAGCCTGTTTGTTGCCTTTAATCAATTAAAAGAGCAATTACAAAAAGAAGGTCTTTTTAAACCTGAATGGAAACAACCAATACCAAAATTTCCCGAAAAAATTGGTGTGCTTACTTCAACTACTGGTGCAGCTATACGGGATATTTGTACAACCTTAAAGAGACGTTACCCACTTGCTGAAATTTTGATTTATCCAACACTTGTGCAAGGAGCTCAAGCAGCACCGAATATTGTGCAAAATATTCAACGTGCTAATCAAGAGACAAGCTGTGATGTGTTGATTGTTGGGCGAGGAGGAGGCTCCATCGAGGATTTATGGGCATTTAATGAAGAGATTGTGGCACGAGCTATTTTTGAAAGCCGAATCCCTATTATAAGTGCGGTTGGCCATGAAACAGATACGACGATCGCCGACTATGTAGCTGATTTACGTGCACCTACTCCAACAGCAGCTGCTGAGATGGCTGTGCCAGATCAGGCGGAGCTCTACCAACGGGTGCTTACGCAGAAATCACAGCTTCATCAAATGGTTAGGTCGCAACTTATGGCAGAGCGACAGCGTCTAAATAAGCTCCAGCAGTCTTATCCATTGTCAATGCCAGAAAGACTTTATCGCCCTTTTACAGAAAGATTGGCACAGCTTGAGTCAGGATTGCAGACAGCGATGCAAGTAAGCTTGATGAAAAAAACCGCCCAACTTCAACAATTACATAGTACGGTGGAGCAACATTCACCCAAAAAGGCACTTGCTTTTCATCAGAGAGAGCTTGAAGCGCGCGTCCAACAATTAACACGTGCGACTACGTATTATGTGGCGAAACAGCAACAACAATTTGAGTCAAACGTTAGAACATTAGAAGCTTTAAATCCACTGTCCATTCTAACAAGAGGCTTTACAGTAGCATATAAAGATCAGCAAATGATCAAATCATCCACTGAGGTGCAAAAGCAGGATCAACTGACACTGACCTTCCATGATGGAAAGGTTGTGGCTGAAGTGACGAATATCTTGCCAAAGAATGAGGGGGAATTGTTGTGACAGAAAAACAACAAACATTTGCAGAAGCCATGACGGCACTAGAAGAAATTGTTCGCCAGTTAGAACAAGGTGATGTGCCATTGGAAAATGCCATTGATTTATACAAGCAAGGAATGGAGCTATCAAAGTTTTGCCATAGTAAGCTGCAACATGCAGAGGAGCAGCTTGTATCAATTGTCCAAGAGACTGGTGAAACAACAGCATTTGATCCACTAAAGGGAGAGAATTAGGAAATGAATGAGCCATTAAAGTACTTTATTGAAAGCAATACACCACAAATTGAAGAGACGATGTTTGCACTTGTTGAACAAATTGATGCACCAGCAGATTTAAAGGAATCCATGCTTTATTCATTAAAGGCAGGCGGTAAACGAATTCGTCCACTTTTTGTGTTAGCGGTACTAGAGCTTTACCGTGAAAATCTCCAGGACGGTTTGATTGTCGGTTCAGTGATTGAAATCATTCATACGTATTCGTTAATCCATGATGATCTACCAAGCATGGATAATGATGATTTCAGAAGAGGCAAGCCAACAAATCATAAAGTTTACGGAGAAGCGCTGGCTACGCTTGCTGGTGATGCGTTAAACACACTGGCATTTGGCATTTTAGCACGCATGAATATCTCTGCTGAAAAGCGTATTGAACTTGTCCAATTGCTAAGCGTTGCAGCAGGTGCAGAAGGCATGGTTGGTGGTCAAGTACTAGATATGGAAGGGGAGCAACGTCAGCTTAATTTAGCTGAATTGGAACAAGTCCATGTCAATAAAACAGGTGCTTTATTGCGTTTTAGTATTGAAGCGGGAGCCGTACTTGCAGATGTATCAGAACAAGACCGTGCTACATTGAAGGAGTATGCGCATCATATTGGTTTAGCTTTCCAAATTCAAGACGATATTTTAGATATTGAGGGAACGACTGAAGAACTAGGAAAAACAGCTGGGAAAGATGTCGCTAGTGATAAAAGCACCTATCCAGCACTTCTAACATTAGAGGGAGCAAAAGAAAAGCTTGCTGAGCATTATCAACATGCCATTAACGCACTCGATCAATTACCAATAGATGTAAGCCTATTACGTGACTTTGCTGCTTATATAGTTCATCGTAAAAACTAAGAGAAAATCAAGGCGTTGAAGGAAAAGAATATGCTAGAATAGGTGGGAACGTTTGCAATATGCAAACAATGAAGTGCTCGTACTTTTAGCATATTGATAACACTGCTATAATGGTGGAAACACAATTGCGGTGAATATTTTATTGAAAAGGTGTGTGAGAAAGGTGGATTTAAATAAAATAACTAGTCCATCCTTTTTAAAAAACTTAAATAAGAAGGAGCTTGAGCAGCTTGCCCAAGAAATTCGTACCTTCTTAATCGAAAAATGTTCTGTCACAGGTGGGCATATCGGGCCGAATTTAGGCGTAGTTGAGTTAACGATGATGCTGCATAAAATGTTTGACAGTCCTAAAGATAAGTTTTTGTGGGATGTTGGCCACCAAGCTTACGTGCATAAAATTTTAACAGGTCGTGCGAGTCAATTTGACACACTACGTCAGTTCAAAGGGCTTTGTGGATTTCCAAAGCGCGTGGAGAGTGAACATGATGAGTGGGAAACAGGTCATAGCTCGACATCTTTATCAGCAGCCATGGGTATGGCAGCAGCACGTGATATAAAAAAAGAAAACAACTTTGTTATCCCTATTATTGGTGATGGGGCTTTAACAGGGGGTATGGCACTTGAGGCATTAAATCATATTGGCCATGCAAAAACAAATATGATTGTCATCCTCAACGATAATGAAATGTCGATTGCACCAAATGTTGGCGCATTACACAATGTTTTAGGTCGACTACGTACAGCCAAGGAATACTCAAAAGCCAAGGAAGAGCTGGAATCACTTATTAATAAGATTCCAGTATTAGGTGGAAAGCTTGCCTCTACTGTTGAACGCGTAAAGGATAGCTTAAAATATTTAGTAGTATCTGGTGTGTTTTTTGAGGAGCTAGGCTTTAAATACCTTGGTCCAATTGATGGACATGATTTTGAAGCGCTTGAAATGACATTATCACATGCGAAAAAAGTAAAAGGGCCAGTCCTTGTTCATGTTATTACGAAAAAAGGAAAGGGCTATAAACCAGCCGAGGATGATACAATTGGGAATTGGCATGGAACAGGTCCTTATAAAATTGAAAATGGTGCCTTTGTGAAGTCTGAGACTACTGGACCAGCATGGAGTAGTTTAATTGCTGAGACAGTTCGTAAAATTGCTCATGAAAATGAGCGAGTGGTAACGATTACACCTGCCATGCCTGTAGGTTCAAAGCTGCAAGGTATTCAAAAGGACTTCCCAAATCGTTTCTTTGATGTAGGGATTGCGGAGCAACATGCGGCAACGATGGCTGCAGGATTAGCGACGCAAAAGATGAAACCATTTTTAGCGATTTATTCCACATTCCTGCAACGTGCATATGACCAAGTATTGCATGATATTGCTCGCCCGAATTTAAATGTCTTTATTGGTATTGATCGTGCTGGTTTAGTGGGAGCAGATGGGGAAACACATCAAGGTGTATTTGATATTGCTTTCCTTCGTCATATTCCAAACATGACAATCATGATGCCAAAGGATGAGAATGAAGGGCAACATATGGTAAAAACAGCGATTGATTATGATGGTGGTCCAATTGCACTTCGTTATCCACGTGGTAATGGAATTGGTGTGCCATTAGATGATGAGCTTGTAGCTTTACCAATTGGTAGCTGGGAAGTTTTACGTGAAGGGAAAGACGCCTCTATCTTGACATTTGGAACAACGATTCCAATGGCAATGGCTGCTGCAGAAATGCTTGCGCAACAAGGGATCGATATTGAAGTAGTCAATGCACGCTTTATCAAACCTATGGATGAAGATATGCTCCACCGTATATTATCTAGCCAAAAACCGATTTTAACTATTGAAGAAGCTGTTCTACAAGGTGGATTTGGTAGTGGTGTATTAGAGTTTGCTCATGACCATGGCTATTTAAATGCGCTTATTGATCGAATGGGTATCCCAGATCAATATATTGAGCATGGCAACGTAGATCAGCTACTCGCAGAAATTCATATGACAGCGGAGGATACGGTTGCACGTATGCACGTATTACTTCAACAAAAACAGCAAGTGGGTTTAAATAAATAATGACAAAACAACCAAAAGAACGAGTAGATATTTTACTTGTAGAGCGTGGACTATGTGAAACAAGAGAAAAAGCAAAACGCTCCATTATGGCGGGTCTTGTCTTTTCGAATGAAATACGAATTGATAAGGCAGGCGAGAAAATTGCCATCGATGCACCGCTACAAGTAAAGGGCTCAGATTTAAAATATGTGAGTCGTGGTGGCCTTAAATTAGAAAAGGCGCTACAAATTTTTGATATGTCTGTAGAAGGGAAGCTGATGCTTGACATTGGCTCCTCTACAGGTGGCTTTACAGATTGTGCCTTACAGCATGGTGCAAGACATTGCTATGCACTAGATGTTGGTTCGAACCAACTAGCATGGAAAATTCGCTCAGATGAACGAGTGACAGTAATGGAGAAAACGAATTTTCGCTATACAACGGCAGCCGATTTATCAGAAGGTTTACCTGATTTTGCAACAATCGATGTCAGCTTTATTTCGTTATCACTGATTTTACCAGTATTAAAAACATTATTGCTGCCAGGCGGGGATGTTATGGCATTGGTAAAACCTCAGTTTGAAGCTGGGAAAGATAAAGTAGGTAAAAAAGGAATTGTTCGTGATAAAAAAGTCCATTTAGAAGTTTTGGAAAAAACGGCTGCAATGGCAACAGAGATTGGTTTTGTAGTGAAAGATGCTTCCTTCTCTCCAATCACAGGTGGAGAAGGAAATATTGAATTTTTATTCCATTTAGTGAATCCTATTGGACAAGAAGATCTACCTGCATATACAGCTTTTAATGCACTCGTTGAAGAAGCGCATAATTCTTTAAAATAACACGTGCTCGCTTATAGAGCCGTGTTTTTTCTTGTGCTTTTTTGTTGAAAATGGTAGTGTGATTATACACATATACAATTATTTATAAGAGGTGATTTCGTTGAATAAGGGACAACGACATATACGGATTCGGGATATTATCGCCAATCATGAAATTGAAACACAAGATGATTTAGTCGATTTTTTAAAAGATGCAGGCTATAATGTGACACAAGCTACAGTATCAAGGGATATAAAAGAGCTTCATTTAGTGAAAGTACCATTGCAGGATGGGCGTTATAAATATAGCTTACCCGCAGATCAGCGTTTCAACCCAGTCCAAAAATTACATCGTGCATTAGCAGATGCTTTTGTAAGTATTGATGGAGCATCTCATTTTTTAGTCATGAAAGCTCTTCCTGGGAATGCGAATGCGATTGCATCCCTACTTGACCATTTAGATTGGCCAGAAATTTTAGGTACGATTTCTGGAGATGATACCATTTTAATTATTTGTCGAAATGAAAATGAGCGTGAAAATACAAAAAATCGCTTATTAGATATGCTTTAATTTGATTTAGAGGTGACATTTTGTGTTAAGAGAGCTTAGTATTCGAAACTTTGCCATCATTGAGGATTTGACTGTCAGCTTCTTAGAAGGCTTAACAGTTCTCACAGGGGAAACAGGTGCCGGAAAATCCATTATCATTGATGCGGTGCATTTACTTGCAGGTGGACGAGGCAACACTGAATTTATTCGACATGGCGCAAGAAAAGCAGAATTGGGTGGCTTATTTCAAATTTCGAGTTCAGCTCATCCTGTTCTGAAAAAGTTAGAAGAAGCAGGCATTGAAATAGAAGAAGATACGATTATTTTACGTCGTGATTTAAATGACACTGGTAAAAGTATTTGTCGTGTGAATGGAAAGCTTGTGCCCTTATCGGTGCTTAGAGACATTGGGGCAAGTCTCATTGATATTCATGGTCAGCATGAAAATCAAGAGCTAATGGATGAAAAGCAACACATCAATTTGCTTGACCAGTTTGCAGAAGAAGAGCTATTGCCCATTCAAAAAACGTATCGTGCCCAGTACGATGAATACCGTTTGCTCAAAAAAGACTTAGCTTCTATATCCATTGATGAGCAGCTGATGGCACAACGTATCGATTTGTATCAATTTCAAATTAAAGAGTTGGACGAAGCTAATTTAAAGTTAGGTGAGGAAGACGAGCTTCTAGACGAACGGCGTCGTCTGATGAATTTTAATAAAATTTTTGAACGTTCTAGTGCAGCCTATGAGGCCATACAGGGCGAAACAAAAGGGCTTGATTGGATCGGAACAGCAATGGGTGCTTTAGAAGATGCTGCAATGGTTGATGAGCAATTCAAAGAATCATCGGAGGCAGTTACAAGTGCGTTTTATGCATTACAGGATGCAGCCTATCAGGTTAAAAATGTGTTAGATGAATTGGAATTTGACCCTGCACGTTTAAACGAGGTGGAGCAGCGTTTAGCGTTGTTGCAAACTTTAAAACGCAAATATGGTACGACAGTGGAAGAGATCTTGGCTTATTATGAAAAAATTAAAAACGAGTTAAATGAGCTGTTGAACCGTGATGAGATTTTGCAGGTGAAAGAACGACGTGTGTTAGAAATGGAAGCTGTACTCAATGAGCTGGCTAGTGAACTTTCAACTGTACGTAAAGCTGCGGCTCAACAATTGAGTGAAGCAATTATGGCAGAGCTACGTGAATTACATATGGAAAAAGCAAAATTTATTGTCAATTTCGATGAATTACCCTATTTCGACGCCAATGGGAAAGATCAAATTATCTTCTACATTTCCACAAACGTTGGGGAGCCACCAAAGTCTTTACCGAAAATTGCATCCGGTGGAGAATTATCACGAATGATGCTAGCGTTGAAAACCATTTTCTCTTCTTCCAATGGCATTACTTCCATTATCTTTGATGAGGTGGATACAGGTGTCAGTGGTCGTGTTGCGCAAGCAATTGCAGAGAAAATTGCTGCGATTTCAGTTAATTCTCAAGTTTTATGTATTTCCCATTTACCTCAAGTTGCAGCGATGGCAGATCATCATTACTTCATCAAAAAAGAAGTCGAGCATGATCGAACGTTTACTTCCTTATCAGAAATTGATCAAGATGCTCGTATAGAGGAAGTTAGCCGTATGATGTCTGGAACGGAAATTACAGCTTTGACACTACAGCATGCGACAGAGCTTTTAAAAATGGCAGATGAACGAAAAAAACAAATGCGTTAACCATTATTCCAGAAACAGTTTCAGCTGTTTCTGGCTTTTTTCATTTTGCGCAAATATTTACCGCTTATAAGAACGTCACAACAACACATAGTAAAAAGACAAAAATGAAAAGGAGGTGTCGTATGAATCGTCATTGGCGTCAATTAGTCATTTTGCCTATGCTCATCTTTTTATTAGTAATGCCTATACAAGCTTTAGCCGCCAAAAAGCTTATACCAATGGGCGAAGCAATTGGAATTCAACTTCAATTGTCACATGTATTTGTCGCACACGATGTACTATTAGCTTCCAATCAGTGGATGAAAGGAGGCGCTGTTATTGAAAAAATAAACGATATACCAGTAAAATCCCTTGCTGAAGCCAAGCAGGCTGTGGCAAAAGATGGCCAACAAAAATGGACGATCAATAGTGAAGGCCAACAAATTACATTAGAATTACAAAACCAAGAAGCAGAGCATGTCATTTCCTTTTTAAAAGATGAAACAGATGGAGTAGGAACACTGACTTATATTGATCCAGAGACAAAAAATTACGGTGCACTAGGTCATCAAATTGTCGATTCAACCCTACAAGAAGCCCCTGTTTTTAGAGCTGGCTCCATTTTTTTAGCTTCTATTCAGCAAATCCGAAAAAGCACACCAGGCCAACCAGGCTATAAAATTTCCTCCATTGAAAAGCATCAAGAACGCCTAGGCAGTATAGATAAAAATACTATTTATGGTATTTTTGGCCGCTGGGAAGACGGTTATCAACAAAGATTACCCAAAGCGATAGAAATTATGCATGAAAAAGATATAAAAACGGGGAAAGCTGAAATCTATACAGCCATTGAAGGCAGTAAGGTGGAAACCTTTTCAATAGAAATTACCAAAGTGGAAAATGAACGCCTTGAATTTATAGTATCTGACGAGAAGCTCATTGAAAAAACAGGTGGCATTTTGCAGGGAATGAGTGGCAGTCCTATTATCCAAGACGGTCGTTTTGTCGGTGCTGTGACACATATGTTTGTGGAGGAGCCGAAAAAAGGTGCAGCGCTAACAGTAGCGGAAATGTTAAGAAGGTCTTCATAAAAAGGTATGAAAGGTAAAAATCCGTTTAATTTTCCCCAGGCAGGACAAAAGCCGCGGGAAACTACACGGATTTTTTACCTTTATTTCATCGAATCCAACATGTATTTCCGATAATTTCCTGAAGAAGGCATGATATTTAAAAAAACTGTAGTTTTATCTACTAAATTTATCTAAAATAAGTTATAAGAGCATTCGACAGGTCGCAGTTCTTTAGCATAACTTGTCGATATTAAAAGAAAGTATCGGACTACATACTCATTTTTGGAAATAGAAAAGGTTTTTAAAACAAAAATGTCGAAAATTCCACAGTGTGCCAAAAACGGCATTTAGGGGTTTAGGTTATCGCTTTGAGGTGTTCAAAGCAAGTCCAGAAGGAGGAATTGAAATGACAAAGGTAAAAGTAGCGATTGCAGATGATAATCGTGAGTTATTAAAAACAATGGAGCAGTATTTTCAAGGACATGCCGAAATAGAAATTATTGCAACTGCTTCAAACGGAAAAGTATGTCTACAAATGCTTGAGGAATTTACACCAGATATTTTACTTCTAGATATAATAATGCCTCATCTTGACGGTTTAGCTGTATTAGAGTCCATGTATCAAAATGAAAAAATGTCATCAATTCAAGTCATTATGCTAACGGCTTTTGGCCAAGAGGATGTCATGAAACAAGCGGTAGATTTAGGAGCTTCCTATTTCATGCTAAAGCCCTTTGAATTCGACCAATTGGTACAAAAGATTTTACATTGCGCTGGACAGAAGGCGACACTTCCGAAAAAGACAAGCGTACTACAACCGACAGTACCTCAAAAATTAAATCAGCATCAATTAGACAGTACAATTACGGCTATCATTAAAGAAATCGGTGTACCCGCACATATTAAGGGCTACTCCTATTTACGTGAAGCCATTCAAATGGTCTTTGAGGATATTGAATTATTAGGATCGGTAACAAAAATTTTATATCCAGAAATCGCGAAAAAGTTTAATACGACACCATCTCGTGTGGAACGTGCGATTCGCCATGCCATTGAGGTTGCATGGAATCGCGGCAATTATGAATCCATTTCGTCAATGTTTGGTTATACTGTCCATCACTTAAAATCCAAGCCTACAAATAGCGAATTCATTGCCATGATCGCAGACAAAATCCGCATTGATATGATGGCTAGCTAGTACCAATATAATCATTAACATATACAGCAATTATACTTCGCATAGTATAGCGTCTTTTTAAATCATATTGTTTAAAAGGGCGCTTTTTTTGTTACTTCAACAAATACTATGGAAATTTCTGTGGCTGTCCTTTAACATTGAAACCGTTAAAAGAACGTCTAAATCAGATAAAAATACACGAAATACATGTAAGAAGGGCAATGGAGTTATTATTCTCATGGTAGGTGATCACAGTAAAAAGTGTAAATATTCAATTAGAGGGAATGAATTCGCTCGAAATCACTCAGATTGAGGAAGAGCTATTTGAGGTGCGTTTAGTATTCGATGGTAAAATAAGTATGCAATATATGAATCGACAGCAATTGAAACAACTAGGTTCTACTTTCCAAATCGAAAGTAATATCAATGAAATAGTTTAAAATACCTAAAATAGCTATAATTTAGTGAGAAGCAATCCTCAATACCTGTCAATGGGAGATGTTTTATTTAAAATAGCCTAATGGAATTACTTTGGATTTATCGGTAATTTTAATAAAAAAACTCAAAAACAAACAATTAATTGGTATTAATTATCTATTTTTATTTATAAAAAATAAAATATTGGCTCATGTTTTAATGATTAGGTGGTACTATTTTCTTTCTCGGTAGTGACAATGGTCTCTAAACAAATGTAAGTGGATTGTATATACTTACATATAGAGGGAAGGAGGAGGTAGCTTGATTCTAGTTCGAAATGAAAACTTCGAAATTTCTGAGGAAAATGGCAAGGTATTTATGCTTACTTTTAGCCCTGGTTTCCCATTAAAAGAATTTGACAGCATCCTACGTAGTCATCCACGACTGAAATTATCTAATTTTTCAATTTTAAAAAATGTGTTATCAACCCAGAATACAAATCCTGTTGAAATTGGACGCTGGCTTCCGAACATTGAAGCAGAAGTGGCACGTGATAAGATGTCAGCCTCTGTTTTTATATATGAAACGCATGATTATATTCAAAATAATAAAGAAAAATTAACACAACAAATCCGAGAAACACTTAATGAAAATGGAATTGTACACGGAATATTGGATTTTGATATATTGAAGGCTGAACCAGGAAAAGCATTCTTAATTGCTCAAGGCGAGCAACCTATAGCAGGAATAGATGCACAAATTACATACTTACCTAAACCCGAGAGAAAGCCAGTCATTCGTGAAGACGGTAAAGCGGATTACTATGATATGAATTTTATTTCGGAAATTTCAGAAGGCTCTTGGCTAGGTGAAAAGATTCCTGCGACATTAGGTAAACCGGGGAAAAATGTGCTAGGTCAAGAAGTTGCTGCTGTACCTGGTCGAGATTATCCAATCAAATACGATACAAAATCGGCCTATGAAGTGGAAGAAGACGGAAAAATCGTCATTCGCTCGAAAATTGCTGGTGTTTTAGATGATGTCAAAGGCATGATTGGTGTAAACAGACACCTTCCTATAAATGGGGATGTTGGAGTGGAAACAGGTAACCTTGAATTTAATGGTTCACTTAGTATTAAAGGTACAGTAACAAGTGGCTATACGGTTATTGCAACTGGCGATATTTCCATTGAGGGAGCTGAGGGTGTAAGCGGTGCCAAGCTTATTAAATCCATTGAGGGTGATGTCTATATTCGTGGTGGCATCTTTGGACTTGGTTCAACAGTGGTAGAAGCAGGTGGCAATATATTTGTTAAACATGTGAATGAAGCAAATTTATTTGCAGCTAATAGTATTCATATTGGTTTTTACGCACTAGGATCACAGCTTTCTGCTCATTCGATTTATGTGGATGAACGAAAAGGTAAAATTATTGGGGGACGTGCAGTAGCCAAAAATACGATTGTTACGGCCATTTCTGGGAACCGATTAGAGCGACGAACAGATTTGATAATAGAAAGTATTAATAAGCAAGAGAATAACACCGTGATGCAGGAAAAAGCAGCACAGCTAAGACAATTGCAAACAGAGATTTCAGCACACGAGAGTAGCATGAAAAATTTATTGCCTTTTCTCAATCAAATGTCCAAAGAACAAGCAGCGTCCTTTGAAGTGACAAAGCAAGCCTTAACTAAATTAAAGGGCGAAGCGCTTACATTAGATCGTGAAATCAAATTATTAATGGATGAAATGCGTCATGTAGGGAAAGAAGAGATTATTGTGACAAAAGAGGCTCATCCTGGAACGTATATTCAAATTGGCAGAAAATCATCTTTATTAAGCAAAATGACGAATGGTAAATTCATGCTAGAATTTGGTGAGTTAAATGTCTAAGGCAGCCTTTATTCCTGTTTTTGCACATCGTGGTGCTTCTGCTTATGCATTAGAGAATACCTTTAAAGCTTTTGAAAAGGCCTTAGAGCTAGGTGCTGATGGAATTGAATTAGATATTCAATTCTCAAAAGATGGTTTACCTGTAGTGTATCATGATCCACAATTATCGAGGTTAGTAGGCACCAATAAATTGGTAAGCGATTGTACGATCGAGGAGCTTCTGCGCTTTAAACTTGGTAAGCCTTGGAGACGTTTATTTTCGTCATATAAGATGCCAGCGTTTGAGGCAGTTTTAGCATGGGCAAATACACAGCAGATGCCGTTGAATATTGAATTAAAATCAACGATCTTGGACAATAAGAGTGGGCTAATTCATTTCCTTCGTGGGTTAGCTCTGCCAAAAGGTAGTCATTTTTCATCCTTTCACTATGAGCTTTTAGAGATCGTAAAAAAGCATAGACCAGAATTTGAAACGGCCCTTATTGCGACGAAAAAAATAAAATGGGATCTTCTAGCTGATTATAAAGCGGCTGATAGTGTGCATATGCATAAAAGGTACTACAAACCAAGATACTTGGAGGCCTGTGTTACAAGTGAAAAAGCATGTCGTTTTTATGCTATTGATGGTACAGAATCATTTTTAACCAATCCGCACCCTTCTGTCATTGGTTGGATTACGGATTATCCTGATAAAGTCCTCAGATCTCAGCAACGGGTATAAAAAGAGCTATCCAGTAAGTCTTTCCTGACTTATTTGGATAGCTCTTTTTATTTTTTTTGGAAGCGTGGTGCTACTTTTCCGTTTTTTCGATCGCGATGTAGTAAAAATCCAGCGAAAAACCCAAAGCCTATTACGAAGAAAATGACCCCAACTATAAATTGCAGCCATAAAAATGGGAATGGTGAAATGAGCTTACCAAATAATGTATCACGCATAAATTTAATGCCACCTGCAGCCATAAGACCTGGAATAAGCATTACAATAAATGCAGCTAAACGGGCCATGTATACCCCTCCTTATTCCTATGATTAATTTTACCTGTGGATGGTAGAATGTCAAGGAAGGGTATAAACCAATATAATATTTTTAGCTAAAAACGTAACAGGACAGAAAGTAGCAATTGTAACTGAATGTTTAGAAAATTCTTACTTAAATAAGAATATGTAATAATAGTTGCGAAATTGTGAATTTGTCAGTATTGTAAAAATAAGTGGAGCAATATTATCCATTACTAAACAATTTCTTCTTTAAGTATTAGGGTCTAAACACCTACTGAATAATAGGAGCTCAGAATTTGCTGAGTGAGGACGCTACAAAGATTAGATTGTTAGATAAAACTTGATTGGATGGGCATTTGGGGATGCACTTTCCAAAGCAAAGGGGCGAGTTTCATGGAAATCTTCAAGTATATGGAAAAGTATGATTACGAACAATTGGTATTTTGCCAAGATGAAGCATCAGGGTTAAAAGCGGTTATCGCTATCCATGATACAACACTTGGACCAGCACTAGGTGGAGCACGTATGTGGACGTATGCGTCAGAAGAAAATGCAATTGAAGATGCATTACGTTTAGCACGAGGAATGACTTACAAAAATGCTGCAGCTGGTTTAAACCTTGGCGGTGGAAAAACGGTCATTATTGGTGACCCATTTAAAGATAAAAATGAAGAAATGTTCCGTGCGTTAGGTCGTTTCATCCAAGGATTAAATGGCCGCTATATTACAGCTGAAGACGTAGGTACTACGGTATCGGATATGGATTTAATCCACGAGGAAACAAATTATGTAACAGGAATTTCTCCTGCATTCGGTTCTTCAGGTAATCCATCTCCAGTAACGGCTTATGGTGTTTATCGTGGTATGAAGGCAGCTGCAAAAGAAGCATTCGGTTCAGACTCACTAGAAGGATTAAAAATTTCTGTACAGGGTCTAGGAAATGTAGCCTACAAGCTTTGCGAGTATTTACATAATGAAGGGGCAAAACTTGTTGTAACAGATATCAATCAGGCAGCAATTGATCGAGTTGTTAATGACTTTGACGCGATTGCAGTGGCACCAGATGAAATCTATGCGCAAGAAGTTGATATTTTCTCACCATGTGCATTAGGTGCAATTTTAAATGATGAAACGATTCCACAATTAAAAGCGAAAGTGATTGCTGGGTCTGCAAATAACCAATTAAAAGATTCACGTCATGGTGACTACCTACATGAATTAGGTATCGTTTATGCACCAGATTATGTAATCAATGCTGGTGGCGTTATTAACGTTGCGGATGAATTATATGGCTATAATCGTGAACGTGCAATGAAACGCGTAGATGGCATTTATGATAGTATTGAAAAAATCTTTGCTATTTCAAAACGAGATGGCATTCCAACATATGTGGCAGCGAACCGCTTAGCAGAGGAACGTATCGCTCGCGTAGCAAAATCTCGCAGCCAATTCTTAAAAAATGAAAAAAATATTTTACACGGTCGCTAATTTACACGGTTGATACATGAAGAGAAGTCGCATTGTCGACTTCTTCTAATTTTCAACAAGAAATTAGGGCTTTCATGAAGTAAAGCTAAAGTTTCTAAAGCACTGACTGTTAAAAAATCACTTGGTTATTGTTTAATAGAATCCTTTAGCACTTTTCTCAATAGGGGGGAATAAACATGGCTCAAAATTATGATGTTGTCATTTTAGGTGGAGGTACAGGTGGTTATGTTGCAGCCATCCGCGCTGCTCAGCTAGGCTTGAAAACAGCCATTGTAGAGCGTGAGCGTTTAGGTGGTACTTGCTTGCATAAAGGCTGTATTCCAAGTAAAGCCTTACTACGAAGTGCCGAAGTATATCGTATGGCTAATAAAACAGCTAGCGAATATGGTGTCGATATCGAAGGTGTGACATTACAATTTGACAAAGTTCAAGCTAGGAAACAAGCAATCGTTGAGCAATTAAGTCAGGGTGTGAATACACTGATGAAAAAAGGAAAAATAGATGTTTATCATGGTACAGGGCGAATTTTGGGTCCATCTATTTTCTCACCTATGCCAGGTACAATATCTGTAGAAATGTCCAATGGCGATGAAAATGAAATGCTTGTGCCTACGAATGTTGTCATTGCAACGGGCTCAAAGCCTCGTGGTATGGCAGGGTTAACGATAGATGGGCAATATGTGCTGAATTCAGACCACGCATTACAGTTAGAAAGTTTACCAAAGTCACTGTTAATCGTTGGTGGCGGTGTTATCGGAATTGAGTGGGCATCCATGCTTTGCGATTTTGGTGTATATGTAACAGTTGTAGAATATGGTCCATCTATTTTACCAGCAGAAGATGCGGATATCGTTAAAGAAGTGACGAAACAACTTGAAAAACGAGGAGTTCGTATTGTTACGAATGCTCGCTTAGATACAAATACATTCAAAATCGAAAATGATAACGTTTTCATTTCTGCAAAAGTGAATGAAAAAGAAGAAATTTTTGAGGCTGATAAACTATTACTTTGTGTAGGGCGTGAGGCGAATACGCAAGGTATTGGTTTAGAAAATACAGAGATTGAAGTGGAAAACGGCTTTATTAAAGTGAATGATTCCTATCAAACGAAAGAGTCTCATATGTATGCCATAGGAGATGTGATTGGCGGCTTACAATTGGCACATGTCGCTTCTCATGAAGGGCTTTCAGCTATTGAGCATATAGCAACAGGGAAAACAGAGACATTGGATGCACTAAAAGTACCGAAATGTGTTTATTCCTATCCAGAGGTTGCTAGCATTGGATTAACAGAAAGTGCTGCTAAAGAACAAGGCTTTTCATTAAAGATTGGTAAATTCCCGTTTAAGGCCATTGGTAAAGCATTAGTAAATGGAGAAGCAGAAGGCTTTGTCAAAATTATTGCTGATGAAGAAACAGATGATATTTTGGGTATTCATATGGTAGGGCCTCATGTAACAGATTTAATTGGTGAAGCATCCTTAGCAAAAGTGTTAGATGCAACACCATGGGAAATTAGTCAGGCCATTCATCCACATCCATCCTTAAATGAGGTGTTAGTGGAATCTGCTCTCGCAGTGGATGATCGCGCTATCCATTTTTAATTTTCTGAATTTCATAACTAACATATCCAAAAGTGGGGATATAGGATAAGATAGTTATTTCTCTATAATACGAAAGGGGTGTTCGTATGCAAGATGTTCAAATCAAACATGAAGATTTAGGTTTGTCAAATGAAGATGTACTTGCTATGTTCGAAACAATGTTAATGGCCAGAAGATTAGATGAGCGTATGTGGTTATTAAACCGTTCTGGTAAAATTCCGTTTGTAATTTCCTGTCAAGGTCAGGAGGCAGCACAGGTTGGAGCAGCCTTTGCACTTGATAAAAATAAGGATTATATTGCACCATATTATCGCGATATGGGTGTTGTTTTACATTTTGGAATGACACCAAGAGAACTGATGTTATCTGCGTTTGCTAAAGCAGAAGATCCAAACTCTGGCGGTCGTCAAATGCCAGGTCACTTTGGCCAAAAGAAAAACCGTATTTTAACAGGTTCATCTCCTGTTACGACTCAAGTTCCACACGCAGTGGGTGTTGCACTTGCAGGACGTCTACAAAAAGAAGATTTTGTTTCTTTCGTTACGCTTGGTGAAGGTTCATCCAACCAAGGAGACTTCCATGAAGGAGCGAACTTTGCAGGTGTGCATAAGCTACCAGTCATTATTATGGTAGAAAACAATCAATATGCGATTTCTGTGCCAGTAGAACGTCAACTAGGCTGTGCAAAAGTATCTGATCGTGGGATTGGCTACGGAATGCCAGGGGTAACAGTGGATGGGAAAAATCCGTTACAAGTGTATAAAGTGGTGAAAGAGGCCGCAGATCGTGCACGTAATGGGGAAGGTCCAAGCTTAATCGAAACGGTAACCTATCGTTTAACAGCCCATTCATCAGATGATGATGACCGTCAATACCGTACGGCTGAAGACATTGCAGAAGGTAAAGCAAAGGATCCAATTGTATTATTTGAAAAATATTTAATGGATGCTGGCGTAATGACAGATGCGATACGTACTGAAATCGAAGAGCGTGTCATGGCAGAAGTAAATGAAGCAACTGATTATGCTGAAGCGGCTCCATATGCACAACCAGAGCATGCACTTAAATATGTTTATGCACCAGTGGACGGAGGTGACATGTAATGGCAGTAATGTCTTATATTGATGCGATTACATTAGCAATGAAAGAAGAGATGGAACGTGACGAACGAGTTTTCATTTTAGGAGAGGACGTTGGTCGTAAGGGCGGTGTATTCAAAGCCACTACTGGACTATACGATCAATTCGGTGAATACCGCGTGCTCGATACACCTCTTGCAGAAAGTGCGATAGCTGGTGTAGGTATCGGTGCAGCGATGTACGGTATGCGTCCGATTGCTGAAATGCAATTTGCTGATTTTATAATGCCAGCTGTCAATCAAATCGTCTCTGAGGCAGCAAAAATTCGTTACCGTTCTAATAATGACTGGACTTGTCCAATGGTCATCCGCGCACCTTTTGGCGGCGGTATTCACGGGGCACTTTATCATTCACAATCCGTTGAAGCACTTTTTGCTGGTACGCCTGGTTTGAAAATTGTCATTCCATCAACACCGTATGATGCAAAAGGTTTATTGAAAGCTGCTATTCGTGATGAAGATCCGGTATTATTTTTCGAACATAAACGTGCCTATCGTTTAATTAAAGGGGAAGTACCACTAGATGATTACACATTGCCAATTGGTAAAGCAGATGTAAAACGTGAAGGAGATGACGTGACAGTCATTACCTATGGTTTAGCAGTCCACTTTGCTCTACAAGCGGCAGAACGCCTAGCTGCGGATGGTATTTCCGCTCATATCCTTGACTTGCGTACAGTTTACCCTCTGGATAAAGAAGCGATTATTGAGGCTGCAAGTAAGACAGGTAAAGTATTGCTTGTTACAGAGGATAATAAAGAAGGTAGTATCATGAGTGAGGTTGCTGCTATTATTGCAGAACATTGTTTATTTGAGCTTGATGCACCAATTCAACGTCTAGCGGGACCTGATGTGCCAGCCATGCCATATGCACCAACGATGGAGAAATATTTTATGATTAATCCTGATAAAGTGGAACGTGCTATGCGAGAACTTGCTGCGTTCTAATAGATCACAACAAGGCTGAATGAAAAATAAAAGCCTCAGACGGAACAACAGATTTTGACTTTGCACAGTTGAAAGTCAAAATCTGTCTAAATGCCTATCTACGTTTAATGTTTTTAGCGCTGCATCAGGTACAATGACGC
The DNA here is from genome assembly GCF_000772935.1 of Lysinibacillus boronitolerans JCM 21713 = 10a = NBRC 103108. GTDB lineage: Bacteria > Bacillota > Bacilli > Bacillales_A > Planococcaceae > Lysinibacillus > Lysinibacillus boronitolerans. The sequence goes on from NZ_JPVR01000068.1 coordinate 76,123, forward strand.
CTAGGCTTAATTGATGGGAGGAATAAAGGATGTCGGTTCAAAATATTACAATGCCACAGCTCGGCGAAAGTGTAACAGAAGGTACAATTGAAAAATGGCTTGTAAAGCCTGGAGATACAGTTAAAAAATATGATCCATTAGCAGAGGTTGTTACAGATAAAGTAAATGCTGAAATCCCCTCATCATTTGAAGGGGTTATCACGGAGCTACTTGCGCAAGAAGGTCAGACATTACCAGTTGGAGCAGTCGTTTGCTCGATTGAAATAGCGGGAGAAGGTGAATTACCAGCACCGCCACCTGAAAAAAAATCAGCGGTAAGTACGGCTATTTTAAATGCAGGTGTTCAAAAGAAACAGGAGGCACCACAGCAGGTAAAAGCCCCTGTAGCTGCACCAAAAGAGGCACGTACAGGTAAAGTACGTTACTCACCAGCTGTTCTTCGACTTGCGCAGGAGCATGATATAGCTTTAGACCTTGTAACAGGTACTGGCGAGGGTGGTCGTATTACACGAAAAGACCTGTTAAAGCTCATTGAAACAGGTAATATCCCAACGGCAAATGATGTAGCACAAGCAGCTCCAACCGCTCAAACAACAGCACCTACAGCAGCTCCAGCACCACAGCAACAAGTGGAAAAAGCAGCTGCACCTGTACAACCTATTCATCCAGGAGATATCGAAATTCCTGTGACGAAGATCCGTCGTGCCATTGCGAATAATATGGTGAAAAGTGTACATGAAGCGCCACATGCTTGGATGATGATGGAAGTTGATGTAACAGATTTAGTGACTTATCGTGATAGCTTAAAGAATGAATTTAAGCAAAAAGAAGGCTTTAATCTTACATATTTCGCCTTCTTTGTAAAAGCGGTTGCTCAAGCTTTAAAGGAATTCCCAATGCTGAATTCGATGTGGGCGGGAGATAAAATCATTCAAAAACATGACATCAATATTTCGATTGCAGTAGCAACGGATGATGCCTTATTTGTACCTGTTATAAAACACGCAGATGAAAAATCCATTAAAGGAATTGCCAAAGAAATCCATGAACTGGCTATCAAAGTTCGTACAGGGAAATTAGCAATGGATGACATTACTGGTGGTACATTTACTGTGAATAATACAGGTGCATTTGGTTCTGTTCAATCAATGGGCATTATCAATTACCCACAAGCAGCGATTCTACAAGTGGAAAGTATTGTAAAAAAACCTGTTGTTTTACCAGGTGGAATGTTTGCTGCACGTGATATTGTGAATTTATGTTTATCATTAGATCATCGTGTACTTGATGGACTTGTCTGTGGTAAATTCCTAAATAGAGTGAAAGAAATACTCGAAAATACCAATAAATCTTCAACGTCAGTCTACTGATGACTTGTCGGAAACCTGCTGTATAAGGGTTTCCGATTTTTTTTATGCTTTTCGAGTCGCAATTTGTCATGTAGAATAACAAATAGAAACTACTAAGGGGGGAAGCTGATTAAGCGTCCGCATGTCAAACAACATGAAAAATATTGAATTTGAAATACCAGCCTATTCAGACTGGCAAGATGCAGCAATCAAAGCTTTAAAAGGGAAACCATTTGAGTCACTATTCACAAAAACAATTGAAGGTGTTACACTACAGCCGCTTTACACGCAAGAAAGTTTAGTAGCTAAGCTTGGAGAAGAGCTTGATTTACAAGTTGCCACAATCCGTTCCCTACAAAATGATCAAGTATTTCAGGTGGCACAACAAATTCACGCTGATTCAAGCGAAGCTTTTTTTGCACAACTTGAGGATAGCTTGGCTCGAGGCAATGAAGTTATTACGATAGATAGCCGAGTGAGCTTTGCTTGGACAGAAGAAGTATTGGTCAAATTAGCATCATATTTCTCAGAATATTCGTTTAAAATTACTATTGAAAATTCAAAAGACCCGTTATTAGCAGTATTCGACAACATTCCAGTAGATCAACAAGAAGCCATTAAAGGTTACATTATTTCAAAAGACCCTATCACTTTGACTGCATTTCCGAACGTGCGCTCAGTCAGTGCAGACACAACGGTTTATCATAATGAAGGTGCTAACGCTGTCCAAGAATTAGCCTATGCACTTGCATTAGCAGCCAAATTTGCAGAACAAGAAGAAAGCTTTGAAGCGTTTTCGAAGAATTTCTTTGTATCTTTTGCCATTGATACACAATTCTTTACGGAGATTGCAAAACTACGTGCTTTTAAAGTACTTTGGAAAGCGTTCTCATCCGCTTATGGTGTAACAGATCATGTGAAAATTCCGACTGTTGCTGAAACATCATTAAGAAGCTTTTCTAAATTAGATGTGTATGTGAACTTATTACGTTCTTCAAATGAAGCGCTTTCTGGTTTAATCGGTGGTGCGGATCTCTTTACGGTTCATCCACATGATGTGTTAACAAAGCCTACGGATCAATCCATTCGTATCGCTCGTAATGTATCATTAATTTTAAGAGAAGAAACAAATGTCTTAAAAGTAAAAGATCCAGCAGGGGGCTCTTACTTTATCGAGTCGTTAACAGCAGATTTTGTGAAAGAAGCATGGGCATTATTTTTAGACATTCAGGCAGCAGGCGGTATCGATGAATATACAGCTTCTGGCAAGCTTGCAGAAGAAGTGGAAGCATCCTATCAAAAGCGCATTCAAGCTGCCCAAACACGTAAGCAATCATTAATTGGAACGAATATTTATGCTAATCCAGCTGATGTCCTTGAACATGACACAAATCCATTATTTGCTGATATTAAGCGTATTGCTGCTCCATTTGAGGATTTACGTGCAGACATGACAGCAGAAAATGTGAAAACAGGTATTTTAGCATTAGGATCATTAAAAAGCTCTAAACCACGCGCAGATTTTGTAGCGGGCTTCTTAAACACAGTGGGTCTTGAACCAGAAAAAAGTGAGCCAGTGACAACTGTAGAAGAGGCAGTAGCTTGGCTGAAGGCTACAGAGGCTAAGTATGTAGTGATTGCAGGTAATGATGATGATACAAAAGCATTTGTATCAGCTATTTTAGCTGAAAAACCAGCGAATGTGCTTGTAGATGTGGCGGGCAAATTTAAAGACGAAGAAGAAGCTTGGTTAGCAAATGGCTTAAACGGCTTTATTTTCGCAGGACAAAACATCATTGAAAAATTACTGTCCGTGTTTGCGAGCATGAAGGAGGTCCAACGATGAGCAAGCCAAATTTTAATGCAGTAGAAATAGAAAAGGTGTTAACAGCTGAGGCACCTCAAGCGTCTGAAGATAAGTTCATGACTAATGAGGGAATTGAAATTAAAGATATTTACACAAAAGAAGATATTAAAGAGGCTAAACATCTAAATGATGTAGCAGGGATTGCACCCAATACACGTGGGCCATACCCTACTATGTATGTAGCACGTCCATGGACGGTTCGCCAATACGCTGGTTTCTCAACTGCTGAAGAATCCAATGCCTTTTACAAACGAAATTTAGCAATGGGCCAAAAAGGTCTTTCTGTCGCGTTTGATTTAGCAACACATCGAGGCTATGACTCCGATCATCCACGTGTAACAGGGGATGTAGGAAAAGCAGGGGTTGCGATTGACTCAGTTGAGGATATGAAAATCCTTTTCGATCAAATCCCGTTAGACCAAATGTCTGTTTCAATGACAATGAATGGTGCGGTATTACCCGTTCTTGCATTCTATATTGTGGCAGCAGAGGAACAAGGGGTAACGCCAGATCAATTAGCAGGTACCATTCAAAATGATATTTTAAAAGAATACATGGTGCGTAATACATACATTTACCCACCAGCTATGTCAATGAAAATCATCGCAGATATTTTTGAATATACAGCGAAGTATATGCCGAAATTTAACTCTATTTCAATTTCTGGTTACCATATTCAAGAAGCAGGCGCAACTAATGACATTGAGCTTGCCTATACATTAGCAGATGGCTTGGAGTATGTACGAACAGGATTAAAAGCAGGTATTGATATTGATGCATTTGCACCTCGCCTATCGTTCTTCTGGGCAATTGGTATGAACTATTACATGGAAGTTGCTAAAATGCGTGCAGCACGTCGTATTTGGGCACAAATGATGTCTACGTTTAATCCGAAAAATCCGAAGACATTAGCGCTGCGTACGCATTCCCAAACATCTGGCTGGTCATTAACTGAGCAAGATCCATTTAACAATGTTGCACGTACATTAATCGAAGCAAATGCTTCTTCAATGGGACATACGCAATCCCTTCATACAAATGCACTGGATGAAGCAATTGCCCTTCCAACTGATTTCTCTGCACGTATCGCGCGTAATACACAGTTATTTTTACAAGAGGAAACAGCGATGACAAAAGTCATTGATCCATGGGGTGGTTCGTACTACGTGGAGAAATTAACAGAAGAAATTACGAAATCTGCTTGGGCGTTAATCGAAGAGATTGAAGCGCTTGGTGGTATGGCTAAAGCGATTGAAACGGGCCTTCCAAAAATGAAGGTTGAGGAAGCCGCAGCAAAACGTCAAGCAAAAATTGATTCTAAAACAGAAACGATTGTTGGCGTGAATAAGTATCGCTTAGCAAAAGAAGAGCCGATCGATATTTTAGATATCGATAATACAATTGTTCGTCAAAAACAAATTGAACGTTTAGAAGCGATGAAGGCAGCTCGTGATGAAGCTGAAGTTCAAAAGCATTTAGCTCGCTTAACAAAGGCTGCTCAAGATGGAGAAGAAAACTTGCTAGCGGTGGCAGTGGATGCAGCGCGCGCTCGTGCTTCTTTAGGTGAAATATCTGATGCAATTGAAGCTGTTTCTGGTCGTCATAAAGCGGTCATTCGTTCGATCTCTGGTGTTTACTCTGCTAACTTCTCTGATGAGGAGCAAATTGCGGAAGTGAAACAAATGACAGAAGAATTCCTTGAAAATGAAGGTCGTCGTCCACGTATTTTAGTTGCTAAAATGGGACAAGATGGACATGACCGCGGCGCGAAGGTTGTCGCAACTGGTTATGCTGATTTAGGCTTTGACGTAGATATTTCACCACTATTTATGACACCTGCTGAGGCAGCTCAAATGGCTGTTGAAAATGATGTTCATGTCATTGGCGTATCTTCACTAGCCGCAGGACATAAAACATTGGTGCCTGAATTGATAGCTGAGCTTGAAAAACTAGGTCGTGAAGATATTATCATTATTGTGGGTGGTGTTATACCAGCACAAGATTATGATTTCCTTTATAATGCTGGTGCAGTAGCTATTTTCGGACCAGGTACAGTGATTCCTGTATCCGCACAAAAAATTATTGAAGAAATCTACAAACGTTTAGGCTATGAGGAAGTGTCTGAATAATGGACAAAAATAAAGGAATGGAAGAAAGTGCGCTATTTGTCATGGACGGAGTAGAGGCGACTCACGACGGGATGCAATATGGTACACCCAAAAAGTTCCGAAAGAAAAAGGCAGACACTCTAAATGTAGGAGAGCTTGCACAACAAGTACGTGCGGGCTCTCGCACACATTTATCAAAAGCCATTACCCTCATTGAAAGTTCAAACGCTACCCATAAAGTACAGGCACAAGAACTATTGCAGGAGCTTCTTCCACATACAGGCAATAGTATCCGAATTGGCATAACAGGTGTGCCTGGGGCAGGAAAAAGCTCATTCATTGAGGCTTTCGGTACAATGCTGTGTGACATGGGGAAACGAGTTGCTGTTCTTGCCATTGATCCAAGTTCTTCTCTATCAGGAGGAAGTATACTTGGCGATAAAACGCGTATGGAGGAGCTCGTTAAGAAGCCTAGTGCATTTGTGCGTCCATCGCCATCGGCAGGTACCCTAGGGGGTGTTCACAAAAAAACACGGGAAACCATGTTAGTTTGTGAGGCAGCAGGCTATGATGTGATTTTAATTGAAACCGTTGGTGTCGGACAAAGTGAAACCTATGTCCGTGGCATGGTTGACTTCTTCCTGCTTCTTGTTTTAACAGGAGCGGGGGATGAATTGCAGGGCATGAAAAAAGGCATTATGGAATTAGCAGATGCAATTGTCGTGCATAAGGCGGATGGTGAAAATGTTCGTCTAGCTAAAAAAACGGTTGCAGAGTATAAACAAATTTTGCACTTTTTACAGCCAGCTACACCTGGTTGGATGTCAACTGCCATGCCTGTTAGTTCACTAGAAAAACGAGGACTTGATAAGGTTTGGGAAACAATTGGGGAATTCAAGCAAATCGTAGAAGCAAATCACTATTGGGCTACCCGACGCCAACAACAAACAAAAGAGTGGTTCCAATCGATGATTACCGATCATTTAATTGATCTATTTTATGGAAACCCGCAACGTAAAGTACAAGTACAACAGCTTGAACGTCAAATTTTAAGTGGACAGTTGACAGTTACACAAGGTGTTGATCGTTTATTTAGCGAGGAGCAGGAAGACAAGTAAACGAGTCATATTGAAATCGTAGTAATTTCAACTGAAATGTGTTGAGCAAGTAGGTGCACAAATTGCTTGCAAACTGCTATGATAAGAGATGGATAAGCGTCAAAAACCTACTATATGAAATAGAACTAAATTGGCGCAAACTTGAAAGGAGCTATCGCTATATGAATATGGATTACGATTTATTTATGCAGGAAATTTTAAAAACAGCACGTGCTGAAATTGAGGCAGCTGGTTATGAACAACTAACAACACCAGAAGCCGTGGAAGAGGCGTTTGCTCGTCCAGGTACAACATTAGTAATGGTGAACTCAGTATGTGGTTGTGCGGGTGGAATCGCTCGTCCAGCAGCGGCACAATGCGTTCATTATGATAAACGTCCAGATCATTTAGTAACAGTGTTTGCAGGGCAAGATAAAGAAGCAACTGCAGCAGCACGTTACCATTTTGGAGAAGATCATTTACCTTCATCACCATCATTCGTTCTATTAAAAGACGGACAAGTTGTCGCAGAAGTTGGACGCTATGAAATTGAAGGGCATGACCCAATGTCAGTTGTAACAAATTTACAAGCAAACTTTGAAGAATATTGTGACGAGCTTTAAGTCCATTCTTGCATAAGAAAAATCATTTTCAATCAAGTAGAAAAGCCTAAATAGATCATGCTATCTATGTAGGCTTCCTACTGATCCTCATGTATAGCTAGTTTCATTATTGTTAAAATTTTTGTAATATTGGCTAAATAATTAGCTGAATGCGTGAAGAGTACTAAAGGATGGGAGGCAGTCGGCCTGAAGAAGTTTTCAATCGGCTATCGAACTTTAAAAACAGCAATTGGTGCGGCCATCGCCATTGCCATTGCACAGTATTTTGATTTAGCCTCATATGCATCTGCTGGTATTCTAACCATATTATGTGTGCAGCCAACAAAAAAGAAATCCATTTATGCAGCCTATACACGATTAGTTGCAAGTATTGTAGCAATGCTTTTTGCCTTTGTAAGCTTTGAGTTATTTGCTTACCATCCACTTACACTAGCAGGCATGCTTATATTCTTTATACCTACCATTGTATCTTTAAAGGTTGCGGATGGATTTATCTCCAGTGTCGTGATTATTATGCATATTTACGCTGCTGAAGGGTACTCATTGACACTTGTTTATAATGAATTAGCGTTGATGGCTATCGGTTATGGGACAGGGATTGCCATTAATATGTATATGCCAGACATTCAAAAGGAATTAAATTACTACAGAGTCAAAATAGAGGAGCTATATAGTAAGATTTTTTTAGAAATTGCCAGCTATTTACGGCAAGGAGATACGTTGTGGAACGGCCAAGAAATTATCGATGCTATCAAAGCACTAGAAGAGGCAAAATCATTGGCGTTTAAAGATGTTCAAAACCATTTTACAAGACGTAAAAATGATTACTATGTATATTTCGATATGCGAGAGCAGCAGCTAGAAATTATCGAAAGAGTGCTACCAAAAGTGACGACATTACCTGTTATAGTACAAGAGGCTGAAATTGTGGCAGATTTTTTACAAGACCTAGGGGAGCATGTTCATTCGGGGAATACGGCTAGTCATTACCGTGAAAAGCTCGAACATGTTAAGCGCGATTTTTCTCAGCTTCCTTTACCACAAAGCCATGAGCAATTTATCGCTCAGGCAGCCCTCTATCAGTTTATAGAGGAAATGGACAGGTATTTAGAAATAAAGCAGTCATTTAAAGGGTTAAAGGCTAAAAAAGAGCGCCCACAGTAGTGTGGACGCCTCGTGCTTTGCCTTAAATTATCATAGATAATCCGAATGCTAGAGATGAGATTAGCATAATGGCGATCATACTATAAATAACGACTTTTTGAAATTTTTTATTACTCATATGCTCGTTCGCTCCTTCTTTTCTTATAAATAGTTTAGCAAATCTGAAAAATTTCTCAAGTAGTAGAGTTTTGACAAAAAAGTCTGTAAAATAGAGTATGTACCATAACAGAAGGAGATGTCACCATGGAGAAAGTAGACCATATTGGGATTGCAGTGCGCGATCTTGATGAACGCATTACATATTATACAGAAACTTTAGGCTTAAAGTTGATGAAAGTGGAAGAAGTAGAATCTCAACAGGTTCGTGTGGCATTTATTGATGCAGGGAACGTGAAAATTGAGCTATTAGAACCAATGAGTGATAAAAGTGCCATCCATGGTTTTATTGAAAAACGTGGAGAAGGAATTCACCATGTTGCGTTTGGTGTGACGGGAATTCGTGAACGAATGGCAGAGCTTCGTGAAAAAGGTGTACGTCTCTTATCCGAAGAGCCAGGGCCAGGTGCTGGAGGGGCAGAGGTTGCGTTTATGCATCCTAAATCCTCATTTGGGGTGTTATATGAACTATGTGATAAAAGTGGAAAAGGGGATAAGTGATTAGTATGGATATGTTCGACAAAATCAATGACTTGTATGACCGTAAAACGGTAATTGAACTTGGTGGGGGCTATGAACGCATCGATAAGCAGCATGAGAAGGGGAAACTTACTGCTCGTGAGCGTATCGACTTGTTGCTAGACGAAGGTACATTTTTCGAAATCAACCCATTTATTACACACCGTACAGTAGACTTCGGCATGGAAAAAATGGAGGGACCTGGTGATGGTGTCGTAACTGGATTCGGTAAAATTAACGGACGTCCAGTATACTTATTCTCTCAAGATTTCACAGTGTTTGGTGGGGCGCTTGGTGAAATGCATGCGAAAAAAATGGCAACAGTGATGGATCTAGCTGCTAAAAATGGTACACCATTTATCGGCATCAATGACTCAGGCGGTGCACGTATTCAAGAGGGTGTTCTTTCATTAGATGGCTATGGTCATATCTTCTACCGAAATGCCATTTATTCTGGTGTGATCCCACAAATCTCTGTGATTATGGGACCTTGTGCTGGTGGAGCTGTTTATTCTCCAGCTATTACGGACTTTATTCTAATGGTGGATAAAACATCTCAAATGTTCATTACAGGACCTAAAGTAATCGAAACGGTAACAGGAGAGAAAATTTCCGCTGAAGATTTAGGTGGTTCGAAAGTAAATAATGCGGTTAGTGGGAATGCTCATTTCCGTGCTCCTTCTGAAGAAGCAGCGATTGATGAAATTAAAAAACTATTAAGCTACTTACCACAAAACAATAAAGAAAAGGCACCTCGTCAAGCTAGACCTGAAGGGGATGACTACCGTCCAGAAATCGTGGATACAGTGCCGATTGAAACAACACGTCCATATGATGTACGTAAAGTTGTTGAGCAAGTAGTGGATGAAGGTTCGTTCATGGAAGTGCATGCAGAGTTTGCTAAAAACGTAGTAGTTGGTTTTGCACGTATTGCTGGTGAATCAGTTGGACTTGTTTGTAACCAACCAAAAGTTCTTGCTGGTGGCTTAGATATCGATTCTTCTGATAAAGCAGCTCGTTTCATTCGTACTTGTGATGCATACAATATCCCAATCATTACATTTGAAGACGTTTCTGGCTTCTTCCCAGGTGTTAAACAAGAACATGGTGGTATTATTCGCCATGGTGCAAAAATTCTGTATGCTTATTCAGAAGCGACTGTTCCAAAAATTACAGTGATTTTACGTAAAGCTTATGGAGGCGCTTACGTTGCCTTAAACTCTAAATCAATTGGTGCTGACCTTGTATTTGCATGGCCAAATGCTGAAATTGCTGTTATGGGTGCTGCTGGCGCAGCTAACATCATTTTTGCCCGTGAAATTGCAAAATCAGATGACCCAGAAGCAACTCGTGCAGCAAAAATCGAAGAATATAAAGAGAAATTTGCTAACCCATATGTTGCAGCATCTCGCGGTATGGTAGACGACGTAATTGATCCACGAGATACACGTATCAAGCTGATTCAAGGACTTGATATGCTGTCCAACAAACATGAAACACGTCCAGAGAAAAAGCACGGTAATATTCCTCTATAATAGTCGTACAAGCCTAGCAGCTCAAAAGTTGCTAGGTTTTTCATTGCCAAAAAGTGAAACATTTTTGTTTGTCATCCGTACTGATAGATAAGAGGAGTTGAGATGAATGGAATGGCAGCAATTACAAACAGAGCAAGAAAAGATTCATGCACAACTTAGAAAAGCATCTAGATTAAACGAACAAAATCAGTTAATTGAGGGACAAATTAAACATACACAACAGGAAATAGACAACCATACAACAGCACTCCAACAAATTCGATCCAAACTGGATAAATTGGATGGTTTCTCATTTATGAATATGATTCGTACGTGGACAGGGCAACAAGATGAACTGAGGGCAGAAAAAATTGATAAGGCGGCAGTACTTGAATTAAAGCTGAATGAAGCTAAGAAAATGCAAACAGATTTAGCAGAGGACAGCGTGCAGGTGATGAACCAGCTAGCCCAAATTGATGTAATAGCGTTACAGCAATCACTTCAACAGGTTTATCTTCAAAAGAAGGCGTACTTACAGATTCATGATGCTGCTCAAGCAGAGAGGCTAGAGCATTTAGCACTTGAGGAAATACTAACAAAACAGCTCATCACTGAAATTAAAGAGGCGGAGGAAGCGGGAGAAGTAGCCCTTACAAGGCTTGGGCAAGCAGCTGCTTCCTTACATTCGGCCAATGGGTATTCCACATGGGATACGTTTTTGGGTGGTGGGCTGATTGCAACACACTTAAAGCATGATGCACTCGATCAGTCAGAAAACTATTTACACAGTGCTCAAATTGCGTTACAGCGTTTTCATAATGAATTATTGGATGTTCAAGAAATGTCTACGAAATCGTTGCATGTTGAAACAGATGGCTTTGTTAAGTTTGCAGACTACTTTTTTGATGATATTTTTTCAGCATGGTCTGTTCATTCTAAAATTTCAACAGCAAGGGAACAGGTCTCACGTGTTCAGGATGATGTACATAATACGATTTGGCGCTTACAGGATAAACATAAGAAAGCAGTCAACTACCTACAATCATTAGAAAAAGAAAAAGAGCTTATTTTCAATCACTAAGGAAAGTCTGAGTTGTTCTCAGACTTTTTATTTTGGTCGTATTGTTCAATGATTTCAACTCTTCTGACGTTGTGCTAAAATAATACGTATACTATAACGTGGAAAAACACGTAAACTAAGGGAGTTTTACAACATGACAAGTCGTTTAGTAGAAGAGTTTTTTGAGCTCGTACAAATTGATTCAGAAACAAAACATGAACAACTAATAGCACCCATTCTTGTAGAGAAGTTAACTGCACTGGGATTTTCAGTGATTCAAGACGATGCACATACGCGTAATGGACATGGGGCAGGTAATATTATTGCCACATTAAAAGGCACATTGGATGTGGAGCCAATCTATTTCACTTCTCATATGGATACCGTTGTGCCAGGAAAAGGCATCAAACCGTCTTTGCGTGAGGATGGCTATATCGTATCTGATGGTACGACGATTTTAGGTGCCGACGATAAAGCAGGATTAGCAGCTCTATTTGAGATGGTCAAACGTTTGAAAGAGCAAAATATTGCACATGGCGATATTGAATTTATTATTACGGCTGGTGAAGAAAGTGGCCTTGTTGGCGCTAAAGAGTTAGATCCAGCTAACATTAAAGCAAAATATGGCTTTGCGGTTGATAGCGATGGCAAAGTTGGTGGTATCGTGACAGCAGCACCCTTCCAGGCGAAAATTTTTACAAAGATTATTGGAAAAACGGCACATGCAGGGGTTGCTCCTGAAAAGGGTATTTCTGCCATAACAGTTGCATCAAAATGCATTGCTCAAATGAAACTAGGCCGTTTAGATGAAGAAACGACAGCGAATATTGGGCGTTTTGAAGGTGGACAAGCAACAAATATTGTTTGTGACGAAGTGACAATCCTGGCAGAAGCACGTTCTATAGACAAAGCTAAATTGGATGCGCAAACAAAGCATATGCAAGATACGTTTGAACAAGTATCTGCTTCTTTAGGTGCACGGGCAGAGGTTGAAGTGAAGCTGATGTATCCAGGCTTCCGTGTAACGGAATCTGATAAAGTTGTTCAGGTAGCTATGGCTGCTGCACGCAATATTGATCGTACTCCGACACTAGGTATTTCTGGTGGAGGCTCAGATGCAAACGTCATCGCAGGCTTTGGCATTCCTACAGTTAATTTATCTGTTGGCTATGAGGATATTCATACAACGAATGAAAAGATACCAGTAGAAGAACTTGAAAAATTAGCAGATTTACTAGTAGAAATCGTCAAAGAATCGGCGAAAAATTAACAGTCGAGTAAGGATGTGTAACCCTATGGAAAGTGTCAAAGCAGTCGTTTTTGCTTGTGGGACAGAGGAATACGCCGTACCTGTGGAACAAGCGATTTCAATTGAAAAATTAGAGCATGTAACACCTATTCCTCATTTACCTAACTATCTTCTAGGCTTTACAAGAATTCGTGGTGAGCTTGTACCTGTTCTAGATTTTGAGCGCATACTGTATAACCGCTCATCTAATCCATCAACCGCACGTATCATTGTGTTGAATACTGATGTGGTTAATTATGGATTACTTGTTACAGAAGCACGAGAAATTCTTGATTTCGATGAATCAGTACTTCAGCAATTGGGCCTAGTCAATTATAGTAAAACACGCTATTTTACTGCGGTAGCTAATCTTGAAAACCGAATGATTACGTATGTTGATCCCAAAATACTTGTCAATTCATTAGACGGCATTCGTGAGATCATCAATTATTTACACAAAATGCTTGAAAATGAAAAGGAAAACGTAGAGTCTTAGACACTCTACGTTTTTTTATGTTTGAATAGTAAATTTAACCTGTATTTTGTAGTTTTTTCCTAATCATACATGTGACAATTATGCATTATACCTACAGACAAACCATTGCTAACCGCGTATGATAATGATTAAGAAAAAACTGAAAAAGGCAAACTTCACCGAAAGGGAGGGACGCAAAGCCATGAGTCTAAACACTATAATTTCAGTGCAAGATTGTCAGGTTGCCAGGTTCTGTTCTAGGAGCCGTGGCGAGTAGAATGGAGTTAGTTCGTATGAAGAGACAATTAAAAGTATGGACCGCACTAATCGTCATCATGATTAGTTCATTAGCTTTATCAAGTGGAGAGGTTGATGCAATGTCTATACAGGAAAAGGCTACGTGGCTGTGGGATACATCCCTCATCATGGATGACCAAGAAAAAATATTATTATTTTTAGAACATAACGATGTCAATAAAGTTTATCTGCAAATCGATCAAGGCATAGCGAGCAATGACTATAAGCATTTTATTAGTAACGCTTCTGACAAAGGTATTCGCATTTATGCATTGGATGGTGCTGCAAGCTGGGTTTCAGCTGAGGGTAGTCGAAGCCAAGACGAATTGTTTAATTGGTTACATACATATAATAAGAATTCAACTGAATCTGAGCAATTTTCTGGGGTTCACCTTGATGTAGAACCTTATTTAAATAGTGGATGGAGCTTACATCAAGCACAAACGATAGAATCCTATCAAACACTAATAATGAAAGCAAGTGAGAAAGCAAGTCAGTTACAACTTACTTTAGAAGTAGACATGCCATTTTGGTTTGATGAAGTTCAGTATAATAACGAATTTGGAAAAGGGTTATTAGCTGATTGGGTCATTGACCATGTGGATAGTGTGACGATCATGGCCTATCGTGATGCTGCAAAAGATATTATCTCTATTGTAGAACATGAAATCGCTTATGCTTCCACTGTGAATAAATCAATTGTAATTGGTGTAGAAACAGGCGCTTCAGAGGAAGGGGAAAATATTACTTTTTATGATAATGGAGAAGCCTTTATGAATGAACAGCTTATACTTGTTCAGGAACATTTTTCAAATAACGATGCTTTTCATGGAGTAGCCATTCATTACGTGGAGAATTGGATGACCATGCGTCCATAAAAAAAGTCCTTCCAGTGTAAAACTGGAAGGGCTTTTCTATTGCTATTAAGACAGACGACCACTGTAGTCTTCAAATTTAAACTCACGGATCACTTTAATGCCTTCTTCATCGTTATACGAAACGATAGATGGTAAGTTGACACCGTTAAACATATGGTTTTTCACCATTGAATAATGAGCCATATCTGTGAATACAAGACGATCACCTGGTTTTAACGGCTGTTCAAACGAATAATCGCCAATCACATCACCAGCTAGACATGTTAGTCCGCCTAAGCGATATGTGTGTGCTAATTCATTTGCTTGTCCAGAACCAATAATCATTGGACGGTAAGGCATTTCAAGTACATCAGGCATGTGACATGTTGCTGATGTATCTAAAATAGCAAGATCCATCCCATTTTCTTGAATATCAAGCACTGTTGCTACTAAGTAGCCTGTATTAAGGGCTACTGCTTCACCAGGCTCAAGATAAACAAGCAGGTTATACTTTTCTTGAATATAATTAATGATGTTCACAAGTTTTTCTACATCATAATCATCACGCGTAATATGGTGACCGCCACCGAAGTTTAACCATTTCATTTGGTGTAACACATCACCAAATTTTTCCTCAACTACTTCAATAATACGCTCTAATGTATCAGAATTTTGTTCACACATCGCATGGAAGTGTAAGCCATCAATACCGTCAAGCTGTGATTTATCAAAGTTAGCCAATGTTGTACCAAGGCGAGAGTTTGTGTAGCAAGGATCATAAAGGGCTGTTTCAATTTCAGAGTACTCAGGATTCACACGAATACCACATTCAATTGTTTTACCAGCAGATTTTACTCTGTCCTTGTACTGTGCCCATTGGTTAAATGAGTTAAAGACGATGTGATCCACATAGCCTAGAAGCTCGTCCATTTCATGCTCAATATAAGCAGGAGCATAAACATGTACTTCCTTGCCCATTTTTTCATAGCCAAGTCGTGCCTCATGCAGTGAGCTTGCTGTAATGCCTGCTAAATATTCCCCGACTAAAGGGAATGTTGAATGCATTGAGAAGCCTTTAAGGGCTAATAAAATGCGGCAGCCTGTACGCTCTTGAATTGATTTTAAAAGCTCAAGATTCTTTGTTAATAATCGCTCATCCACTACATAGGAAGGGGATGGAACTTTTGAAAAATCAATTGGTTTCATCGGCTTATTTCCTTTGCATCTAAATCAAGGTCTAATAATTCTGGGTTATGGCTTTCTTGCCATGGTAGGCCCCATTTATTTAGTGCATCCATGAATGGATCTGGATTGAAATCTTCCACATTCCATACACCTGGTTTACGCCATTCACCGTTCATCACAAGCATTGCACCGATCATAGCTGGAACGCCAGTTGTGTATGAAATCGCTTGTGAACCAACCTCGTTGTAGCACTCTTCGTGGTCACATACATTGTACACATAGTACGTTTTTTCTTTGCCATCTTTTAGACCGCGAATGATACAACCGATGTTTGTTTTACCTTTTGTACGTGGTCCAAGTGAAGCTGGGTCTGGTAATACCGCTTTAAGGAAGTGGATTGGTTGAATCATTTGTCCTTCAAATTCGATTGGCTCAATTGATGTCATACCTACGTTTTCTAATACTTTTAAGTGTGTTAAGTATTTTTCAGAGAACGTCATCCAGAAGCGGATTTGTTTTAAACCTTTGATATTTTTTGCAAGTGATTCAAGCTCTTCATGGTATAGAAGGTAAATATCTTTTGGTCCGATTTCAGGTAGGTTATACACTTCTTTTTTCTCAAGTGGTGCTGTTTCAATCCACTCGCCTTCTTTCCAGTAACGACCATTCGCTGTAATTTCACGAATGTTAATTTCTGGGTTGAAGTTTGTTGCGAAATGATAACCATGATCTCCCGCATTGGCATCCACGATATCGATATAGTGGATTTCATCAAATTCATGTTTTTGTGCATGAGCTGTGAAAACGCCTGTTACACCTGGGTCAAAACCGCTTCCAAGTAATGCAGTTAAGCCAGCTTTTTCAAACTTCTCTTTATAAGCCCATTGCCATTTATATTCAAATTTTGCCGTTTCAGGTGGCTCGTAGTTTGCAGTATCCACATAGTGCACACCTGTCGCTAAGCAAGCATCCATAATCGTTAAGTCCTGATAAGGTAGGGCTACGTTAATCACTACATCTGGGCCGAAAGCTTTAATAAGCTCAATCACCTCTTCTGTATTGTCCGCGTCTACCTGTGCAGTATGAATTTTTGTTTTTCCGCCGTCTAGTTTTTCTTTTAGAGCGTCACATTTTGAAACAGTTCTACTTGCGATACAAATTTCCTCAAATACGTCCGAATTTTGAACACACTTGTGTACCACAACACTGGCAACACCGCCAGCTCCGATAATCAATGCTTTACCCAATTGTCTACCCCCAAGTTCATATAAAGTATTGTCAAACAAGCTGATTATACAGAAAATTGATATACTACTCAATCATTGTTTTAAAATTTTCTACAAAAAATTTTATTTTTCTACAACAATTAGACGTATACGGAGGGGAATGCCTCGGAAAAGAAGGGAATCGTGAATAAATCTAAGAAGCCATATTTGAAATAGCTGTTGTATAGACCCACATAATTTGTAAGGTTTAATCTCCATTCTTCCTACACTCTAGTATCTCTTCCGATTTGCTTTTTGATCCACGCTACTAAATCATTTCTACCGACCTTTACATAAAAAAATCCCTTGCATATAGAAAGGGAAGGAACCACAATAAACTTGCTACCTTTATCTTTGTAATGGCAAATGAGACATATTATTTCAGAAAACGATTGGATACTTGTTGTTTTTCTTCCCCCCATATATAGAAGAAAACCACAAGCAAAGTACTAAAAAAACCCATCACAAGAGCATACGTACTGAGGGCTACATCCACTTGACTTTGCATGGCATAAATAAAAATGGCCCCTATTGTTAACAAGTTCCCTGTCACAATCGATATAAGATGAAAGCGTTTGTTCATAGCAAGCCCTCCTATTAGATGAATTGGTAATGCTCAAGATTCAAGATAATTAACTTCAATTATCGCACAATTCAGAACTTTTATCCAATGTTTTATCTTACTAGAATAATTAAAGATGCTTTTTTAATACATCTTTTTGTAGTATGATGAAAAACAAAAGGAATATTCATAGATTATTACAAGAAAGGGGAGAGGATGGATCGTGAAATTACGCAATTCATTAACTTTTCAACTTGGGACGATTATCGCTGGTATTTTAGTGGTGATGCTAGGGATTACTTCGTTCGCTACATACATAACTGCTTACAATAAACTTTATGATGCTGCTGGTGTTGAGGCCTATGGCTGTGCCAATATTACGACAGGTTTGATCAATTCGCAACAATTGGACAAGGCCCTTCAAGGCGACAAGGCTGTACAGGAAAGCATCGGGAACGATTTAAACTGGACAACCGGTCATAAAGATATTTTCCAAACACAATATATATTATCATTGGATGGCACATTAATAGCGCTTGATGATCATTTGGCTGAGAAAGGCTATGCACCTGGTGATCAATTTTATTTAGACAAAGAAGCTATTGATATGTTGCTTACACATAAGCATCCGACATACTCACAGCCCTATACCTTTGCAGGGATGGACCGTTTATCTGGCTATGCCCCTATTTTTAAAGACCATGATTCCAGTAAAGAAATTATTGCCATTAGTGTCATTGACTTTGATGCCAATATTGTTAAGGAGCGAACATGGGATGTTGTACGAAATGGGATTTTAATTAGTATTTTCCCTATGCTAATTGCTTCCATCATTACAGGCTTTTTAATCCGTCGTAAAGTAAGACCGATTAGTGTGCTGATTCAGCAGGCGAAAGAAATTGCCAATGGTAATTTAGCTGTACCTGAAACAAAAATTAACAGTAAAGATGAAGTAGCGGATTTAGCGAACACATTAAATCGAATGACAGCCAATTTACAAAATATGATTATGACGATGCGTTCCACTTCTAATACGCTAACAAACAACGCGGATGAAACCGCTTCCACCTTGAACGATATGAGCAATACCATTCAAGGTGTCGCCAATAATATCGAAGAGGTAACAAGTGCCGTAACGGCAGGGATGCATCATGCTGAAAATGCGACAGATGTTCTTACTTCTTTAGCACAGGATCTTCAATTGATTCAAAGTAATGCCAATAACAGTGCTGATAATGCTCGACAAACAATGGCATTAGCAACAGAGGGTGAGCGACTAGCAAAAGATATAAGCAATGATATGGCATTAATTCACAGCGGATCAGGTGAGGTACGACAAACAGTAGAAAACTTGGTTGCATCTGCAACAAAAATTCAAACGATTACTACGTCTATTGCGAACATCGCATCACAAACAAATTTGCTAGCACTAAATGCTTCCATTGAAGCGGCTAGAGCAGGGGAGCAAGGCAAAGGCTTTGCTATTGTCGCTGAGGAAGTACGGAAGCTTGCTGAACAATCTAATCAAGAGGTATTGCAAGTTGAACAGCTTATTCAGGATATAATGAAGCATGTTCAGCAGGTCATGTCATCTACGAATGATAATACGCAATATATTGAAAAAGGAACAGAGACAGTGCGTCTAACAGCACAATCTTTAGGAAATATTTCGACAGCAGTGGCTACAACAGTAGAAGAAATGATTACCATTTCTAATGCTATGACCGCTGAAAACGAAAAATCTGCACGTATAGTGCAAATGATTCAACAATTAACAGAATCTATTCGTGATATAGAAGAAACGATGAATATGATTACCGTCGCAGCACAGCAAACAACTGCAAGCATTGATGAGGTGGCACAAGGCTCTAATGAAACAAATCATATGGCACACACACTCGAACAACATGTAAAAGCGTTTAAATTAAAAGAATAATAAAAAGATTAGGACATGTTGGCTTTTGCTTATACTTCTTAAATGGTAAACTAGCAATAAGATTTTTCTTTTGCGAAGGTGAGGATTTTAATGGTGGTAAATCAAATGAACGAGCAAGTACAACAAGTCAATGACCTATTTTTGAGTGGTCAAGTAAAGGAAAGTTATCAACTAGCTAAAGAAATATTGGGTAATGATACAGCGATCGAAGAAGAGGCCTATCAAGTCATTCAGCAGCATGTGGCAATGCTAGAGGCAAATGGGTATGCAAATATGCCTCAGCCTACTGACGACAAAGTGAAGCAAAGTGTGGAACGTACAGATGGCTCGTATCCAGAACGAGATGTTCTTGCAGCTTATATAGGTAGTCAGGATGATGAGCAATTTGGTAAAGTGGTCGATGAGCTTTTAGCAGGGCCTATAGAGGCGCAGGCTAACGCCTATTATACAATGGCGGAATATTATGTCCTTGCAAAAGAACAGGACAAGGCATCAGTGCAGTATGCGGAGGCAATCAAATTGCAGCCTAATAAGGCATTGTATTGGGGAGCATTTGCACAGTTTTTAAATCGTCACGAAGGTAGCCCTTATTTGGCATTAAGACTGATTGAAGAAGCAATTCTCCTAGATGAAATGAATCCTCGTTGGCACTATATACAAGGTAATATATTTTTCCAGCTAGTAGCAGCGACAAAAAATTTAAGCTATTTACCTGCCTTGGAAGAAGCATGGGAGAAAGCTAAAAAACGTTGTACAGCTAAGCAAGTCACATTGAAATTGGATTTGGAGAAGTCAAAAGATTTGTTAGCGCAATGGAAAAAGCAAATGCTCTAACAGGTAAAAAGACATGAAACTATTAATAATTATTTCCTTTCAAGTATAATTATGCTATAGTGAAACCCTAAACGGACGTATGAAGCTTATCGATGACATGAAAGAAGTGTTTTTTTGAGTTTATATGTAGCGTATGTATTGGTAGGACTTGCCATTGCCATGCCTGTAGGAGCTATTACTGTAGAAATGACAAAGCAAGGACTCAAAAATGGTTTTATGCACGGCTGGGCAGTTGGGCTTGGTGGCATGACCATTGATATTGTATTGGTTTTTGCTTTGTATATGGGACTAGCCTCCATCTTGGCTATGCCTTTAATTCAACTACCCATGTGGATTATTGGAGCGGGCTTTTTATTCTTGTTAGGCTATGATTCTATCAAGAACGCTGACCATGATATTACATTGGCAGGAGAAAAAGTAACCAAATCGTTTTTTGCCTCTTATTTTAACGGCTTACTAGTGGCTGTTTCCCCAGGTAATCTTGTTTTTTGGGTCAACGTATTTGGTGTAGTGCTAGCAAAATCATATGGACAAGGGGAATCATCGAGCTTTTTAATTATTGCTGCTGGTGTATTAAGTGGAATTTTACTCCACGATATCGGTTTGCTCACCATTGTCTCGGTTACTCGTAAAGCTATGAATCGGAAGATGATTCGGACATTTACAATTGTCGCAGGCTTCTTATTAATTGGTTTTGCTTGTTATTTTATCTATGAATTTATACAAGGAATTAAGATTTATATATGAAAAGTGCGATCCCTAAAGATCGCACTTTTTTTATTACGCAATAGCCTCAGTATGCTCTTTTATACAGGCTAAAATCTCTTCTGCTACTTCATGCGCTAATGCTAGTTCTGAAGTAAAGCCAACACAAGAACAATTCATCTCACCTAAAATATAGCAATCTTCTCCGGCTTCATTGGTGTCTAGCATAAAGTCAGCCGTCCAGATTAGCGGTAAATCATAATTGCCTAGTAGGTTTGTTACTTGAGGGAGCTGCTTTAAAAAGTTTTGTACCAGCTCTTGCCAGTCTTCAGGTTTGTCATAGCGGTATTGAGCGCCAGAGAATAGAGTTGCACTAAAGGCATCCTCGGTAGCAGCTGGTTTTTTATGTACGACGTGTACGGGATGATCGCGCAACATGAATAAGCGGATTTCGCCTTCTGTAATCCTTGGAAGAAAGCGCATATCGATTAACATACCATTCGTTCCTGTAATATACTGCTCACAAAATGTCATAAAGTCGCCAAGCTGCCAATATTCTACATGATTGTCTTTTGCTTCAGTACATTTGATTTGTGTATCAAGTGGCACTTCAGTGATACCCTCTGCTAGCGGTTCCACCAATTTTACACGCCAAATACCTTCTCCCGTTGAACCACGATTTTGCTTCAAAACACGCTCTGTTAAGGCTAAGGAAGTAGGGAATTGTGTTTTAAATGCTTCGATTGTGTAGTAGGCAAATGTATCGTCAGGTACTAAATTTGTTGTCGTCAGTTTTGATAATACATCTTTTGAACCATAGCTAATCATGGCGTCTGGATGTGGCATCCCTATAACGCCAGCTTGGCATAGCTCTCGTAGCATAGCAAAGTACTCATCCTCATGCTGTAAGTTGCCTGGGTTAATGCGAGATACATAGGCAATACCATGTTCCTTAACATAGTGAAAGATTTCCTGCTTTTTTGTGATATCAAAGAAGAGTACCTCTGCATCCTGTCCACGTTGCTTTAGCGCTTCCACCATTGGCATTGTATCTGGGCGATAGCCATCTGGCCCTTTATCTGTGCCGCCTTCCACCTCGAAAAAAATAACTTTTTTATCCATAAAATACCTCCTTATATCTGTTATTATGTTCAGTATAGTAGACAAATAAGGAGAAAAGATAGATGAAATATGTAAATTTTATGTATAAATTCATATATTACTATCTCAGTAATAGGAGGTATTGACTATTAAAATCATAAATCTCTTAATTTTCTGTTTTCAAGGCTGCTTTTTCTGAAATACTGTGAGATATAAAATCATAAGTAGAATTAGCAATGTACCAATAAACTGATAGCCGCCAAAAGCAATTTTTAACCACCAAACACTTGTGATGACAGCCATTAATGGTTCAAGACTACCTAGTAGGCTCGACTCCTTTGGTGAAAGATAGTGCAAGCTAGCAATATAAAACCAAAAAGCGAGCATTGTCCCAAAAATAACAATAAAGAGAAAATAGGCAGTGGTTGAAAATGTCCAATCTGATAGATCGATAGCCCATGGTGGGTGAGCTATACTCATTACTATACCGCCGATGATCATTGACCAGCCGACAACTAATAATGAATGGAATTGCTGTAAAAGTGGAACGGCATAAATGGTATAAAATGCAACAGAGAGACCAGATAAGATACCCCACAACACAGCCATAAAAGGAACGGACAATGTTGAAAAAGAACCGTTTGTTAATAATAAAAAGGTCCCCACAAGTGTAAGTGACACAGCTATACCATCCTGCTTTGTCAATGGACTTTGTCTCGTTAGAAAATAATAAGCCATGATAAACAGTGGTGCTAAATATTGCAATAATGTGGCGACAGCTGAATTACCAATAGCGATTGACATCATATAGGTGTATTGGACAGCAAGCATGCCGAGTAAGCTAAATAAAATTTGTCTAAAAGCATTTTGCTTTGTGCGCCACATGACGAAAATGGATTCATGCCGATGGGTTATTTTATAAATAGCTATTAGTAGCAGACCTGCTAAAAGTAAACGACTAGAAACAAGCCAGCCGACCTCTAAATTGTCTTGCTGAAATAGTCGTTGGGCAACGGTCCCTCCGATTCCCCAGAAACTTGCTCCAAGAATAACTAGTAGAAAGCCCCGTGTACGTTTATTTTGGATAATTTGATTCATCTGTTTACATCTCCTAAACTATCAATATAAGATGATTATAAAGTGATTAAGTGGAAATAAATATCGATTTAATCCAATAAAATATCAATATATTGAGGTGTTATAGATGCCACTAACACATATTAAAGTTGCCAAGGATTTACAGGAGTTAACATTGCATGGAACAAAGGAATTTCCAGTTGCCTTATATGAAACGATTATGCGATTAGAAAGCATGGATTTTCTACCTCTCCATTGGCATAAAGAAATACAATTTGTTTTTATAAAAAATGGATGTGCACAGTATCGAGTGGGGACGGACGTTTTTGTATTGAAGCAAGGCGAGGGACTCTTTATTAATGCCTCAGGTTTACATGAAGCAAAGCCTTATCAAATTGAACAAGCGACCGTTTATTGTGTGAATGTAGATCCAAAGTTAATGGGGGGGCATGAGGGCAGTATCTTTTTCTCAAAATATGTAGAACCGTATATTACAAGAAATCGAATACCTTATGTCAAACTAACAGGAGAGTTAGCGCAGAAGGTAGCAACGATTGCGGAATTAATGCGAGCGCAAGCTGCTTTTTTTGAGCTAAAGGTACGGAGAGAGCTTCTATTTATTTGGGAATCTATGCTAACCCAATCCTTATTGACAGAACAAATAATGGATTCTGCCACTATTGTGCAGCATGAACGAGCAAAGGCTATGCTAGATTTTTTACACGCACATTATCAGCAGAAAATAGCATTAGAAGATTTAGCTAGCCATGTGTATATAAGTCGCGCTGAATGTAGTCGTTTTTTTAAGAAAATAGTGGGCTTGACACCGTTTACCTATTTATGCCAATATCGATTGCGCAAAAGCATAGAATTATTGAAAGGTAATGAGCTATCGATAACAGAAATAGCTGTGGATACAGGCTTTAGTACTGTCAGTTATTATATTGAAAAGTTTAAAGAATACACTGGCTACCCGCCACATGTTTATCGTAAGAAGTTTTTAAGTGTGAAAAATAATTGAACGTGAATGGAAATAGGAACATCTTTTATACGCAAATTCTATACAAGATGAACCATTTGGCATAAAGTAAAATTAATAGTAGAGAAGGGGGCGGAGTGAATGGTGGTCTTAAAAAGTAAGCAAAATATATGGCTGGCCTTATTATTAGTGGTGTTAGCGAGTAACTATACACTTTATAACACAGGATTTGGCACATCTATTTTACCTATCGAAACAAATGGTGTTGTTATGGGTTCATTGATTGATTTTATTGTGGTGGTACCTGTGCTATTTATGCTTTATAAAGGCAAATTTTCGTTCAAGCAAGCCATCCTATTAGCCGCAGCAGGCTGTATTGCTGCACGTTTGATCATTCCTATGGAGCACCTTCAGCCATATGTGGCAGTAACATGGGCTGGCTTTGCGATTGAAGGATCTATTATTCTATTAGAAATTATACTAGTGGCAACACTTGTACGATACCTGCCAAAAATACTAGGAGAAGTGCGTAAAAGCTCTTTACCAGACCTCTTTTCATTTTCTAAGGCTGTAGAAAAACATGCACCCAAGCACCCAGTTATTCAGATGATCTGTGCCGATTTATTAGTGCTTTATTATGGTTTCGCGAGTTGGAAAAGGCAAGAACGACAAGGCTTAACTTTGCATAAAAATTCCAGCTATATCGCTTTTCAGCTCATGATTATTCATGGGATTGCAATTGAAACGATCGGTATTCATTGGTGGCTACATGAAAAATCCATAATACTTTCCGTTGTGTTGCTTGTTTTCAATATTTATTCAGTAATCTTCTTTCTTGCGGATATGCAGGCTATTCGCCTAAATCCTGTTTATGTCACAAATGATACAGTGTACTTATCCCTGGGATTAATGAAACGTACTGAAATTCGTTTTGATCATATTGCTGAAATCATCGAAGACAAGGAGCAACTAAAGGGAAAATTATCAAAAGATACGATAGACTTTATAGCACGTGATTTTGGTGAGGCCTATCCGCATTTTATTTTGAAAATGAAAGAGCCTGTGGAAGTAACGTTTATGCTAGGAATCAAGAAGCGCTATAGTCACATAGCCATTAAAGCAGACCAGGCTCAAGAATTTAGACAAATGCTTGTACAAGGAATGGCAATGAGCCAACCTGATTGACTATTTCTTAGTGATAAAAAACAAAATAGTCAATTGAAAGGTAGAAATGGATTTCCGTTGCAGGCTACTTGTTTTCCTATGGGAGTCAAGTAGCCTTCCACTTCACCCCATAAAAATATTGCCCTGGTTTTCAAATAAAGTAAAGTGTTCGCAACTCTTTATGGAGAGGTTTGTCACGCATTACTTCTCTATATAAATAACACTTGTGCAGAATGGCTGATTGTAATGGAGCCAGCGTCACAGAGGAGACCTTGGAGCGAATGGACGTGAGTGAAGCGGCATATCGGACGCTGGCGGAAAAGAAAATCAACCTCTCACCTTGCAAAGTTGCTTTTTCTGCCGTTGACATCAACTTAATTTAACAACATGAAATAGTCAATGTTTTGTGATCAAAACATTGACTATTTTTTTATTGATTGATTTTTAGCAATGCTTTCTGGATAAATTACTTCTGATTATCATCTCATCTGTTAGGAAAGGGAGAAATCCATTCCTTATAGTTTAATAAAATATTCAATTTACTTAGCTCGGAGATTGCATTTTAACAACAAAGGACCTAGTGATTCGTTATAATATGATTATTTTATCCTGCATTAGTGAAAGTGATGAATACTATTTAACCTAATTTTAACCTTCGAATTTTATAGTTTTAATGTACTAAAATAGAAGGAGTGTTTATTTTGAAGGTAGTTCCAAGAAAGATTGCTGAATTACAGGAAGGCTTTGTTTTAGGGAAAGATCTATATGTTGAAAATCGTATGCTAATGAAAAAGGGAAGTGTATTAACAGCACGTATTATTACATTATTAAAAAACCGTAATGTTCAACATGTATATATTGAAGTGCCAATAGACAAAGAGGTTAATCAAATACAGTCTATTAAAGTACAACCGCAACAAAATTCTTTGGTAAGTAGTGAATGGGATGAAATGCCTAAATTTCTGCAAGCACTAGCAGCATTGAGTACGGAGAGACGATATGGTCATGCTTTAAAAAATATGGATGATATCGTATTTGTGCGAGATTTATTTGAAACGTATATGGAGAATCTAAGCTATCGAAGGCTATTGCAGACACTAAAAAAATATGATGAATATACTTATATGCATGCGCTTGACGTATTTACACTTGGTACATTATTTGCGAAAAAAGAAGGTATTTCTCATTTAGAGCACTATGCATTAGGCTTTTTATTTCATGATATTGGTAAATTAAATATTCCACATGAAATTTTATCGAAAGAGGAGAAACTAACTGTGGAAGAATTTACTATCATGCAGAAGCATACACAGCTTGGCTATGACCTATTAAAGGAACTTGGACTTGAATCCATTGCCTTTTTGGCAAAATTACATCATGAACGGATCGATGGCTCTGGTTATCCAGATGGATTAGCAGGAAAAGAGATTCCAAAGGTAGTATTATTACTACAGCTGATTGATATCTATTCGGCTATCACGATGAATCGCCCCTATAAACAGGAAATAGGGGCTGCAGAAGCTATAGCTACTATCTATAAAGAAAAGCATTTATTAGACGAAAAGCTTTTGGCTAAATTTGTTGATTTTATTGGTATCTATCCAGAAAAGTCCATTGTCCTTTTGTCAGATGGAACGCATGCTTTAGTAGAACATGTCAATCTTATGTTCCCGCTTCTTCCTACGGTTAGAAGATTAGATTCGAATACAATTTTTGCGTTACCAGTAAATCTTCAAATAAAAATTGAGAAGCTTATTACATATTATGTAGAAACACCGGATCAGTTGTTCCGAAAATTTTCTGAGTATTTAATAAAAGGCGAAGCGCATTTAATGGAGAAATATTATAATAAGCTAGTTGAGCAACACACCATTTCTGAATGCATCACAAAAATTTATATCCCCGTATACCAAATCTTTGATGTGCTCAAAGAACAAGTAATGTTAGAAAATGTACGAGTAAAGTTAAGAGGGTTATTAAACAAGGCTATATTCCATTTACGAAAAGATACGAAAACAAAAAGCTCTGCCATCTTTCTAGTCGATCAAAATCTACGAGCAAGTATTCCTTTACTTTTACTAGAAGGTGTTTTTTATGTAAAGGGAATCTGTCCTATTATGATAGACACTACAACAAGCAAAGAGGAGTTATTGCGAATCGCAGACTATTGTGAAGCGACTGTCATCTGTTCATTTGAAGAGGAATATAACCCATTAATCGGTACAAACCGAAAATTGGAGCTCTATCATATTACACCAAAGAAGTTAGAGAGTCTCGTTTTTAGCTTTGCTGGACAATCAATTAAACAAATAAATATAAAGGTAGCGTTGCAAAAATATAAAGCGGTTACAAAGATAATAAACAACTAGCATTGAAGAGGAGGGTTTGTGTGTGAATGATTGTATTCTTTTACAGTCTAGTCAAGATTGGCATCTACAAAGAATGTATATGAAGAAATTTAACAATCTGGTACTGGTAAAAAGTGTTCATCATAATTCAGCAGAGACAAGAGCCAAACTACAATATGAATTTTCTTTGTTTTCGAATGAGCAAAATCCTTGGTTATTAAAGCCAATTGCTATTGATTATATAGATGATCAATATGCCATCATCTATGAAAATTTTAATGGAGTCCCCTTAAAGCAATTCAGTAATAACTTGATTTCTTTGCATCAATTTCTACAGATTGCGATTGACCTTGTCAATATTTGTATGAAAATGCAACAAAGTGGTTTACTTTACCTACACCTACATCCTAATCAAATCTTAATCAATCCTAATTCTTTAAAAATAAAACTATTAAGCTCTGAATTTAGTACAAAATATGATGTAGAATCTCCAGTTGTGATTGAAAATCCCTATGAACGACTAGAACAGCTACCCTATTATGCACCTGAGCAAACGGGCAGACTTCATTTAGAGGTAGACTATCGGACAGATTTATATGCACTGGGCATCATTTTTTACGAAATATTGGGGGGGCAATTGCCTTTTCAAGCAAACGATGCCGTCGATTTGATTTATGAAATCATCACCAAAAAACCAGAAGCATTGGTGAGTATAGACAGTCGCTATCATTCTTTGCTTTGGGAAATTATTGAAAAGCTATTAGCTAAAAATCCAGCTGATCGTTATCAAAGTGCCATTGGTTTGAGAGAGGATTTACTACATATCCAACAGAAACTTTTAGTAAACGAACCGCTTGAAAATTTCCTGCTTGGTGAACAGGATTTGCATCTGAATATGGGACTATCTACTAAGCTGTATGGGAGAGAATCGCAATTCGCAGAGCTTTCCTCTATTTTTCGTCAGGTTGCAAAAGGTGACAAAAAGATGGTTACTATATCAGGACAAGCAGGGTATGGAAAATCCAAGTTAGTTCAAGAACTAAAGGGTGAAATTGCGGCCGCAAAGGGCTATTTTATTACGACTAAGTATGAGCAATTGCAACTAGAAAATGATTATTCCATTGTCATCCATCCTTTAAGGAGCTTATTGAAATTTATTTATATGGAAGGGGAAAGGTCTGTCCATTTATGGAAAAAATTATTTCAAGAGGTTAAATTAGTTGTGACAGATGAACTTATCCATCTATTACCTGAACTCAAATGGTTTGTGAAGGAGGAAGTACACTTTCAAAAAGAAGTGCGCCAAAATACAAAACAGCTCCATTCCTATACGTTTATATCGATTCAAAAAATTTTATTAACATTTGCTATGCAGAAGAAACCAGTCATATGGTTTGTAGATGATTTGCATTGGGCGAATCAAAGTACGATTGAAATTATGACCCAAATTTTTGAGCAGCACCGAGCAGGATACTTTATGATGATTGGTACATTCCGGGTGAATAATGACAGCGCTGAGGAGGAAAATCAACAAAGAACCCCTAGTTTTTCGAACGGTCATCATATCCATTTACCCTTGCTTCAGGAGCAACATGTTCAACAATGGTTAGAGGCGTCTTTCCATGCAAAGCCACATACCATACAGATCATTGCCAAGCAATTATTTAATTTGACCAAAGGGAATCCGTTATTTGTGAAAGAAGTGTTTCGTTCACTCCAGCAAGATAACACGATTTATTTTAATGCAACAACAAAAGAATGGGAGTTTAATCGTAAGAAATTTAATTTATCGCGTTTAAATAACGAGCTACTTGCCTTTATCGAAACTAGAATGGCTAATTTAACAACAGAAGCCCATGAGATTTTACGAATTGCTGCATGTTTTGGTCAGCGCTTTGAATTTACAGATGTCTTAAAGCTGGTGTCCTTATCAGCTCAAGCGTTATTAAAACACCTGGAAACACTTGTTGAAAATGGCTTTATTATTCCATTAGATGCCCATTATAAATGGGCAAGTACATTAGAGCATGAAGGAATTTTGCATACATTTTCTACCAAATTCCGATTTGTTCATGATCGTATTCAACAAGTAGCTTATCAGGATTTACCAGGGCAATTGCGTGCAAAATTTCATTATCAAATTGGCCAGCTTTTAACAGATGTCTCTCAAATAGCTGCAGATCATGATCGATTAAGCGAAATCGTCATGCATTTCAATTACAGTCGACACTTATTGACTGGGGAAGAAAAGCAAAAGTTGGCTATCTGGAATTATCAACTCGGTATTGAGGCTAAAAGAATAGGGCTCTTTGATAATGCGCTAAAATTTTTTACAACTAGTAAAGAACTATTGACGCCTGATCATTGGGAGACTAGGAGAGAGCAGTCGGTTAAATTATATGCAAATTTAGGTGAATGTGAATATTTAACCGGCCACTACGAACAATCGGAAAGGCATTTAACAGAGGCTTTGCAGCATGCAGAGACAAAATTAGAAAAACTGATGATTAACAATTTGAAAACGGTATTATACATTGAGTCCGATAACCCTATTATTGGTCTAGAAGCAGGCTTGGCAGGTTTTCAAGTTGCGAATCTTAAAATTTCAGCTTATCCTAAAAAGTCACAGCTTCTAAAAGAGTATCTATTGTTGAAATGGGCATTGCGACATATGTCTGACCAAGACTTGTTGCAGCATCCACCAACGAATAGTAAAGAAATTGATATTTTGATTCATTTAATTATTAATATGACGGCAAGTGCTTTCCTATTAAACCCTAACTTAACAGGTATTCTTTTAATGAAAGGGCTGCGTTTACAGTTGAAGTATGGCACTACATCGAAAAGCGGCATGGTATTGATTAACTATGCTTTGCTTTTAAATGCAGGCTTTACCAATATAAAAGAAGCCACTCGCTTTGGCAAACTTGCCATCATTGTTGCCGATAACCAAGAAAGCATATATATCAAGGGCCATACTTATTATGTGTATGGCGTGTTTATCAGCCATTGGACAGAGCCCTATGAAACCAGTATTCAATATATTAACGAGGCTCAAGCAAAAAGCCAGGAGCTCGGCTTATATCATTTAGTATCCTCAGCTTCATGTTTTATTGTCGCGATACGACTTATTCAGGGGGGTGCCCTAGAGGATTTACAACAAGAAATTAGACGACAACAAGAGGAATTTTCTATTCATGCAAGTACCCTTTCAATTGACTTTTTAGCCGAAATGGGGAGATGGATGAATATCCTACGCTATCCTCACCATCCTGTACATTGGGCTTGTCCTATCACAATACAGGATCAGCCTGCTATTAAAATTATGCATTATTCAGTACGTTTACAAATGTCCTTTTTATTAGCTGATGAAAAACAAGGGAAAGCGATTCTGGTTGAATTAAAGAAGCTAAGTAAGGACACTTATACATTACCAATCACCACGGTCTATTATTTTTATCGAGCCATGTGGCAATTTCACTTTCTGCATAGTCAAAATTGTCAGGTACAAGAGCAGAGGTTGTTTTTAACGGATATACGTCAAAGCCTCAAGAAATTTAAGAAATGGGCTGCTTATTCTCCAGAAAACTATGAGCATCTCTATGCTTTATTAATGGCAGAGAATTACCGTTTACACAACAACGACAATGAGGCAGAACTCTATTATGACCGAGCAATACGATTAGCAAGTATGAATGGTTTTGTCCAGGATACAGCACTAGCATATGAACGAGCTGCAAACTATTATCTCGCAAAACAGCAAAAGAAAACGGCAAGACATTATATACTAAATGGTATTCAAAATATTGAAACATGGGGAGCAGAAACAGTTGCTAGAAGATGGGCAAGAGATTATCAGGTGCATCGCAAACTGGAAAATCAGAGCAGAGAATCACTCTCGTTTGATATGATGACAGTTTTTGAGACGACTCAATCTTTTGCAACAGCCATCCGTATGGAAGAATTACTGTATAAAATATTGTTTTCCCTGTTAAAGCACGTGGGGGCAAATAGTGGCTATTTCATTCATAAACAGCAGCAGGAATTATTGGTGTTAGCAAAGGCAGAA
The DNA here is from genome assembly GCF_000772935.1 of Lysinibacillus boronitolerans JCM 21713 = 10a = NBRC 103108. Taxonomy (GTDB): domain Bacteria; phylum Bacillota; class Bacilli; order Bacillales_A; family Planococcaceae; genus Lysinibacillus; species Lysinibacillus boronitolerans. The sequence goes on from NZ_JPVR01000068.1 coordinate 107,722, forward strand.
GCTGCGGAAAAAACCTTTACAATGTATGATCAACAAAGTATGGAGAATTTTAATGCGAATATGCAATCGATTATACGCTATGTTTATAATAGTAAAGAGCATGTGATTATCGACAATGCACAAAAACCACAGCATCCTTTTTTCTCCTATTCAACGGCTAAATCTATTCTTTGCCTACCAATTATCCATCAAAATGAAATTATTTCGATATTGTATTTTGAAAATACCTTAATGACGAATGCCTTCCATCCATCTCATGTTCAGCTATTGAAAGTGATCGCTGCTCAAATTGCCGTTTCTTTTGAAAATGCAAAAATATATGGAGATTTAGAAAAACGTGTTCAGTTGCGTACTAGGGAGCTAGATGAGACGAATCGGCATTTGATAAAAATGAATGAACGTTTAGAAAAAAATGAACTGGAACGTAAAAAACTCTTGCATAGTATTTCCCATGAATTACGCTCACCGCTAACCTCTACATTAGGGTATATAGAACTAATGCTAGAGGGCGTGATAGTTGACCCAGTAGCCAGAAAGAAATATTTAATACGAAGCAAAGAAAGGCTACTATCATTAAATAGCTTAATACAAGATTTGTTTGATTTAGCAAATCTAGAAGCTGGTAGAGCAGAATTTTCTTTTACAGAGGTAAAGGCGAAGGAATTTTTACAAATGGCAACCCGTTATGAGGATGAAGTAAAACAATCAGGATTAACATACAGTGCGCACTTTTATGGTCATGAAGAAGCCCAGCTACTGATTGATAAAACGCGAATCAATCAAGTGATTGAAAATATCATGACCAATGCAATGAAATATACATCAAATGGTGGAATTCAAGTGTCCATCCATGTAGAGGACAAGCACTTGATTTGTTCGATAGCAGATAGTGGCATTGGAATTGCTGAGAGTGAACTTCCCTTTATTTTTGATAGCTATTATCGTGCAACTAACATCCATGAAGCACATTCGCACGGCATTGGCTTAGCGATCTGTAAACATATTGTTCACCAGCATAATGGTGAGATTTTTGTTGAAAGTCTTGAAAATGAAGGAAGCATATTTAGCTTTACATTACCACTAGTTAAGGTATTGGTAAAAAATTAAGAAGGGGTGGTGAGTGTTTTCTTACTTCTCACCACTCTCTTTTTTATAGACGAATTGGTAGCCAAAACCTCTCACTGTTTGAATCCATTTCGGCTTTGAGGGAATATCTTCAATTTTACGACGAAGCGTACTAATATGGACAGATACAGTTTTCAAATCAGTGACACCGTCATAGCCCCAAACATGATCAATGAGTTGATCAACACTAATCACTTGATTCGCATGCTCAATTAGAAAAAAGAGGAGCAGCTTCTCCTTCGTAAATAAATTTAATAGCTGTCCATCCTTATAAACATTTTTCTCATCTAAATGTATGGACAAATTATCAATATGTACAATATTACTTTTCTTTGATGGGTTTCTCCGTTTTAAATTTGCTTGGATACGGGCCAATAATTCTTTTGGAATAAATGGCTTTGTCAAATAATCATCTGCCCCCACCTCAAAGCCCTCAAGCTTCTGTTCAATTAGATGATTGACGGTCACAAAAATGATAATGACATCCGACACATCCCGGATTCTTTTGGCTAACTCGAAGCCTGTTCCATCTGGTAGATTAACATCTAACAAGATTAAATCTGGCTGCTGCGTGACAGCGAGGTGCCAGCCACTGGATAGAGATGATGCCTTTAATACACTATAGTTAGCATTCGCTAGTGTGAGTGATAAAACCTCCATAATATCTATATCATCTTCCACTATTAAAATTTTCTCGTTCGACATATCTATCACCTTCCTATTTCAAATATACCAACTTTTGTCTAGGTTGGGAATTAGAAGACTTAGAAGTCGAATGATTTTAGAATCCCTCATAGCCCTAGTCAAAATAATCATGCGAGTTTACAAAATAAATAGAGACTTCTATTTCCATGAGAAAATGAAGTCTCTAAAAAATTAATCTAGGTGTGCGATAGCATGGAGTAGATCATCACGGATGGCCTCCCAAAATTGCTGTTGAACACTATCACTGTACATATAAAGCTCTTTATGTTGAACATGGTCATAGATGGCAGCAATCGTTTCTTGATGAAAAGAGAGACGATGGTTTAATAGCTCTCGTTCTTCTTCAATACAAAATAGTTTATAAATATCGGATAGGCGTTCAAACTTTGCTAATTTCTGTGACATCACTTCATATTGTGTTTGATGAAAACGTCCTACGGCAGAAGTCATTGAAATTTTTGCACGATGCTCTGCCTGTAATGTTCGAAACTCCTCCTGACGAATGGCCACACGATACCAAAATTCATAACGATTTGGTAATTCTCTTAGTTCATAGGTAAGTAATGATTTTAAAATTGAATGCACTTGTTCATATGTATCGATGATCTTCGCTGGTTCTTTAAAAATGCCAAACATACTACCACCCCCATGTAGTTTAATACTACGAGTGAAGATTAAAATCCTTTAAAATAATCATAATATTCAAAAGCGAGAACCTACTAATTATTGAAACCTTGACTCAGCAGTTATGTAAAGATTTACAGGGGGTGAGTCAATGTATGCGTATAAATTTGTACAAACACAATTAGGCAGCTTTTTTCAGGAATCTACCTATCGGAAAACAATCGAAGAATACGATAAGCAAGGTTGGCGCTTAGTGCAAGTATTGCCGATTGCTTATAATGGACATGGGAAACCAACAGACTATGAAATCATTTTTGAGAGATTACTGTCATGACTATCAATGAACGCTAGATTCTTGCCTTAAATGGTGGGAGTGTAGCGTTTTCTTATTTTAATACAAAGTTTGCTGTTTTTATTAACAAAAATAGTGTATTCAGAAAAATATAGAAATAGCATTTACAAAACAAAAATATATGTGTTAACTTAAATAGTGTTAATGGTTAACTTAAAAGAGGGGGGTTAACAATGCAACATTTTTGGGTTGTCGGTACAGATACGGATGTTGGGAAAACAATTGTCACCACCATGTTGATGTGTCATTTACAAAAACAAGGCTTGAAAGTTTCACCATACAAGCCTGTGCAAACAGGAGAGGTATACGAAAATGGTCGTGGCTATTATTATGATACAGCCATGTATGAAAAGTATTCCTTACAAAAGCTTCAACAAGAGCACCTTAATAGCTATTCATTTAGAGAAGCTGCATCGCCACATTTTGCTGCGCAACTGGAGGGGCAGCAAATTGATGCCAATGAGCTATTATTGCGTATTCAATTATTACAAGCATCCTATGATGTTGTGATATGTGAGGGAGCGGGTGGGCTTTTTGTTCCGCTTACTGCCCCCAATGGAATGACGCTGCTTGATGTCATCGTGAGTAGCAAGCTGCCAGTAGTGCTTGTTACAAGGACATCCCTAGGGACGATCAATCACACATTATTAACAATAGAGGCATTGCGCTCTCGTCAAGTTGACGTTCTTGGCATGGTGTTTAATGGGGACACGGGCAGCTGTATGGAGCAAGATAATATACAAACGATTTTACAGTACCACCCCTTACCCTATGCGATTATTCCGCAGCTACAAAATTTGTCACAGCTAATGGATTATGCCATCACACACACCACACTGTTTGAAAGGCTATTTAACTATGAAACAAGCAGTAACTGATTTACAGGTAAGAGATTTACGTCATGTTTGGCATCCATGCTCGCAAATGAAGGACTATGAAGCATTTCCACCAATCGTCATAAAAAAGGGGCAAGGTGTGTGGCTTTATGACGAACATGATCAGCGTTATTTGGATGCTGTCTCATCTTGGTGGGTTAATTTATTTGGACATGCCAATCCGCGTATTAGCCAGGCTTTAAGTGAGCAAGCATTTACATTGGAGCATACGATCTTTGCGAATTTTACACATGAACCAGCTATACAATTGGCTGAAAAACTAACCGCGCTAGCACCACAGGGATTACATAAAGTCTTTTTTGCCGATAATGGCTCATCTGCTATTGAAGTTGCACTGAAAATGAGCTTTCAATACCATATGCAGACGGGGAAACCAGCAAAAAAGCGCTTTCTCGCCTTGACGGATGCCTATCACGGAGAAACCATTGGTGCTTTATCTGTTGGAGGGGTAGGGCTTTACAATGAAGTTTACCAGCCTCTGTTATTAGATACGGTGCGTGCCAAAGGGCCAGATTGCTTCCGCTGTCCATTTCAGGAAGATCCAGCAAGTTGTAATGCACCATGTAGTCAATTTGTTGAGGAACAACTTCAAGCGCATCATGAGGAAATCACGGCAGTTATTATTGAACCATTAATTCAGGCTGCAGCAGGTATGAAAATGTACCCACCTGTCTATTTACAGCACTTACGGGCATTGTGCTCACACTATGATGTGCACTTCATAGCAGATGAAATTGCTGTAGGGTTCGGTCGGACAGGTACATTGTTTGCCTGTGAACAAGCGGATATCATGCCAGATTTTATGTGTTTATCAAAGGGGCTAACTGGTGGTTATTTACCTTTATCTGTTGTCTTAACGACGCAGCAAATCTATGACGCTTTTTATGATGATTACGGAACAATGAAAGCTTTTTTACATTCGCATAGCTATTCAGGCAATACATTGGCCTGTCGTGTGGCACTGGAAGTGTTAACAATGTTTCAAGAGGAACAAGTGATGGAGATGATTCAGCACAAGGGACAATACATGCGAGCTTTAGCCATGGAAGCTTTTTGTGATATGCCTTATGTGGGTGAATACCGACAAGTTGGTTTAGTGGGGGCGATTGAACTAGTGAAAAGCCGGCGGACAAAGGAAGCGTTCGCCAGTGAGGAGCGTATCGGCTATCAAATTTATCAACGGGCTTTAACGAAAGGCTTACTCATCAGACCGCTCGGCAATGTTCTGTATTTTATGCCACCTTATATTATTTCTGAAGAGGAAATGTCATTTATGATTCATACAACGAAAGAGACAATCGAACAATTTTTCCAAGACAGGGGGGCTAAGGTTGGGTAAGCGACATCAAACATTAGCGCTTGTCATGATTGCCATGTTTGCTGCTCTAACAGCAATCGGCGCTTTTGTTAAAATTCCAATGCCTGTCGTACCCTTTACATTACAAATTGTTTTTGTATTTTTAGCAGGCTGTTTATTGGGTAGTCGGAATGGTTTTTATAGTCAACTTGTCTATATCGGTGTGGGCTTAGTAGGCTTACCTGTTTTTACACAGGGTGGTGGTATCACATATGTCTTACAGCCAACTTTTGGTTATTTGATTGGCTTTGCCCTAGCCGCCTATGTGATTGGGTTCATCATTGAAAGGATTGAGACGCCAACGAAAAAGCATTTTATCGCAGCAACCATTTTTGGGCTGGTTATTATTTATGCTGTGGCTGTTCCTTATTTGTATGTAGCATTGAATTTCTGGTTAGACATGAAGTCAAGCTGGTCACATGTGTTTGTTGTCGGCTTTTTAAGTAGTATTGTCGCTGATTTTTGCTTAGCTATTACATCAGCGCTATTAGCGGAGCGCTTGTATAAAGTATTTCAGTCAGCAAGAAATGTGAAATTTTCACACGTAGAGGGGGAGAATGTAATATGAATTATTACCAATTAGCAAAAGAAGTAATTGCTGGAAAGGTTATTAGCAATGAAGAGGCACTCGCCATATTAAATAGTGAGGATGATGAGCTATTACAGCTTATGGATGGTGCTTTTGCGATTCGTCGTCATTATTATGGTAAAAAAGTAAAGTTGAATATGATTATGAACGCCAAAAGCGGTTATTGCCCTGAGGATTGTGGTTATTGCTCCCAGTCCTCTAAATCGACGGCTCCTATTGAAAAATATCCCTTTATTACAAAAGAGGAAATTTTAGCGGGTGCAAAACGAGCATTTGACAATAAGATTGGGACGTATTGTATTGTAGCCAGTGGACGTGGGCCAACACGTAAGGATGTCAATGTCGTGAGTGAGGCGGTTGCTGAAATAAAAGAAAAGTATGGCTTGAAGGTTTGTGCCTGTCTTGGCTTACTAAAAGAAGAACAGGCACAGCAACTAAAGGAAGCGGGTGTGGATCGCTACAATCATAATTTAAATACATCGGAACGTCATCATTCCTTCATCACGACCTCACATACATATGAGGATCGTGTCAATACGGTGGAGATCGTGAAAAGGCATGGCATTTCACCTTGCTCAGGTGCCATTATTGGGATGAAGGAAACAAAAGAGGATGTCGTCAATATTGCACGCGCCCTCCATCAATTGGACGCTGATTCTATTCCTGTAAACTTTCTAAATGCAATTGATGGAACAAAGCTAGAAGGGACAAAGGATTTAAACCCACGCTATTGTTTAAAGGTTTTAGCGTTGTTCCGCTACATTAATCCGACAAAGGAAATCCGTATTTCGGGTGGTCGTGAAATCAATTTAGGCTCACTTCAGCCACTTGGTCTCTATGCAGCTAATAGCATTTTTGTAGGGGATTATTTAACAACAGCTGGACAAGAAGCGAATAATGATTATCGCATGCTTGAGGATTTGGGCTTCGAAATTGAATTAACACATAAGCAAGAAGAAGTATTTTGTTAATCTTATGAGATAGAAATCTACTACTACAGCAAAAACCGTACTTTTGTACGGTTTTTTGCTGTAGATGAAAAGAGACGGATAGGCTGTGAAAGGTAGTGGATAAAAATTGAAAAGTGATGGATAGACCGGACATCACTGGCTGTTGATATACCTATAAAATCAAGGTTTTCACAAATTGTTCAATGAAAGCGTTTTGAAATTGAACAGTTTGTGAAGACCTTCACATAAAGCTTTCTTTTTGAAAAAATCAGCGTAAAATAAGAATCAAGTAAGGAATTGTTATAAAACAGTTGATGAATCGTCTCACAAATTTTAGTGGTTGTTATATTACAAAAATAATGAGTGAAGGGAGCTTTTCACATGTGGGTTATTACAGTTTTTGATAAAAAGGACGTTCGAATTTTTGAGTATGCGAGCAAGAATGAGGCAACAGAAGCTTTAGCAAAATTCAAGAAAAATGCCGTTTTAACGTATACAAAATAAGTTGCTGCTAAAGCAGCCCTCTACCGACAGAGGGCTGTTTTTTTAATGTACAACAATGGAAGCAGCACTGTACAGTAATAATAGTGCCATGATGATGTTAAACGGCTTTCGATATTGCTGTAGAACCTTTTGAAAAACGGAGCCACATAACGCCCAACTAAATGTACTGATTACACCAAATGGAACGTTAGACGCTGAGGCCCATAGAGAAGGAACGGAGGAATATAAAACCGTTTTTGATGGGGAATTAATCATCCATATACAGGATCAGGATTATCGATTAACAAAGGGTGATGCCATACGATTTAAGGCTGACCATCCACACACATACAGCAATCCAGGTAGTACAATAACACGACTTAGTATGACTATTTACTATCCACATTAAAAAACGTATAAACGCTTTTCACAGCGTTTATACGTTTTCGTTTTATAAAATACTAGCTAACCGTTTAATTCCCTCACGGATGACTTCAGGTGTTGCATTTGTATAGTTAAGGCGCATTGTATTCACATTCGTTTTTGATGTATAGAATGGATCGCCAGGCACGAAGGCTACCTTTTGTTCCATCGCTTTATTGAATACATCAAGGGCCGGTGTACCGTCCTTCATTGTCGCCCAAATGAACATGCCACCCTCAGGTCGTGTGTATTCAACATGGGCAGGGAAAAACTCCTGCATCGCATCAAGCATCGCATCCGATTGATTTTTATATAAAGCAATAATTTTCTTTACATGTTCTGTATAATCATTACTTGCTAAGTAATCGTAGATAACATATTGTGAAAAAATATTCGTATGCAGATCAGATGCTTGCTTCGCTGTTTCAATATGCTGTAAAAGCTCTTTGTTTTTTGTGATAATAAAGCCAAGACGCATGCCTGGTGTGACCGTTTTAGAGAAAGAACCTAGTAAAATACTATTTTCTAATTTACCAGCACCGATATATGGAAGTGGCTCCCCTTGGAAACGTAGCTCCCCGTACGGATCATCCTCAATTAAAGCAACATCGTATTTTGCCACTATTTCGCAAATTTGCTCACGCTTTTCCTTCGAATATGTGAGTCCTGTTGGGTTTTGGAAGTTCGGCACCGTATAAATGAATTTTACATTTGGTTGTTGTAGAGCACGCTCTAACTCTTCTAAGTTAAGACCATCATTTTCTAGTGTAACACCATGAAAAGTTGGCTCTGTTAAAGTAAAGGCTTGGATGGCTCCTAAGTAACCCGGCTCTTCGATGATAATGCCATCGCCTTTATTAATAAGTACTTTACCAATAAGTTCAAGCGCTTGCTGTGAGCCTGTAGTAATAAAGACATCGTCAGCATGTACATCAAGTCCATGGAGACGTTGATATTTTGCAGCAATATATTCACGCAATGGTGCATACCCCTGTGTGGATGAATATTGGAATAACCTGCTGCCATTTACTGTAATAGCATGGTCTACCGATGCTCTCAATGCATCAATCGGGAAAGAGATAGGGTTTGGAAGCCCACCTGCAAAGGAAATAACGTCCTCTGCATCTGTCACTTTTAAAATATTTCGAATAAATGAGGATGGTGTTTTTAAGATTCTTTCAGAATATTGCATAATTATCGGTCCTTTTTTTCTGATTTTTTAAAAATTATATCATTGTCATCGTGTGCATACAATATTATCATTGTATGCAAGACAATTAAACTATTGTATGCAAATTAAGAGAAAGAAGGGCCTAGTGAATGCCTATTAATTCATTTGACGAGTATCCCATGAGTTGGAAGCCGGATATTAGCAATATATCTGCTCCGTTATATATAGCCATCGCACAACAGCTAGAGCAAGATATCAAGGATGGAAAGCTAGTACCAGGCACAAAATTGCCTCCGCAGCGCGAATTAGCTGATTTTTTAGATGTGAATTTAAGTACGATAACAAGAGCCTTTAAGCTTTGTGGCCAAAAAGGCTTAATCTATGCCTCGATTGGCAGCGGTACATTCGTTTCAACAGATGCGGCTAGCAATAAAATGTTACTGCCAACCAACCATGCCACACCTATCATTGAAATGGGCTCTGTTTTACCAGACAATTTTGTTAATGATGATATTACACGCTTTATGAAGAAAATGATAAACGAACCTAGTTTTAGCATGCTATTTCAATATGGACGACCTGAGGGCAATGCGTGGCAAAACGAAGCCGTGATGAAGCTACTCGAACTAGTAAATTTTCAAACAGATCAGCCTATTCTTCTAGGAGCAGGCGGACAAAATGCCATTGTGGGAACCCTTGCAGCTTTATTTCAGCCAGGCGACCGCATTGGTACAGATCCAATTACCTATGCTGGCATTAAAACAGCTGCAAATATGCTTGGTATCCAGCTTGTGGCTATCCAACAATGTCAGGGTGAAATGACAAAAGAAGGATTACTATATGCGTGTAAAAATGAGCATATCAAAGGCATCTATGTGATCCCGGATTTTCATAACCCAACGACCCATACGATGTCAGTAGAAACAAGAAAAATGATTGCAGACGTGGCAAGACAGAAGGATTTGCTTGTGATCGAGGATGCTATCTATAGCTTTCTTAAGGAGCAACCGCTTGCTCCGATTGCTTCTTATGCACCCGAGAAGGTTATTTACATTGCTAGCCTATCTAAAACACTATCACCTGGTTTACGATTATCCTTCCTTGTGACACCTCCTGCGCTACGAAAAAAAATAATGGAAACACTCTATAATATCAACATTTCCGTTTCTCCTATCATGCTGGAGCTTGCCGCACGATTAATCCATGAAGGTGTTGCCCAAACGATTTTAGAAAAACACCGAGCATATGCCAAGCAGCAAAATGCGCTTGTCGATCAGTATTTAGGGGATTATCAGATATTAGGGGATGAGGAATGTATTTTTAGGTGGCTCCAATTGCCTGACAAGTTTACGGGTGTTCAATTTGAATTGTTAGCTTCGAAGGCTGGTGTACAAGTCTATGCGGCAGAGCGCTTTGCAGTAGGGAATACTAAGCCTGTCAATGCCGTTCGTTTAGCCATTGCAGCGCCAGAATCTCAACTTGAGCAGGCGTTAATTATTTTAAAGGACCTCCTCGAAAGTAATGGTGATTATGCATTTGTTGATTAGAGGTTATGGGGCGTATAATAAGGCTAAGAAAGAAACGAGGTGATGAACATGGCGCATAAAGGGCGCGTTATTTTGCATGTGGATATGAACAGTTTCTATGCTTCTGTGGAGCAAGCACATGATCCAAGTTTAAAGGGGAAGCCTCTCGCAATTGCAGGAAACCCAAAGGAGCGGCGTGGCATTTTAGTAACTTGTTCATATGAAGCAAGGGCGCTAGGCATTTATACAACGATGACTGTTCATGAAGCGAAGCGTAAATGTCCTGAGCTATTGTTATTACCTCCAGATTTTCAAAAGTATCGTCAAGCATCTAAAGAGATGTTCACCATTCTTCGCAGCTATACACCATTAGTAGAGCCTGTTTCGATTGATGAGGGCTACTTGGATGTGACTGAGTTAAGCAAGGAACGACATGCCTTAAGTATTGCCCAGGAAATACAAGCGCGCATTTTAACTGAGCTGGATTTACCTTGTTCCATCGGTATTGCACCGAATAAATTTTTAGCAAAAACAGCCTCTGATATGAAGAAACCAATGGGGATTACTGTACTACGAAAACGGGATATTGAACAGCAGTTATGGCATCGTGAGGTTGTCAATATGCATGGGATTGGCGCAAGTACAGCTAAAAAATTAAATGCACAAGGCATTTTTACAATCGGTGATTTAGCTAAGACAGAAGAATTTAAAATGAAGCAAATTTTAGGGAAGAATGGGGTACGGCTTCGAGCAAGAGCCAATGGGGTGGATCAGCGCATGGTCGATCCTGAGGCAATCTTTGATACGAAAAGCGTTGGGAATTCAACAACATTACCAGAAGATGTAACAGATATTCGTACACTTCATAAAACAATCGAAGGTCTATGTAAGAAAGTGGGGGAGCGACTTGATGCCAAGCGCTTAGCAGGTTCCACTGTGAGCATTCAAATTCGTGATGCTGATTGGCATATTCATACGCGTTCAAAAACAATGTCCAATGTCCTGTATCGGTATGAAGACATTTACGACATTGCATGTACTTTATTTGATAAGCATTGGGATGAATCTCCTGTAAGATTACTTGGTGTAACGGTTTCCAATGTGGTGGATCGAAAAGATTATTCACAGCAATTATCGATATTTGATTTTCAGGAGCATGCGAAAGATGAACCGATTCTCAAGCTTGTCGATGAAATTGAGGGACGGTTTGGCAAGGGGATTATCAAACGTGGTGTAGATTTAGGGAAACGTTCCTCCTATCAATCACAAACAAGCTTTAGTAAAGATTTTTTAGATGACCATGAATGAGACAGAATGAAAGTAGGTGTATCTATGCAATACAAGGAGTATGGGGATGCTAACAATCCTTTCATGATGTTTATTCACGGAGGGGGCGTTGGAGGGTGGATGTGGGATCAGCAAGTTCACCATTTTTCCCATTATCACTGTGTTATACCTGAGCTAATGTCACACAATCCATTTTCCATTGAACAAAGTGCTAAAGAGCTTCTTCTGCTTATTGAGAAAAAAGCAAATGGAAAGCCTGTTATAGTAATTGGTTTCTCTTTAGGAGCGCAAATCGCTATTCAAATGCTAAGTCTACAGCCTAGTTTAATCGATTTTACGATTATCAATAGTGCGCTCGTGATACCCTCTCCTACTGTAGAAAGGATGCTTCAACCGTTTATTCGGCTGTCATTTCCGCTTATAAAAAATAAAACATTTGCGAAACTTCAAGCAAAAGCTCTATATATTCAAGAAGACTATTTTGAGCGTTACTATCAAGAGAGTGCCACGATGAAAGTAGATACATTGCTTCAAATTTTGCGAGAAAATATGTTGTTTTCCATTCCCCCTGATTTTCACAAAGCCCAAGGAAAGATTTTAATAACGGTGGGAGACAAAGAGAAAAATAACATGAAAAAGTCCGCTAAAGCACTTGTGCGAAGTCATCCAAATAGTGAGGGCGTGCTATTAAAGAACATCGGTCATGGCGTATCATTAGCCCAGCCTGCATTTTTTAATCGCTTTGTTGAGAATTGGATTAAGGATGGTCAATTACCAGAGGGGACAGCTATTCGGTAATGAAACTCCATTACGAATCGTCATCCATAATGGAGCTGATGTATGGATCATTGAAAATAGTGAGGATATAAATCTTTATGCTGCAATACCCATTCCTTCATTTCTATGATCATTTCCTCGTAGCTAGGGACACTAAATGAGAAGTCATTTCTTGTATTTATTAATGTTTTATTGACATGAACAAGCTGATGAGGAAGAATTTTAATGCTGTTGTTGAGGAAGTGTTTATTAAATAGATGCAATAGATCGTGTTTAGAAATACTTGTCGTATTTACGAGATGATAGAGTCCTGTTAAATCTTCTTGCGCAGCACGTTCAATGGCTTTAGCCAATGTAAGCGTTGTTACTCCCGTCCAAATAGCACCCAAATAGCCAAAGACGGGGCCTTTTTGTTGCATAAACCAATTGAAGAGTCCGATGCCATCCTTTTTCAAATCTGGGCCAATAATCGAATTGCGAAATGTGATGTGCTTGTTGTGATTCACTTCTCCTAAACCTTTTGTACGGTCATAAAAGGTTTCACCGTCCCGGATACTTTTTTCATAGTAGGGAGCACTTTTGCCTGAAAATACGCAATCGGTACTTAGATGAATAAGCTTTGTTTGTCGATTTTCAAGGAGAGAAACAATGGCATGCGGTAAATAACTATTTAGTAAAACACTTTGGGCAGGATCAGCCTCACAAGCATCGTTTAAAACACCTATACAATTAATGACGACATCTACATCATTGTCTAGTAGTAGCGACCTTAAGAAATGGGCGTCTGTCACATCACCTGTTCTATTATTGCCATAGGGAAAAGGGGTTCTAGAGCATGTTGTGACATCATGCCCTTGTTCACATAAATAGATGGCAATGGTATGACCAGCCATGCCTGTAGCACCGAGCACTAAAAATTTCATGGTCTTCCTCCTGTCCAATGTAGGAGCTCTTCTTGTATAAGAGGCAATGTTAATAGCTTTTCTTTGATGTCAGCCACACTTAATTGTTTTGTATTATTAGAGTTATATTCATCTGTTAATGTAATTTTTGGAGAGCCTTCATCAAGGTATTTTCCATAATTTAAATCCCGATTATCCGCTGGGATTCGATAGAAATGGCCCATATCAATAGCTTTTGCCGCTTCTTCCTTTGTACATAATACTTCATACATTTTTTCTCCGTGCCGTGTTCCAATAATTTGTAGGGCATTGTTCGCTTGAAAAATTTCAAGTAAAGCCTGTGCTAAATTTTCTATTGTCGCAGCAGGTGATTTTTGCACCATAATATCCCCATTTTGAGCATGGGAGAATGCGTACAATACCAATTCTACCGCCTCCTCAAGGCTCATCATAAAACGTGTCATATGAGGGTCTGTAATCGTTAAAGGTTTTCCAGCCTTTATTTGCTCGATGAATAACGGGATGACCGAGCCTCGTGAAGCCATGACATTGCCGTATCTAGTGCCGCAAATCAGGGTTTGGTGAGGATCAACCATTCGTGACTTCGCAATAAACGTTTTTTCCATCATTGCCTTGGATATGCCCATCGCATTGACAGGGTAGGCCGCCTTATCTGTTGAAAGGCAAATGATTTTCTTGACGCCAGCTTGAATGGCGGCTGTTAGGACGTGATCCGTTCCTAAAATATTGGTTTTCACAGCTTCTAAGGGAAAAAATTCGCAGGAGGGAACTTGCTTGAGAGCGGCGGCATGAAATACATAGTCAACATTATACATCGCATTGTGAATGCTTTGAATATCGCGGACATCCCCGATATAAAATTTGATTTTAGTGTGCTGATAGCGTTTCCGCATATCATCTTGCTTTTTTTCATCCCTTGAAAAAATCCGAATTTCTTTGATATCCGTATTTAAAAATCGCTTTAATACGGCGTTCCCGAAAGAGCCCGTGCCTCCAGTAATCAATAATATTTTATTTGTAAACATGGTATAGTTCGTTTCACCTCCTGCATGCTATTATTTCAATCCTCTTTGATGCAAATCACATTCAGAGTTTTCTCTAGGGTAGTTGTACCAGTAAGCAAATTCGTTAGTATATTTACTTGTCGGATTTTTATCCATTAGGGCGCAATTAAAATCCCAATCTCCTGCAATATCTTTGCGTATTGTAAATTTCGCATCTCCAATTAAACTTCTTCTGATGATTTTAAATTGTCCCGGTAAGGAATAGCGGTTGGATTCATCTTTAATAAAAGCAAAGCCATTCTTAATAATCATGTTGTAATAGTAAATATCAAATGTGCCATCTACTTGTGCTAGTACATTGCGAATAGCAGGTAAATAGTGGTCATCACTATCGATGATGGCTATATAATCTCCTGTCGCTTCTGCAATGCATCGATTATAGGCAACACTCGCACCTAAATTCGTTGGGTGAACGATGATTTTTAAAGCTGCACAGTTTTTCTGATAGTCCTGTAAAATGGCTAACGTATTGTCTGTAGAGCCATCATCCACCACGATAATTTCATAGGCATATTCTTTAGGAATACTATCAAGCATCGTTACGATCCATTCTTCGCTATTAAATGCAGGTGATAAAAAACTAATCTTCATCTGATCCCTCCATTCTATGTTCATTAGTAGAGTTGTTCTATGTGACTGAGTAGATCCTTTAATACAATATGCGTAGACGTAGTGCTACTGTAGGCAATTGCTGATTTTAGGATGTTTTTAAGAGAGTCGTTTTTAGATAGAATTTTTATGTTTACTAGAAAAATGGCATAAGAAAGACAAAAATTTACTAACATAAGCACGTTTAACAAGGGAGGTCATAAACTAGCGAGAGCGCTTTTTTAGAAAGAGGGATATGATGACAAAAAGGATCGCATTTATTTGTAGCGTGGAATCTTACAAACTTTCGGATGCTCATATTTTCAAAGATTTGTGTCTAGTGCCTATTTTACTGGGGGAACATTTAGGCTATGAGGTCACTATTGTCACGACAGAAATGAATGAAGCTCTTCTTCAACAAGTCTTTCCCACTGTAAAATTTGCGTCTGTACCATTTGCAGATGATTATGTGGCGAATATGAATGCCTATTTAGCCCAGCATGCAAAGGACATCGACATTGCCTTTGCTATTGGACCCTATCCATCCTATTTAGCTATTTTGAAAGCCTATAAGCACTTTAATCCAAATGGCAAAATTTATATGAAATTAGATGTCAATCGATTTTGGCTAAATCGATTAAAAACCTATCCCTATTTTTTAGAGTTGTTGCAGCTTTGTGATCTCCTTACCTCTGAATGTATATCTATTCAAACAGCAATCAAAGACTTTTCACAATTGGATGTTAAACATATACCCAATGGTTTTTATGAACATTTTCACACAGAGCCAGTGCCGTTTCACGAGAAAAAAAATAGCATTCTAACAGTTGGGCGATTGGATGCACCAGAGAAGCAAACAATTTTGACAGTCAAGGCATTTCTAGCAGCACAATTGCCAGATTGGGAGCTTCGTTTAGTAGGGCCGATGTCAGTCTCATTTCAAGAAGAGCTGAGACTATTACTAGATAGTCAGCCGTTTGCCGCTCAAGTAACGATGGTAGGACCTATTTTTGATAAGGTCCAGCTAGAAGAGGAGTATCGAAAGGCTAAAATTTTTTGCTTAACGTCTTTAGTCGAATGCTATGCGCATGTCTTTGCGGAGGCAGCTAAAAATGGTTGCTATATCGTGACAACAGATGTGGATGGTGCTGCTGATATTACACAACAACAGCGTTTTGGAACAATCCATCCTACACATGATTGGGAGGCAATGGGTCGGACATTGCAACACGTTGCAGCACAGGAACCATTGTTGGCAGATACTTGTGTCCAGCTCCAAGCATTTGCCCGCAATGAATTAAATTGGAGGCAGATCGTCAAGAAGATTGCCACTTATTTAGGTGAATAAAAATCAATCTTTTCTGGATGGAGAGGAGTATTCTTTTCTTTATACCAGTATTTCCTATATAATAAAAACTAGTTTTATAAAGTTAGACAATCATGGGTAGACACAAGGGGAGACTAGAATGGAAATACGACAAGCAACAATGAATGAACTAGAGGATTTATCAAAACTGTTTGATGAATATCGTCAATTTTATGGAATTGAGTCAGATATAAGCAGTGCCAAGGCATTTTTACAATTACGATTAGCCTTGAAAGAATCCGTCATTTTTATCGCACTGGTGGATGACAAGATGATTGGATTTACACAATTATATCCAACATTTTCGTCCATTGCTTTACAGCGTGCCTATATTTTAAATGATATTTATGTAACAGAAGATGCTAGAGGCCTAGGGGTGGGCAAGGCATTGATGGAAAAGGTATTTCATTATTGTGAGCAACAATATGCTCGCTATGTCACGTTACAGACGGCGGCTGATAATGTAAATGCACGCAAGCTTTATGAAAAGCTACAAATGAAGCAAGATGAATATTGTAATTATGTTAAATATTTTATCTGAATTGGTGAGCATCACATCGTTGGATGAAAATGCTTCTTGCCTATCATAAAAATCCCCTAGATCGTTAATGTGAAGTGACCCCTAAAAGTTAGACACGGTTATTTCGTTTAGACAGCTTG
>NZ_JPVR01000056.1 GCF_000772935.1 Lysinibacillus boronitolerans JCM 21713 = 10a = NBRC 103108
TGCTCCTCCAATTGTTAGATGTGTCTAACAATTGGGGAGCAGTTCATAATAGTAGGGTTTTATTATTTTCCTTTTAAAGAGATAGTTGTAGTTTTGATAACATGTATGGCTAACTGAACTGTATATAAAAAAGCTGCAAAAATAACATAGATATAAAAGTTAAAAAATAAAACTTTATAAGTAAGTATATTTTCAATTGCACTATTCAATGAAGAAAAAAAAGTAAATATGGACATCATTGCAACAATACCCCAAAGTATTATATTTAATAAAAAGGGAAATAAAAAAATATCTAATAAATTGTTTTCAACCATTTCTGGAACCGCTGGTTTATAGATTACAGATATAAAAACTGAAAGAGCAGCAAGGGATATTCCGAAAATAGATGCAGAAGCGCCCAAAAAAGTGGTGGAATAGGTACCATAAAAAGTAATTATGTCAGAATTACTTAATTTTACTGGTCCAATTAGGTAAATTATTATCCAAATTATTGCAGGAAGGATAAATGAAAAAGAAGTGATTTCTGAATATTTGCTAAACATGAATTTGTCAAAATTATTTTTAATTTTCATAATTACACCTTTCCTTTCTTAATAATTTGATTTTATACCTATATAGTTACACAATTTTAAATACATGGAATAGGCTTAAGAGATATAAGATTTCAAATGAACTTTAAAAAAGCCCCTATTGATAATGAGCATGAAATTCTTAATCCCATCCTATAGTTTATTATAACATTTATACGTACATATGTACGTATAAATGTTTTGTTCTTTAAAGTAAATTTTTGATGATAAAATCAACTACTTTTTCGAATGCTTTTGATGACGAGCTATCTTTAACAGATAGCTTTTTATTAGAGTTTTTTGAGTTGAATTTTTTCCTTTTTACAATTCGCTTTTTTGTCTTTCGTTTCTTACCTGAATCAACATATGAAATGTTTTCCCCACGTACCTCTATTTCACCATACCCAGATTGTACCATTTCTATTCCATCATTTACGGTTTCATTTTCGATTGTCTCTTTTTCATTTTTTATTTTTAGACCATCTTTTTCATCTTTAAAACTTATTTCCATTTCTTTTGAGGAAGTTTCTTTAACCATTTTTTGATACATATTGTAATGACGTTTACCAGGATTTGGGTGAATAAGTGAAAATTTAAGAAAAGTTATCTTATCTATTGCTTTTATTTCCTCGATAATATCGTATTCCTCAGGGATAAGTTTAATAACTACCTCTCCAACAACTTCGTCTTGACTAAGCAAACTTGTAAAATGCTTTATGAACTGATCGACTCCAATTTTAGTTGTAGTTGTAAAGGATAAAATTTCTGAACCTAAATCATATATAAACATTGCAGAATTTGCTACTTCATTATCAGTATTAGAAACAAAGGTATTGGAACCACTTTTAAATCGCAATTTTTCCTTCTTCGAGTTTGTTAAATGACCAATAATAACTGTTCGATTATTTATTTCTTTACGAATAATGTCTGTAAATGAAATAGTTGAATGCTTTAATTTAATGTCTTTTGCTGCTTCGATAACTCTTGGGATTTCAGTGTGAATGAGTTCATCAAGATTTGGTTTAAAAATATTTCCATGGATATTTATTTTTGCAAAATAAAAAACTTTATCTGATGTTACAAAACTTTCTGCAATTTTGTTTTCGAAGTCTTCAGCTGATTTCTTTTCATTACTTGGTGTATTCATTTTATCCTCCAATAATATTAATAATAATTTCCCTTTTAAACTGTCTATGTATTGAGTATTAGAAAAGAAGTTGAATTACTTCCTTTCAACAAAATACCTAAGCACAATTTTGGTTATATAGTCTTGAGTATATTTAACTATTATATTATTAAAACAATAATTAATCCATTATTGTTTTATATTTACAATAAAGACTGTAATTAAGGACATGAAATTAATCATGCCCTACTTTTTCTTATAGTCATTTTTAATAATTTCCCGAAGTCGTTCCACAGCTTCTTCCTCGGAATCTGGCAATTCTTTATAAAACACATTCAATTTGGGATTGTTTGCAAAGGCTTGAAACTCAGCTTGCCTTTATTTTTTTTCCAAAAAGTTCTGTCATATTAATATCACCTGTTTTCATATTAACACAGATTGTGTTAAATAAATTGTTTTATCTAATTTATTGACAACACGATTTGTGTGGTTTAAAGCTGAGCAAATCGAATATCTTATTGATTGGTCACAAGCGAATTCATTCTGGAAATCAAATATTCTTTCAATCAAAAAATTATGTGAAAAGGCTACAACGTTAATACGTCAAATCAAAGCAGAGAATGCAAAAGAGAAAACAAAGCCAAACACCTTTACCAATTAAACATCGACAAGGACGTAATGAAGTTGTACCAGAGTGGTTCCATAAGCGAAATGAGGACAGAGCTGAAACTGTAGAAGTCAGTCAAGAAATTAACTTTGAAGCAGAGCGTAAAAAAATACTTGAAACTTTAGGTAGGATAGACAAAAATGCACAGTAAGCTGAATTTGCTGTATAGAGTAAAAAAATCCCCCTCTATCAAAGGGGAAAATACTTTATTAATTATTTTGACTTATAAATTTAATATATTCTCTATAATTTACCCAAATTATCAAGAGGATTAGTATGAAAAAAACACTAAAGAATGCTAACGGAAACGAAATCAAATTATTTAAAGTAAAGCTATAAATAAAAACCACAATAAAGCCAATGATGAGTATACGAAATATAATTCTTAATTTGGTAATAGGCCATAAATTATATATTTTTTTTAGGGGGAAATGATAGACCAGTTCATAAGTTATGTTTTTATTATTCCAGTTGTCTACAATTCTATAGTTTGAATCTCTTTCCACCAATAAGGAAGATTCATTTTTCATTTTGAGTATTTTCCATTTTTCGTTATCGTCTAAAAGGAGAAAAAATTCATTATGTAATGATACTTTTCTATCTACCCAAATGATTGCGTTAAAAAGCAAGATAAATGCGAATGTCACGATTAACCACACTATACCAAAAGCAATAATAGTAGTAGTTATAGAAGGCGAAATATTGCTAATAGAACTGGGATTGTATACAGCTATATAAAAACTACCAATAGATAATATGAAAAATGTATAAACGCCGTAGTTTGAAAAGTCTATTTTGAATTTTTTCCAATCAGTCATTAATAGTTTTTCAATTTCTAATAAATTCTTATTATCAATTATATTTTTTATTGCAATAACTACTAAGGAAAATAATGTTATTATACTGATTTCTCCAAGAAATTTGGATATTAATGTATCCATTTAAAAACTCCTTTACGTAAATTTATAGTTAAATTTTAACATAATTAAAGCTGAGATAATTCAAAAAATAAATGTTACTTGATCAAAGAAGAAAGGGGAATAGTGATGGGAAGAACACAACAATATTTTATCAATGGCAAGTTATATGAACTACCTATATACAAAGCAGGGGATAGAGTGCAATTACTTGAAGCACCTACTATTAAGGGGACGGTAAAAGAAATTAAAAATGATGGCATGTATGTTCATGTGATATGGGACAAGTTTCAATATCCAAGTATTAAAGGTATAGGCGTGAATTGGCTGGTTTCCAACATACAAGCAGCTAAATGAAAGAGAGGGAAAATTTATGTATAACAGGATGGGATTATTAAAGCAACAAAACGCATTGCATAATCAGTACTGTGTAACATGTGTAAATCGAAAAGACCGTAACGCAAAAAGCTGTAAAAAGTGTGACATCTTCATCAAGTTTAATGAAATCGGTAGATGCCTTTTAAATCTAAATAAATCTCCTAACGATCAAGCGTCACTGAAGAAGACAATAGATGATATTTTTTTAGAATCAATGACTGAATACGGAATGATTCTTACAATAGATCGGTACTTGGACTTACAAGAAATGGGCCTAAAAAATTCTGAAATAGCAGCGCACTACGATATTAAGATCAGGAGCTTAATGAATGGAAAGTTTGGCAGGGGCTAACTGGGAAACGTGGTCCAATGTCCAAAAAGGATCTAGCATGCGGCAGTTAAGTATCTTTGATTGTCAGGGAGAGGATAGATATGAATGTATTCAAAAACATGCTCTAGTGAAACTAATTCTTTTAGATAAATCGATAGATTGGGAGATTCATAATTATCGAAAATACTATTGTGAACAATGGATTGGAAAAATAGGAACAGTTTTGGAAATAAAGAAAAACACAGTTGAGGTTCAATTTTTAGAGGAAATCATTTTATGTGATGTTCGCGAGCTAGAATGGATAGCATAGGGTATGGCTGCAACCGTAGCCATACATTTAAACCTTCGTGCTTTATACACTATAGCAATTATAGCAGGGAGAGGCTTTTATGGGAAATACAGTTAATTTAGGGGCATTAGGTAATGGAGTTTATATCGTTCAACAAGAAGCAATTGTAGAGGTTCTAGAGCCTTAGGAGTATGGACAAGATTCTATTCAGTGGCAACATGGCAAGGTGTTTGAAGTGAGTGAGAGTAAGCGAAGACGTGTTGGATCAGTTAAAAAAACTAGATAAAATATATAAGAATTTCGACCAATACAGAATTAATTTAACATAATAAGAAAACACTGAAATATATGTTCTATTTTTAAAAATTTATAAATCAAAAGGAGAGAATAATGTGGTATGGATTGAAGCACTTGAAATAGGAAAAGCTTTAATATTCGCAGGAATGGAAAATGATGCAAAACATAGGGAGACAAAAATTGTCTTAACCGAAATTCAAAAAGCTACAACTAAAATAATTGAAACAATTGAGAATCAAGGTTTAGTTTTACTTAAAGGAGACCTTGTAGGCTTTTATGAACAGTTCGAACGTGATATTCGGGAAAATGAACAAGGTACTTCTAATACTGATTCATTTATTACTTTAAGTAACACAGTTGGTAATCTTAAAACAAAATTAGATAATTATTTTAAAGAAAATGACATAACTTTCTTTACAACGAAAGTATACCCAGTTTATGTTTTAGCTGTATCTTTACAAATATCAGTATTTTCTGAAATAGTTTTTAGATTTAAGAAGTATGTATTTAAAGAACATATTTTAAAGCAATGTATTGACGAATTTCTCAAAACCCATCATCTAGTAGAGGAACATCTTTTTAATGTGGCAACAAAAGAAATTAGTGATGAATACGATAACAATATAAAAAAAGAATCAGGTGGATATTGGAAAATCTCGCCTTACTACGAAAAAATGGTTCTTAATGAAGCAAATCGTCGTGTTAAAGAATTGGTTAATTTTAGGGAACTGATTGAAATGAAAAGGTATAAACTTTTGATAAATCTAAATAGTAATTTTGAAATAAAAGAAACAGAAGATAGATTTAAATTTGGAGAGATTGATTTTTCAAGATGTACAAACTATTCTTTAATGACCATGGAAGACAAGACAACAGTTCTATCAGTAAATGACTTTAATGGTGATAATTCTAGAAATCCAAGCATCTTCAAAGTAATTGAAGATATACCAAGAGGGGCCTTTGATGGTATGGGTCAAGCAAAGATTCAAGTTAAAATTAAATCAGACAAAATTGATCGTAAGGTAGAGTTAGTAATTCATGAAGTTGATATAAATACTAATCAATATATTGCTCGTGAACCATTTGAACCAAAAACTATTAACGTAGGTAATGAATGGGTAACTCTTGAACAAGAATATGTTTCAGTGAAGAAGCGCACTAATATTATAATATTTGAATTGTATTGGTATGATCATGAGGAATCAAATTTACTGATAGATGAGTTTACAATAGACTTTAATATTATTAAAGAGGTATATCCTTTGCCTGATGTTCCATATAAAGAAGTTCTACCTAGTATAGATTATCCTTATGCTAAGTTTAATTGTTCCCATCACTCACATTTACTTGAATTAAGTAATAATCATATATCAACTCATGTAATAGCTGTAAATGATTCGGGAAAAACTGAAGGTAATCCAAGTATATTTTTTGACTTGATTTACAAAAGAGTTGAATTCAACCTTAGTGACAACACCGTACTCAATGACCTTAAAATGA
Source organism: Lysinibacillus boronitolerans JCM 21713 = 10a = NBRC 103108 (assembly GCF_000772935.1). Classification (GTDB taxonomy): domain Bacteria; phylum Bacillota; class Bacilli; order Bacillales_A; family Planococcaceae; genus Lysinibacillus; species Lysinibacillus boronitolerans. Next base: position 6,075 of record NZ_JPVR01000056.1, read on the forward strand.
TAACAGAGTGGAAACAAATAAATACAACTTGTAGAGTAATTCTTCGAAATAAAGAGGATTTAAAACGAAAAATAATTGTTTATTTAAAGGAAATAGCTTGGTCAGAGTTTGGTTATAAATTCGAAGAAGTACGTGAAGTATCCACTGGAAAAATTGAAGTCGGTAATAAATGGACTGAGATAAGTTGTCAATTCAACAGGGACAAAAATGAAAACGATCTTTATTTAGGTATTAGTTGGGAAGGTGAAGAAAACTCAGACCTTCTTATAAGAGATATTGATGTAGCACATAATTTATTCTAATCTATCTCGAACTTTTAACAGTAAAAAATATTGCTCTTTACGGAAAATACCGGAGGCACTAACAGACAGGTGAATGACCTGTTTTGTTGGTGCCTCTTTTTATTTTATTAAAGGGGTGGAGAACATGAGGACAATACAAACAGAGCTGGTACAAAAGGAGTTAAGCAAAGAAGTTAAAGGGCAAATCTCAAAAGGATGCCAACCTAAACAACAGATGAGTCAAAGAGAAACTGAAGGTTTAATGTGAGTTAAACGCAACACTTATAAACGAGTAAAGGGTGCATTTAGACAAAAAAGATGATAAGAGATTCATACTGTTACTGGGAAGGAGCGAAAAGATTGAAAACAAGGCACATACAACTTGTAGATGAAAAATTAACACACAAAGCAGTTGAAGAAAAGATAGAAAAGTATCGTATGTATTTACTCACTGTTCCGGCCGATTAATTATCAAAAATAACAGCAGATTATTCATTAGCACCAGTCAATTCAGATCAATTTAATAGTAAAACAGAAAATGCGAATATTAAACGTGTAGAATTTGAACTTGCACGTGAGAAATATTTTAATTGGGTGCATAAAGGTTTAATGTCATTGAAAGAGGATGAATGGCAAATAATTGTTCGTCGGTATCTCCAACCAGTAACTGAATATGATATTGATATTTGGATGGATTTAAACATTGGTAAGACAAAGTATTATAAAAAGAAATGGCAAGCTATGCTACGTCTTGCTTTTGCCTTAAAAATAGAAGTTTATCAGCAGCTAGTATTTGAAAGTGGAACCTATAAGAGATCGTGAAGTGTTAGCAAGAATGAAATGATATTTAAGCGATACAAACAAAAGAAATCATTTGATGTTTCTGACAGAGATACATTGTGGATTTCGTATTAGTGATATTTTGAAACTGGAAGTAAAACATGTTAAGGGATGGGATATTCGATTATTTGAGGAAAAGATGAAGAAATATCGTTCTGTAAGGATGACTAAAGAATTGAAGCGAGAAATGCGAGACTATATTCATGGGAAATCGGATGAAGAATATTTGTTCAAATCACGCAAGGGAATCAACCAACCAATATCGAGAAAAAGAGCCTATGAAATATTGCGTGAGTTAGCAGACGACTTTGACCTTGAACAGATTTGCACGAACAAGAAGAATTAGATAAGCAGCAAGGTAAAATAGATTGGTAACTGCACTGATAATATATTGGTGTAGTTTTTTTATGTCTATTTTCTGTGTGAAGGAAACTATTTTTTATAAACAAGCCCTTTTTGTGTTTTGGCACAATGAATAAAGGGACAAGGAGAAAATGTAGGCTGGCAAAGGGGTGGAAAGGAATAAGCGAAAAGGACAATACATGTAAAAAGACACTTTGAAATAATCAATCTAGGGTATTTCCAATTATTTGTTATAATGAATTTATAATTTTTGTAAGGGGTGTAATAACAATGGAAATAAAAGAAGATCAATTTGAAATATTGAAAAAAATAGGTGAGGGAGGGTATGGAGAAGTTTATGAAGCAAAATTGAAAGCAACAAATGAATTGGTTGCAATAAAATTCATTAATAAAGAAGAATTGATAGGCGATGAACTTAAACGTTTTGAAAGAGAAATTAGAATACATAATCAATTGAACCATCAGAACATAATAGGGATTATTGATTATTATATTACATCAGAAGATTCAAAACCATATTATGTAATGCCAATTGCTGAAAAGAATTTTTCAACTTTTTTAAGAGAATATAGGGAAGATAATTATGCTCCAATGGACGATGAAATTGCCACTATGTATTTTAATCAATTACTAGATGGAGTAGAATATGCACATAGTGAGGGAATTATACATCGAGATTTAAACCCTAGAAATATTTTGGTCTTTAATAATGGAAACACAATAAAGATTAGTGACTTTGGGTTTGGAAAAAGGCTGAATTCAGACAGTGAATCATTGACTCTTACTGGAACGGGTGTTGGAACAGATATCTATTCAGCACCAGAGCAATTGCATGAAGGAAATGCGAAAGAAGTAGACGAAAGAGCAGATATTTATTCATTAGGAAAAATTTTATATGAAATGGTAACAGGTGATTTGCCATATATAATCGATGCGGAACGAATTAAATCATCGAGATTTTCTTATATTATTAACAGAGCAACAAGACATAACAAAGAAGATCGTTACAAAAGTGTAAGTAAACTTAAAGAGGATTTAGAGTATCTAGTGATAAAATCAAAATATCTTAACGAAGATCCATCTGCTAAATTTAATGAATTATTAGATGAATACTATCGAACTTCAGAAATAAAAATACTAGAAGACATTTTAGATCTTTTTCTAGCTTATCATGATAGTGAGAGTTTATTTGAATCAAGATTTTTTTTGTTAGAAGAAAATATATTTAAAATAATGTATAACGAGTATAAAGATAAATTGTTAACAAATGTGGAAAATTATCTGTACCATACAAGAGGATATCACGCATTCTCCAGTACAGACTATATAGCTGATACACTTGAAAAAATTTATTCGGTAATTTCTAGTGATGGTAATGATGAGTTAAGGGAAAAGATTTTAATTAGGCTGTGTGGACTAGGCTATGATCATAATAGATTTCACGTGGGGATAGTCTTTGCTAGAGTTGCTTCTAAAATGACAACAGGAAATGATATTCTATTACTTATTTCTGTTTTAGAAGCTAATATCGCTGCTAGTAGTTGGAATAAAACTTATTTATTTGAATATACCTTACCTAGCCGAATCACTGAATTTTTGAAAACTATCTAAGGTGATATTATATAAAAAATGGTTACGAACTTTTTGCGAACGAAAAACGAACTAAATGCGAACCTATTTTTGTTTAAACTGTCCTAATTTTATATTATGCACATTGATAATTAAATATATGGATTCAAGGAAGCTTCACCAATAAAAGGTGTGGCTTCTTTTTTGTGAGGTAAAATTATGAGAGAACATACGGCAGCAGCTAAGAAATTTTATAACAGCAAGGCATGGAGGGATTGCAGGGCATCGTATCAATTCATTAGAAGATGAACTTGCGAACATTGTCAATTTAATTTTGGTTACATTGTACATGCTTTAGTATTAAAGCTACGTTTGGTAATGATAGGCCAGCCTTGATTCAAAAGATTAAACAAGAGCTTAGTCAGATTAGGAGAAATTAGAAGTTGAACACAATCATAAATTTATTGCCTATTATTTTGAAGTAAACAAATATTTTTTGGTTGAATATATTCGAAAAGAGGATGTTGAAATAATGGCAGAGTTACTTCAATTGAATTTTACTATTGTAATTAAACTATAATTAAAGTGTAATTAAAATACAATTATAGGGGTGGATGTAATGAAATTTCAAAAGATGTACTCTGCTGAAGAATTTGCTGATCAAGTGGGTGAAAAAGTAGCCAATATTCGTGCTTTTAGATTATTTGCTAGGGAATTTAATTTAATTCAAAACCATGAGTTATTGACTGAGGCCTTTTTACCAGCATGGGATATTGCTCAAAAACTACACTATGAAAATAACGTAAAGTGGGAAAATGCTATGAAACATGGTCTTAGTGAAGTGTTTGGAGTAACTGTAGATCAAAGTTCATCAGAAAAAGAATCAGCTACAACTAATAATATTGATGAAAAACTTGATGAAATAATAGTTTATTTAAAAAGAATAGTTACTGCGTTAGAAAAATAACTTTAAAAACGAATATACTTTCAGCCTTCCACAATCATCTGTGGAGGGTCATTTTTATACAACAAGACCTAAGCTAAGCACTGTTCCGAGCAGTGCTATTTTTATTGATGAGGTGGTTCACATGGAGCAACAAATGGGAAGATTAGAAAATGACATGGCCGATGTGAAAATACGGCTTGCTGTTACTGAATCAAATATTAAGGAAATTCGCAAAGATATAGGCGGAATAAAAGATAATACAACTTGGATATTAAGGCTGGTTATTGACGGTCTTGTAAGTGCAAGATTGGCTTTGATTATTAAAGGAGTACTGATGTAATATGAAAATTAACTGGAAAGTAAGTTTGCATCATAAACAATTTTGGGTGACATTAATCGCATTATTTCCTGTGCTCGCTAAACAAAGCGAAAGACAGAAGCACAATAAAAGACCACTCCATTATTGGGTGGTCAAAATAGATAAATTAATAACCAGTCTTATATTATAACGAAGTTGACTTCCCTTTTTTCTCATCCATAATAAGGTCTTCTTCACGTTGTGGGCGAGGGGCTTCCGTACGCCCATTAGTTTTTTTTGGGTCTGCTCCACTAGCAAATGATTGTTTTGTTGGCTCGTCTGTTGCAAACTCTGTATTTTTTTTGTCTCGTTTCATGTCGACACCTCCTAAAGATATTATTTATCTTATCCAATAAAATATCCCTTGTTTATTTCTACTTCCTATTTAAATATTTCAGATCATCCCAAGACTATGTAAGGAAAATTTGGTAGGAAATTTCTGATGTTTGGATTTTACATAAAATAATTGATTATTTAGAAAAAATAAATCTTTATGTTAAAATAAACCAAAGAAAACATTTTAGAAAAGTATCGGCGCTTTGATTGGAGGTTGAACAGGTGGATGAGAAGAAGAAGGGGAAATTACAAATCCTCGTAATAATTTTAATGATATTACTTTTGGTTGCAACGTTTGTTTTATTTTTCATAGGTAAATATATGTTGGCATTTATTTTATTTGGAATTTTTATGCTAATACTAAATTTTATTAGTAGCTGGAAAAATCTAGATAATGCAGATTACGTTTATAGAAAAATTCATAAGAGTAACCAGAAGTGGTAATTACTAATCATTTAGCTTAGGAATGTTGTTATACTTATGTTACTTGTAGTGCTTATTTGGATAGCTGAAAAGAGCAAAGAAGGGATCCACACTTTATATGAAGAAATAGTGAGTTATAATATTTTTTCAACAACTACGGAGGTGCTTTTTTGCAAACATTTTTTAAATATAATTGGCTAGTTAGGGAAGACTGGTTTCGTTGGTGTGAAGAGTTGACTGAAGAAGAACTTTTGCAAAAACGAACTGGAGGAATGGGCAGTATATTACACACACTTTTCCATATCATTGATGTTGAATGGAGTTGGATTCGTCTATTACAAGGGAAAACTGATTTTCAGGAGAGCTTTGATGAATATAATAGCTTGGAAAAGGTTCGTAAATTGGAAGCAGCATTTCATTTAGAAGTCGAAAGCTTTGTAAATCAATGGGACGACAGTATGGAAGAGCGTATACTTCATAATTCATTAGCCGATGGTAGCATTGAGACGCATACATGGGGTGAGATCATTCGTCATACCATTGCACATGAAATTCACCATATAGGACAATTATCAATTTGGGCAAGGGAGATGGGGAGAGCGCCTGTTTCAGCGAATCTAATCAGACGAGGTCTTTCTTCATCATTGAAAAATGCAGTAGGTGCTCAAATAAATATAGAAACGTCTAAATAGTGTTCCAGAAAATCTTCCAATTCATTTGAAATGGAAGATTTTTTATGCCCAAATAAGAGAAATTGCGAGGTAAATTTCATATAGATATTTAAAGAACCAACCATCTCTATTATGGCGTAAAATACCCAGTAAATATTAGTTAAAAGCTAATGTTTACTGGTTATTTTTTGGACAATATTTAGGTTAATTAGAAATATTTATATGAAGAATAGCTAACAACTTGACAGAAGTTTAAATGGGGAGTACTATACATTGGTCGCGAAAAAAACTATTGTAACGTAACATTTTTTAAAGTGCAATACAGTACTTATCAGTTAAGTTCATATATATCTAGATTTTAATTTAATTAGTAAAAGGTAGGTGCAGAAATGAAAAATCTAGTAAATAAAAAAGATAACCTATTACAAAATTTTTTAGGAATTTATATAGTAGCAGTATTAATGTTATGGAGTAAAACGTACATCTCTCAACTATCACAATTTGACTTAGGTGTAGAAGGAGTCATGCAACAATTCCTTTTACTAATAAATCCACTAGGCTCAGCAATGCTATTTCTAGGATTTTCATTTTTATTTAAAGGAAAAAGAAAATACACATCACTCGTTGTAATTTATACTTTGATGTCTATTCTTTTATATGCCAATATTGTTTATTACCGATTCTTTAGTGATTTCATTACATTACCTACACTTTCTCAAACACAGAATTTCGGTGATTTAGGTGGTAGTGTTCTTTCTTTACTAAAGCCTTATGATATTTTGTTCTTTGTAGATGTTCTTGTTATGTTTTATCTACGATTCTCTAAAAAAATTCAAAAAGATACGAAACGTTATGGCTATAAAAAAGGAATGGCAATCATTGCTATTGCATTAGCAGTATCCGTCCTTAATTTAGGACTAGCTGAAACTAATCGTCCTCAACTATTAACACGAGGTTTTGATAGAAACTATATTGTGAAATATCTAGGAATGTATAACTATACGATTTATGACTCAGTTGAAACGATGAAAGCATCGTCTCAGAGAGCTTTGGCGGATAGTAGTGATATTACTGAAGTAATTAACTATACAAAATCAAATTATGCCAAACCGAATGCCCAATATTTTGGTGCAGCAAAGGGAATGAACGTTATCTATTTACATTTAGAATCATTCCAAAACTTTTTAATCGACTATAAATTAAACGGTGAAGAAGTAACACCATTTTTAAATTCATTAGCAAAAGATAAGAATACCTTGTATTTTGATAATTTCTTCCATCAAACAGGTCAAGGGAAAACGTCTGATGCAGAATTTATGCTTGAAAACTCTTTATTTGGATTACCACAAGGATCTGCTTATATTACAAAAGCACAAAATACGTATCAGGCAGCACCTAGTATTTTAAAAGATTATGGTTATACATCCGCTGTATTCCATGGTAATAACGGAAGCTTCTGGAATAGAAATGTGATTTATAAATCATTTGGATTCGATAAATTCTTTGATGCTAGCTACTATAATACAGGTACTTCAGAGGACATGGCTGAATATGGTTTATTAGATAAACCATTCTTTGCACAATCTCAAAGTCTTTTAAACTCCTTACCACAACCTTTTTATACAAAATTAATTACGGTAGGGAATCACTATCCATATAAAATGAATCAAGATTTAGTGACAATTGATAAAGCCAATACGGGAGATGCAAGCGTTGATAATTATTTCCAAACAGCTCGTTATGCAGACGAAGCAATTCAACAGGTCTTCCAGCAATTAAAAGAATCAGGTTTATATGATCATTCAATGATTGTTCTTTATGGTGACCATTATGGTATTTCAGATAATCATAACGCTGCAATGAGCCAAGTAATTGGAAAAGATATTACACCATATGAAAGTGCTAATTTACAACGCGTTCCATTATTTATACATGTTCCGGGTATGGAGGGTGGTACTAACCATACGTATGGTGGGCAAACAGACCTTCTTCCAACGTTATTACATTTACTTGGAATTGATTCACAGCAATTTGTTCAATTTGGTTCAGACTTATTATCAGAAGAGCATGATGAAATTGTTCCATTTAGAAATGGCGATTTTGTCAGTCCTACTATTTATTCAATTAATGAAAAATATTATGATAATAAAACAGGCTTACCATTAGACGAGAGTCAATTAGAGGAAGCAAAAACGATTAAAAATGAAGTAGATCATAAATTGGCGTTATCTGATAGAGTCGTAAATGGTGACTTATTGAGATTCTATACGCCAACAGGTTATACGCCAGTTGATCCTTCTAAATATAATTACTCTCAAGATGAGAATGTAGAATCTAAATAATTTAAGTAATTTACTTTGGCAGTTCAAGGAGCTATGTAAGATATCAGAGTGTATAGGATATCTTACCATCTCCTTGAATTGCTTTTTTAAAGGTCATTTTTAAATAAGTATGGCATTACTAAGATTTTGTATTCTGGACGTTTCGAGGTTCAAAGAGAAAAGTTGGGCTAATTGAAAAAGCGATTCAAATCCTTTAATAGTAAGGGTTTGAATCGCTTTTATTAAGGAGAGGTAAGAGGAACCATTACGGCACTCTTTATTTTAACTTATTTCATTTTAAAGAATAATCTATATGAAAAGAGGAAAGAAATAGGTGTAAATTGTAGGAGTTGATCGTGATGGAGTTTTATAAGGATACAGTAATTTACTGTTACAGTTGTCGTAAAAAGACTGTGTTTACATGTAAAGATACGCATGAAAAAAAGGGTGTTGATAGTCATTGCAGTGAATGTACAGGTATTTGGTTTGAATGGCAAAATCGAGCTGTGGAAAGAGAAATGGAAAAGTGGATTGCATATAATAAAGAGTTAGTAAATCATATGAACCATTGATATATAACTTTTATATAAAAGTCACCTAGAATTATGAAGCGAAAAACAATAGAAAAATCTAATTCTCAAGTAATGACGATGATAGTTGAAAGAGCCATTTTCTTTTAAGAGAATGGTTCTTTTTCTTTTGTATAGAAACAAGCTGTCGTAGCATGAACAAAATTACTACTTCTTCATCTCACTCTTCAAATACATATAATAGATGTGCACGGAGTATTGGTTAAGAGACGTGTATAATAGATTTATTGAATCCCAAAACATGATGTGTCTGTATAGTTAATCTGGGAGGTACCATGGACGTTTATAAAAAGATTGGAATAATCGGGGGGAACAGGTAAAGAGGGGCGTTACATTGCTTCAAAAGCATCAGAGAAAGGGTATCACATGCGTATGCTTGTGAGAAACCAGAAAAACCAATTGATAGTAAAGTAACGGAAAATATATTGGAAGTCATGTCTGATTTACATAGGGTTACGATGGATCTAACCATTGGTGGAGATACAAAGAGTGTTATAGATAAAATGGGTGCAAAGATATTTAACATTCTTTATTCATAAATGATGATGGATAAGAAAAAAGGGCATAGCCTTAGCCAAAATCAACTAATCAAATGGACTCTAATTAGCCTTCCATTTAAAGTAGAGGGCTAAATAGTCAAGATATAGCTTCATTTATCATTAGCCAAATTGAAAATCAAAAGTATGTACAAAGGCACCGTTTATCTCGAATTAATACTAATTTAACGGAAAATTCCACCTGTGTAGGGAGGTCAGGGCCTCAATTATATTTAATTAAAACCTTCTCCAATAAGCCTTCCAACCCCTCTCAACAGCCAATAAATGATTCTAAATGGGAGGAGAAGCAATTCTGGTATCCAAACTAGTACGTCAAGAAATAAGTCAATTAATGAATATTGATCATTACGTCGCATATCTCTTCTCTTTTTGTTTTTCCTTCCTTGCCACCATTCCTTCATATTACTCGACCCCTTTTTCAAAAATAGCTTGATATATATACGGTTCAATGTTTTAGTTGGTTTCATTTTAAGTACTTTATGGAGTAAAAGAGTAGGATAATTATATTTTTCCCAGCGATCTGTAAAGCCGAAGATGTGGTAGATGGTGATATGAAATGGAACAAGGGGAAGGGTATACAGGGTTAAAAAGGGCCACTAGGCTTGGAGTGACCCTCTTTTGCTATTGAATGTGTGGATGTATTGACATTATTGTTAGCTGCCAATAATGAAGATCATCCCTTTTTCATGTTTTATCAATAAATATTAATATTCTTTTTGTACGAATGCTGCGCCTACAATAATGAGAAGAATGAATAAAACAACGATTAAAACGAATGTTGAACTATTATTCTTGCCGCCGTAGTCCATGCCACAACTCATGCTATAACCTCCGCTATAGTCATTACCATAGCCTCCATAACAACAATTGAAATTACCCATGTTTCCAAAGTATCCCATCAAGATCTCTCCTTTCTTCAGTTTATTGTATGAATGCCGTTGAAAGAGAAAAGGGTATTCGTCTAATGAATCGTATTTAGATAATTTTAAAAAGGATCTTGGGTGAAAGGTAAATTTCACTAAACACCTGATATGATGAAACTCAAAGGCGCTTGTTACAGCATGAAGAATAATTGTATTCCATGATAATGTCTTTTTCAATTAGCCTACCATTGTGAATAAGAACGTCGTTGCCAATCCACTTCATCTTTTTTTTCTGTAGCTTTTAATTTAAATGCATGAGGAATTGAAAATATTTTTTTATGAATGCTGGTGGAACAAGTTTTAAGCAGGAAAAACTATGCTATCCCGTTTATTTTTAATTACATGGCACAATGGAATCATTTATCTTTTTAACTAAAAATAATGTGAGAGTTTTCTTTCATTCGCTCGTTATTACTTGTAGAGAAGAAAGGAGGTTTTCTAACTTCGTGTATTCATTAATTAATCAGCTACAAAAAAGGGATGAACAAGCTTTAAGAGAAGTGATAAACAGATATGGAGGTTATGTTAAAGCCATTGTGATAAAAGTGTTACAGCCAAATCAAACAGCAATTGAAGAATGTATCAACGATGTATTTCTAACCATTTGGCAAAAGAGTATTCAATTTACTGGTGATGAGATTGATTTTAAAAAATGGATTGGCGTTATCGCAAAATATAAAGCGATTGATACATATAGAAGCCTTCAAAATAAGCCAAAAACAGTCGAGTTACTTCCATCCATTTCAAATAGCAAGGATCTTCCAGAAAGCATCATAGAACAAAGAGTACAAAAAGAGCAGCTATTTATCAGTATTTTAAATTTAAGTAAAAACGATCAGGAAATTTTTCTCTTGAAATACTACTTAGGATATTCCAACGGAGAAATTGCAGAGCTATTTGGTCTATCTAAATCAGCTGTTGAAAATCGTTTATATCGAGGTAAGTTAAAGTTAATAGAAGAGCTGGGAGGTATCTAAATGAACGAAAAGGACATTATCAAATTAGAAATTGAAGAGATTGAACCAGTTGAAATATCTGATTGGGAAAAGATGAATATTGAAAAAAGTGTTTTACGATCAACTTCGCGCAAGAAGTATTCACTTAAAAAATGGAAATGGGTTAGTATGGTCGCCATGTTGACATTCATTTTTACTAGTAGTGTCATTTGGCTACCTGCCGTGGCTAATCGATTACCGATTGTACAGCAGCTATTAAAAAGCAATGATAATCCTCAATTACAAGTATTTAGTGAGAATGCAACAATCATTAATCAAATAGACGAAAGTAACGGCACCTCCATTGAATTAGCTGAGGCTTTTTTCGATGGAACGATTGTATCGGTTAGTTATGAAATGAAACACGAAGAACCGATAGATGAACCCCCGCTATTTTGGAATGGTGATTTAGAAGTCAACGGAAACAAATTAGACGTACTTAGTCATCAAATCATTAAAAAGAATGATGCTACTTGGATTGGTATGTTTACGGCGAGAATTTCAGACAAAGCGATGGATGAAACGATAAATCTTCAATGGCGTCCTAAAGATTTTAAAGGTATGAAGAATACGACTCTTGTGGAAGGGGCATGGAACTTTCAATTAGAACTTACACCAACCCGAGCCTATTCAAGAAAAATAAATAAACCATTTGGTAATGAACAATATCAGTTATTATGTAATCAAATTACAGAGGGGAAATATATAACAACTCTTTACTTTGAGGGAAATCTAGATTGGGATACAGAATTTTTAATGGTAGACATACAAGATAATCTTGGAAATGTATATGAACAGGTAGGAACAACAACAATCAAAAGCGACTCAGGGCGAGTAAATGGCTTTATTGAGGTTTTTATCCCTGATTCTTCTATTCGAACGCTAGTCATTACACCAACTATAAGAATTGTTGATGAAAAAACATTAGAGCGGAAAGAGCTTGTTCCGCTCCCAAGTTTTACTATTTCTTTAAAATGATATGGTCTTTGTTCCTCCAACTAATTCTTACTTTCAAAGATTGATGTAGAGTATTCAATCTAGATATAGTTACTCAATTTCTTTAAATATTCTTTTTAGTACCAATAATCATAAAACCTAATAATAAATAGAGAAAACTGGCCGAAATGGAGCTATACAACAGGAATGTGATAGAAGTTGGTGCCCAGACTTTAATAAATGTCCAATTTAAGCCACCAAGTACGATGTTAGGCGTGATAAATATCGCTGTTAGCATTGTAGCCACAAGTACAGTATGAGCAGCTATTAACAATATTCTTTTGTAATTTAGCTTTGCCATACCACGTTGTTTGTTATAGAGGCTACGTACATTCTTCACTAGTAGATAACAGAAAATAATACTGATTACGATGATGATGGCACATATGATTGTGACAATTTTATCTAGCTTTTGATAGCTGCTGATATGTTGCATGTCAATCGTTTTGCCCTCCCATAAATCCATGACACCTTGTCCAATCGCTGTTGTAGAGCTAGTATTCATATTGGCTAATATAGCCACACCGATTTGTTCGTCAGGTTGCATAATGAAATACGAGGAAAAGGTTGGATTCTCACCAGCATGGTAGATATATGACTTTGTGTCCTTTTTCACAACGGCCCAACCATTTGCATAATAAGTATTCGTATCAAAAGGCTCCACTGTTAAATCTGGATTATGGGATTCTTGAATTAAATTGTTACTGATTGAATAAATGTTACTGTTTCCTAACTGTAATTTTAACCATCTGGCTATATCATTGGCATTACTGATGATATAGCCAGCAGGGATATTGCCACGATAGATTGGTGGTATGTATGGCTGTGCTTTCAAAAGACCTATTTTATAGCCAGAAGCCATATGTGTGGAATGTACTTGGTGAATCCCTACAAAAGATTGATTCATACCAACAGGTTGTAAAATTCTTTGTTGAATATACTGATCAAATGGCTGTTTTGCAACTTGTTCAATGACGAGTCCCAAGACATCATAATTGATGGTTGCATATTCAAAAGAACTACCTGGTTGACGATTTAGTGATTGATCCAGCAGTGTTTTAACTGTTAATTCAAGGGCATTATCCGCTGTGCTTTCTGGAATTCGAGTAATGGAATTTGAGGGAATTCCGCTAGTATGAGACAATAGCTGCTGTATTGTCATGGCCTGATCCTCGCCATTATAGGTTAATGTTAACCAAGGGATATACTTTCGGACATCATCAGATCGTTTTAACAAACCTTGCTTTTCTAATTGTAAAATAGCAAGTCCTGTAAATGCTTTAGACGTCGAGCCTAGCTCAAAAAGGGTATCTGATGTGACAGGCGTTTTTGTTTTCATATCTGCAAAGCCAAAGCCCTTTTGATAGACTGTTTTTCCTTTATCAACAATGATTACTGAAATTCCTGGGATTTTACTAGTGGCTTGCTGCTCCTCAATAAATTGATCAATTTTACTAACTGTATCAATCGATGCTGCATGTCCAAATTCGGGGATTAAAGTAAAAAATACTAACATTACCGTCATCATCACCGATTTCTTCAATAATAATGTCATGTTGTTCTTCTCCTTAGAATGTAATGTGCTTATCACAACATGGTTTACTGTAACAAGAAAATTATGGGTAAACCATCGATTAACATGACTATTTCAGAGATAACATGACAAAATTGTCACTTCAAAAAGGGCCACTCCTAAAACCAATAGGAGGGCCCTTGAAATTTTATTTAGTTTGTTTCTGGCTCTGGTGTAAAATCTTGACCGTTAAAAGTTAATTTAGATGGTGAGATGAGAATTTCTCTGTTCGCTTCGTAGTAAGGGTCTAAAATTTTATAAAAGGCTTCCCATTGCTCGCCAGCTTTTTCATCTTCACCCTTTTGTTCAAGGGCAACAGCTTCTTCATAGTGTTGTTTTAATTTTGCGTAATCCGCATTACTAATGCTGAATTCGATATCTGCCATATATTCCTCGAAGGGAACTGGTTTAAAGTGTGGGCGAAGTATTTCATAGAATTGATCCCATTTCTTCATGGACAATTCATCGTCTTTATCTTTTTCAGCTTTTTGTGCCTCTTCATAGAGCGTTTTAAGTTTTGCAAGTTCCTCTTTAGTTAAATCGACGTTCATATCCGCCATATACTCTTCAAAAGTTAATGGTGGATATAATTCTTGGTAATAAGGTTCAAGAATAGTAAAAATTTTATCAATGTTTTCGGATGCCTCATCCGTTTTATTTTCTTTTACATACTTAATCCAGTTACTATAAAGTGTTTTTAGCTGTTCTTTATCTTGTGCTTTGATGACGATATTTTTTTCAGCGAATCCAGCTTCATTAATAAATTCTTCAAAAGGCTCAGGTTGCCAATTTGCTAATTCGTAAGGTCTTGTGATGTTATCCATCGCCTGATAGATTCGTTCCATTTCCTCATAATTCTCTTCTTTTTCAGCCTTTTTCATGTCAGAAAAGAGTTTTTCTAGTTGGACTAATTCTTCCTTTGTCACTTCTTTAGGTAAGCTTTTTTTATAGACGGCAAAGGTAAAGAAGTCTGAGTAATCTTTCACAATACTACCCTCAACTAAAATTTCCTGCCCCTCTGCTAGCTTTAACTGCTCAATTTGCTTATCAGAGAACTTGTGTAAACCAATGTAATAGTTCTTTCCATCTGTTCCTTTAAGGGTAATGCTGCCACCATCAAAATATTTAATGGTACCTGTTATTTTTTGTTCTATTTGGATCGTTACATTATTTGTTGTTTCAACAGCTGTTGCACCAGCTTGAAGCGGGGTAAATACAGCCATCCCAAGTGTTAATGCTGAAGCTAATAGCCAGGTTTTTTTAGCAGGTTTTTTCATATTTATCAATTCTCCTTTAGGTTAACTTCTGTTACCAATTATTAGACGTTTTACCAATTGAAAAAGTTTTAACTTTTTGAGAAATTTAAAAAAAAGATTGTTTAAATGTATTTATTACCCGATCTCTTCCGTTGAGCTTTTATCTTGATTTTCGTCGTTGTTGGGACAACTACTGAATCAAAGAGAACATTTTGTTCATTTTTCACAACGCTTATAGAGGAGGGCACTTTCTGCTGAGTCAAAATAAAAATAAGACTTTCTATTAAAAATAGAAAGTCTTATTGGCATTAAGCCATGATAACAGCTGTTGCTTCCATTGCTTTAGGGGGAACTAAGTCTTTAGGAATTAGGGCTTCGTACGTTTCACCATCTAGACGCTTCACCAACTCGGCCTTTGCGTCTTCAATTAATGTTGGATTTTCCATAGCTGAGATCGCTGTACAAGCAATCGCCTTGCCAGCAAGTAATGTTGCCTCAAGAGCATAAGCTGATTTTCCTTGTGCGACAGCCTGCCATGTATGGAACGGTGTCCCGAATGCCCATGTGGCTGTTGTGCATTGGGCAGTTGGAACATTCCAGCTGACATCAGCCACATCTGTTGAGCCACCCATGAAAAATGGTTCTTCTGGGAGAGGTGCCAGAAAATCAACAATAGGCTTGTCAATGAGAATTTGCGCTGCTTCTTTACCTACCTGTAAAGCTGCTACATTCTTTTCTTCGTCGGAAAGTGTATGATAGATTTCCTTAGCAAAATGTATATCGTCTTCTGTGATTTTTGCGCTCCCTAACTCCTGCATATGCTGATGCATTACCTTCTCCAATGTTTTATTGGGAATTAAATTGTGACAAGAACCCACTATTTGCTCCTCTACCGTTGTTTCGGTCATTAAAGCAGCACCCTTTGCGCAATTGAGAACACGTTGATATAAGTCTTTTACTTGATTTGGCTTAGGTGCACGAATCAAGTAAGTTACTTCCGCTTCTGCTTGTACAACATTCGGCGCAAGTCCACCTGTATTGGTCACAGCATAGTGAATTCTTGCTTCATCTACGATATGTTCACGTAAATAATTTACTCCTACATTCATTAACTCTACTGCATCTAATGCACTTCTCCCTAAATGAGGAGAGGCAGCTGCATGTGAACTGCGTCCTTTAAATTTAAATGTAGCGTTAATTACCGCGTTCGCTCTCGCATGCATAATGGCGTTTACAGTGCCAGGATGCCAAGAAAAGGCCACATCTACATCATTAAAATACCCGTCTCTGGCTAAAAAGGATTTGCCATAGCCACTTTCTTCGGCTGGGCAGCCAAAATATTTTACAGTTCCAGCTAAGTTATGTTCCTCTAAGTATTGCTTTGTAGCAATAGCTCCTGCAAGAGCGCCGACACCTAATAGGTTATGACCACAGCCATGTCCATTACCATTTTGAATGATTGGCGCATAGTTCGCGCTTCCTGCCTGCTGACTTAGCCCAGCGAGTGCATCATATTCACCAAGTATGGCGATCACTGGATTTCCACTCCCAAAGGTTGCAATGAAGCCTGTTTCAAGATTTGCAACGCCTCTTTCGACCTGAAAACCTTCATTTTCTAACGTTTTACACAATAAATCGGCCGAGCGCACCTCATCAAATCTTGTTTCCGCATAATCCCAAATGCGATCGCTTAGATTTTTATATAGCTCACTTTTTTGATCAATATAGCTTGCGATTTTTTCTGTTATACTCATAATCTATCACTCCTTAGTCAATGATTTCATTTATAGAAGGGGAATTCACGATTACCTTATTTTTATTTGGACGGATCAAAAATAATGACACAGCACACACAATTGTAAAGCCAATCAGCATTGTGAATGCTGCACTATAAGAACCACCAAAAGCTTCCACTAAAAAGCCAATCAGCATCGGTGTGAGCACACCTGCGAATTGAGCACCTGTATTGATAAAGCCATTTGCTGTTCCTACCACTGCCTCTGGTAAAATTTTCAGTGGAACAGATGTAATTAAAATAATATTAAAGGACAGCATGACCGTCACAACACTTTGACAGATTGTAAATATGAGCATGCTTGGTGCATTCGCCATGAATAATAGCCCTATACCTGCAATGATGGCAAAAATACCAGCGATCAGCTTATCTCGCCCTTGAGGCATTTTATCTAGCACATAACCGCTACAAAGCATGGCGAAGATTCCGATAAATGGAGGAATAGCTGAATAGATACCAACAGCAGTCAATTCTAATCCCTTTACTTTAGATAAATACGTCGGCATCCAAGATGTTAAGCCCCAGTTCACTGCATAAATACTAAAGTAGGCAATAAACAGCTTCCAAATCATTGGTGTCTTTAAGACTTCTCTTAATGGAGCTTTTGACGTTTTTGCCTTTACTTGCTCTGTTGCAGGTGCATTTTTTTCCTTCACTAAGAAGAAGAAACTAAGTGCAACAACAATACCAATTGCCCCTACAATGTAAAAAATATCTCGCCAACCAAGCGCTAACATCAAATATGTTCCTACTATTGGTGCAACAACGCCCATAATTGAGCCAGATGTTAACATAATAGACATGGCTTTACTACGCTCATCAACAGGGAACCAATTAGCAATGCCTTTAGAGGCAGCGGGGAAATAGCTACCTTCACCTACACCGAATAGGAATCGAATCACTATAATCGATAGAAACGACCAGGCAGCACCCGTTAATACAGTGAAGATGGACCAAACTAAGATCGTTGATATGAGCACCTTTCGATAGCCAAAGCGATCCGCTAACCAGCCACCTGGAATTTGCATTAAGGCATAACCAGCAAAAAAGCTACTTAACACAATGCCCGTTAATGATTCAGTCAATTGTAATTCCTTTGAAATATCAAGAATGGCGAAATTTATAATGAAACGATCAAAGTTCCCTAATGACCACCCTAGAAACAACATAGCAATTACAAGATATCTAGCATTTTTAGCTGTTGTTGTTGTCATTGTTTTTCCTCCTAGCTATAGTGGATTTGTTTATATTGCAAAGTATAAAAAATTTAGACTTTTCTAACAATGTGTGTTTTCATATAATAAATCTGTTAAATATAGATGTTTATACATACAAAGTGAGGTATTTCATCATGAAAATAGTAGAAAGACTACAACAATTCCTCTTGCACTCTTGTGAATTAACACAATTTCAAGTATGGAAAAATATCCATGAGGATCGTTTTTCGCTTGTGCTTTCTCAAGGAATAGAAAATCATCTGCCACCTTCCTATGACAGGAAAGTTGTAGGTTTTTATGATTATTTCTTTCAATTTCATGAGAGGGGACGTTTGGTCATTCGAATTAAGAGAGTACTATCAGTAACGGAGCAACAAATTATCGAAACATTACTGCATGCATATTACTTAGAACTAATGCTGGAAAAAGAACAATTTATACGTGAGAAAATGATGGAGAGCATACGGGAAATTTCCATTTTAAACGATATCCATACGCTATTGACCACGATTTTAGAGAATGCCTTATCGGTTATACCTGCTGCAGATTTTGGGGTACTGTGGATGTATGAGGAAAGTGAAGCAGCGCTTGTACCAAAAGCGTGGGTAGGGGGACCAGGTGAGGACATTAAAAATATGCGCATGAAGGTTGGAGAAGGGATTATTGGCAAGACCTTTAAAGAAAATCAGTCCATGATTTTGACTTCGTATACAGACGTGCTAAAAGCTTCTTCTTCTGTAACAGAAGAGAATCTACGACATTTATTAAATTCCTATACGTTTGAGCATTTACAATCGGTTATTGCTGTTCCGATTGCAGTTGAGGAGCAAACATTGTGTGTGGTCATAATTTATCAAAATGGGGAACAAGCATTGCTAACAACAGAAGATAAACAGCTTTTGGAAAGTTTTTCTGATCAGGTATCCATTGCATTGACGAATTCAAAACTGTTTCAGCACCTGAAGCTTCAAAATGAATTATTGCTGCAACGGGATCAAATTCACCATACTTTTATGAAGCTTTCTTTGCAAAATGCTGGTATGCAAGTCATTGTCAATGAAATAAGACATATGCTGAATTTGCGTCTCGTTATTAGAGATTTAATGGATGACTCCATTTATGCAAGTCCACGTCATTGGATAGACAATGATGATGTAGCCATATTACGATCTTCTGTTCGTTTAACAGACTCTCCAGTATTTTATACAATTGAAATCGAGAATGAATGGGTGGATTGCTATATTCAACCGATTGTTGGTGTAGGTCAAATACTTGGCTTTCTACTTATCGAGGTAAGTGAACAAGAGCTAGAATCCATTCATAAATTAATTATCGAGCAGGCAAGCTCCGTTATTGCACTTGAAATGATACGGAAACAAACAATTGTGGATGCATTTTATAAAAAAACACATGATCTATTTCATGATTTTTTAATGTGCAAGGATCCTGGACAGCTCATTAAAAAGGGTGAAGAGCTTGGACTTGAGTCAAATACCTATTATGCTGTCGTTTTACTTCAGCTATCATCGAGCATGGATAGACAAGTGATGGATAGACAAGTTCATCTAATAATTGGGGAAATTAAAAAACATTTTCAAGAACATGCACCGATAGTATTTGGCTTTGGTCATAAAATAACAATTCTTTGTCAATTTAAACGAATGGGTAATGAAGTGCTGCAACTTGTAAAGCAATTGCAAGCGAACTGGGAAAAATTAAAAAGCAATACGTTGAAAATTGGAATTGGTTCGTTGTATCTGGGCTTGGACCATATAGCGAAAAGTTATAATGAAGCGGATAAAGCACTTTCATTTTTAATCACTCGTCAGCGCTGGGGCATCATGCATTATCAGGAGATTGGGGTGAATCGCCTCTTTATTCATCAAACACAGGAGGAACTTCTGAGCTTTGTGAATGAAGTGTTTCAACCCTTACGCAATGAAAAAACAAAACATCAACTACTGGAAGAAACTTTACTGGTGTATATCGAGCAAAATGGCTCTGTAGGGGAGACAGCTAAACAGCTACACATTCATGTCAATACGTTGTATCAACGATTGAGAAAAATTGAAGAAAAGCTAACAATATCTTTTCAAAATGCTGAAGATGTCCTAAAGCTTCAGCTTGCCTGTTACTTAAGGAGAATGGTGCCTTAACAAGTTGCAGATGAAGTAATATAAATTTTAGTGTTTAAGCAAAAGAAAATGATTTCCGTTCCGACCAAGTGCTTTCCTGTGAAGCTCAGCACATCCTCACAGAAAGATTTGCTCTGCAAGAAAGCGATGGAAAATGGCAAGCTTTAGCCTGGAACGGAAACCTATTTACATAAGTTCTATTTAAAAAGTTTTTTTGTTACTTAAAA
Source organism: Lysinibacillus boronitolerans JCM 21713 = 10a = NBRC 103108 (assembly GCF_000772935.1). Taxonomy (GTDB): domain Bacteria; phylum Bacillota; class Bacilli; order Bacillales_A; family Planococcaceae; genus Lysinibacillus; species Lysinibacillus boronitolerans. Next base: position 26,447 of record NZ_JPVR01000056.1, read on the forward strand.
AGTTGTGTTTACAGAGCGTACCGCTTCTACTGTTCATCCTGAAAATAGATTTTATAGAATTTGCGATTCGTTGCCTCATCATAGCCTACTTCAATTAATTCATCTATTTGGTCGATATGTTGAATATTTACTTGAATTTCAATATTGGAATCGAGTTTGATTTTACGTTTGTATTTCTTTTCAGCCTTCTCTAGCGCACTATCAGAAATAATAGTCTCATAGGGTTTAACCGAGTTAATGATGACATCTTTTTGGGTAGTGTCCGCTTGCTCAAAAACAGTTTCGATATAATGATTTACCTGAAACTCCTCTTCATTTCTAAAGTAATCCAGTGTTTTGTTCAAAAGCCCAAGTTTTTCTGTGCTTGTATAATTTTCTTCCTTTAAAATGAATTTTTTGCATTCTGTTAGTGCTAAATTGGTTTTATAATAATGCTCATCCGCTGCTTGTATTTTTAAAAATCGTTCTTGCCAATAAACGATATCTTCTTTACGCTTTGTTTTAATATACACGGCAGGAGATTGATCTGGTCCCATATCAACAATAATAGCCATATTATTAATCTTCTTCACGTTAATGCCATCCACACCGTGCACGATCATTTGATTGTGTTCATTTTTCACATCTAAAAACATTTCCTTTTCATCAATTTTGACAATAGCGAGGATTTTTTTAGCCTCATTCAATAGTAAACAATTTTCAAATAGGCCAATAAAGAGTTCTCCGCTTTTGATGTTTGGATGCTGTGACACACTATGTAAGTGCTTGGCTATATTTTGTGATTGTTCTAGGAAGTTATTTTCCTGCTCGAAAATCGCTCTTGAATACGTAAAAACTTCATTGAGTGCAATATTGCTTTCATGGAAAAATTCATATTGCTGTTCCATGTCAATTTTATTAAAAGCAAGCTGTGTAAAGGCTGCTTCTAACATGACCTCAGGTTGTGTAAAAACTTCTTCTCCTAAAATAAGCGTCTCGCTCAAAAAATGCAGACTATAGTGTGCTAATTTACTTTCACTGACTTCTAGCATAAATTTCACCTTCTAATTTTTCATAGTAGCTAGTATACCATAACTTAAAGATTGCTTTTATAAGCACCAGTACTCATTGGAGGCAGATTTTTATGACCACCAAATGTTAGTGTTTTGTTATGAAAGAATGTTGAGGGTTGGAAGTTTAAAATACTGTTGCTTAGATAAAGATAAAAACATGTAGGGATACTCTGTACAAGTGTACTAAAGAGGGTGATCAATATGTGGGAAAAGGTTATTTCCTACATGCCACATTGGCAAGTTTTTTTACAAGGCTTTTTAGCATTTTTTATTCCATATTTAATTTATAAATTATTTCATGTTTTTTTATTTGTTAATAAGAGCAATGGCAAAATTGAGATGATAGAAAATAGTGAACAAGGTGAGATGATACACATACCTGTTCAAAAAACGTTAGAGCAATTTACAGGCGATTATAATAAAGATCTTTTACAAATGAGGAAAGAACTTGGCCATAATTGGGATATTCATATTAGAGAATTTCAAATAGGGAATACGGATACTCGTGCAGCGATCGTTTTTCTTAAAGGATTATGCGATAAAGAATTGATTGACAAACATATTTTGAAATCATTAATGAATGGACATACAGAAAAGTCATCAGTTTTAAGAGGGCATGAACTACAGCAATCGATTATTAATGAAATGCTACCAGTGAGTGATCTGTTAGAGGAAAAGAAAGTTATGAAAGCTGTTGGGAAAGTACTAACGGGTTCCACTGTATTAATTGTGGATGGCATACAGCATGTATTGATTATTGGTACGTCACATGGCAAAACTCGTAATCTTGAGGAGCCTGTTTCTGAGGCATTAGTACGTGGGCCTAGAGTGGGCTTCACGGAAAAATTAAGTGTAAATACCTCTTTATTAAGACAGCATGGTGAGAATCGAAATTTATCGATTATTGAGATGGAAGTGGGCGAGCGTACAAAAAAAGAGTTGGTTTTAGCCTATATAGATGAGATTGTGGAGCCTAATCTTGTCAAAGAGGTGAAAACACGAATTGAAACAATCCATTTGGATGATGTAGCTGAATCGGGGTATATTGAGCAATTGATTGAGGATAATTATCTTAGTCCCTTTTCGCAAGTGCAGAGTACCGAGCGTCCTGATCGTGTTGTTGCAGCTTTACAGGAGGGACGAGTGGCAATTCTTTTAGATGGAACTCCCTTTGCATTAATTGTGCCAGTCACGTTTAATATGTTACTGCAATCACCAGAGGATTACTATGAACGTTGGTTATCGAGCTCTCTTATTCGCTTGCTTCGCTATTTTGCTGCAGGCATCTCTTTATTTGGCCCGTCGCTGTACATTGCTTTTGTATCATTCCATCAAGGGTTAATTCCCACGAAACTAGCGCTGTCCATGATGGCCACAAGGCAGGGTGTACCGTTTCCAGCATTGATTGAAGCCCTCATTATGGAGGTCGCTATTGAGATATTACGAGAAGCAGGACTTCGCCTACCGAAGCCGATTGGTCCGACAATGGGGATTGTTGGAGGGCTTGTTATTGGAGAAGCGGCAGTACAGGCAGGAATTGTTAGTCCAATTATGGTCATTGTTGTTGCGCTAACAGCGATTTCTTCTTTTGCTATCCCTCAATATAGTGCTGGTATCACGCTTCGAATGCTGCGTTTTGTCGCGATGTTTTCCGCAGCTTTATTTGGACTATATGGCATCATTCTGTTTTTCTTATTCCTTTGCAGTCATTTAGTGAAGCTAAAGAGCTTTGGTGTATCATATGTGAGCCCAACTGTTCCGTATCGAGCAGGTGATTGGAAAGATTTTATGGTTCGCATGCCGTTAAAGATGATGAAGCATCGCCCAAGATTGTTAAAGCCAAAAGATTCTGTCCGCAAAGGGGAATAAGGGAAAGGGAGCAATGCAGCCATGAACAGCACTTTAAAAGATAAAATAACACCTTCACAAGCAGTTGTTATTATCATTAACTATATTCTCGCAACTGGGATTCTTACCTTACCTCGCGCATCTGTAGAAAAAGTAAAAACGCCAGATGTTTGGATTAGTGTATTTTTAGGTGGAGTCGTTGCAATGATTGCAGGTGTAATCATTGTGAAGCTAAGCCAACAATACCCTGACAAAACATTTTATCAATATAATCAAGATATCATAGGGAAGTGGTTAGGCTGGTTTATAAGTGCGTGTGTAATTGCCTACTTTTTTACCATTTCTGCCTTTGAAGTTCGCATCATGGCTGAAGTAACTTCTCTCTTCTTATTAGAAGGAACCCCCACTTGGGCAATTATTTTGCCTTTTTTATGGGTTGGACTTTACTTAATAAGCGGTGGCATCAACACAATCGCTCGCTTATTTGAAATCATTTTTCCTATTACCTTTGTTATTTTTTTACTTGTGGCCTTTTTAAGTTTAGGGATTTTTGAAATCGATAATTTGAGACCAGTACTCGGTCTGGGCGTTGTTCCGATGTTAAAGGGAATAAAAACAGCGACACTAGCCTTTTTAGGGCCTGAAATTATGTTGCTACTTGTGGCATTTATGTATCCATCAGATAAATCAAAAGCCGTAAAGGTTGTACTGGCGGGTATAGCCATACCCTTGCTCTTTTATGTCATTACGGTTGTGATGGTCATTGGTGCTCTATCCATTGAGGGTGTTTTGACAAGGACTTGGCCAACGATTGAACTGATGCGAAGTTTCGAAATTCCTGGATTAATTTTTGAACGCTTTGAGTCATTTCTTCTTGTAATTTGGATTATGCAAATATTTGCTACCTTTACGATTACTTATTATGCTGCTTCTTTAGGATTAGCACAACTTTTTAAGAAAAATATGCATCCTTTCTTATATGGATTGTTGCCAATTATCTACATTATTGCGATGACACCTAAAAATATTAACGATCTTTTTACATTTGGCGATAAGATTGGACATGCTGCATTAATTTTATTTGGTGTAGTACCGATAACCTTACTCCTTATTTCGAAATTGAAAGGAAAGAAAGCATGAAGCGAATACATTGTTGTGTACGTTTACTTCTAGTTGCGATGGTAACCTTACTTCTTACTGGCTGTTGGAGTAGTAAAGAGATTGAAGATTTAGGCCTTATTGTAGGTACATCATTGGATTTAGAAACGGGTGATGTTTCCTCTGAAGAGCAACAAGATGCTAGGTATGCAAACAGGCAGTTGCTAACTATTACCAATCAATTTGTTACGTCAGAGACAACGGTTTCTGGAACAAAAGAGGGAGCATTGCCAGAAAAAGCGTATAAAAATGTTTCTGAGACAGGTGATGCGGTGTTACCAACTTTACGAAATATGCTATTAAAGGTTGATAAACGTTCCTTTGCTGAACATTCCAAAGTAATTATTATTGGTGAGGAATTAGCTAGTAATATCAATCTCCAACAAACGTTGGATTTTTTTCTAAGAGAATTAGAAATACGGCCGAGTGGACTACTCTTTATTGCTCAGGATCAGGCAAGTCAGGCACTTGAAACAAATGAACCAACGAAAATTCCTGCCTTTCAATTAGTAGAAATGATGGAGGGACATGAAAGGACGACAAAAATTTTGCCTCCGATGACCGTAGCCAAACTAGAGGGGAAGCTGTATTCAGACTCTAGCTTTTTATTGCAAAATGTGAGTACGGAAAATGGAGAAGTAAAATTTGCAGGCGCTGCTATCATTGAAGGAAAAACCAAAAAGCTACGAGGATTTTTAAATGAGAGTGACCTAGAAGGAATTGCATGGATGTCTGGCGATGCGAAAGGTGGCCTTGTCAAAGGCTACGATGAGAAGTCAGGTACACCCATTGTGTATGAAATTATTTCAGCTAAAAGTAAAATTATTCCTCATGTAAAAGGGGAACAAATCTCCTTTACGATAAAAATTCAATCAGAGGGAAGAATTGCTGAACATTGGGTTCTCTCCGATAAAGCATTTGACAATCAATTTTTGAAAAAAGCAGAGAAAGTATTTGAAAAAGAGATAGAGCGATTGGTGAGGAAAGCATTAGATAAAACGCAGCATGAATTTCAAACAGATGTCTCAGGGTTTGGCAATAAACTAAGAATCGACTACCCGAAAGTATGGCAAAAAAGAAAAAAAGAATGGGATCAAACGTTTAGTGAGGTTCCCATTACATGTGAAGTGAATGTTTCCATTAAGGATTATGGCACGTCAGGTGATTAACATCGTTAATCATCTTTTTTTCTGTCCATTTAAGTATATACTGGAATTAAAGGTAGGAGAGTAGATATTCGAAAAGATGGGGGATAAAGGCATGCAATTTACCATTCAATCAATCGCTACAGTTCATAACAATCGACAAATGATACAAGATGATCGCTGGGGAGAGATTATTTCAACTATTGAACTTGCTGATCATATCCATGAGGCATCCTTAAAAGGAATAGAAGATTTTTCTCATCTAGAAATTATTTTCTATTTTGATAAGGTTACAGACGATCAAATCCAATATAAGGCTAGACATCCTAGAAATAATCAAGATTATCCTGAGGTAGGCATTTTCGCACAAAGGGGTAAGAATAGACCCAATAAATTAGGAAGTACAACCGTTGCGTTGTTAGAGGTCAAACCTAGAGCATTAATCGTTCAAGGGCTAGATGCCATAGATGGCACACCTATACTAGATATAAAGCCTGTGATGAAAGAATTTTTACCTAAGAAGGATGTTAAACAGCCCGCATGGTCAGTAGATTTAATGAAGGCTTACTGGGGGTAATAACATTGTTCATACGAAGACAATTGTGGATTTCTTGCGAAGGGGAGTAGCGTGCTCCCCTAATTTTTTAAAGAATGATTCCCTCTTGGTAAAGAATGCTAATGGCATGAGAGCGATTTTTGGCACGCAATTTTTTAATAGCAGATTTTACATATTGTGTAATGGTTAATTCACTTAAATTCATAGCATCTGCTATTTCCTTTGTACTATCTCCCTGCGCTACCTGTCTCATTACCTCTAGCTCACGCTTGCTAAGAAAACCCTCTTTTTTGCTATTTCTAGCTTGCATGATAAGCTGCCCAATCATGTTTCCAAAGGTTGTCATGTCATCTAACAGCTTTTCATTTATATCGATTTCCTCTTCTAATTGGGTACTACAAATATAACCAAAAACATATTGCCCAATGTAAATCGGGACAATTAAAAACGAATTATTTTGCGAGGGAATAGAATATTTAATACTGATATTTTTTAAATAGTCCATACCTGTACAAAATTTAGCCTTCTTATCTTCAATAGCAGCATAAATAATAGGGAAGCTACGAATCTCCTCACGAATTTCACCAATATGACTACCACCCGATTCATTCAAAAAAATGATTCCTTCAGCGACAAAGCCTATTGGAGAATACCTTAATAAATAGGCATCCTTGATAGGAAAAGAATCTAAATATACCTGCAAAATGTGTATCAACAACTCTTCATGGGTGGCATAACTTTGTACCGTGTCGAAACGTTTTTGAATGGTATAAAGATTGGACATGACCTATCCCCTTTTTTAAGTATATACTACGCTTAAAATAAGGAATTTTCAATATTTTCTGTAAGTTGTAGTATTTAAGTTAAGTAAATCCATATTTTCCTATTTTGATGTGAGGAGGAGCAGCAGATGAGTAGTCAAACAATTAAAGAGGTGGATGCAGTTGTTCTAGGTGCTGGGTTCGCAGGTCTGTATATGCTACATCAGTTGAGGAGTAAAGGCTTTTCGACCATTGTATACGAGGCTGGGGATGGTGTAGGAGGTGTTTGGTATTGGAATCGTTATCCTGGTGCAAGATGTGACATTGAAAGTATCTATTATAACTACACCTTTTCAAAAGAATTATATGAAGAATGGACTTGGACATCTAGATTTCCAGAGCAAGCGGAAATATTGCGCTATTTAAATTATGTAGCCGATCGTTTTCAATTGCGAACAGATATTCAATTTAACACAAGAGTCACTGCAGCTCATTTTGATGAAGAACGACATAAATGGATGATTTATCTAAACGATGGACAGTACATTTTAACAAAGTATTTTATTACAGGAATAGGCTGTCTATCTGCTGCAAATGTTCCTAACATCCAAGGATTGCAACAGTTTAACGGAAAATGGTATCACACGGGGCATTGGCCACATGAAAAGGTTGATTTTACTGGGAAGCGTGTAGGAATTATTGGGACAGGCTCAAGCGGGATTCAGGCAATACCTGTTATTGCAAAAGAAGCAGAGCAGTTAACGGTGTTTCAACGTACTCCCCAATATACGATTCCCGCTCGTAACCATGCATACGATGAGGACTTTATCAAAGAAACCAAGCAAAATTTCGAAGCGATAAAGCATTCCATGAGAAATTCTGTTTCAGGTACACCTTTTGCACAAAATCAGCAATCTGCAATGGAAGATCGTGATGATAGGAGGCAGGAGGTTTTTGAGAAAGCTTGGGCACAAGGTGGCTTTGCCTTCTCAGCTACTTATCATGACTTGTTAACGAATGAACAGTCCAATGAAAAAGCGGCAGAATTTATTCGCTCCAAAATACGACAGATTGTGAAAGACCCTGTGGTAGCAGAGAAATTATGTCCGAAGTATATGTATGGCACGAAAAGACAAGTGTTAGATAGCGATTATTTTGAAACCTATAACAGGGAGAATGTTTTACTGGTTGATGTCAAAGAATCACCCATTCAAAAAATTACAGGAGAAGGTATTCAAACGGCAGATAACCATTTTGATTTAGACATCATCATTTTTGCGACAGGCTATGATGGCATGACAGGGCCATTATTTAAGATTGATATCCAAGGAAGGAATGGCGTGACATTAAAGGAGAAATGGAAGGGTGGGGCAGCTGTTCAAACCTATCTTGGACTCACAACAGCAGGTTTTCCAAATTTATTTATGATTACGGGACCAGAAAGCCCTTCTGTCCTCGTGAACATGCCAATTGCAATTGAGCAGCATGTCGAATGGGTTGCCGAGTGCATGCAATACTTGCGTGAGCATGACATTGACCTTGTGGAACCAACTTTAGAAGCAGAGGAAGCTTGGAGCAAACATTGTCAAGAGGTTGCTAATGCAACACTCTACGTCAAAGGTGATTCCTGGTATACAGGAGCCAATATTGAGGGCAAACCTCGAAGCTTTTTAATCTATCTAGGAGGATTTGATTATTACACAAAACATTGTAAAGAAGTGGCTCAAAACAATTATGAAGGCTTTAAGTTAATGAAATTAAAATCAATATCATAGATTGTGAGAGGGGAGCATATATCAATATGGAGCAACAAGTAGTCATTATTACAGGTGCAGGAAGCGGTATAGGAAGAGAGACTGCAAAATTGCTAGCAACTAAGGGAAAGGCATTAGTTTTAGTGGATTTTGATGAAACAAGTGGACTAGACACACTACATGCTGTAAAGGAACATCAACTACAAGCAATTTTTGTCCAAGCTGATGTTTCACAAAGCCTAGATGTCAAAAAATATGTGGACACTGCAAAAGAAACATTTGGCAGGATTGATGCTTTTATCAATAATGCAGGCGTTTTAAGCCCACCAGCACTACTAGGAGATCTAGATGAGGAGACGTTTGATAGAGTAATCTCGGTCAATCTTAAAGGGGCGTTTCTCGGCTTAAAGTATGTGTTAAAAGAAATGGAGCAACAGCAATCAGGTGTTATTGTGAATACATCTTCAGCAGCTGGTATACAGGGACAACCCTATCTAGGTGGCTATGCGGCAAGTAAGCATGGTGTAATTGGGTTAACTAAAACGGCAGCCATGGAATATGGACCTAAAGGTATTCGAGTGAATGCAATTTGTCCTGGTGGTGTTACGACAAACATGACGAAGGGATTGGTATCGAGTCCAGAAGGAAATGGACCATTACGAAGATTAGCAGACCCTACTGAAATCGCAAATGTAATCGCTTTCTTAATTTCGCAAGAAGCTTCTTATGTGAATGGCGCTATCGTTCCAATCGATGGCGGTCTAACATCGTAAAAAATATTTTAAATAAGAGAGGAAGAATTTTAATGGAACATCGTATTGATTCAGAGCTAAAAGAAACGTTAGCAATTTTTCCACCATTAGATTTGGATAATGTACAAGCTACAAGAGAAGGAATGGCAGCTGTTGCTGTACCAGCTCCAATAGAAGAGCATATCACAATAGAAAATAAAGTAATTCAAGGACCTGACAACCATTCTCTTCGTATTCGAATCTATAAGTCAAAAGAGCAAAAGGAAATTTATCCAGGCCTGCTATGGATTCATGGTGGGGGCTATGTCTTAGGAGCTCCCGAGGGAGATGATGTGCTTTGTCAGCGCTTTGTCAATGACGCGAATTGTGTGGTGGTATCTGTAGACTATCGACTTGCACCTGAACATCCTTATCCAGCTCCGCTTGAAGATTGCTATGCAGCGTTAAAATGGGTCGCGGATCATGCGGATGAATTACGAATTGATCCTACCCGCTTAGGAATTGCTGGAGCTAGTGCTGGAGGTGGACTCACAGCTGCACTTGCATTACTTACACGTGATCGAAATTATCCGAAGCTTAGTTTCCAAATGCCGCTCTATCCAATGATTGATGATCGCAATAATACACCGTCTTCATTAGAAATTAAGGGTCATATGATCTGGAACCACTCACTCAATCAGAAGGGCTGGGAAATGTATTTGAATGGAGCAAATGGTAGCGACAATGTGCCACCATATGCCGCAGCAGCTAGAGCGGATGATTTATCAGGTTTACCATTTACTTATACATGTGTTGGTCAACTTGATCCGTTTCGTGATGAGACTTTACAATATGTAACCAAGCTATGTCAGGCTGGAGTAGATGTCGAATTCCACTTATACCCAGGCTGCTATCATGGCTTTGAGAGTATTGTTCCGACAGCCGCAGTCAGTCAAAGAGCTGTCACAGAGTATGTAGAAGCCGCTAAATATGTGTTGCATCGAAAGATTTCAGTGCCTTTATAAAAAAACTTACGAAAATCCAGAAACCATAATTTACTCAGGTTTCGGGATTTTTTTGTTAAGCAAAAAGGATTTTATAGCAAGTTTGTAATAGCGTCTTTTAGGTTAAACTTTTATCGAGTGAAAGGAGGAGAATATAAAATGCTACAATTTGATTCAAAAATTGTTGGTAAAGAGATAGGTTTTGGCTATTTACGAGATAAAATTGCTAATCGAGGTTTCACGATCGGCGGAAATTGGGAGTATTATAAAGGTAGCTTTGACTCGGTATTGTGGAAAGAGGCAGGAGAAACGATTTATTTGCGTGTCCCCTTTATCGTCACATCAGGGGAGCTTGATAATGAAGATGCTCAAATTCGTTTTCAAAAGCCATTTGTCATTAAGCATGTTGAGAATATTGGTCTAGATTATGATGAGGGTTCCTTACTAGATGCAACTGGTGCTAGCCAATTCCAAACCCCGCTTGATAAAGATGGCTACATTCATGACAAAAGTAGATGGATTCAAGCGGGTGAACAAGCTGTGGAAGAGAAAGTACTACCATTTTTCATTCATTAGTTAGATAAATTTAAATGGTTGCTAGAAGAAATCATATGTCTTTTATCCTTGTTATTTTGGTAACATGTAATCAAAAATACAAATAGAATTGTCGTAAGAATTTTCCAACATTATAATGGTATTAGCATGTACTACTATATGAGGTGAGTTTATGGATAAAACAGCTATAGATGATTTTCAGCATTCCTTTCAGAAATTGCACCAAGAACGACTCATCCATCGTAAAGAAGCCTATCTAGAGGTGCTAGAGAAAACAAGAACATTTGGTGAAATAATCCTGTTTGAAAGTATAAAAAGTAAGAGAGGCGTCTAGGTGACGTCTCTTTCTATTTTTCATAAATGAGAGGACGATTAATCATGAGACGATATATGCCTTTATTACTGCTAACAATGATTCTATGTGTTGCTTGCACGTCAACGAAGGATAAAAACAATAAAAGGTTAGAAGGTGAGGAAAATCACGCTATAGATGCCATGAATGCCTCAATTGAAATAATAGCAGATCAATTGCAGACACCTTGGTCGATTCAAAAAAGTGGAGATGACTTTTATATAGCAGAAAGGCCAGGAAGTATTGTAAAAATTGCGGAAGGGGCCTTTACTAGACAACAGATTACCCTAAAAAAGGAGCTATCATCCGCGCCTGAGGCTGGTTTGTTGGGATTTGTTTTAGCACCTAATTTTCCTACCAGTCAGGTAGCCTATGCATATTATACGTATGTCGAGAAAGAGGAACAATTTAATCGAATTGTTACGTTAACGTTAAGCGATAATAAATGGCTCGAACAGGATCTTATTATTGATCGAATAAAGAGTGGTACATATCATCATGGGGGACGTTTGAAAATAGGTCCTGATGGCAAGCTGTATGCAACGGTAGGAGATGCAACACAACCTTCTTTAGCACAGGATGTGACTGCTTTAGAAGGGAAAATTTTGCGTATCAATTTGGATGGCTCCATACCGAATGATAATCCTTTTCCTCAATCCTATATATACAGCTATGGACATCGAAATCCACAAGGCTTAGCATGGTCTACTGATGGTACGATGTACGCCAGTGAGCATGGCAATGCAGCAAATGATGAAATTAATATAATTGAAAAGGGGAAGAATTATGGCTGGCCTCTTATTGAAGGAACGGAGAAAAAGCACGGGATGATAACACCTCTCTTTACATCGGGTACTTCTACCACATGGGCACCATCAGGCATTGCTATTGTAAATGATCAATTATATGTCGCTGCCCTAAGAGGTACAGCAGTCTTAGCTTTTGATATAAATAAGAACAAACACAATGAATTACTATCAGAATTTGGTAGAATTCGTGATGTCTTTGTGGATGAAAAATTTCTTTATTTTATTAGCAATAATACAGATGGCCGTGGAAATCCGCAACCACAGGATGATAAACTATATCGAATGCCATTGTGATATAATATTTGAGAAAACATGGAATGGTAGGATGAATGGGGAGGACAAACATGGCAAACTATCTTAAGATCGCAGTAGCAATTGATTTCTCAGAACAGTCATTAAAAGCATTGGATAGAGCGAATCAATTAGCAAAGGAACACAATGCTATTTTGCAATTGGTGAATGTCATTGATACAAAATCGTTTGGAGCAGTTTCAGCATATGACTTAAAATATGCCGAGGAATTGAAGAAGGAAAACATTCTTAAAATGGAAAAGCTAGAAAAAGAGGCGTTACAGACAGGAGTCAAAGCTGTTGAATCCATTGTGGAAACAGGGTCACCAAAAGGTATTTTAACACAATTACCTCAGGTTGATTTAATTGTTTGTGGTGCAACTGGATTAAATCGTATGGAGAAAATGATGTTAGGCTCTGTTGCAGAGAAAGTTGTACGACATGCGCATTGTGATGTGTTGATTGTTCGTTAGTTGTTAAAATAGCTGAGAGTAAAAAACCTGCTTGTGCTAGTAGACAAGCAGGTTCTTTTATTATTGGATTGTTTGAGCGTTATCAATAATACTTTGAGGTATATCGATTGTTTTTAGATGATTAAATTCAGTATACGTTACGACTGATTTTGTATTCATTAACAATTCGTCACCTTCTACGGCCATTTTTAAATCAAAATTCATATCCATTTTGTTCGTATCGAAAGTCTCTTTATCGATGTGTAGCACGTAGTTAATTTTTTCAATTGATAGTTGATCCATTGGATTTTCTTCTAGACCCATTTCTTGCATAGACTTATTAATCTCAGAATCGATTAGCTCTTTGAACTTATCGCCTTTTGCATCTAATGTAAGGACATATTCATCATCCGTTTGTTCAAATGTAAAGTCCTTAATGAATTTTTTCAATTGTTCTAGCTGTTCCTTTGCATCCGCAGAAGCCGCCGTTTGATCTAATATAGCATCAAAGTTCTCATCAGGGAGCTTTAACCAGCTATCTGTCGTCGAATCCTTCATAAATAAGCCTGCATCTTTTTTCATATACATTTCAATCGGCATGTCCATTGTTTTGTCACCTTCATTCATCATATCAGGCATTGTCATAGATCCTGATAAATGCATTGCAAGTGGATCAACGATGATATCCATCTCCATTTTGGAGTCGATTGAAAACTCCATTGCTTCTTCACCAGACCCAACCTTTGTCACCTGTGTCATATCCATTTTAGCACTTGCACTTTGAATATCAGCCTGGCGATCTACTGCTTTGTCATACACTTGTTCTAAAGTGAGCTTGCTTTTATTAGTTGTGTCTTTCGTAGGCGTAGCACTTGAATTACAAGCGGCAAGTGTCAACGCTAGTGTTCCGACTGCTAATACTTTAAAAATTTTCTTCATTACTTTCATCTCCTATTCTTGGTAAAAAACACTATCTACTACTATACGCACTAAAAAAGGAAAAGTTTCATAAATTGTTAGAAAAGAACTAATTTTTTATTAAAAAAATAACATTTTCCCTACTTATACAAGTCGCAAACGCGAAAATTATCAAATGAATAGGGATAAAACAAAAAAGCTGTCACGAACTTATCATACAAGGACGATAAGCTCAGACAGCTTTTTCTTTACACTGTGGTTTCAGGGATCAATTATAACCCCAGATCATAGCAAATAATGTACCAATGATTGTCACAACACCTACGAATACTGAGTATAAAATTGTTGTATATAATGTTTTTTTATCTTCAGATTCACCGATGTGCATGAATAATACTAATTGTACAGTTGCCTGTGCAAGAGCAGTTACTAGTAAAATTCCAAATGCCATGTTAAGAGACATATCGAATTTAACAACTGCTAAAGCTACGATTGTTAGTAATAGTGAGAAGCCGAAGCCCATCACATGTTGTTTTGGGAATAATTCCTTCATCAGCTAATCAGTCCTTTCAAGTAGACGAAGCTGAAGATGAAAATCCAAACAACGTCTAGGAAATGCCAGTACAGTGAGAAGATAAACGCTTTATTAGCCGTTTGTGGGTTTAAGCCACGTTTCGCTACTTGGATTAAAATAGCTACGCCCCAGAAGAAACCAAATGTTACGTGGGCTCCGTGCGTTCCAAGTAAAGTCATTAAGGACGATAAGAATGCGCTTGTTTGAATCGTCGCACCTTCGTGTACATATGTGACAAATTCATCAATCTCAATAGCTAAGAAGCCAAGACCTAGTAAAAGAGTAATGATAAAGAATGTCATCATTGCTTTTTTACGACCGATACGCATTGCATGAACACCAAGACCAATTGTGAAACTACTTGTTAATAATAAGAATGTTTCCCATAGAACTGGAGTTAATTCGAAAATTTCGGCACCATCTGGTCCACTACCTGTACGTGTATGAAGTGTAAAATACACTGTAAATAATGTGGCAAATAACACGATCTCGGCGCCAAGGAAAATCCAAAAGCCAAAGATCTTTAGACGGTTTTCCTCTGTACTATATTCTAATGGAAGTGAAGAATCGATTTTCATATTATTTATCACCTCTCAAGCTTTTCTCAGTTGCCATTACTTCCTCAACTGAAATGTAACGACCATGATCTTTTTCGAATGAACGATGAATCATGAAGCCAAATACACCAAGCATACTGATGATGGCTGGAATCCATAGATTGAATACAGCGAAGAATGCTGCAAGGAAGAAGAATCCACTCATCCAGAATGGTGTGCCTGTATTATTTGGCATGTGAATTTTTTCGATTGTACCTGCAGTAATATCGCGACCTTCTTTTTTCGCGAACCAATACTCATCTAAGCGAGTAACAGTAGGCACTACGGCAAAGTTATATTCTGGTACTGGAGAATGAGTAGCCCACTCAAGTGTACGACCATCCCAAACATCCGCCTTTTCATTGCGAGGCATATGCTTCCAGCTGTAATAAATATTGTAGACGATTAACGCAAAGCCGACTGCAAGTCCTAGAGCACCGACGAACGATAACATGTTCAATGGACCATAACCAGTAGACTCAGAATAAGTGTACATACGACGAGCATATCCATCTAAACCTAAAATAAATAGTGGGAAGAACGTTACGTTGAAGCTGATGGCAATGAACCAGAAACCAGCTTTCCCTAATTTTTCATTTAGACGGAAACCGAACATTTTTGGCCACCAGTAGTGGTAACCTGCAAGCACACCAAATACTGTACCTGGAATTAATACATAGTGGAAATGGGCAACTAAGAACATCGTATTATGATATTGGTAGTCAGCACTTGCCATCGCTAGCATTACCCCTGTAACCCCACCAATTGTGAAGATAGGAATAAAGCCAAGTGCATAAAGCATCGGTGTTGTAAATTGAATTTTCCCGTGCCTCATTGTGAGTAGCCAGTTGAATATTTTAACCCCAGTAGGAACTGCGATTGCCATTGTTGTAATAGAGAAAACACTGTTTACCATTACACCATGACCCATTGTATAGAAGTGGTGGGCCCAAACTACGAATGATAGTAGGGAAATGACCACCATACTCATCACCATAGATTTGTATCCGTATAAGTTTTTACGTGCAAATGTTGCAATGATTTCTGAGAAAATACCAAAAGCAGGTAGGATAACGATATAAACCTCAGGATGTCCCCAAACCCAGAATAGGTTGGCCCAAAGCATATCCATACCACCGTCTTGCATCGCAAAGAATTTTGTGCCGAATTGACGGTCAAACATCATAAGAGCAAGCGCTACAGTTAATACTGGGAATGCGAATACGATAATGATGTTTGTTATTAAAATAGACCAAGAAAACATTGGCATTTTCATTAATGTCATACCAGGGGCACGCATTTTAATGATCGTCGTGATAAAGTTAACACCTGTCATTAAAGTACCAATACCTGATAATTGAAGAGCTAAAGAATAATAGTTATTCCCTACAGTCGGACTAAAATCCGTACTTGCAAGAGGGAAGTAGGCTGTCCAACCAGCGTCTGGTGAACCACCAATAATGAATGATAAGTTTAGTAAACCAGCACCTGCTGCAAATAGCCAGAAGCTGACAGCATTTAGACGTGGGAAAGCAACGTCACGTGCACCGATTTGAAGTGGAATAACAATGTTCATTAAGCCGATAACAAATGGCATCGCCATAAATAGAATCATTAATAAACCGTGTGTTGTGAAAATTTCATTATAGTGTTGTGCATCAAGAAGTCCATTATCTGGAACGGCTGTTTGTGCACGCATTAATAGTGCATCGATACCACCGCGGAATAGCATTAATAAAGCTACTGCGATATACATAATCCCGATTTTTTTATGGTCAACAGTTGATAGCCAGTTTTTGTAGAAATAGCCCCATTTTTTGAAATAAGTAAGGCCTGCTACGATAACCACTGCACCAACTACGATACTAATAGCTGCCGCTAAAATCATCGGTTCTTGCATTGGATGGAATAATTCTTCCATACTCATTGGATGCGCTCCTTTCAGAATTAAAAATTAATGTCTCGATTCGTTCAACGATAAAATCTAATTAATGACCAGAATGTTCATTATTCATGTCTTCTTCAGACATATCCCCATGATCCATATCATCCATATTCATGTGTTTACCATGTTCCATTGGAGCTGGTCTAAAGTCTAAGTGAGTAGATGAGAAGCTTTGGCGACCAACGTGCTCTGCTTTTAATAGCTCATCAAATTTTTCTTCAGTTAATGGTGCCTCTTTCGCTTTTACATCAGCAACCCATTTATCGAAGTCTTCTTGTGTCATAGATTGTGCTTCAAATTCCATTTCGGCAAAGCCGCGTCCATTAAAGTTAGAGTTACGTCCCATAAATGAACCAACCTCATCTGCTGCAAGGTGGATTGTTGTTAACATATCACTCATCGCATATTTTTGACCGGCTAATTGAGGAATCCAGAAACTTGTAATTGGACCAAATGAGTAAAGTTTAAACTCGATTGGACGATCCACCGGAATGTTTACATAGTTAACTGTTTCAACACCTTCTTCTGGATAACTAAAGTGCCATTTCCAGTTTGATGATGATGCATAAATCACTAAAGGTTCCTTATCGTCATAACCTGCTGGTTGAGCTTCTACTGTAGAAGTTGTTCTTACAGTCACAACAGCTAAAAATGCTACGATAATAATTGGAATTACTGTCCATGTAATCTCAAGCAGATGGCTTCCTTCTTCATGAGGAGGCTCATAATCTGCAGCTGCTTTTGATGCACGATATTTTGTAAGCATAAAGGCTAAAAGCACATACACGACTAGCAATATAAAGGCCATTGTAATAATGGATAAGATAATTGTGTTTGATAATGTTTCAGCATTAGGCCCTTTTGGATTGAACACTGTTAATGGTTCACATCCAGCAAGAAGAGCAAGCGCACTCAATGCAACGAACATTAAACTTAATTTTTTCTTCATGTTTGACTCCTTTCTATAGAACGGCTATTCATAAAATTCATGTGTTTTTTTGTCAGTGTCACATTTACAAATAGTTGATACTGAGGTCACCTCTTTTATCTTGGCGTATCAATCAACAACATAAGAAATTACAATGGCATGGTTCAATATGAAACATAAAATCTAGTGTTGATTGATCTGATGCAAGCGTTAGCAAAATCAATGATTTGCGCAATCGTTTAAATACGTACTTGGTTCACTCCGATTGTCACAATCTCTCGTTGTTTGCACATTGGATTATACGCCCTGTTTTTAAGAAAAAACATAATTTTGTTATGAAAATGATAGTATAGCTGTGTTGATTTTGAACATTTCTTGAACAAAAATCGTTATTTTAGTATTGGTATTTATAGGTTTTTATTATTAAACACTGTGGAAACGTTGAAAATACTGCATTCTCAATGTTTACCTAAGTAAATAATTTATATTATGAAAAATGGCATTTCACATTTTGGACGCTGTTTTGTAATAAAATCATTGCCATAACAGACGTAACGGGATTTTTTATTTGCCTTTTATCCGAAAAAGGAGTACATGGAATGACGCTTTATGGAAACAATAGGTTGAATTTTCAATGTAAGGAATGAGTGGAGAGGGAATAAATGGAGTGAATTATTAATTATGTTAACATAATAATTGTTTTTCATTAATATCCATATTTTTACTTCGTTTGTTTTATCTGAAAAGTAAAAAGCAAACTAAGATAGTACTTAGTTTGCTAGTATTTTAGAAAAAAATTATGTTATGAAGAATTAAGCGGAGTAATTCAGCATTTTTAAGATTACCTGTCAATTACCAAGCTTTAGCCATTTGGCTACTTGTCCATAAATCGTATTTTGTAGCTGTGGAGCTTTATTATTCATTTTCAAAGAAAAATACAGTGTTTTCATAAAGTTTAAGGTACAAGTTCTACCGCTAAAGAAGTGTTCATTATAACCTTGTGTCAACAAATGCATTTCAAATTTATCAAAAGCCTGCTCAACAAATTCGATCAAGGCTTCCTCTGAGTAATTTTGAAGTAATAACGCATCCACTATATTGATTAAACGCTCCTCTTCATCATTAACAAAGACGGTTTCTTTCCAAGTGACGAGTTTTAATGCATGTAAAATGGATGGTGCATACTGTAAATCGAATTTTGGATGTTTTATTGTTGTTGCAGCTAAATCTGCACCATGTGCAATACTGTGTGCCCATCCTTTTTCCTGAACATATCCTCTCGTATCCTGTTCTAATAACAAATAACGGCCGATTTTTTTAAAGAATTTTTGTAAGTCATCATCACTTAAAACGAGTAATTCAGTGTCCTTTGCAAGCAGACCTGCCACTAGTAAAGCGGAAAACGAACGTGTAAAGACACTATCCGTTGTTTTTTCTCCAATATGTAAATATAAAAAATCCTCACCTGTAGCTGTTTCAAACAAATATTGAAGTTGTTCAGAACTCAATAAATTATCACTTAGTAAATCAACAAAGGTACGATAAATAAGGTGGTCTCGTAACTCTGCATCAGCTGAGCCAATATGGGCTAACATCTCCTGTAACAACCAATCACTATGTTGCAACATAAATGCCTGACGCTCAGACAGTGTCATTGTAGAAAAAGACTGCAATGTTTCTTTAATATCCATGAGTAAAAAAGCCCCTAACATTATTTTTGTACTATATATTATAGCGCCATTTCATTTCGAAGGGATAAATTTGAAACCTTCATTTTAAATAAGCACTGTTAGAATGTCCTTATTAAAACATAATATTATTTCCAGAAACTATAAAAAGTTGTTATGATAGAAACGCATTAAAATGGTAAAACTTAAATGTGAACAATAAAAAAGACATACCTATTTAAGTATGTCTTTGTCTAGCTAAATAATGACTGCGGATTTAATGCCGATTGGCCATTCAGTGAGCGTGTGTTGATTTGTCTTTAGCTCGACAAGAATATTGGCATTTTTGATTGCATCAATGAGCCATTCACTATAGTGACGATTTGGTTCAGGATGCTGTAAAATTTGCTGCATATCTTTTTTATCAACATGTAACAGCTTGTAGTTACATTCAATGTTTACTTTTTGAGGAATAATGGAAAGAGACTCATTTTGATGACCAAGTGCAATAGATCCAGGAATACACCCTTGAATTTTTAAAATGTAGGTGCTGGCTTCTTGTGTGTAGACATCAATTTTGGTGCGTGTTAAAAGTTCAAATTCTATCGGCTTATCTTGAAAAACGCCGTCCGTTGTAGAAATTGAAATGACTTTAATCGATAATGCCTCGAATGCAGATGAGATACAATGATCAAATTCAGTAATTGTATCAAGTAATTGCATGGATTCCACTCCTTGTTAAGAACTTGATTTTCTAGGTGCAGACAACAAAATGGAACGTCTGCGAATTGTGATAAATTTTAGACTATTCTAATTATAATACAATTTATTACAAAATATGAATGCAAAAGCAATAGTTTTTTGTTAAAAACAAGAAAGTTGTGGATTTTTTTAGTAAATAGCAGAAATGAAAAATTAGAACAATGAGGTGAGAAAAATGACAAAAAGAAAGCGTCATGTCATTAAACATGACAATATTGTTGTTTTTCCAGGCGCTGTCCAAACTTTAATACGTGAAGGGCATATGTTTGCTGAAAATTTTCAGTATGAAAAAGCGGTGGCAAGTTTTGAAAAGGCATTTGTGTACGAAGCAGGAGATGAATTTGCTCTTAGTGCCTATGCCTTTGCTTTGTATGAATTAAAGGACTATAGCAAGGTTAAGAATGTTTGTGAGCAATTATTTTCGATGGGTACGTCACTTTATGTAGAAATCATGGAATTGTACATTACCGTATGCATGCAGTTAAAAGAATACCATCAAGTAGAGTCATTAATTACAACCCTACTTGAAGAAAATGTTTTGCCTCAGGATCAGATTGAAAAATTTGAACGCTTAAAAAATTTGAATAGTGAAGTGTCTAAGAATCTAGAAAAAAAAGAAAATGCACAACGTTTAATAGAAGAACAGGAATATGAACTTGAGAAATTTTGTGCACTTACTTCAAATGAGCAGTCTATACGCTTGCATCGACTTATGGACACAAATGTAAGACAATTAAAAGAGCCATTAAAAGAGATTATTGAATGTTCAAGCATCCATCCGTTCGTCCAGAGCCTAGCACTCATATTATTAGTGGAACAAGAAGTAGCTATGAAGGTTAGAGTAGCTAAATTTAAACAAACAAAAATCGTAAATCCTGCTGAGTTAGTATTGCCTAACCAGCTACCGCAGTATGGAGAAATAAAAAATATAGTAGAAGTGAAGCTAGAACAAGACCCATCTACGTTGGAAATGGTACAATATTTAATGGCAAAGCATGCCATTGTAACGTATCCATTTGAATGGCACCCGTTCGAAGCAGATGATGTTGCCTATAGTTATATTGATTTTGTCTTAGCGATGCTAGGAAATGTACAAGAAATGGATTATGAAATCATTGACTTTTTACAAATGTTAGAAAAGCTAACAGAACTACATTAGGTATGAAATAAGTTGAAACTATACACATCTATGTTATACTAAAATGGTTGTCAAAATCGTAGTTACGAATGAATTGTCTAACATCTAAACTTGATTATTTATTTGGAGGTATTTATACATGTCAGCAAAATGGGAAAAACAAGAAGGTAATATCGGTACTCTTACAATCGAAGTACCTGCTGCAGAAATCGACGCAGCAATGGACCAAGCGTTCAAAAAAGTTGTAAAACAAATTAACGTACCAGGTTTCCGTAAAGGTAAAATGCCTCGTAAAATGTTTGAACAACGTTTTGGTATCGAATCTCTATACCAAGATGCATTAGAAATCATCGTTCCTGAATCTTATGCAAAAGCAATTGACGAAGCTGGAATTATGCCAGTTGATTACCCAGAAATCGCTGGTACAGAAAACTTTGTACACGGCCAAGATTTCACATTCACTGCACAAGTAACAGTGAAACCAGAACCAAAACTAGGAGACTACAAAGGTCTAGAAGTATCTAAACTTCCAGTAGAAGTAACAGATGAAGAAGTAGATGCTCAAATTCAAGACCAATTAGCTCGCAAAGCAGAGCTTGAAATCAAAGAAGACGAAGCAATCGTAGATGGTGATACAGCTGTAATCGACTTCGAAGGTTTCGTAGGCGAAGAAGCTTTTGAAGGTGGTAAAGGTGAAGACTATCCACTAGAAATCGGTTCAGGTTCATTCATTCCAGGTTTTGAAGAGCAACTTGTGGGTGTTAAAGCTGGCGAATCTAAAGATGTTGTTGTTACATTCCCAGAAGAATACCATGCAGCTGAATTAGCTGGTAAAGAAGCTACTTTCAAAGTAACTGTGAAGGAAGTTAAAACAAAAGTTCTTCCTGAGTTAAATGATGAATTTGCAAAAGAATTAGATCCAGAAGTTGAAAGCGTTGAAGCTTTACGCGCTAAAATTAAAGAACAAACTGCAGCTCAAAAAGTAACAGAATCAGATGCAGCTCTTCGTGACGAGCTTGTAGAAAAAGCTGCTGAAAACGCTGAGTTTGAAGTACCAGCAGGTATGATCAACTCTGAAACTGATCGTATGTTACAAGAATTTGGTCAACGTTTACAAATGCAAGGTATGAACTTAGACCTTTACTACCAATTCTCTGGTCAATCAGAAGAAGACTTACGTGGCCAAATGAAAGAAGAAGCTGAAAGCCGTGTACGTGTATCATTAACACTTGAAGCGATTGCTGAAGCTGAAAAAATTGAAGCATCTGAAGCAGATATTGAAGCAGAATTAGAAAAAATGGCTGCTCAATTTAACATGACTAAAGATCAAATCACAAGTGCTTTAGGTGGTACAGCAGTACTTGAAAACGACATCAAAATCCAAAAAACAGTTGAATTTTTAGTAGAAAACGCTAAAATTACTGAATAAGATTTTGTGTAATTAGATAGCCCAAAAAAAACAAGGTACGGCATTCATCCGTGCCTTGTTTTATCACATAAACTCTTAAAAATTAGTCCCCTTAACATTTATTTCACTTTATACTTCACTTATACATAGTATTGTTTTAGTTTTTATCTTCATTCAGCAGATATTTTTTGTAGCCAAAGCATATCGTCAGGTACAAAAAACGTCCATCTCACATAGATGGCGAGCTGTATGCCTTTTAACCTTTTTAGTGTGTGTTTAAACCACGACTGGATGAAGATAGTGCCTACTGGCAAGTGTCAAGGATTTGGATTGAAGTCCAGGCGCTATTTGAGTCAAGGCGAAATTGATACGATGCTATACTTAACTTCATTCAGAAAGGTCCTAATAAAATTTTATTTTTTGAGTGATATACCCTTGGTTGAATGTAGTAGATTTATAAATAGAGATCGGTAGTTTGTAGTGTGTCGAAAGTGAATAAATGTAACTTTATAGCAGTATAAGGTGGCGAAGTAAGCAGGTTCCTATAGCATGCTTCGAAAGTTAAATGAAGTAAAGTACATGACGATGCGTTATAATCTACACATGCATAATTGCTGAGGCGTAAATGATGCAGACAATTTATTTGATAAAGATTCAATAATCTTGTAAGATTGTTGCTTGAATAGGGGTGAAACATATTGTTCAAATTTAATGATGAAAAAGGCAATTTAAAATGCTCATTTTGTGGAAAGCCACAAGAACAAGTGCGTAAATTAGTTGCAGGTCCAGGTGTTTATATTTGTGATGAATGTATCGAGCTTTGTTCAGAGATCGTTGTAGAGGAACTAGGTGTAGAGGAGGAAATTGAATTCCAAGATATTCCGAAACCGAAAGAAATCTTAACGATTTTAGATGAGTATGTAATTGGACAAGAGCGTGCTAAAAAAGCATTGGCAGTTGCAGTTTACAATCACTATAAACGTATCAATACGAATAGTAAAATTGATGATATTGAATTAGCAAAATCGAACATTGTGTTAATCGGCCCAACTGGTAGCGGTAAAACTTTATTAGCTCAAACGTTAGCACGTATTTTAAATGTTCCGTTCGCAATCGCGGATGCTACCTCCTTAACTGAAGCAGGTTATGTTGGTGAGGACGTTGAAAATATTTTATTAAAGTTAATCCAATCAGCTGATTATGATATCGAACGCGCTGAAAAAGGGATTATCTATATTGATGAAATTGACAAAGTTGCACGTAAGTCAGAGAATCCATCAATTACACGCGATGTTTCTGGCGAAGGTGTTCAGCAGGCACTCCTAAAAATTCTTGAAGGAACAGTTGCAAGCGTTCCACCACAAGGAGGACGAAAACATCCTCATCAAGAATTCTTACAGATCGATACAACCAATATTCTTTTCATAGTGGGCGGTGCATTTGATGGTATTGAAACAATCATTAAACGACGTCAGGGTGAAAAAGTAATAGGATTCGGTTCAGATCCGAATAAAGTTGATGTAGATGAAGGTTCTATCATGTCCAAGCTGATTCCTGAGGATTTATTGAAGTTTGGTTTAATACCAGAGTTCATTGGTCGATTACCTGTACTTGCAAGCCTGGAGCAATTAAACGAAGCTGCACTAGTACAAATTTTAACAGAGCCGAAAAATGCACTAGCCAAGCAATATCAAAAAATGCTTGAATTAGATGGCGTTGAGCTTGAATTTGATGAAGATGCTCTTGTGGCAATTGCTAAGGAAGCAATTGAACGTAAAACAGGTGCGCGTGGTCTTCGTTCAATTATTGAGTCAACAATGCTTGATGTAATGTACGAATTACCTTCACGTGAAGACGTAAAAAAATGTATCATTACAGCAAAAACAATTACGGATAAAGAAAAACCGAAATTGCTTCTTGAAGATGGCACTGAACTCGATGAAGGTAGCGACACTAAAACTTCAGCATAATGAATAGACGTGGCTGTCTACCGTTGTGAGATAGAGAGTAATTAGCTGACTTCGATTGTGCAATATTCGCACATATCGACAGTCAGCTTTTTATTCATTCCTACATAAAGCCAGCTGTAACTTGAAGAAATTTTTGGCTCGCTTCAATATCTAGTGTGAATCAACTTTTTAAACACATACTAGTAGCGCGGGATGTTAACATGAAAATTTTGACGGAGGTGAATGCCCGCATGGTGACAATACAAAAAACAACAAATGTACCATTATTGCCTTTGCGTGGACTTTTAGTATTCCCATCGATGGTGTTACATATTGATGTGGGTAGAAATCGTTCTGTAGCGGCGCTTGAGCAGGCAATGTTAGAGGACCAAATGATTTTATTGGTAACACAAAAAGAAATGCACGACGAACAGCCTGAAGAGCAAGATCTGTATTCAGTTGGTACAATTGCATATGTCAAACAAATGCTAAAATTACCAAACGGCACGTTACGCATCCTTGTAGAAGGTGTTGCGCGTGCAACGTGGAAAAATTATCGTGCGTTAGAGAAGTATACTGTTGTGGATATTGAGGTTAAAGAGGAGTCAACAGAAAAAGATGTAGAAACACAAGCATTGATGCGGACATTGTTGACGTATTTTGAAAAATATGCCAAATCCTCCAATAAAATTACAACTGAGACGATCAATACTGTAACGGATATTGAAGAGCCTGGCCGTTTAGCAGATATTATTGCTTCTCATTTGCCGTTTAAAATTGCTGACAAGCAAGAAGTATTGGAAATGCTTAGC
The DNA here is from genome assembly GCF_000772935.1 of Lysinibacillus boronitolerans JCM 21713 = 10a = NBRC 103108. Taxonomy (GTDB): domain Bacteria; phylum Bacillota; class Bacilli; order Bacillales_A; family Planococcaceae; genus Lysinibacillus; species Lysinibacillus boronitolerans. The sequence goes on from NZ_JPVR01000056.1 coordinate 51,612, forward strand.
GTTAAAAAACGACTTGATCATTTAATTATTCGCTTGCATGATGAACAGGAAGTTTTGGATTTAGAAAAGAAAATTAATTCCAAAGTAAAGCAGTCAATGGAGCGTACGCAAAAGGAATATTATTTACGTGAGCAAATGAAAGCTATACAAACGGAGCTGGGAGATCGCGAAGGGAAAACCGGAGAAGTTGCAGAATTACGGAAGCGTATCGACGAAGCTGGTATGCCAGAATCAACAAAAGAAGCAGCACTGAAAGAATTAGATCGCTATGAAAAAATACCCGGGGCTAGTGCAGAGAGTGGTGTTATTCGCAATTACATTGATTGGCTTATTTCCTTACCGTGGACAAATGCTACAGAGGATCGCATGAATATTGCCCATGCTGAAAACATTTTAAACCGAGATCATGATGGATTAGAAAAAGTCAAAGAACGTGTTCTGGAATATTTAGCCGTACGTCAGCTGAAAAATTCACTGCGAGGACCTATTTTATGCTTAGCAGGACCTCCAGGCGTTGGTAAAACATCATTAGCTCGCTCCATTGCGGAAAGTTTAGATCGAAAGTTTATTCGTATTTCTTTAGGTGGTGTTCGGGATGAATCGGAAATTCGTGGACATCGACGTACGTATGTTGGTGCAATGCCAGGACGTATTATTCAAGGAATGAAAAAAGCAGGTACCATTAATCCGGTGTTTTTATTAGATGAAATCGATAAAATGTCGAATGATTTTAGAGGTGACCCTGCAGCAGCGATGCTTGAAGTTTTAGACCCTGCACAAAATAATACATTTAGTGATCATTATATTGAGGAACCATATGATCTCTCTAATGTGTTATTTATTGCAACTGCCAATGATTTAAGTAGCATACCAGGGCCATTATTAGATCGTATGGAAGTAATTTCTATTGCAGGCTATACTGAAATCGAGAAAGCTCAAATTACCAAAAACCATCTCATACCAAAGCAGCTTAAAGAACATGGTTTGAAAAAAACACAGGTAGTAATCAAAGATGAAGCAGTCACTGATATTATACGTTATTATACACGGGAAGCAGGAGTGCGCGGTTTAGAACGACAAATCGCTACGCTTTGCCGTAAAATTGCCAAAGTAATTGTATCTGGTGAGAAAAAACGCGTAACGGTTAGCTCAAAATCATTACAAGATTTACTTGGTAAACATCGTTTCCGCTATGGACAGGCTGAAAAGGAAAATCAAGTGGGTGTCGCAACTGGACTTGCTTATACAACAGTTGGTGGAGATACATTACAAATTGAAGTTTCTTTAACGCCGGGTAAAGGGAAGTTACAACTTACTGGTAAGCTTGGAGAAGTAATGAAGGAATCTGCTCAAACAGCATTATCCTATGTTCGTACAAAAATGGAACACCTAAATGTGGATGCAGAATTTTTTGATACTCATGATATTCATATCCATGTACCAGAGGGTGCTGTACCTAAAGATGGACCATCAGCTGGTATTACAATGGCAACAGCTATCGTTTCGGCTATTCTACATCGCCCGATTCGCCGCGAGGTAGGTATGACAGGTGAGATTACCTTGCGTGGCCGTGTATTGCCAATCGGCGGCTTAAAAGAAAAAACATTAAGCGCTCACCGTGCAGGATTAACGACAATCATATGTCCTAAGGATAATGAACGTGATATAGAGGATATTCCTGATAGTGTACGTGAGCAATTAACATTTAAACTAGTGACATCGGCTGATGAAGTTTTAGCCTATGCGCTGGACGGAGGTTTTTAAAAAAATGAAAGTCCATAATGTCGAAATGGTCATTAGTGCGGTACGACCAGACCAATATCCAGAAGATGGACTGCCAGAATTTGCATTAGCAGGTCGTTCGAATGTAGGAAAGTCTTCCTTCATTAATCGAATGATCGGACGTAAAGCTTTAGCACGTATTTCATCTAAGCCTGGTAAAACACAAACCCTTAATTTTTATAAGATTGAAGAGCAGCTATTTTTTGTAGATGTTCCAGGGTATGGTTATGCAAAGGTTTCTAAAACAGAGCGTGAGGCATGGGGAAAAATGATCGAGCGCTATTTTACAGGACGCCAGGAGTTAAAAGCAGTCGTACAAATTATAGATTTGCGACATCCTCCAACAGCTGATGATCGTATGATGTATGATTTTTTAAAGCATTACAATATTCCTTGCATTGTCATTGCAACCAAGGCAGATAAAATTCCAAAAGGTAAATGGGATAAACATAAGAAAATTGTCAAAGAGACGCTGGAGATGGAAAAAAGTGATCCTCTTATTGTCTTCTCTTCAGAAACAGGTCTTGGCTTTGAGGAAGCTTGGAAAACAATCGAAAACAAAATGTAATAAAAAACATCTATTGTGTCTAAGGCGTTAGGACAATAGATGTTTTTTGTATTTTCAATCGTATAGAAAATTAGGGAAAAATACTTGATGATGAAACTATTTGTCCGATAAATTAGATAGGAGGTGGACTAGATGGATATCGCAGCTTTATCGATGGCAAAGAACCAAGCAACACTTATGCAAAATGTATCTTTAGCTGTTACGAAGCAGGCAATGGAAATGCAACAGCAAAATACAGAACAGTTAGTTGAAATGTTAGATGCTCCACATCCAACTGCTGGACATACAATTGATATTCAAGTATGAAGTAGGCAAGGTAGCTTGAGGTTAAAAGCTACCTCAACTTTTATTTTTAGAAAAAAATTCAAGAAGGCCTAAAATGTAACTTTTCGAATAAGAAAAACTACCAATAATACGATATACTAATAATTAGTAAGGAGGCAGGGTTTTTTGAAAAAATATTCATACATACTGATGATTACGTTACTGATGATAGTAGGTTTTTCCTTTAATCAATCTGCTAAAGCTGCCCAATTAGTGACAGGGACCTTTGTCGATGTAACGTTTTCAGAATATACGAAGCCAGATGGCACGATAGAAAAGCAGCTTAGTAAAATAACATTGGAAAATGATCGTGGACGAACAGTGACGTTTAATATTAATAAAAATACTAGATTATATATTAATAATACGTCTACAACGATTGAGGGCTTTAAGATGGGTATGGAAGTCGAGGCTGACATTTCTCTCAGAAGTGTTGTTGAACTTCGCGGTACCTCTAATACACCAACAGAAACAAATGTACCCTCAACAGGAAGCAGTAACGGTAAAACAACGGCTGGTGTCGTAACGAGTATTGATCCAAAT
>NZ_JPVR01000059.1 GCF_000772935.1 Lysinibacillus boronitolerans JCM 21713 = 10a = NBRC 103108
AAACAAAGAAACCAATTATCAAAAAGGTTCTTCTGCAACGGATATTAGTGCATTATACGTCGGGGATCGAGTTAAATTAAGCTTTAAAAATAAAACTTCCTCGGTCATCTCAAAGGTAGCTATCAGTGAAACAGGTACACTAGTAGAAAATTTATATAAAGGTGAGATACAAGCGGTCAATCCTAATGCCAATAAGCTTACCGTGAAAAATCAACATGCCTTTGTTAACTGGCAATTTGGCTCTCAAACAACAAATGAACTTTCCACTATGCCTTTTACATCCAAAGTACCAATATATGTTGGGAATACGAAAGTCGAGAAAGGTCAGCTGAAAAATTATATAGGTAGCGAAGCATACTATGCGACCGTTAAACAATTTGGTAAGGAAGTAATCGAGAAAATTGTCGTATTGAAAAATAATGAAAGAACATATTACGAACCAATGCTGTCTGTAGATACAGATTACCAACTATTGAAACTGAAAACAGCAGGAACAATGTATTTCCATAATGGGACGATTTTAATTCGAAATGGGCGATTAATCGAACCTACTGGTCTTATGGCATATGGTACTGCTTTTGTCGTGGCTGATGGTGCTACACGCGATCACTATGCTCAAGTAATACAAGTAACAAGTGATAGTTTTATGTCACCTAATCTTGCTGGTCATGAATTATATTATGGACGCTTATCTCAAGCTGATGGATATGTAATTGAAATTGATGATGCGATGAAGATTGAATCAAATGTTTTCAAAAAAGCAGATCGTACTGTATTGTCAGTTAGTAATTCCACAAAAGCTATGGTAGATGACGGCAATAAAACATATAGTGTCATGCCAGATATTGAACTTTACTTATCAGAGGGTGACTATGGTTATTTCTATGTGAAGAATGGCCATGTACAAGCTCTTCATATTTTAGACAATGCTAAACCTGTTGCCCCTCTAATGCTCGCAGGGAAGCTACAGTCTGTGAAATCTACGTATCCTGCTGTTATTAATGTCAAGAGTGTTAGTCAATGGCAAAATGGTCGTTGGTATGAAGCAGGTGAAATGGTTAATATGAATATTGACCAAGCGACACTGATAAAAGCAGGTAAGGTGATTCAAGCTTCTGACTTACAGCCATCTGATCGTTTAGTTGTATTATCAGATCGATTTGTTAAAGCTCATTTTATTTTGGTAGATTAGTATGAATATGAAACTAAAAAAATTTGCGAGTCTTAAGCGAATATATTTCATAAGCTAAAGATGAAAAAGTTACTTTGAATACATTCGCAAGACGAGCAGATTTTTTTAGTGATAGTAGAAACAAGCTTCATTATGCACGCAAATGCACAGTGAAAGAGAGGAAAAGCGAATGCAAAAAAAATTATCTAAAGTAATGCTAGTTCTGACTATTTTTTTGATTGGAACTACTATTCCGTTCAATGCATCAGCTGCTTCATTAGAAACAACGGGTGCTGTAAAAAACGAGTATACATATGAAGAAGCCGTGTTCCTGTCTGGGACACCTGTTATTTTTAAAGGGACAAGTAAAGATATTAAAATTGCACAAAAAGAATCAAAAGGTAAATTAACTGAAACGTATAACATGAAGTTAACTGCAAGCAATGGCGCTACATTGACAAGAAATATTGCCTATGAATCAGATGTAGTGGATTATGCAGTTCTTGGTCAAAAAACATCCAATGGTGAAGTAAAGAAATACACTGAAAAAATTACAATCGGTGCCATTACTTATACGTTAGTCGATTATCAATTTTCACAAGGAACTGTTACTGATAATCGTGCAGCCTCTGATTATTACTCAGGAAATATTATTTCTAGAAAAACCTATGCCTTTGAAACAGGAAAAGGAAAGAATGCTGTTCAAAACACAGTAACAATTGAAACAGATAGCCGACATGCAGGCTATGAGAACTTCTGGGGTGCGACTGAAACTCAAATCACGGAGTCTGTTTATTCCTATAGTGATGGTAAAACAAGTCATGTGAAAAATCGTTTATCTACAAGTAAATCACGTGTTTTAAATTATGAGGAAAATCTCGGTAGCTTAGGGAGTTTTGAAGGTGGCTATGCAGTTGTAAGTGAAAAGGATGTTATTTCTGAATATACATACGACCTATCTTCAGGACAAAAAGGTACACTTGATTTAGATACAGAGTACATGCCAACAATTGAACGTCTTATCATTCCTAAATTCAGAGATTTAACAACCCATTACGCGAAAGAAGCAATTGAAAAACTTTATTCTCTAGGTATTTACTCAGATTCAAGTAACTTCTTTTCTCCTAATACACCAATGAAACGTATTGATTTTACGACGGCTATTGGTAAAGCAGTTGATTTACGTGTGTTTGAAGAAAAGAAATCAAAAAAGACACCTACTACAAGTGTTTTTAAAGACTTGAAGCGTTCTATCAAGGATTACGGCTATATTGAATCAGCGTTAAATAAAGGGATAATTAAAGGTGTTTCAGCTGATTACTTTAAGCCAGATAATGCGATTAATCGAGCACAGGCTGCAACTATCTTTGTTCGTGCTTTAGGACTTGAAAATAGAGCCCCTGATCCTGGCTACTTAACTAAATTTACAGATGACAATCAGATTCCAAATTATGCGCGAGATGGCATCTATATTGCAAATGAGCTTGGCCTAATGATTGGTGATTCTGCTGGTCGTTTTAATCCAAATAAACCGCTAACGCGTGCGGAGGCGTCAGTTGTTCTAGAACGATTCTTGAAATATTTAGAGGATGACTTAAAACAAAACTATCGTGATGACATATTGTTCTTTAACTAAAGAAAGGATGGAACAAAAATGACCTATGTAAAAAAAGCATTGCTTGCTATGCTTTGCTTCATGCTTCTACTGATGACAGCGACACCTACTGTCACGCAAGCAGCTACAACAATTAGAGATGTTCCAACAAATAGCAATAATTATAAAGCTATTTCCTGGGCGGTGGATAATGATCTCATGTCCTTAAATAGCGCAAATAATTTTTTACCAAATGATCAAGTGACAGATCGCGATCTTGTACTAATGTTTGCCAAGCTAGATCGTAACTATGCGTTATCTTATGTTGATAGTGTTGCTTATAATTTCTATAGTGATTTTTATTTACCATTTAATGGTACACATGTGAATACGAATCGAACAAAAGCTGTAACACGTGGCCAATTTGCCCGAATTTACGCTGCTTTTAAAGGCTTAGATTTAGATGAGCCACAGGCAGTGCAATATTTATATTCAAATGATTTATCTACAAGTTCTACAGACAAAAAGACATTTGCTAGCTTCAATCCATCTACAAAATTAACACGTGGTGATGTTGCTGTATTTTTATATCGTGCTGTTCAAAATAGCACTTTCGCAGTACAAGGATTAAAACGTAGTCCAGCTGGTCGTGATAATGATAGCATTACGTTACCTCCTGGTTTTATGGGTTCAAGTAGTGCTGATTTTGAAGAGCCAAAGGATAATTCCAATGATTTTACTGGACCCAATAATGTAAATAATGCATTGCAAAGTATTGTGGTGGAAAAGCCTGATTTAATTGCAAATAACGTTGATACAACACTTGTTACGGTGTCTTTAAAGGCTTGTAATGGTGACCCTATCGCAGATGATAAATCCTATTCATTCCGCGTGAAAGCATCCTACGGAAATATTGTTGATACTGCAGGTGAAGCAGTTGATATTGTTCAATCGGATGGTTCAACTGTATCCGCTATCGTTGTAGCACCAAAATTAACTAAATCAGTACGTGATACCATAACTTTTGAGCTAATTAATAATACAGACCCAGCAATGAAGTGTCTTGTTGGAGAGAAGCTAAATGCAGAAGTACGTTATGCACCACAGCCTGAATTGCGTATTGATTACCAAGTATACGACCCAGGAAATACAGAAGATAATGGCAGTGTGATACCTGAATTTCCGAAAAGTGAAGATATTCCAGAGTTCTTTACGCAAAACTTAATTGATGTCTATAGCCCAGTTCCTTTAGACCCCAATTCAGATAAAAAATTATTTAGTATTGGGCAGCAAACAAATGTGAAGGACGTTTTAGGGAATGTGCAAAACATTTATTTACGTTACGGTGGATCTGATCCTAAATATCCGGCTTTAGGTTATGAAAATGCTATTCTTCAATTTGAAAACTATAATATTTCTGTTTACTTATTTGAAGAACTTTTAAAGACACGTTTTGAAAACTCTGTTACAACGCCAGCTAAAACAGAAATTATGTATTTAATTGCTGACGATGGTCGTCCTATTTATCGCGTTCAAGGTATTGACGATGATATTGCCTCACAGGTAGAAAACATTAATCCAGTCGGCGCCATTATTCAGCTTATGAAAGAATTGCCTGACGAAAAGGATTTAACATTAGAGCATTATGATAGTGTGATGAAGATTTATTCGATTTTCACAAACTTAAGTAACTATGATCGTACGGTATTATTAAAATACCAAGGTGGTAAATTACTTGGACAAGTAGAGGCCTTTAAAAAACGAGTAGAGGCTCTAAAAGAAAGTGCTGAGGCGGCATCAAGACCATCAGGAAAAGATCGTTATACAAAAGTAATGGTGACTTTAGTGCGTCCTGGTGGAGAGCCTATTACAGATTATCAAGGGACAGTCAAAATTAAGTATGACGGAGTAGAAAAAACAGCTTCATTCATTACGAACACTTCAGATCCATTAAATAACACAGGAAATCCAGGTACTGCCGTAGCCTACTTTGATTCCGTTATTTATGGAAAATCTAAAGTGGAAGCAATACTCGTCAATCCAATAGATCCTCGCTATGCAACATCCTTGAAGGGTTTAAAAGATAAAACAGTGACGAAAGATATTTTTACGAATCCATACTTCAGTAAAAACTCTTGTTCTTTAGCAACAGAAATTGCCTATGTAGTAGATTATTCTTCTTCCATGAAGGCAGTTGATCCAACAAACTATCGTGGAAAGAAAATGATTGAACTAATTAATCAATTAAAGGCTAAAAATAACATAGTCATTGAAACGAATACAAAAGCAACAATACTTGGAGAAGGCACTACAGAAAATGTGTTGAAAAAAGATCTTTATAAAGCATCGAAAGAAAAGGGTGCAACCGATATTTTTGCAGGCATTGATATTGCTTTAACAAAATTCTCGAATGATTCGAAAACATCCAAAGCGATTGTCGTTGTATCTGATGGAAAAACTAGTAAATCAAAAATGACAAAAGTTATAAATGAAGCGAAAAAACAAGGCGTCAAGGTATACACAGTAAGTATGGGCAAGAAATCACAAGTAAATGACGCCACTTTAATGCAATTATCTTCAGAAACAGGCGGAACGTACTTCCATGCGATTGATAATTTACAATTGCATCAAGTCTTCCAGAAGCTAATTGATACAATTTTATGTAAAACGTCCGCTTCAAGCTGTATCAATCCGGAAGATTTATTTGAAGAAACAAGTGTTTCACTACGAAAAGGTTATATTACAATGAGCGCTCGTGTTGATAGTAACTGCCCAAATGTTGCAAAGATGAATGTACGTTTTAATTCCATCAGTGGAGATGTCCAATTTGATTTGCAAAAGCGTAGTGATCAAGTTTATATGTTAACGAAAACTGTTCAAACTATGCAGGACTTTAAAGTCAATGATGAGATTGAGTTTATAGCATACGATAAAGATGGAAATATAATTGCAATAAAGACTGTTACAATAACAAATTAATGAGAAAACTGCCTCCGATTGTGGGGCAGTTTTTTAATTTGAAACAACACGTATAATTTGTTACACTTAGTTTATAATAATTCTAATGTAGATGACGAATTGCAGTTCTTCATGACATGTTCACAAATTATTGATGAACTATTGTCGAACTGTGCTATAATGAGATTTGTGAATTAGAACGTGTGAGGTGTTATTCATGCATACCATCGTAGTAGGCTTGAATTATAAAACAGCGCCTGTTGAAATACGTGAGAAGTTATCATTCATTGAGAGTGAACTGCCACAAGCAATGGAAGCGCTGCAAAAGCAAAAAAGTATATTAGAAAACGTAATTGTTTCGACATGTAATCGTACAGAAATATATGCTGTTGTGGATCAATTGCATACTGGACGTCATTTTGTGAAACAATTTTTAGCCAACTGGTTTGATTTGCCTGTGGAGACATTTTCTTCATATTTAACGATTCGTGAAGAGGATGAGGCAATCGAACATTTATTTAAAGTGACAGCTGGAATCGATTCAATGGTTCTAGGTGAAACACAAATTTTAGGGCAAGTAAAAAAAAGCTTTTTAAGTGGACAAGAGATTGGTACAACAGGAACGGTATACAATCAGCTATTTAAACAAGCAGTAACATTTGCAAAGCGTGCTCATAATGAAACAGCAATCGGTGAGAATGCGGTATCTGTTTCCTATGCTGCCGTAGAATTAGCAAAGAAAATTTTTGGCTCATTACAACGCAAGCATGTAGCTATTTTAGGTGCAGGGAAAATGGGGGAACTTGCGATTGAAAACCTTTACGGTAGTGGTGTAGGGAAAGTTACTGTCATTAACCGTACATTTGAAAAAGCAGAAAGCTTAGCGGCTAAATTCCATGGTGAAGCTAAATCAATGAAGGAATTACAATGTTCTTTGCTAGAAGCGGACATTTTAATTACTTCAACAGGTGCAACAGATTATGTTATTGATTACGAGCTAATGCAATTCGTGGAACGTTTACGAAAAGGAAAACCATTATTCATGGTAGATATAGCGGTTCCTCGTGATATTGATCCACGAGTTGGCGACCTATCAAATGTTTTTCTATATGATATCGATGATTTACAAGGTATTGTCGAAGCGAATTTAGCAGAGCGTGAACGTGCTGCTGCTGATATAACTGATATGATTGGCAAAGAAGTTGTGCAATTTAAAGACTGGGTAGCAACGCTTGGGGTAGTGCCAGTCATCTCAGCATTACGTAAAAAAGCAAATCGTATCCAAGAAGAGACAATGACAAGTATCGAAAATAAAATGCCTGATTTAACGGAACGTGAACGTAAAATTTTAAGTAAACATACAAAATCTATTATCAATCAATTGTTAAAGGAGCCAATCTTACAAGCTAAAGAAATGGCTAATTCTCCAAAAGCAAATGAACAGTTACGTTTATTCCAACAAATTTTTGGTATAGAGGATGCTGTGGAAGCTGAAGTTCATGAGATGACAAAGCAAGAGCTTGAGCGCAAAGAACGCTCACAGGTATCTCAGACTTCTACTGAACCAAAGTACTCTTTCTAAATTATCTATTGCGCTCATATAGATAGCCATGGTTGTACAGAGGTATTGTGCGCAATTGGATTTTCTACTGATATTACACGAGGCGTTTTCGTATCTGTATGGTAAACTAAGGATACGAAAACGTTTTTTTGTTTTCTATATTAGAATAGTTTATTAATTTCGCGACAAAGAAGGGATGTCTATTGGCTGATTTGACCATGACGAGGCTCTATGAAGTGATGATCGTCTTGTATGCGATCAGTCTAGTTTTTTACTTTACTGATTATTTTTATAAGCAAGTACGTGCAAGGCGCATTGCTTTTTGGCTTGTTTCATTTGTATGGATGATTCAAAGTGCCATTATCATTTTAACGTTTGTGGAAACGAAGCGTTTTCCGATTTTATCCTTGTCTGAGGGAATACTTTTTTATTCCTGGTTACTTGTGACGTTATCCATTATCCTTCATTGCATAGCAAGGGTGGATTTACCTGTGTTTATTATTAATATACTAGGATTTTTGTTCGCTAGTATATTTACTTTTATGCCGAAACGTCCTACAGGAGCTGTCGGGGATACTTTAATTTCGGAGTTGCTTTTTATTCATATATCATTTGCAATACTGTCTTATGCAGCATTTACTTTAACATTTGTGTTTGCCATTTTGTATCTCGTGCTATATCGTTTGCTGAAAAAGAAAAAATGGTCGCATTTATGGACTAGGTTGCCTTCCTTGCAGCAGACAAGTAGCTGGATGAATATTTCTTTTTTTATTGGGATTCCGATGTTATTTATAAGTTTAATATTAGGCTTTGAATGGGCACTATTAACATTAGAGAGTCTTTCGATTTTCGATGCGAAAATCATAGGGTCCTTCATTATTTTAATTTTGTATTGTTTTATCTTATATGTGAATCGCAAAAGCAAGCTGACAGGTACAACTTATGCATGGGTACATATTTATGCCTATCTATTAGTTGTTGTGAACTTCTTCCTAGGAAGTAGTTTATCGCGATTCCATTTATGGTATTAGAAGAAAGGTTGGAGACTGTTGAGAAAAATTATTGTAGGTTCTAGGAGAAGTAAGCTAGCGCTAACGCAAACAAATTGGTTTATTAATGAATTAAAAGCGGCTGGTGTACCATTCGAATTTGAAGTAAAAGAGATTGTAACCAAAGGTGACCAAATATTAGATGTTCAGCTTTCAAAAGTAGGTGGGAAAGGGTTGTTTGTGAAAGAAATTGAACAAGCCCTTTACGATAAAGAAATTGACTTTGCTGTTCATTCTATGAAAGATATGCCTGCTGTATTGCCAGATGGGCTAGTGATTGGTTGTATTCCACCACGTGAAGATGCGCGTGACGCATTTATTTCGAAAGGGCATGTTAAATTTGCTGACCTTCCTGCAGGAGCAGTCGTTGGTACAAGTTCTTTACGTCGTAGTGCACAGCTTTTAACAGTACGTCCTGACATCGAAATTAAATGGATTCGTGGAAATGTTGACACACGTTTAGCGAAGCTTGAAACAGAAGAATACGATGCTATTATTTTAGCTGCAGCTGGTTTGAAACGCCTTGGTTGGAGTGATGATGTAGTCACTGAATTTTTACCTGTAGAACATTGTCTGCCAGCTGTAGCACAAGGCTCTCTAGGCATCGAATGTCGTGCCGATGATGCGGAGCTTTTAGCCGAATTAGGTAAGCTGACTGATTCATTTACATGGCAAGAAGCACATGCAGAACGTGCATTTTTGGCAGCAATGGATGGTGGTTGTCAAGTACCAATCGCAGGGTATGCTACTTCAAATGGGGAAGAAATTACATTAACAGGCCTTGTTGCTGCTCCAGACGCATCTGTTGTATATAAGGAAACAGTAGTTGGCACAGATGCACAAAAAATTGGAGAAGAGCTAGCTGCAATTTTAACAGAACAAGGTGCTTTCGATTTAATTCAGCGTGTAAAGGCAGAACAAGATGCCAAGTAATTTACCTCTAAAGGGTAAAACCATACTTTTAACAGGCACATCTAAGACAACAACCATTGTCGAAAACATAACATCTTTAGGTGGCCATGCCATCATAGCCCCATTAATTGAAACTTGCGAACGATTAGATAGTAAGGATGCTGAACTATTGAATCACGCGAAGCAATATGATTGGTTGATTTTTACTAGTCAAAATGCTGTAGAAGCTTTTGCTAGTAAAATGCTTCGACATCAATTGAATGCGGATCACTTCCAAGGAAAAATAGCTTCCATTGGCACAAAAACAACGACAGCATTAGAAAATTTAGGATTTCAAGTAAGCTTTATGCCTTCCGTATTTAGTGCTGATATTTTCGTTAAAGAATTTCCAAGCGTAGCGGGTAATCATCCGAGATGTCTGTTTATTCGAGGCGAAAAGGCGAAAAGTACGCTGAAGGATGGACTGCCTTTTGAGTTAAAAGAATGGACAGTCTATGAAACAATAGAACGACATGATCAAACATCTGTTATTGTCAATTGCATCCAGCAACATCAAAATGTCACAGTGATTTTTGCTAGTCCTTCAGCAGTTGACGTGTATGCAAGGGATGTTGTGCCACATATCGGCTGGCATGCAGCTCGCATTGCAGCCATCGGCCATATTACGGAAGCGGCTCTTGAACAATACGGTGCTATTGTGGATATTATGCCAAGTGTTTATACAATGCAAGCAGTCATCGAAGAAATTATGAAAGTAGGGGACAAATCATGACAAAACTACAATTTCAAAGACATCGTCGTTTGCGTGCCAATGCAACGATGCGATCAATGGTAAAAGAAACATACTTACATAAAGAGGACCTGATCTATCCTATTTTTGTAATAGAAGGCGAAAATATTAAAAATGAAGTACAGTCAATGCCTGGCGTTTTTCAATTTTCATTGGATAATCTAGAGGCAGAGGTGGATGAGGTTGTAGCTTTAGGTATTCCTGCGGTTATTTTATTTGGCTTGCCAGCTGAAAAGGATGCGGTTGGAACAGGTGCATTTCATGATCATGGGATTGTGCAGGAAGCAACTCGACTCATTAAAACACGTCATCCTGAGTTATTAGTCATCGCGGATACATGCTTATGTGAATTTACGGATCATGGACATTGTGGCTTAATTGAGGGCGATCAAATTTTGAATGATCCTTCATTAGATGTTTTAGCCCGCACGGCGATATCACAAGCAAAAGCTGGTGCTGATATTATTGCTCCTTCTAATATGATGGACGGCTTTGTAACGGCAATTCGTGCTGGTCTAGACGAAGCTGGTTTTGAACATATTCCGATTATGTCCTATGCAGTCAAATATGCATCCAGTTACTATGGACCTTTCCGTGACGCTGCAGATGGCGCTCCACAATTTGGTGATCGTAAATCCTACCAAATGGATCCTGCAAACCGTCTAGAGGCATTCCGTGAGGCAGAGTCAGATATTGAAGAGGGCGCAGATTTCTTAATTGTCAAACCTGCTCTTAGCTATTTAGATATTATTCGAGATATGAAAAATAACTACCCATTACCGCTTGTTGCGTATAATGTTTCAGGTGAATATGCAATGATTAAAGCGGCTGCTATAAATGGTTGGATTGAAGAGAAAAAAGTTGTGCTTGAAACATTATTAGGTATGAAACGTGCAGGCTCTGATTTAATCATTACGTATCATGCAAAAGATGTTGCACGTTGGTTGGAGGAGAAATAAATGACACGTTCTTACGAAAAATCAAAACAAGCCTATGCTGAAGCTGTTCAATTAATGCCGGGGGGTGTAAGTAGCCCAGTACGTGCATTCAAATCAGTAAATATGGACCCGATTTTCATGGAATCTGGTCATGGGGCAATCATTAAAGACATTGATGGCAATGAATATATTGATTATGTATTGTCGTGGGGTCCGCTAATTTTAGGACATACACATCCAGAGGTAGTGAAAGCAATTGCAGATACAGCTGCGAAGGGTTCTTCGTTCGGTGCTCCAAGCTATACAGAAAATCGCTTAGCCCAATTAGTATTAGACCGTCTACCAGGAATGGAAATGATCCGCTTTGTTTCTTCAGGAACAGAGGCTACTATGTCTGCATTACGTGTAGCACGTGGTGTTACAGGGCGTGATAAGATTTTAAAGTTTGAAGGGTCTTATCATGGTCACGGTGACTCTTTATTAATTAAAGCCGGTTCTGGTGTTGCCACATTAGGCCTTCCTGATAGCCCTGGTGTGCCTGCAGATATCGCACGGAATACGTTGACAGTTGCCTATAATGATTTAGAAGGGGCAAAAGTGATTTTCGAGAAATTTGGCGCAGAGTTAGCTGCAGTCATTGTGGAGCCAGTCGCAGGAAATATGGGGGTTGTTCCACCACAGCCCGGTTTCCTAGAAGGCTTACGTGCGCTTACTTCAGAGCACGGTGCATTATTAATCTTTGACGAAGTTATGACAGGTTTCCGCGTAGATTATGGCTGTGCACAAGGGTATTTTGGGGTAACACCAGATATGACTACTTTAGGTAAAGTAATCGGAGGGGGTCTCCCTGTAGGTGCGTTCGCTGGGAAAAAAGAAATTATGGAGCAAGTAGCCCCTGCTGGACCAATTTATCAAGCAGGAACATTATCGGGGAATCCACTAGCGATGACAGCCGGTTATGAAACGTTATCCCGTTTAGACCATGGTACGTATGATTACTTTAAAAAATTAGGAGATCAGCTTGAGGCTGGTTTCCGTGAAGCAGCAACAAAATATAATATCCCGCACACTGTCAATCGTGCAGGCTCTATGATTGGCTTCTTCTTTACAAATGAAAATGTCATTGATTTTGCTTCTGCTAAAACATCTGATTTACAATTATTCGCTGAATACTTCCGTCTAATGGCAGAGGAAGGTGTTTTCTTACCTCCTTCTCAATTTGAAGGACTATTCATCTCAACAGCCCATACGGAAGAGCATATTGCGAAAACAGTGGCTGCATTCCATAAAGTATTTGCGCAATTAGCCAAATAAAATTTGATAGAGCATGCTAGAATTATTTCTAGCATGCTCTCATATTTTTGAAAAACAAAGCCCTTCGCCCGTCAAACTTGCTTTTTCTACCGTTGTACTTTTTTAATGGATCAAGCAGAAAGCATTATAGTGCTAGAGAAATGTAAGGACAAAAAGAGAGAATAGCATATATTTACTAGTAAACAAGATCTTCTATACTGGATGAAGGACCTGCTTTTGTCAAAATTACATCTTTCAGCATAGCCAAATTGTGGGCGATATCGTTTATAATATAGCTATTCATAAAAGAAAGTAGTGAATTGATATGGCAACAGGCACACACACGGTCGAAGTTCCTGTAGGGATTGAGCATGTATGGGATTTCGTTAGTGATATGGAAAAATGGGCAAAGCTTGTCCCAGGTTATAATGCACATGAAATGATTGATGAAAAACACTCCACTTGGACTTTTAAAGGCAATGTTGGCGTTTTGAAAAAAACAGTTGAAGTAGAAATTACAATCTTAGAATGGTTAGCACCATCAAAAGTTACATTCGAATTAAAGGGGCTTTCTGATAACTTCACAGGAAATGGCTATTTCCTCGCAGAAAGTATTGATCCTGAAAATACAAAAATGACAGGATTCTTAGAAGTCGTTGCGGGCGGGTTAGCTGGCCCTGTTTTAAATCCTATTTTCAAACCGATTGTACCAAAGGCAACGCAAATGCTAACAGATCGTGTAGCGAATAAAATTAAATTAGTAAATGTTTAAAGATATGAACATTCATGAAACTGGCATGCTAGAATATTGCTTCTAGCATGCCAGTTTTTTAGTAGTATCTATTTTTAAATGTGTTCAAATGGCAACACCCTAGCATACTCTCCTTTAAATCGTCATATGATGCAAAGGGAGGGATTATTATCGAACACAAAACTTGGAATATGCGCGAAGCATTTTGTTTTCCTGGATATGGCTGCCCAACTGAAATAGCAGCTGTACAAATTAAGCCACAATGGCAGGCAATGCAATTAGAAGATTCTTTGCGACTTATGGGCATCTATCATATCACCGCACACGTTCGCTTTGATTTTCAAGATATGCAAGCATTTGCAGAAAATGAAGATTTAATTACAATTGATGCTCTAGACATCCAAGGAGATACTGGTTATTTTGAGTATGCTGTACCTTTACATGTGGATTTACCAAAAGAATCCGATGTCAAAGATTTAATGGTCAAGGATATTCGCTCTAGTCTAACAAATCAGATGTGTCAGCTTGAGTGGACCGTTACAAGTGTTTTTAATGAATATGAACCTGTTGATGAAAAAGCTGTGTTAGACAATCCGCACCTATCAACACATGCTTTCGAACAAGAGGAAACAATGGCCGTAATCGAAGAAAGTGTTCAAGTGAAACAACCTGCCGCAGTAGCAGCAGCTTCACGCCAAGAGAATTCTACAACAGTTGACCAAAAAGCTGTATTAAGAGAATCCTCAAGCCATATTGTTGTACGTGAATCCAGTACTTGGCATGAAGTGCCTTCTATGATTTGGGATCTAACAGAAGAATATACACCGCTTAAAGTTCGTGTTTCAAATGATATCTTTCAAAAGTAAATAGCAGAGAAGTAGCAGAAGTAATAAGAAGATTAAATCACCTGATGTTGGCACAATAATGACACGGATAAACTGAAAAGCACAAATCGGCACGATAATGGTTCTACAATAAAAACGAACTTGCCGTAGCCAAGGTGGTAAAAGCCAAGGGTTATACTTGCGTCGTCGCATTTGAATTGTCACTTCCTTTTCTATTTACTTTCCTCTTACTAAAAGATGACTAAATCACTTGAAAAATGACACGATCCTGCGGTACAATTAGGAAAATCAAATACAGATGCTATGATAGGGAAGAGTAAATTTTGTCTACATTTTCAGAGAAGAAACGGTAGCTGTGAAGTTTCTATTTGTACGGAATTGAAGGTAGCCCTTGAGCAGCTTTAGTGAACTAATAGTAGTTAAAGCCGGTTAAACACCGTTACCGAATTGAGAGCCAGTAGGGTAGGCTGAGAAAATATGTCATTGAACATTTATCTTAACCACTGCTGGAATTAAAGGTGGTACCGCGAACTAAAACTCCTTCGTCCTTTTAGACGAGAGGAGTTTTTTTATTGGGTAAAAAATGAACAGCATTTCTTTACCTACAGTTTTCAAACAATAGGAGGAGTCAATATGACAGAAAACATTTCAATGCCAACTAAGTATGACCCACAGTCCATTGAAGCTGGTCGCTATGAATGGTGGTTACAAGGGAAGTTTTTCGAGGCGCAGCCTGAAAGTGGGAAAAAGCCCTATTCAATCGTTATTCCACCACCGAACGTAACAGGTAAACTACACCTTGGCCATGCTTGGGATACAACATTACAAGATATCCTCATCCGTATGAAACGCATGCAAGGCTATGATGCCCTTTGGTTGCCAGGTATGGATCATGCAGGTATTGCAACACAGGCAAAAGTAGAAGCAAAGCTGCGTGAGGATAATATTACACGTTATGATTTAGGACGTGAAAAATTCCTTGAAAAAACATGGGAATGGAAAGAAGAGTACGCTGGACATATTCGTGATCAATGGGCAAAGCTTGGTCTTGGATTAGACTATACGCGTGAACGTTTCACGCTAGATAAAGGTCTTTCAGATGCGGTAAAAACCGTTTTTGTTCAGTTATATGAAAAAGGTTTAATTTATCGTGGTGAGCGTATTATCAACTGGGACCCAGCAGCAAAAACAGCATTATCTGATATCGAGGTAATTTATCAGGATGTGCAAGGTGCCTTCTATCATATGAAATATCCATTAGCTGATGGCTCAGGCTATGTAGAAGTTGCTACAACACGTCCTGAAACAATGCTTGGTGACTCTGGGGTAGCTGTTCACCCGAACGATGAGCGTTACCAGCATTTAATTGGTAAAACCGTTATTTTACCGATTGTAGGTCGCGAAATTCCGATTGTTGCTGATGACTACGTTGATATGGAATTTGGTACTGGGGTTGTAAAAATGACACCAGCCCATGATCCGAACGACTTTGAAGTTGGTAATCGTCACAATCTTGAGCGCATTCTAGTAATGAATGAAGACGGCACAATGAATGATCTTGCTGGCAAATATAAAGGAATGGATCGCTTCGAATGCCGCAAGCAAATTGTTGCTGATTTACAAGAAGCAGGAGTGTTAATTCGCATTGAAGAGCATATGCATTCAGTAGGACACTCTGAACGTTCTGGTGCCGTTGTTGAGCCATACCTTTCAGCACAATGGTTCGTTAAAATGCAACCACTTGCTGATGCTTCCCTAGAGCTACAAAAGGACGAAGAAGGGAAAGTAAACTTTGTTCCTGCTCGTTTTGAAAACACATATTCTCGCTGGATGGAGAATATTCGCGATTGGTGTATTTCTCGTCAATTATGGTGGGGCCATCAAATCCCAGCTTGGTACCATAATGAAACAGGCGAAATATACGTAGGTAAAGAAGCCCCAGCAGATGCAGAAAACTGGACGCAAGATGAAGATGTACTCGATACGTGGTTCTCTTCAGCGCTATGGCCGTTTTCTACTATGGGTTGGCCAGATGAAGCAAATGAAGAATATAAACGTTACTATCCAACAAATACATTAGTAACAGGCTATGATATTATTTTCTTCTGGGTTTCTCGCATGATTTTCCAAGGCCTTGAGTTTACAGAGCAACGTCCATTTAAAGATGTGCTAATTCATGGTTTAGTACGTGACGGTGAAGGGCGTAAAATGAGTAAATCACTCGGCAATGGTGTAGATCCAATGGATGTTATTGAACAATACGGTGCAGATTCATTACGCTACTTCTTAGCTACTGGTTCATCACCTGGTCAAGATTTACGCTATACAACTGAAAAAGTAGAAGCAGTATGGAACTTTGCCAATAAGATTTGGAATGCATCACGTTTTGCGCTTATGAATATGGATGGCATGACATATGATGAGATCGATTTAACTGGTGAAAAATCAGTAGCTGACAAATGGATTTTAACGCGCTTAAATGAAACGATTGAACGCGTTACCTCTCTTGCAGAGCGTTATGAATTCGGTGAAGTTGGCCGTGAATTATACAATTTCATTTGGGATGATTTCTGTTCTTGGTATATTGAAATGGCAAAATTACCTCTTTACGGTGAGGATGAAGCAGCTAAAAAGACAACTCGCTCTATTTTAGCTTACGTACTAGATCAAACAATGCGTCTATTACATCCATTTATGCCTTTCATTACAGAAGAAATTTGGCAGCATTTACCACATGAAGGTGAATCTATTACAGTGGCAGCATGGCCAACAGTACGTACAGATCTTCATTTTGCTGATGAAGCAGATAATATGAAGCTCCTAATGGATATTATACGTTCAGTACGTAATATTCGTGCGGAAGTAAATACCCCAATGAGCAAAAAAGTACCGTTGTTTATTTCAGCGAAAGATGCAGCAACAGCAGCTGTACTTGAAGAGAATCAAGCATATTTAGAAAAATTCTGTAATCCTGACACTTTAACAATTGGTGAAGGTTTAGAGGCTCCAGGACAATCAATGACGGCTGTTGTGACAGGAGCACAGGTTTTCCTACCTCTTGTTGGACTGATCAATCTAGAGGAAGAAATTGCTCGCCTTGAAAAAGAATTAGAGAAATGGGCAAAAGAAGTGAAGCTTGTTACAGGTAAGTTATCGAATGAAAAGTTTGTATCGAAAGCGCCGGAAGCGTTAGTTAACGCAGAACGTGAGAAATTAGCAGATTATGAAAGCAAGCATGCAGTTGTGTTAAAACGTTTAGAAGAATTGAAACAAATGTAAAGTTGAAGCAGTGGATGACGAAAAAGTCATCCATTGCTTTTTTTTTATAGATCTAAAGATATGCATTGTATTAGGAAAAAATATATAGTATTATTTAAAATAAATTAGACTAATAGATGGTGTATAGGGTTGATTTGGTAGGAAACAAAACCTAAATCCGTGTTATTTAGCCGTGAAAAAAAGCTTGGGTGAATGGACGGTATTTTAGATAGACAGTCTTTTTCATTAAAAAATAAGAGCCAATGGAGGTGTTGGGAATGTCAGGAAATATTGCAACCATTATTACAAAAGTCAACAAAGCATGTGATGAACTAGACTTTGTAAGTGCGAGAGTATTGATCGAAACGAATCTCTTAAAATTATCCGAAGCAAAGTATTATCGTTTATTGAATACAAGTGGCCGTGTCCTTATTAAGCACATATTAGCAAATAGTAATCCTCAGCAGGATAGCATTAAATTATCAAGGACTGATTTATTAACAATCCAAAAAATTAATGAGTATTGCTCAGACTTTGATATATCAATGCTAAAAAGAACGTTAAAAAACGCTTTTGAATTAGTGCAACGTCCAGATGTACATCCGTTATTAAATAGTGATGCAAAAACTATTTTAAACAATATGGGTGCTTTATTAGGTGCTCACAAGGTACACTAATATAATATTAATATGAACACGCAGTCGCTAGCTGCGTGTTTTTTGTATTTTACCATTTTGCTATGTTATTAAACGTTACTTGTACTAAAATAAAGATATTGCAGTAAGAGGGAGTGTTTATTTTGTTTCACACAATGAACGAATGTACAAAATTTATTTTTACATTAAAAGCAGTTGATCATAAACGTGCACCACTTGTCCTTATGCGTAAAGTACTAGGACATCTAGATGAGCCTCACAACAAACTAAGAGTAATCCATGTAGCAGGTTCAAACGGTAAAGGCTCTACGGTGAACGCATTAAGAGAAATGCTACAACATGCAGGCTACACAGTAGGGGCATTTACGTCTCCACATTTAGAGCGAGTCAATGAACGTATGACCATTAACGGCCGCCAAATTTCAGATGAGCAATTTCTCTACTATTTCAATAAACTTGCGAAAATTATAGAAGAACACTACAATGGCGATTTTCCAAGCTTTTTTGAGGTAGTTACATTGATTATGTTTCAATATTTTGCACATGAAGGAGTAGATATAGCACTTATTGAGACAGGGCTTGGAGGACGTTTGGATGCGACAAACGTCGTAAGGCCGCTTTTATCTATTATTACAACGATTTCGCTAGAGCATACAGCCTTTTTAGGTGATACCTTCGCAAAGGTTGCCGCTGAAAAAGCTGGTATCATCAAAGAAGGCATTCCAGTTGTTGTAGGCGTTCAAAATGAGGAGGCATTGGCTGTCATTAAAGCTACTGCAGAGGAACGACATGCATCATGCTTTGTTTTAGGACAAGACTTCACAGTGACAAATAGTTGGCAGAGCACTGACTATCAGCACTTTACATATGAAAATGCTCATGTCTTGATGAAGGATGTACCATTAAAAATGGCTGGTCAACATCAAATAAATAATGCAAGTTTGGCCATCACAGCCATGCTAACATTACGTGAACAGGGGGCAATTGCCATTGCTGATGATTCTATTTGTCAGGGTCTACAATGTGCGCAATGGGCAGGCCGCTTCGAGCAATGGCCGAATCAAATTGTGCTAGATGGTGCTCATAATTCCGAGGGTACAGCTGCTCTTATCCAAACACTAAAAAACGTCTATCCAAGAAACAATTATCACTTTATTTATGCGGCATTAGCAGACAAGGATCATGCCAACAGTATAGAACTAATGGATGCTGTTGCCACCTCGATCACTTTTACACAAATAGACCTACCGAATGCAATGCCTGCTGAAAGCTTAGCGAAGTTGTCGACACATGCAAATAAAACATATCATACAGAGTGGCTAAAAAGCCTTCAACCCGTATTACAAGGACGCCATAAAGAGGATATTATTGTCATAACAGGCTCTTTATACTTTATAGCACAAGCTCGACAGTGGTTACAGGAGGAAGGACAATGATCCCAAACTTTGATCATTATAAAGAGAAATGGCAGGTTAAAAGTGATGATGTAATTAAACCAGGTCTTACAGCGATTGAAGAGGCTTTATCGTTAGTAGGTAATCCTGAACAAACTTTGCATGTCGTCCACTTAGCAGGTACAAATGGCAAAGGCTCTACGTTAACGTTTCTAGAGGCAATTGCACAAGAACATGGCTTACGTGTGGGCAAATTTATGTCACCCTGTATAGTAGATGTTCATGACCAAATTCAAATAGCTGGTCAACCTATTAAAGAAGCTGAAATGGATCGAGTTTTTCAACAGATGCATGAGGCTGGGCTTAGTAGTAAACTAACCGATTTTGAATTGCTGACGGTGGCGGCATTTTTACATTTTGTGAATGGCAGGGTGGATATTGCACTGATTGAAGCGGGAATGGGTGGCTTATTGGATAGCACAAATGTGGTAACACCCATTGTCTCTATTATCCCAAGTATTGCTTTAGAACACACAAAGTTTTTAGGGGATACGCTTGAAAGCATTGCGCACCATAAAGCAGGTATTATTAAGCAACAACGTCCAGTTATTATTGGTGATTTGCCAGATGAGGCGATGCGTGTTGTGGATGAAGTAGCCAATCAAAAAAATGCCACGCTATTTGCATTAGGTAAGCATTTTGCCATAAAGCCGACAACTGATGGAGAAAGCTACACGAATGACGTACAGCAGTTCCAAATTGCGAACCTAACTCGTTCGATGAAGGGAGCACATCAGGGGAACAATATGGCACTCGCCATTACAGCATTTTTCGAAGTGGCGTCAGTATTAGGCGTGTCTATGGATAAAACAGCTATTCGTCAAGCTGTGCAAAAGGCCTCTATTTTGGGACGCTTTGAAGAAATAATGCCTTTCGTTATTTTGGATGGTGCACATAATCCTGCAAGTGCCGAAAAATTAGTAGAAACGATCCAGTGTGAATATCCAAATGAGCAGATAACATTTGTCATTGGCATACTAGCAGATAAAGATGTCCAGCAGATTCTCGGGCTTTTAGAGCAGGTGAGTGATGATTTTTACTTCGTTGACTTTGCTAATTCACGAGCAATGCCAGCCCATCAAATGGTCAAACTTTCTCATGCAGCATCGAAAACAACGTTGGTTGACTATGCATCCTTTATACAGGGACAATCATATAGACAGCAAAGAACCATTGTATCAGGCTCGTTATATTTATTAACAGAGGTTCGTAATAGATTAAAACAATGAAACGACTAGGACTCTTGATAGTGAGTCCTAGTTTTTTTATAAAGGAGCCTTTATCAAAAAATAATAAATTCGCATTTACCCTTCGGAATCTACATATACTTATACCATATAAAGTTGGCAACGTTACTAGTGCATAGATAGGTGGAAGGAAGAGGTGATAGTTGAATGAAAATTGTAAGTCATGTGATGAAAAAACAAATATTTCGAGCAATGATTATTGGTGGATTTGTTGGTCTATTAGGTGTAGCCATTTTTTTGGGCGTTTTACAAGCAAGTACACAGTTACCTTTAAAGAAAAATGGCAGTGAAGTGGCAAATAATCAATCACAAACAGAAACGATTCCAACTGCCGGTGAGACAACCAATACATCTAATGCATCAATGTTTTATGCTAGCCAGGCTGGCGTGTATTCAAACTATGAGAGCGCTAGTTCATTTGTTGCTGAGTATCCTGCCTTAAAAGAGAGCGCGATTGTTCAAGTTGATGATAAGTTTTATGTTTGGACAAGCATGGTGACGGAGGAAAGTCAGCTCCAATTTTTACAGGACCCTGCTACCTTTAAAAAGGCATTTAGCGTCAGTGGTGAAAGCTGTAAAGAGCCGACCCTTGCAGAAATCCCAACTGCTTTAGCAGATAAAAATGCAGCAAAATTAAATTTTAAGGAAAATGGCAAGGACTCAACACTACCAGAGGATTGGCAGTCCATTGGAGCAGCGGCCTCTACTATTTCCAACGATATCAACATCATTCGTCTGCATGTTTTTGCACATTATCAATCTAAAAATACGTGTCTTCAGGTGAAATTTTAACGTCAAATAATAGCGAAATCATCATTATCTTGTTTTTTTGAAAATTTTCAAATTGTCCATTCTTCTGTATCATAAGGATAAGGAGGAATGATCAGATAATGTTGAAAACAAATCATAAGCTTGTCCTTGCTTCTGCTTCCCCTAGGCGCAAGGAATTGCTAAGCATGCTAGCGCTTCCCTTTGAAGTCTTGACAAGTGAAGTGGAAGAAACAAGTGTACAAGCTAATACAATGCAGGATTATGTAAAAGAAGTAGCTTTATTGAAGACGCGTGATGTAGCCAAAAAAGCAGCTAATGCCACGATTATTGGTGCAGATACGATTGTTGTTTACAATCAAGAGCTACTACATAAACCAAAGACGCGTGAGGAAGCTATTTCTCACTTATTACGTTTGTCAAATAACAAACATAGTGTGATGACAGCCGTCGCCATAATCGAACCGAATGGAAAGGAAACGACCTTTGTGGAAGAAACCACAGTTGTTTTCCACCGCCTATCGCAGGAATTAATCGAAGCTTATGTAGATTCAGGAGATCCTTTTGATAAAGCGGGTGGTTATGGCATTCAAACGATTGGCACACTATTAGTTAAACGAATTGAAGGAGATTATAACAATGTTGTAGGTCTACCACTTGCAGCTTTGTTTTCGCAATTGGTGGATCTACAGATAGTCCAATTTGCGAAGGAGTGAATATTTTTGCTGGAAGACGCTTTACCAACTTTGATGATACGTGATGTCAATATAGAGGATCGCCCCCGTGAACGGCTATTACGACAAGGGGCTGAAAGTTTATCCAATCAAGAGCTACTCGCTATTTTATTGAGGACAGGTACAAAGGAAGAATCTGTGCTTGTTCTTGCAAACAGGGTATTAAATGTTTTTGAACGACTCCATCATTTGAAGCACGCAACCATCGAAGAAATGGTGGCTATTAAAGGAATAGGTGAGGTGAAAGCCATTCAATTAATAGCTGCCATTGAACTTGGTAGAAGACTGGCTCAAAAACATAATGATGAGAAATTCACAATACGTTCTCCTCAAGATGCAGCAACTTACTTAATGCCTGATATGACTTCGCTTAATCAGGAGCATTTTGTTGTGCTTTTTTTGAATATTAAAAACCAAATTATTCATAAGCAGACGATTTTTATTGGCAGTTTAAACGCCTCCATCGTTCATCCAAGGGAAATTTATCGAGAAGCTGTCAAAAGGTCTGCCGCTTCCATTATATGTGCCCACAACCATCCAAGTGGGGTACCAACACCAAGCACAGAGGACATTGAAGTAACAAAGCGAATTGTTGAAGCAGGCTATATTATAGGGATAGAGTTAATTGATCACGTTATTATCGGCGATCATCAATATATTAGTTTAAAGGAAAAAGGATATTTTTAACTCTGCATACAATATGCAGAGTTTTTTATGATGAATTCATTTTGTTGTATTGAAGATTTTATTGCTATAATGACCTTATTTACAATCAGTCATAAAAATTTTGTACTTTTTTGTGGTATATTGGCGAACCTTTTTTCTTACATAACGTTAATGTATTCATAGAAAAGCAATTATCTTCACAAAAATTGGTAGCCTGATACACATTGTCTTATGAGAATAAAAATTATATGCTAATCTATACGTACTATTTTTAGTTTAAGAGGGAATTAAAATAGTATCTTTTCTGTGAGATGAAGTATGTGATACTACAAATTCTTGCGTTTTTCCGTTATAATGAACGGTATGAATTTTATCTTTATTTCAGGGAGGACTCCCATCGAAATTGGTGGTGAGGTGAATGAGTGTGTAGTTTTTTCAAGGGTGTAAACCACCAACTGATGAAGATGAAAAAACTTTGACAGGTGTTATGGACTTTGAAAGGAGTCAATTGTGTATTTACACAATTCAATTTCCTATACATTGTCGTCAAATATATTGGATGTCAACGAAAGTATGGCTTATATAGAAAGGGAGTACACAATTTGTTTGGACTAGGAAGCAAAGATGTCGGGATTGACCTCGGCACAGCGAATACATTAGTGTTTATTAAAGGAAAGGGAATCGTATTACGTGAACCTTCAGTTGTAGCAAAAAATACAAAAACAGGGGATATCGTTGCCGTTGGTAATGATGCGAAAAATATGATTGGTCGTACACCTGGCTCAATCGTAGCGATTCGTCCAATGAAAGATGGGGTTATTGCTGACTTCGATATTACAACAGCAATGATCGAGTATTATTTAAAAGAAGCATGTAAAAACTCAGGAGGCAATTGGAAAAAGCCGAATGTGATGATTTGTGTGCCTTATGGCATTACATCCGTTGAACAGCGTGCTGTTATTGATGCAGCACGACAAGCAGGTGCAAAAGAGGCGTTCACAATCGAAGAGCCATTTGCAGCAGCAATCGGTTCAAATCTTCCAGTGTGGGATCCTACTGGTTCAATGGTTGTTGATATCGGTGGTGGTACAACAGAAGTAGCCGTTATTTCTTTAGGTGGTATTGTAACAAGTGAATCTGTACGTGTTGGTGGGGATGCGATGGATCAATCCATCATCTCGTATATTCGTAAAACGTATAATTTAACAATTGGTGAACGTACAGCGGAAGCCGTAAAAATGGAAATCGGTA
The DNA here is from genome assembly GCF_000772935.1 of Lysinibacillus boronitolerans JCM 21713 = 10a = NBRC 103108. Lineage (GTDB taxonomy): Bacteria > Bacillota > Bacilli > Bacillales_A > Planococcaceae > Lysinibacillus > Lysinibacillus boronitolerans. The sequence continues at coordinate 23,897 of NZ_JPVR01000059.1, forward strand.
CAGCATTGGCAGAAGGACCAGAAGCACGAATGGATATTAGAGGACGTGACCTGTTAACAGGTCTACCGAAAACAATCGAAATCTCTTCACAGGAAATTTCTGAATCATTGCGTGAAGCGGTTGCCTCTATTATTGACGGTGTTCGTAAAACATTAGAACAAACACCTCCAGAATTATCTGCTGACGTAATGGAGCGCGGTATTGTATTAACTGGTGGTGGTGCACTGTTAACAAACTTAGACAAAGTAATCAGCCAAGAGACAAATATGCCAGTATTCATCGCAGAAGATCCTTTAGACTGTGTTGCAATTGGTACAGGTAAGGCATTAGATCATATCGACTTAATTCGTCAACAACAAGTTAAAGGGTAAGGAGGTTTAGGCAATGCCACACTTTTTTTTCAATAAGAAAGTAATTTTGCTGCTCGTAGGCATGGTTTTTCTTGTGGCATTGATTAGCTTCTCATTACGTGATCGGACGAATGCAACTTTACCAGAGCAAATTATTAAAGATACGGTCGGCGTCGCGCAATCCATTGTTGCGAAGCCGGCGAATTATATTAATGGTATTTTTAATAGTATTGACTCCCTCTTAAACACGTACGAAGAAAATAAACGTTTAAAAGCACGCTTAGAAGATTTTGCAGTTGTACAAGCTGAAGCAACGGATTTAAAATCAGAAAATAACAAGCTTCGAGAGCTATTGGATAAAACCGAGAGCTTGAAGGCATTTAATCCAATTCATGCAACAGTGATTGCTAGAAATCCTGATCAGTGGGAAGAGAAAATTATTTTAGATAAAGGATCTTCTCATGGTGTCCAAAAAAATATGGCAGTTATGACGGCGAAAGGGTTAGTGGGAAAAATTACACTAGTAACACCTTTCACATCTGAGGTAGAGCTTTTAAATACAAATAATCCAAACTATCGTGTATCTGCGATGGTGCTAGGAGAAAAAGAAGCATACGGTTTAATCGAGGGCTTTGATGAAGAACGTAATGATCTCATTATGAAGCGAATCGATTCTAGCTTGAAGGTGAAAGAAGGCGAGCTAGTAGTTTCTTCAGGGCTAGGTGGTATTTTCCCTAAAGGTGTCCCAATCGGAGAAATTACAGAGGTTAGTACAGATGATTATGGCTTAACAAAAATGGCTTTTGTCAAACCATCAGCTGATTTTTCAATTTTAGAACATGTTGTGATTGCTAAGCGCACATCAACAGTTATTGATGGCTCAGATGGCAACGCAACGAATGAGGATTTATCGAATCCGCAAGAGGCGAGTAAAGAGGAGGCGGAGTGATGGTTCGATTTCTCATTCCCTCTGTGGCGGTTTTACTATTCCTGTTAGAACCAGAATTTGCTATGCTTTCCCCGATTGAAATTAAAGGGGAAGTCTATTTTTTGGTACCGCGTTTTTTAATCTTATACCTAATTTTTATATCCATCTATTACAGCCGTCAACGAGCGGTAATGTATGGACTTTTTTTTGGTGTCTTGTATGATGTGTTTTACATTGATATTATTGGATTATATTCCGTACTTTATCCACTTATATGTTTTTTGGCAGGGTCTATCGTGAAAGTTATACATCAGCACTTAGTTGTAACAACTACAATTTCAGTTGTACTAGTAGCGATTTTAGAATTTATTCTCTATCAATTCTTTTTCCTAATCGATTTTACAGCAATTCCTTTAGCGGATTTCTTACGTTCACGACTACTCCCAACAATCATTGCGAATGCTTTATTTTTAATGATTCTTGGTTGGGCCTTCAAGTATCTAATTAATGCGCGTGTCTTACAGAGAGCACGTGAGGTTTCTTAACAAAGAACAACGTGAGGTGAGGCATTCATGAAAAAACAGTTAGTTAATATGAAGGGAACGAAGGACGGTTTTGTACTACGCCTAGACGACCAATGTGCGTATGGTGAACTAGTGGAAGAATTAAAGAATAAGGTTTTAGAGGGCGGTATCGATGGTAAAGTTGATGTACAATTATACTTAGGCTATCGATACTGTACTGAAGAACAATTAAATGAACTTATAAAAATTATTGAAGAAACAGAGCAGCTTATTGTATCGAAGGTGCAAAGTGAAGTACTGACTGTCCACGAAAGCAACCAGAAGATGTTTGAAAGCCAACAAGATACATATATAGGAGTGGTCAGATCAGGACAAATTCTGCGTTCATCAGGAGACATTACCATCATAGGAAATGTGAATCCAAACGGTCGTGTTGAGGCTGGAGGTAATGTATATGTCCTAGGTAGACTTAAAGGGATTGCACATGCGGGTGTGCAAGGCAATAAAGAAGCAATCATTGCAGCATCTCGATTTGAAGCTACGCATATCATGATTGCCGATCAAGTTCAGGTAATGTCAGATGAACATGTAAAAGCGATAAATCAAGTAGAAATGACTTGTGCATTTATTGGCTACGATGGACGCATTACGTACGATCAAATTCATGCCTTAAAAAATATTCGACCATTGTTAAATGTGTCTAAGGGAGGAAGCTAGTGTGGGAGAAGCGATCGTCATAACTTCTGGTAAGGGCGGTGTCGGTAAAACAACGACAACGGCTAACCTTGGGACTGCATTGGCTCTACAAGGTAAAAAAGTATGTTTAGTGGATACAGATATTGGCCTACGTAATTTAGATGTGATTTTAGGCCTTGAAAATCGTATTATTTATGACCTGGTTGATGTGGTGGAGGGACGCTGTAAAATTCATCAAGCATTGATTAAGGATAAACGCGTAGACGAAAAACTATTTTTATTACCTGCTGCTCAAACAACAGATAAAAATGCTGTTACCCCTGAGCAAATGAAGAGCTTAGTAGAGGAATTGAAAAGAGACTATGATTATGTATTAATCGATTGCCCTGCGGGAATTGAACAAGGCTATCGTAACGCTGTTGCAGGTGCAGATCATGCGATTGTAGTCACAACACCTGAAATTTCTGCTGTTCGTGATGCTGATCGAATTATCGGTTTACTGGAGCAGGAGGAGATCACAGCACCTAAGCTCATCATTAATCGTATTCGACAACATATGATGAAGAGCGGTGACACGCTGGATGTCAATGAAATTACAACTCATTTATCTATTGATTTATTAGGCATTATTATAGACAGTGAAGGCGTTATCTCATCTTCTAATAAAGGTGAACCAATTGTGATGGACCCTTCAAATAAAGCGTCATTGGGCTATCGAAATATTGCCCGTCGTATCCTTGGTGAGTCCGTGCCATTAATGGCTATTCAAGATGAGCAAAGAGGGATGTTTTCCAAACTTAAAGCGCTTTTCTCAAAATAAATTAAAACCTTTTCGTGCGAGTGTACGAGAAGGTTTTTTTCTTGTGCATGTTTGGACATGCAGTCACATATAGTGAGGAAAAAAGGATGAGGGCTTGTTTAAAAAATGGAAATGGTTCGTCACGATACTTCTTGTGGCAGCAATTATGCTTGTAATTCGTTTAGAGGATCAGGGCGTAGTGGATACCCCTGTTCGGAAGCTTGTAACAACCTCTGCTGATTTAACGTATTTAAGTGAGCTCGGTCAAAGCTGGTTCGAGAAAGAAAAAGAGACCATCATGGTTTCTAGTGATGTAGGGCAAGCAGATCTTTTAACATTTGCGAATGCCCAAGTATTTAAAGAAGGCTATCTTTTGCAATATGATGTAGGCTTACCCATCTATGCTGGTCAGAATGGGTTAGTCGTTTTTACTGGCCATACAAAATACACAGGTAAGACCATGACGATCAGCTATGAAGATGGTACAACTGTTTCCTATGGTATGTTAGATAGTTTAGCTCAACTACCCTACACATCTATTCAAGCAAATGATTTAATTGGCATGAAAGAAGCGGGTCAACTTTATGTGTCCATCGAAAAGGGAGATGCCCATTTTGATTTAGAGCAAATTGTACAATGGCTTGAGACCTCGGAGACCAATGAGGATTAAATTACATCTTTTGTGTATCCCTCTCGTATTTGTCATGATTTTTAGTGGTCAATTAGCATATTACGCGATTATTCTATTTTCATTACTGTGGCATGAGGCAGGTCACTTAGTTGCGGCAGTAATGTGCGGAGTAAAGGTAAAATCCTGCGTAATTACACCATACGGGGGAGAAATTCAATTTGAAAATCCAGCGGTTGTGCAAGCTTCGTCACTCCTATGGATTGCATTAGGAGGACCAATCGCTACGATTATTGGGATTGGCCTCGCTTTTTTTATGCCTGATTTACTCGCTACTAAGCTTATAAATGTACAATTCGTGTTATTGGCTGTAAATCTTGTACCCATCATACCGTTAGATGGTGGAAGGATATTGTTAGCCGGGCTATTTTTAAAATATCCAAGAGCTCCTATTGTTGAGCTTTATTATTGGTTATCCTTCATCATAGCTACTATACTATTACTAGTTACTTTCAAGTTCTTGCCACAATCTATTTTTTTAGCCATCATAAATTTATTCATTTGGTTGCAAGTATTGAAAGAATGGCGTTATCGAAAATATCGAGTGGCCTTTGAAAAATATGTTATGAATAGATTGACTTGAAAAAAATCATGTGGTAATATTTTAATGTTATTGTTTGTAGCACCCGTGCTACTACAACCGCTCTGTAAAGGTTTAAGTGTCTAGTAAGATCACCTTATGAAACAGGCGAGTCTGAGTCTAAGAGGAGGTGCAGTAAAATGTACGCAATTATTGAAACTGGTGGTAAACAAGTCAAAGTAGAAGCTGGTCAAGAAATCTATGTTGAAAAATTAGGCGTAGAAGCTGACGAGGTTGTAACTTTTGATAAAGTATTATTAGTAGGTGGCGAAAACGTTAAAGTTGGCGCTCCATTCGTAGAAGGCGCTACTGTAACAGCTAAAGTTGTTAAAGAAGGCCGTGCGAAAAAAATCGTTGTTTTCAAATTGAAAGCTAAAAAGAACTACCGTCGTAAACAAGGTCACCGTCAACCTTACACAAAATTAGTTGTTGAAGCAATCAACGCTTAATTGTGAGGTATAGCGAATGATACAAGTTACGATTCATCACGATGAAAATAGACATGTGTCAGCATTCGAATTTTCAGGACATGCTGGTTATGATGAATCTGGTAAGGATTTAGTATGTGCAGGAGCATCAACTATTGCCATTGGTACAGTAAATGCTATTTATGCATTATTACAAATTCAGCCAGAAATCGAACAAGCTGCTGAAGGTGGAGGCTATCTCAAGGTAGATTTACCATCAGATTTAGAGCCTGAAGTAGATGCAAAACTACAGTTAATTGTTCAAGTAATGACTGCCCAAGTGTATTCTATGGTGCAAAATTACGGACAATACATCCAAATCAACTACAACCAAGTAGGAGGTGGAACTCGATGAAATTATTATTAGCATTAGATCTTCAACTTTTCGCATCGAAAAAAGGGGTAGGTTCTACTAAAAACGGACGTGACTCTGAGTCTAAACGACTTGGTGCTAAACGTGCTGATGGCCAATTCGTAACTGGTGGTTCAATTCTTTACCGTCAACGCGGTACAAAAATTTACCCAGGTACAAACGTAGGTCGTGGTGGTGACGATACACTATTTGCTAAAGTTGACGGCGTTGTTAAATTCGAACGTTTAGGTCGCGATCGCAAACAAGTATCTGTATACCCAGCAACACAAGAAGCTTAATCTTTTATAAGATAACATAAAGCGGAGGACTGCATTTATTGCAGTCCTTTTTTTGGCTAAATTTCAACACAGCCGATTTTGGACGCAATGACACCAAGGTATAATTGATTAAAGAATTAAGGGAAAAATACAGCAAAACTTGTTATACTAGTAAGGATAACTTTATTGGAGTGAATGGGATGAACAATCAATCACTAACCATTAGTGAAGTATTACGTTTTGCAAATCATGATTATGTGAATCAACTGCAACTGATTCGCATGAATTTAGATTTAGGTAGAATCGAGGAATCGAAAAAACTTATTCAACATTATTCAGAACAATTACGAGTGTTTTCTATCCTCAATCGACTACAATTACCACAAACAATTGAATGGCTTCAAACAGCAGGATGGCGTTACCCATCATTAGCATGGAAGCTAAACGGTGAGATAAAAAAGCCTGTGACCAATGATATTGATCAGGAAGTTGTAGATTATTTAAACAAAACAGTTATGCATGTTTATGATACATTAGATCCATTTACAGAGCAGATCCTAACGCTTGATGTACGTGTTGACGATCATACATTTGCCGTGACATTCACGCTAAATGGGTTATGGAGTGCTGATGCATTCACCGAAAAAGGTTTGAAACAATTCGACATTCAAACAATTGAGCAGACAACTACACGCTGGCAATATGTCTTGAGTGCAAATAGGGAGTGAATTAAATGTTTGTCGATCACGTAAAGATTTATGTTAAAGGTGGCGACGGCGGAGATGGTATGGTTGCCTTTCGTCGAGAAAAATATGTACCCAATGGTGGTCCAGCTGGTGGAGATGGCGGACATGGCGGTAACGTCGTATTTGAAGTAGAAGAGGGCTTACGTACATTAATGGATTTCCGCTATAAACGCCATTTTAAAGCACCTCGTGGCGAGCATGGGATGAGTAAAGGCATGCATGGTAAAAATGCGGAGGATTTAATTGTTAAAGTACCACCAGGCACAGTGGTTATGAATGAAGAAACAAATGCCGTTATTGCTGACTTAGTCGAGCATGGGCAAAGAGCAGTTATTGCGAAAGCAGGCCGAGGTGGACGAGGTAATTCTCGCTTTGCTACACCTGCCAACCCGGCGCCAGAACTTTCTGAAAAAGGTGAGCCAGGACAAGAATTAAATGTTATATTAGAGTTAAAAGTATTAGCAGATGTAGGGTTAGTTGGTTTCCCAAGTGTTGGTAAATCAACACTTTTATCTGTTGTTTCCGCAGCTAAGCCAAAAATTGGTGCTTATCATTTCACAACAATTGTACCGAACTTAGGCATGATTGAAACGGATGATCATCGAAGCTTTGCGATGGCTGATTTACCTGGGCTTATTGAAGGAGCACATCAAGGAGTTGGATTAGGTCACCAATTTTTACGACATATCGAACGTACACGTGTAATCGTTCATGTCATTGATATGTCAGGGATGGAAGGTCGAGATCCATATGAAGATTATTTAACAATTAATGAAGAGCTAAAACAATATAATCTTCGTTTAACAGAGCGTCCACAAATTATAGTAGCCAATAAAATGGATATGCCAGAAGCAGAAGAGAACTTAACAGCATTCCGTCAGAAGGTAGGAGAAGATGTACAAATTTTCCCAATTTCTGCTGTTTCACGTCAAGGATTAAAAGAGCTTCTGTTTGCCATTGCGGATCTATTAGAAGTAACGCCTGAATTCCCGCTATATGATGATCTAGAGGAGCAATCAGACGCAACCGTAATGTACAAGCATGAGGCAAAAGGTGAAGATTTCGAAATCACACGTGATGATGACGGTACATTTATTATTAGTGGTTATGCAATTGAGCGTTTATTTAAAATGACAGACTTCAGCCGTGAAGATGGTATACGTCGTTTTGCTCGTCAATTGCGTGCAATGGGTGTGGATGAGGCTCTACGTGAGCGTGGAGCACAGGATGGCGATACAGTACGCCTACAAGAGTTTGAATTTGAATTTGTCGATTAAGACATGAGTTTTAGGGGGAAGCGTATGAAGAATGTTGCGAATCAGCGATATTATTTAGTTCGTGAGGATGTTTTAACGGATGCAATGCAAAAAACTTTGGAGGCGAAACACTTACTATCAAGTGGTTCAGTATCTTCCATTTGGGATGCGGTAAAGCAGGTGGATTTATCGCGAAGTGCGTTTTACAAATATCGTGATGCGGTTTTTCCTTTTCATTCAATTGTGCAGGAACGCATTTTAACAGTCTTTTTACAGCTTCAAGATAGAAAAGGAACACTTGCCAAGCTTTTAGAAACTGTGACAATTACACATTGTAATGTCTTAACGATTCATCAAACCATCCCTATTCAGGGACGTGCAAATGTTACATTGTCATTAGATGTAACAAGCATGACCTGTGATCTTGATGATCTTATCCAGCAATTAAAACGCTTAGATTTTGTAGAATCTGCGGAAGTGATTAGTTCTGGAGCATTATAATCACAGTGAGTGTTCAATCCTTTAATTTTTGACAAAATGACAAACATCGTGTTGTATAAGCCCAATGGGTAAAGATACGATAACAAAGCTCAAATAAGGAGCTGTCCCAAAAGAGATTCATCACGAGGGACTGCTCCTTATTGTGCCATAAAGGAGGTATTTGCAATGACAAAGCAACAATGGGAAAATCGAATCGCCTATTTAGGACCAGAAGCATCATTTACATACTTAGCAACAAAGGCTACTTTTCCAAATGAGTGGCTTGTACCGTGTGCAACAATTCCAGAATGTATAGAGGCTGTTGCAGAGGGGAAGGTAGATTTAGCTGTCGTGCCACTAGAAAATGCTCTTGAGGGCTCTGTATCATTAACATTAGATTACTTATTCCATGAGGCAACACTTTATGTGACTGGAGAGTTATTGCTGAAAATTCAGCAGCATTTAATGGTCAATAAAGCGCAAAAGGATCATTGGCAGTCAATCGAAGGCGTTTATTCTCATCCGCACGCACTAGCTCAATGTCATAAATATTTATTTTATCGTTTTAGCCATGTACCATTACATCAAACAACTTCAACTGCAGCAGCAGCAAAATATGTATCAGAGAATCCACAAGAGTGTATAGCAGCAGTCGGCAATGCAGCAGCAGCGGAAAAGTATGGCCTTGAAATAGTTGAGCAAAATATCCATGATTTCCATTTTAATCATACACGTTTCTTTGTACTTTCTAAGCAAAATAAACGGTTGCCACAAGAACTGTCAGACGGGCAAGCAAAAACAACGTTTATGATTACCCTACCAACAGATCGTTCAGGTGCTTTACATCAGGTGCTTTCTGTTTTTGCATGGCGTCAGCTGAATTTAAGTAAAATCGAATCACGTCCATTAAAAACAGGTTTAGGCGATTATTTCTTTATGATTGATGTATTAGCAGATGAAAAGGAACCAATGATGCGTGGTGCAATGGAAGAATTAGCTGCGCTAGGCTGCAAAGTAAAGTCATTGGGTACCTATTTTACGTATGTAACATCAGACGAAGCATAATAACTTAAAAGTGGAGGGATTGTAATGGGTGGGATTATTTTATTTGATGGTGTATGTAATTTTTGTGATAGCACTGTTCAATTTATCATCAAACATGATCAAGCTGGCTATTTTCAATTTGCATCGTTGCAAAGCGAGATTGGTCAATCGCTTCTCGCTCAATATCATATACCAAAGAATATAGATAGTGTAATTCTTATTGAACAAGGGAAAGTGTCTGTTGAATCTACAGCTGCGTTAAACATATGCCGTAAATTTGATGGATTGTGGCCTTGCTTCTATGCCCTCATCCTTGTACCACCATTTATTCGCAATGCGTTGTATCGCTTATTTGCAAAGCAACGCTATCGTTTGTTTGGGAAAAAAAGTGAATGCCTATTGCCTACGCCCGATCAACGACAAAGATTTCTATCCTGATAGGGAAATTGCCGCCTTTAAGGGAGCAATAGCTGCGGTGAAAAGAGAAATACCCATGCTTAACGACACAATACCCGCATTAAAAACAGAAAGCACCGTTTGAAATTAATTTTCAGACGGTGCTTTTGCTATTCATTGATCTGTCACTAAGTAACCCTTTTTTTGTAAAGCTCGCTCAATTAATGTTAAAACTTCAACAGAGGGTGCTGTGATGACATGTAAATGAATGCCACCAGTGAGAGCAGATAAATAATTGGCCTGTGTTGCATTTACACGTTCGATAAATTGTTTCACTTCATGGCGGTTGGATACCATGATTGAGGCTGTCAGTTCACCATATATCGGATGTTCAACAATGACATTTTTGACGGTTCCACCACAGTCTACAATCGTCATTAATTCATCTTCTGTCTGCTCTGATGTATGCAAGCAAGGGAATGTTCGTTCAACGGTTTGCTGTATTTGTTCTTGATGCATATAAAGATAGCCCTGGCTTGTGGCAATAATAGGCTCATTTCTTGCCTTTAATAAAGTCATATCATTGACGATTACTTGTCTAGAAACATTGGCGAACTTAGCTAAGTCTGTCCCAGTTATAGGTGCTTTATTTTTTTTTAATTGCGCTAATAGTTGCAGTCGGCGTTCTTCGCCTAACATTTTTTTCATAAGAGATCACCCCTGCTCGTAATAAAGGAATCCGTATTCCTTATGAATTAGTGTACCATGAAGCTTTTCGAACTTGCTGAAATTTTTGTATCCAAATGAAACATTGAACATATGATACGTAGAGAGGAAGGGAGGAAAAAATTGCGTATTCATATTGTTCAAAAGGGAGATACATTGTGGAAGATTGCGAAGGAGTACGGCATTTCGTTTGAAGATTTGAAGCGGCTCAATGTCCATCTTGCCAACCCAGATTATATTGTTCCAGGCATGGAAATTATATTGCCTGAAAAAATAAACAAAGAGCCGCATAGAGATTCACATAAAGAAATGCCGAAAAAGGAAACACAAGTGCATAAGGAGGCACCGAAGGAAAGTCCTAGAAAAGAGGTACAGCGACCAATGCCACCACCGCCGCCAATTGTACCGCCACAACCAGCACCACATCCACCAATGCATATCATGCCACAAATGCCTGCCGTACCACATTGTTCAAGTTGCCATCAGCCAATCTATCATCAGATGTGGTGGCCAATGCCAATGCAGCCGCAGGTCGAGCATTATACGATGCCACAGCAGCCAATGTCCTATGACATGCCAGATCATAAAGTAGGTGGAATGGAAGACTTTTTAGAGTCCACATCACCATTCTTCCATACGCAAGATCAACAAAAGCCACAAATGGATATGATGCCTGATATGAATATGGGGCAATCCTGTGGTTGTGGAACACAACCAATGATGATGCCTGATATGAACATGGGTCAATCTTGTGGCTGTGGCACACAACCAATGATGATGCCAAATTGGCAAATGGACCCTTGTCATTGCCCGCCACCACCATGTCCGACACATTGTCCACCACCATGCCCATCAGCAGCAGGTCCTTGGATGTCACCGCATTATTTCCCAGGCGGGATGACGCCTTATCGATGGTGAAAAAGCGTATATTGTAGAAGAAGTAAAGCCAAATATTTGGAAATATAAGTATCAATCGAAAAATTATTTTGTCAAACGTGCAAAGCAAGTGGAAATTGCAGAGAAGGTAAAAACCATTCATCGCCAATTAGGACGTATGGAACCCTCGTTGATCTTACCTTTAGTTCAGAGCGATGATGAGCAGTTAATTGTGCAAATGTGGCAAGAAGGAAGCCACGGTGCTAACTTCGCACATAAAAAAGATCGTAAGGAATCTCTAAGACTATTAATTGCTTTACACGACACACATAAAAAAATTGCTTGGCAGCGAATGCCAGGCTTGCATACCTACTCACAGCTTTTAAAATGGCAAATGCGTCATATGCGTTTTAAAAGTAGAAGAAATGAATTTCGAACATTTTTAACAAAAGAAGAAATTGATCAAATACTGCATTATAGTGATAAATCATTACAATTGATTGCATTGGAAGATGCACCTGAAAAAGAGATTACGCTATTGCATGGGGATGTAGTCCATCATAATTTTTTATGGTGCTCTGATGGACAATTACGTTTAATTGATTTTGATTTAGCACACCTTGGTGAAGCGGATGACGAGTATATTTTATGGTTACATCGTGTGTTGCCTGCTGTAGATTATGATCTTGGAAAGATTTTTGCAGAGTTACCTGAGCTGAAAAGACTAGATAAAAGAAAGCTTCATCGCTTGAAATATCCGAATGAGTTATTACGAGAATGGCTGTTTGCTATAGATTTACCACTCGAGCAGCAGCTAGTATTTTTAGATTATTTAGTGCCATTTACAAAACGAGCCCTCACCTATTGGCCAAAACTGTGGTACGATATTGATAGATTTGTCAAGAAATGACCGTCAATTGGCGGTCATTTTTGTCTGCGAACGGCGTTTCGCCGCTACTTTTTGTCGAGCATTCGTTCGCTATATGCTATAATCGAAGACGATGATTGTGAGGGATTATAGATGTATGATTATTTAAAAGGACAAATTACTCGTATTACGCCTGAATTTATTGTGCTAGAACAACAAGGGATTGGTTGGCAACTTAATACGCCCAATCCGTTTGCTTTTCGGACATCTGCCCTTGAACAACAGATATATGTTCATTTGCATGTGCGAGAGGATGCACAAGTTTTATATGGTTTCCCTAATTTAGATCAGCGTGAGTTATTCCGTAAGCTTATTTTAGTGTCGGGTATAGGACCAAAGGGCGCATTAGCTATTTTAGCGACAGGGAATCCACAGCAGGTTATTAGCGCAATTGAACGGGAGGACGAAGCATTTTTAGTGAAGTTCCCCGGAGTTGGTAAAAAAACAGCACGTCAAATGATCCTCGACTTGAAAGGCAAGCTTGGTTCATTATTAGATACACTGGAGTTACCTAGTGCAGAAGATGAGTTACCTTTGTTTGGTGTGAATGCTTATAAACATGAATTAGAAGAAGCCTTACTTGCCTTAATGGCACTTGGCTATTCTGAAAAAGAGCTCGAAAAAATTAAACCACAGCTAGAAGATAACGACAAACTAGAAACGACAGATGCCTTTATGAAACAAGCATTGCAACTACTGCTAAAACTAAAATAAGGAAAGGAGGGAAGGTACATGTCTGAACGTATGATGGCAAGTGAGGCAGGTAGCTATGATGAGCAGTTTGAGTTATCTTTACGTCCTCAAAAATTAGCACAGTATATTGGGCAACATAAAGTAAAGGAAAACTTACAAATATTCATTGAAGCAGCAAAGCTTCGCCAAGAAAGTTTAGATCATGTGTTGTTATACGGACCTCCAGGACTTGGTAAAACGACCTTAGCTGCTGTTATCGCGAATGAGATGAATGTCAATGTACGCATGACAAGTGGCCCTGCGATTGAGCGTCCAGGAGATTTGGCAGCTATTTTAAGTTCACTAGAGCCTGGGGATGTTTTATTTATTGATGAAATTCATCGACTTCCCCGTGCTATTGAAGAAGTATTATATCCAGCAATGGAAGACTTCTGTTTAGATATTGTGGTAGGGAAGGGTCCTGAAGCACGTTCTGTACGACTTGATTTACCTCCCTTTACCCTTGTAGGTGCAACAACAAGAGCGGGTGCCTTATCAGCTCCTCTAAGAGATCGCTTTGGTGTGTTGCTGCGCCTAGAATATTACGATGACCAATCACTTGCTGAAATTGTTGTCAGAAGTGCTCATTTATTTGAGGTGCAAATTGAGCAAGTAGCAGCAATGGAAATGGCGAGACGCTCACGTGGAACACCCCGTATTGCCAATCGTTTATTGAAACGAGTGCGAGATTATGCACAGGTGCTTGGAGATGGTATGATAACGGAGGGCCTTGCACAGCAAGCATTAGAGCTGCTACAAGTAGATCCTAGAGGGCTTGATCATATTGATCATAAACTTGTAACTAATATGATTGAGCGATTCCGAGGAGGTCCAGTAGGCTTAGATACGCTTGCTGCATCGATTGGTGAGGAACGGGTTACGATAGAAGATGTATACGAGCCTTATTTGATGCAAATTGGCCTTATCCAACGTACACCGAGAGGAAGAGTAGCCACACATTTAGCCTACGAACATTTTGGATATGAGTATCCCCAACAAACATAAAGAAGGAAGTTTTTTTCATGCGTGTAGAAGATTTTGATTTTGAATTACCAGAGGAGCTTATTGCCCAAACACCATTAGTCGATCGTACAGCGAGTCGATTAATGGTCGTAACACCAGGCTCAAATAAAGTGGAGCACCACCATTTTGCCCATGTACTAGAGGAGCTACATGCTGGAGACTGTCTTGTACTAAATGATACAAGAGTCTTACCTGCTCGTTTAATGGGTGTAAAAGAAGAAACAGGTGCACATATAGAAGTATTGCTATTGAAGCAATTGGCTGGTACAGATGAGTGGGAAACACTTGTAAAACCAGCAAAGCGTGTAAAGGTAGGAACAGTCATCACATTTGGAGATGGTTTATTAACAGCTACTTGCACAGGTGAGCTTGAACATGGCGGACGTACATTTGAATTTCAGTATGATGGTATCTTTTATGAAATATTAGAGCAGCTTGGTGAAATGCCATTACCTCCATATATTCGGGAAAAACTAGAGGATAAAGATCGTTATCAAACCGTTTATGCGAAAGAGCGTGGTTCGGCTGCAGCGCCTACAGCAGGACTGCATTTTACAGAGGAGCTATTAGCACAAGTGAAGGCTAAAGGCGTAGATGTTGTTTTTATTACGCTACATGTAGGTCTCGGCACTTTCCGTCCCGTTAGTGTTGACTCGATTGAGAATCATGAAATGCATGCGGAATTCTATAGTGTTACAGAACAAGCAGCAGATACGATTAATCGAGTAAAACGTAATGGTGGCAAGGTAATAGCTGTTGGGACAACCTCTACTCGCACATTAGAGACAATTGGTTCTAAATATGGGGGAGAAGTGCGAGCAGAACAAGGTTGGACGTCTATTTTCATTTATCCAGGCTACAATTTTACGGTGGTAGATGGGTTAATCACAAACTTCCATTTACCAAAATCAACATTGGTCATGCTTGTTAGTACGCTAGCCACTCGAGAGACCATTTTAAGTGCTTATCAGCAAGCCGTAGAGGAAAGATATCGCTTCTTTAGTTTTGGTGATGCTATGTTTATACGTCCAAAAAAATAATAGGGATAAAATCGGAGTACTGTTTTTACTTCAGATAAGAGAGGATTATTTATTTTATGACACAACCAGCAATTCGATATGAACTACTTCATACATGTAAACAAACAGGAGCACGCCTTGGCATCGTCCATACACCGCACGGCTCCTTTGAAACACCCGCATTTATGCCTGTTGGCACACAAGCAACGGTTAAGACCATGTCGCCAGAAGAATTAAAAGAGATGAATGCCGGTATTATTTTGTCCAATACGTACCATTTATGGCTACGTCCTGGTAATGATATTGTCAAAGAAGCAGGCGGACTTCATAAATTTATGAACTGGGATCGTCCAATTTTAACGGATTCAGGTGGTTTCCAAGTATTTTCACTTAGTCAATTCCGAAAAATTGAGGAGGAAGGTGTTCATTTCCGTAATCACCTCAATGGAGATAAATTATTTTTGAGCCCAGAAAAGGCAATGGAAATTCAAAATGATTTAGGCTCTGATATTATGATGGCCTTTGATGAATGTCCACCATATCCTGCGACACATGACTATATGCTGCAATCAGTTGATCGTACAACTCGTTGGGCAAAACGCTGTAAGGAAGCACATCAGCGTCCAGAAGAGCAAGGTTTATTTGGGATTATTCAAGGCGGAGAGTACGAGGATTTACGCCGTCGCTCAGCAGAAGCGTTAGTAGAACTAGATTTCCCAGGCTATGCCATTGGTGGATTATCTGTTGGAGAACCGAAAGATGTGATGAACCGCGTTTTAGAATTTACTACGCCAATGATGCCTGAAAATAAACCACGTTATTTAATGGGTGTAGGCTCACCAGATTCTTTAATTGACGGGGCAATTCGTGGTATTGATATGTTTGACTGTGTATTGCCAACACGTATTGCACGTAATGGAACACTGATGACATCAGAAGGACGTCTTGTGGTGAAAAATGCAAAATATGCACGTGACTTTGGTCCAATTGATCCGAACTGTGATTGCTATACATGTAAAAATTATTCCCGTGCCTATGTTCGTCACCTTATTCGCACGGAAGAAACGTTCGGTATTCGTTTAACATCTTATCATAATCTACACTTCCTATTAAAATTGATGGAGCAAGTACGTGAGGCAATTCGTCAAGATCGTCTTGGTGATTTCCGTGAAGAGTTCTTTGAAAAGTACGGCTTTAATGGGCCAGATGCAAAAAACTTTTAATCTAGACGGATTATTACATGCGCATAATTAAAAAAGGACATTAGGCATCCCCTAATGTCCCATCATCAATAGCAATAGTTTTGCAAATCATTCAAAACTTTGTAAAAAGTGAATATTTCTAGCAAAATATTGTCAATCATAGAAAAAATATTAGTAATTGAGAAAATTTTTGGGCTTGTCCATCGCTTTTTAATGGTGGAATAGTCTATACTAAAAAAGTGAGATTTGGAAAGGGGGCAAGATGCTATTATGGATCAATTATTAGGATTAGCACCAATATTATTAATGTTCGTTGCAATGTGGTTTATCTTAATCCGTCCAGCTAAAAAAAGACAGCAGGAAACACAAAATATGCAAAGTAGTTTGCAACGTGGAGATAAAGTCATTACAATTGGTGGTTTACACGGCGTTATTGATGCAATTGAAGACACAGCAGTGACATTAAAAATTGCTGACAATGTACGAGTGAAATTTGACCGTCAAGCAATTGGACGAATTGTCAATGACAATCAGTAATACAGAAGAAAAGGCTTACAATAGGCAATAGCTATATTGTAGGCCTTTTTTATACAATATTGGCTGGCTGTGCTTACGTGTTTTTGGCAGTTTTTAATTTTTGAATAAATGCCTCACCAGTATCATTGCCATTAATAGTGATTCTACTTAACGTAAATATGGAATCGCCCTTTTTCACATGCTTATTTTGTATGACAAAGGCCATCTTAAAACCAGCTTCCTTGGCTAATTTGATGGTGGAGGGTGAATAAATCCCATAAGGATAGCTTATTGCTATTGGCTCATACCCTAACTTTTCTTTGATTCGTTTTCTTGAATGAATAAAATCATTTCTTACCCTTTCTTCATACTCAGCCTGACTCTCTAGTTGCCCATTCACAAAACTAGGGCCAAATACAGCGCCAATAGGTTTACCGCTTTTTGAAGGTAATTTATAATGTAAATTCCAAGTATGACTCTGGATTGTAATATAATCCTTCATTTCCTTCAATTGATCCCAACTCATCTTTACTGTTTCATTTGGATAATAATTGTTACCATTCTTCTCTAGGATTCGGCTTGCAATAACAAAGATTTCTGCATGCATATTATATTTTTTCAATATCGGGTAAGCTTTTTCATAATTACTAAAATACCCATCGTCAAAGGTAATTAAAACAGGCTTTGGAGGTAACGGCGCTTGGTCGTTTAAGTAATCATATAATTGCTGAACAGAAATGGCCTGGTAGCCTTCCATTTTAAGTAATTTCATTTGGCCTTCGAAGTTCTCGGGTGAAATAACTGTATTATTGTTTATATTGTCCTCTAAATGATGGTACATAAGAATAGGTATTTCTTGTTCTTGATACCCGTAAATAGGATAAGGCCTAATAAGAAAAAGGATATAAACAAAAACGAAAACAATTATTTTCCTTGTCATGTTCTCACCTTGTTTGCATTTTATAGTGGTAAGCATCTAGCTCCTTGTTAGTGTGTACGAACTATTTGGGACTATTCCTTGTAAATTGTATAAAAAACAATAAGTAAGGTCACCTTGATAGTATGGGGGTGTTTTTTATGGAAGAATATTACCATATTATTTTTAGAACTTGCTTTTTGTATGTGTTTATCATCATCGTTTTCCGTTTAATGGGTAAACGAGAAGTGGGTGAATTATCTGTCATCGATTTAGTCGTTTTTGTATTAATTGCAGAAGTGGCAGCCTTTGCCCTAGACGATTATAAAAATCCTCTCTTTAATGCCATACTACCTATCATTATTTTGCTCTTTATTCAAATTTTAAGTGCCTTTTTGTCTTTAAAGTTCAAAAAAATACGTGACCTAGTAGATGGTGACCCTGCTTTATTAGTAAAAGACGGTGTTATTTTAGAGAGTGAGATGAGAAAACACCGCTATAATTTAGATGATTTATGTCAGCAATTACGAGAAAACGGAATCGCATCTGTGACAGATGTAGCCTTTGCGTATTTAGAGCCTTCAGGCAATCTTTCTGTCTTTAAAAAAGATGAAAAAGCCTTTGTGTATCCATTGATTATCGACGGTGATATTCAAGAAAGACATCTATTTACCATGCATAAAGATGTAGATTGGCTAATGGGTGAGCTAGCGAAAAATAATATTACTGACAGTGAAACGGTATTTTTTTGTATTTGGGAAGACAGTAAACTGCATATCCAATTAAAGGAATCTTAAACTTTCTTCGCCAATTTTTTGATGTAACGGAAATCTGTAATGCGCAACTGATTGGTAAATAATAAAAAGGTAAATAGTAAAAATAATGTGACACCACTACTTAAAATAAATGGTAGTGATAATAAGGGAATAAGGAAATACTGGGCGACGCAAACGGCAATAAAGCAACTATATGGTACGACAAACATTCTGAAGCCTGCACGCAGGTTTTTTCGTTGTCTAACTGTTGCAATATGCAAGAAGGACGTTAGTAAAACCCCAAAGCCAATGGCTACAACAGCTCCTTTTTCCTGGATACCTGGCTGAGAGGCAAGTACAAACATCACAAATAGTTTACCTAGTCCACCATAGATGGAGTTCATCATGGCAGCTCTTGCCTCACCAATCGCCTGTAAGATGGAATGTAGAGGGCTTTGAATATAATAAAAATAAAAAATAGGTGCTAAAATTTTAACGTACCCACGATTTTCTTCTAAATGGAAAAGCTTCATAGCTAATTCATCACCGTGCACAAAGAAATACGTAGCAGCAAAGCAACCCACTAGGGAAGACAATCTTAGGGACACCGAAATTCTTTCCTGCAATAGGGGGATGTGCTGACGAGCGACGGCATCACTAACCGCTGGAATGAGCACAATCGATAAGGCTGTTGATACAAACGCAGGAAATAATAATAATGGCACCAAAACACCTGAGATGACACCGTATAAAATAGTGGCAGCAGAAGCGGTTAAACCGGCTACAGTCAAGGCTTTTAAAAAGATAATCGGCTCTAAAAACCAAGTGAAAGAGCCAAAAAGCTTACTGCCAGCAGAGGGAAGGGCAACACGCAACATTGGTGATGCAGGATACCCTTCAATTTTAGTTTTTCGTGTCAGTAATTTCTTTTTCGAGACAATATAATGTAGCCATAAATATAAGAATGCTACAACTTCAGCAAGAAGCGTAATACCCATTGCCGCAGCAGCTGTTACAGCGGCATTATTGTAATTAGCCACATAAGGAAGCATTAAAGTAATGAAGCTAATACGTACAATTTGTTCGATCATTTGTGCCCAAGCAGTCGGTGTAATTTTAGCGACACCTTGTAAATAAGCACGTAATAAGCCAGATCCAACTGATACTGGTACAGCAAAGAGTGCAATCCATAGTGTAAATGTTGTCTGTTCATTATGTAATAGCGTTGTTGAAATATATGGTATTGTTAATGCAACGAGTGGCATAAAAACGATCATGCCAATGAATGACCAAAGAATGGCTGTACGCATGACACCAAAGATGTTTTCACGTTTATTTTTTGCTAGTAATTCAGCCACTATTTTAGCCACAGCGATAGGTAGTCCTAGTTGAATAAGTGAGATGAAGAAAATAAATGCTGGATAGACGGTCATATAAATACCGACAGCCTCTTCACCAGCAATTCGCATAAATTGCATTCTATAGAAGAAGCCAAAAAGTTTAGATAAAAAAATCACAAACATTAAAAATAATGTACCTCGTACAAAAGAACTCATGCCATCCGTCCCTTCTCAAGCCGCAAAAATTCATTTACACTATTTGTATGCAAGCATGTCTTACGTTACGACTTTGATTGGAGATGATTCAAAATGAGTATGCAATATGAGCAACTATTTGAAAAGATTCGTCCGGCAATTGATAGTAAGATAGCAGAGTTCCATCATTATCAATACAATGCTATTACAGCAGAAGAACTCTGGCGCTACTGTATTGAAAAAAAATGGCGTAAAAAGAAAATTGAACAACTACGTTTACATGAAGTCATTTCTACTATTTTTTCCGTATCACCATCTGATATCGTCTCATTTAATCAAGTAGAGTTTTTACAAAGTAATAATTGGTTTGGAGAAGTCAATACAGAAGAGTTACAATTACTGCTTGGTCCAGTCAGAACGTAAAATGATGTGTCAAATTTTACAATAATTCAAAGAATCCTATACGTGTTGAATTGACACCAAGCGCAACCTGTTTCATAATAAGTGTGTTGCGCTTTTTTTATTTTGAATAAGTTCTTACTTACATAAGTCTTCTATGCTTTTATTGACATTTAGAAGGCTAGTACCTAATAATACAAAGATAAACTTGCGCGTTATGAACGATTGAAATAAGTAAAGCAACCTTTTTTGAAGCACAGGTAACACGATTCTAAATGAAAAGGAGGATTAAACGTTTCAAAAGGTATTGCTAGTTACTTGTTTGGCGTGTAAGGACAGCCCTTACACCAATTCGAGGAGGATTTATTGATGAAACTAAAAAGTCGTATAGTTGCATTCCTACTGATTATCGTGCTATTGGCAGCAGGTATTAGTACGACTGTAAACGGCGTCTTAAAGGACATCAAGCTTGGTCTTGACTTACAGGGCGGGTTTGAAGTGCTTTACGAGGTAAATGAATTAAAAGAAGGACAAAAAATTACACCAGAAATTGTCACAGCAACATCCACTGCACTTGGTGAACGTGTAAATACGATGGGGGTTAGTGAACCGAGTATTCAGGTTGAGGACAAAAATCGTATTCGTGTGCAATTAGCTGGTGTTGAGGATCAGGAATCGGCACGTAAGTTATTGTCTACTTCTGCGAATTTAACATTCCGTGATGTGGATGATAATTTATTATTAGATGGAGACGATTTGAAAGCCAACGGTGCTAAAGGCTCTTTTGACCAACAAAATCGTCCGATTGTATCCTTAACTTTAAAAGATGCGAAAAAATTTGCTGACATCACAAGTAAAATTGCGGCAAAACCCGCAGGTCAAAATTTACTGGTTGTATGGTTAGACTTTGAAGAGGGTGTCGATTCCTATAAAGCGGAATCACAAAAAGCAAAGCCTCGCTATGCATCTGCAGCAACAGTTAGTCAAACGTTAAATACAACAGATGTTATGATTAGCGGTAATTTCTCTGTTGAAGAAACTAAAAATTTAGCAGATATTTTAAATGCTGGGGCATTGCCTGTAAAGCTAGATGAAATTTATTCAACATCTGTTGGTGCTCAGTTTGGTGATGCTGCACTGAAAAGTACTATTTTTGCTGGTATTGTCGGCGTAGTAGTTATTTTCTTATTTATGCTATTCTACTATCGTTTACCAGGCTTTATTTCCATCATTACACTGGTTGTGTTTACATTCCTAGTATTAGTGGTCTTTGACTGGATTAATGCGGTATTAACGCTACCAGGTATTGCAGCCATTGTCCTTGGTATAGGGATGGCAGTAGATGCCAATATTTTAGCGGCAGAACGTATACGTGAAGAGCTGCGAGTGGGCTATTCCGCTAAACAAGCCTTCCAAATTGGATCTAAACAATCTTTATCAGCCATTGTCGATGCACAGTTGACAACTTTATTAGCTGCAGCAGTATTGTTCCAATGGGGAACAAGCTCTGTTAAAGGATTTGCTACAACATTAATTATTAGTATTTTATTGAGCTTCTTAACAGCTGTATGGGGTTCACGTGTCCTATTAGGACTACTTGTTAACAGTGGGTATTTCAACAATCCAGCATGGTTTGGTATCGCAAAATCAAAACAGCATAGTCTTGATGAAAATATTGGTACATTAGATTTATCAACGAAATTCGATCGATTTGACTTTGTTCACAACCGTAAGAAATTCTATATGTTCTCTTTAGCCATTTTAGTGGCTGGTTTAGTGGTTATTGGTATTTTCCGCCTAAACCTAGGCATTGATTTCTCAAGCGGTACTCGTGTCCAAATTGAATCTGACCAAACATTAACAAAAGAAGAAGTATCCAAATATCTAGATAGCATTGATTTTTCATCAGAAGATATCATACTCTCTGGTGAGAAAAGTAATACAGCAGTCATTCGCTATAAAGATGACCTTACACAAGCAGAAATTTTAAAATTTAAAAAAGAAGCTGGCGAAAAATATGGTCATGAACCAGCTGTAAGTACTGTTTCACCTACAGTTGGTAAGGAACTTGTAAAAAATGCGATTAAGGCTTTATCTCTTGCAGCAATAGGGATTATCATTTATGTGGCAGTTCGCTTTGAATGGCGCATGGGTATTGGTGCAATTGTTTCATTATTGCATGATGTATTCTTAATCGTTGCCGTCTTCAGCTTCATGCGTTTAGAGGTAGATATTACGTTTATTGCGGCTGTATTAACAATTGTTGGTTATTCCATCAATGATACGATCGTTACCTTTGACCGTATGCGTGAAAACTTAGATCGTTATGATACAATTAATGACCGTGAAGTATTGGCGAATATCGTGAATAAATCGCTACGCCAAACAATGGGTCGTTCGGTTAATACAGTATTAACGGTTATTATCGTTGTTGTAGCCCTATTAATTTTTGGTGCACCATCTATTCAAAACTTCTCAATCGCGTTATTGATTGGTTTGATTACAGGTATGTATTCTTCAATCTGTATCGCAGCTCAAATCTGGTATTCATTAAAAATTCGTGAAATGAAAAAATCAGATGGAAAGCTACGCAAAAAAGAGAAAAAACAATGGGGTACAGACGAACCTACTGTATAATCTAGTGAGCAGGGAATGGAAAACGAATGGTTTTCTACTCTCTGCTTTTTTTATGCAAAAAATCTGCTACCTTTTATAAAAAGCAGCAGATTTTTCATATAGTATTTACAATTTAAATTGCTGAATTAAGCCTTGTAGCTGTTGCGCATTTTCACTTAATTCTTCTGCAACAGTATTTACTTGCTGCATCGTCGCAACTTGCTCGTCAACGGATTCTGCAATCATTTGAGAATTAGTTGCTGATTGATGAGAGACATTAGCGATTTCCGTGACAGAGGCAGCAACCTGCTCAGCACTGGCAGAGATTTCTTCAGATGTGGCAGAAATTTCTTCAATTTGCTCTGTGAATGCTGCAACTGCAGAGGTGATGGAATAGAAAGCATCTCCAGCCTCATGAATTTTGGCTACACCATCCTTTACAGAGGCTAAACCATTGTCTACTGATGCTGCAACATTTTGCGTATCTGTTAGAATTTCTTTTGTAATAGCAACGATTTGATTGGCAGATTGATTTGATTCCTCAGCAAGTTTTCGTACCTCATCCGCTACAACTGCAAAGCCTTTCCCGTGTTCTCCAGCTCTTGCTGCTTCAATGGCAGCATTCAGTGCCAGTAAATTTGTTTGTTCTGAGATAGCTGTAATCACTGTTGTAATTTGTCCAATTTCTTCTGATTGCTTACTTAGTTTTTGCGTTAGTGTTGCAATGTCAGAAGTTGTGAGTGCAATTAAATCCATCTGTTCTTTTGCGGTTGCAATCGTTGCACCACCTGTATGGGCAAGCTGAGTCAGATTTTCAGCATTGTGATGAAGGCTTTGTGTCGCCTCCGCGATGCGTTGGACACCTGATGCGGTTTCATCCATTGCCACAGCACTTTGCTGAGAGGCACTAGCAGAAGAAGTGATATGTGTTACATTATCTTGAATTCTTTGCGCAATATTATCAGAGGTTGCCGTTACTTCCTCTGTACTAGCAGAAAGCTCTTCTGAGACAGCCGATAAATGGGATGCACTATCTTGAATGTTTGTCATTAAACCAGCTAGATTTTGTTTTAATGTATTGACTGCATCTGCAAGTGTACCGATCTCATCCTTTGATTGATGGTCAAGCTTAGCGATTGTTAAATCACCTTGTGCTAATGTATCTGCTGCTCCGATGGCCTTACGTAGTGGTAGAACAATGGAGTTTTTGACAAAATGCATAAAATATAAACCGATAATGGTACTAGCAATTAGAAGGCTAATAGCAATGACAATAGCTCGTGAAACGGTTTGATTAACAGATTGGTCAACCTTTTGAAGCTGTTCATCGTGATAAGCTAATAATTCCGTTGTTAACTTAAAAATGTCTTTATTGTATTTTGTCACATCGTTATTGATGATAGAGAGTGCTAGATTCGTGTTGCCACTATTAAACGCTTGTATAGCTTTCTGTGAATTTGAAAGTAACTCTTTTTGCAATTCCGTGATTTGCTGCATAATATTTTTTGTATAATCTGATCGAACAATAGTAGAAAGTTCATTAACTGTTTCAGGTAACAACTTTTCATAGCGCTCTAAATTGGCCTTAGCTGCTTCATCCTTATTATTTAAAATATAGGAGCGTAAAAATAAACCTTGGGACGCAAGTTGTTGTTGGATTTTATCTGTTAATTGGATTTGCACCATCCGATGCTTGAGTACTTCTTCTAAATCATTCTGTGTTGTTTTAAATTGAATAAATGAAACGATGCTTGAGATAAGTAGTAAACATGTTAAGGAAATGAAACCAATATTTAATTTTTTGCGAACGGACATAAACTTCCTACTTTCTTTTATTATATGGAAAAATTGATGTTCTGAAATTACTATAACTTGATATATTTACATGGTCAATACTCCAGGAATTTTCAATAGTAGGAAATCTTATTCTCCAATAAGATTTTATAGAAGGATAATATACCTACTTTTAATTCTTCAAAATAAAATAGGAATATTAACTTTTTTCGTCAGAATTGATTGACAATAGTATTGGATTGGCTTAGAATTAAGGCTAACTTTTTGTTCGGTCAAGGTAGAAGGTCTCGGGAGCGAGGTCAGCCGAAGAACAGATGAGCTGAGTTTAGATGAGAATAGCTGAGAAATTGTTGAATAAGAGTAGTAGCATAAGTGCGTAATAAAGAGAGTCAGTGGATGGTGTAAACTGATTTACAGCTTATGTGAATGGACTTATGAGAGTCGCTTATAAAAAGCGAACGTAATTCCCCACGTTATAGGGGTGCTTTCAAGGTGTGGTTTACCATACCCATAATGAAAAGCACAAAAGTGAGAGCATATGCTCTAATATGAGGTGGCAACGCGGTCATAATCGTCCTCTGCAATTAGGAATAATCCTTTTTGCAGAGGGCTTTTTTATTTTCAGTCAGCATTCGTCTAGACATTAGCTAAAGGAATCTTTGAAAAAGGAGCAAAATAGCTATGCAATCAACGAGTTCAAGAACAAAAATGAAAACGATCAATGGCGATTCTTTAACACCTATTTTGATTTTCAGACGTTTACAGGGAAAACATAAATTTTTATTGGAAAGTTCTGCTCAACATGAAGGAACGGGAAGGTTTTCCTTTATTGGGGCTAATCCACGAAAAACATATAAAGGTGTGGGCCAAGAAATTCAGGAGGTTTCCTATAAAACTGGAAAAACATATGTGCATCAAGGAGAACTCTTTGTTCTTCTTAAACGCCTTATGCCACGTATTTCCAATACGACACAATTTCCTTTTTCAGGTGGTGCCGTTGGGTATATAGGCTTTGGCGGTACAACGATGTTCGTAGATAAAAAAATAGAATTGCCTGATGCTTATTTTCATGTCTATGAAACGATTATTGTCTTCGATCATCAAACAGATGAAGTGACATTGATTCATACAAATATTGATGCAGAAAAGCAAGAACCTGATTTGGAAGAATTGGCTCAACAAATAGTAAACGGGCATATCAGTGACGAAGCATCTTATCGTTATCAACCGCTTGATGCTACAACAAATGAATCATTTGCAAAGGTTTTACAGACAATGCAAGCTAACTTACATGATGATATAACAAGGGTAGTTTTGCCGAATCATTATGTAGCAAATTTTCAAGGTGATACGTTTGCTTTGTATCGGCAGCTACGCAAAAAAAGGCCTGCAGCCTATATGTATTATATAGAATTTGAGGAGCATGTTGTGTTAGGTACTTCTCCTGAAAGTCTAATTCAAGTAAAAGGTGAAAGAGTTATTGCGACTCCTACAGAGGGAACATATCCGCGAGGGGAAACAAAAAATGAAGACCTAGAAAATGAACACAAATTATACAACCATGAAAGCATTAGACAATCCCATGCACTTCTTGTTAGTGCTGTTCAGCAAGAATTACAGTCGGTTTGTTTCCGAGATTCTGTTCAGGTCATGGAGGCAATGCGTATCCAGCGGTCTAAAAAGGCACTGCACATGACGACTAGGGTTGAAGGAAAGCTTTTACCAATGCTTCATGCCCTTGATGTTTTAGCAGCAACCATATCTCCACTTTCAGCTAAGAAGCTTCCGCATACAGCTGGTAATTTTGGTGCCCTTGGCTTTATTGGATTTAATGGTCATTTGGATTTTGCTTTAACAGGGAAATCTATTGTAGTTAAACAGGATAGCATGACTTTACAAGCAACAATAACTGTTACCAAATATACAAATGTGCAAGACGTTTTACACCAAGTGCAAGAGGAAGAACAGGCATTTTTACAGTTACTGGTGAACAATGGGGGGCAAAGCTAATGGAACGATTACAAAGGAAAGTACTGCAGGGAACACATCTCATGTACGAAGAAATGTTACAGGCAGCGCAATGGTTATTTCAAGATGATACACCTAAAGAAGAAATAGCAAGCTTTTTAACAGCTTTATCGGCGAAGGGAGAAACTGCACATGAAGTAGCCGCATTAGCAACTATTATGCGATCTTTTGCTCTTGATATAGCCGTAAAAGAAGGTAGCTATATGGATAATTGCGGTACAGGTGGAGATGGTCTTCATACCTTTAACATCAGTACAGCTTCTGCTTTTGTGTTAGCTGGAGCGGGTGTCAAAATTGCCAAGCATGGGAACCGTAAAATCTCTTCCTCCTCTGGTAGCTCAGATGTGCTAGAGGCACTAGGTATTCATACAGCTATTTCTATCCCACAAACAGCTCATTTGCTAGAGAGAGAGGGGATCGCTTTTATTTATGCACCGAATGTCCATCCCAAATTAAAGAGGATTGGTGAAATTCGCCGTTCATTAGGTAAACCGACAATCTTTAATCTTGTTGGTCCTTTAACAAATCCGGTCCCATTATCCACACAATTTACAGGTATTAATCGTCCGAATTTTGTCATGGAATATGCCTCAGTCTTACAAATGCTTGGACGTGAGCGGGCGATTGTCGTTTCAGGACCACAGGGCTTGGACGAGGCTTCATTAGCAGGACAAAATACATTGGTTTTAGTAGATAAAGGTGATTTAATTCCATTTTCTCTAACTGCCGAAGATGTTGGTCTTCAAACGGCACCTTTAGAGGCCATCCGTGGTGGCAATGCAGATGAAAATGCGGTGATTATGCAAAAAATATTGGCTGGGGAACAGAGTCCTTATTTAGATACAGTAGTATTAAATGCTGGTATCGGCTTATTTGGTTATGGTCAAGCGGAAACCATCAAAGAGGGTGTAGCCATGGCAAAGGAAAGTGTTTTTAGTGGGAGAGCACAACAAAAATTAGAGGCGGTTGTTACGTATAGCAAGCAAATTAAAGAAGTGGAGGTAGGATAATGAATATACTCAATAAAATTTTGCAGCAAAAAAAGATTGAGGTGGGCGCTTTGTTAGAGCAGCCAGACCCTTTAGCAAACTTTACAGATACGCCACGTCGCTCGTTAATTGAGTCATTGCGACAAGCCCATACACTGCAAGTCATTGCTGAGATGAAGCGTGCTTCGCCTTCCAAAGGGTTAATAGCTGGTGGGGCAGACCCAGTTGCACAAGCACAAATCTATGCACGAGCAGGGGCAGCAGCTATTTCGGTCTTAACCGATAAGGAATTTTTTAAAGGCTCCTTTGAAGATTTAGCAGCAGTTGCTGGTGCAGTCGATACACCCCTTCTTTGTAAGGATTTTATGATCGATCGGGTACAAATTCGATTTGCCAAGGCAGCAGGTGCATCCATTATTTTATTAATTGTGGCTGCTTTAACGGACGATGCCTTACGTGATTTATATAGCTATTCAACGGGCTTAGGCCTAGAAGTTTTAGTGGAAGTACATGATAGTGAGGAGCTTGCACGCGCTCTTGCAGTAGATGCAAAGTTAATTGGCGTTAATAATCGAGATTTACGTACCTTTGAAGTAAGCCTAGAGCGTACAAAAGAAATTGCTAATACGTTTCCATTTGATGAGAATCGAGTATTAATTAGTGAGAGTGGCATATGGACACGAGAAGATGCGAAGCAAGTAGCCTCGATGGGGGTTAGTGGTGTCCTTGTAGGTGAAGCCTTAATGCGGAGTGGAGATGCGGGGCAAGCACTACGAGATTTGCAAGTAAGTAAAGAGGGTGCGTCGGTATGACAAAGGTCAAAATTTGTGGTCTACAGGAACAAGAACATGTCAAAACAGCTGTTCATGCGGGTGCAGATGCGATAGGGTTTGTTTTTGCACCGAGTAAACGCCGTGTATCCATTGAGCAGGCCCAACAATTAGCGAAGCATGTACCACAAGGCGTTTTGAAAATAGGAGTCTTTGTCAATCCAACGCCAGCTGAATTAAAGGAAGCGGTTGAACGAGTGCCCTTAGATTATGTGCAATATCATGGGGAGGAAACGCCAGCATTTATTCAGGAGCAAGGTTATCCTGCCATTAAGGCATTATCGATACGAGGAACAGAGGACGTTCAAGCAGCTGCTAACTATCAAGTAGATTATTATTTGTTCGACGCGCCTGGTACAGAGTTTAAAGGCGGTAGTGGTCACACTTTTGATTGGACACTGCTTGAGCAAGTAGGTATTCCTAAAGCAAAATTATTATTAGCGGGTGGTCTCAATGTAGACAATATTGAAGCAGCCATTACAGATGTAGGTCCTTTTATGGTCGATGTATCAAGTGGTGTGGAAACAGATGGAATCAAGGATTCTACCAAAATACAAGCATTTTTACAGGCAGTAAAGAGGAGGAGCAGATGATGGGAATCTCAATAGCAAATAGTGTACCGACAAAAGAGGGACGTTTTGGACAATTTGGTGGTCGGTTTGTGCCAGAAACATTAATGACAGCCTTGCTAGAATTAGAAGCTGCTTATGAGGAAGCATTACTAGATCCTGCATTTATAGAGAAGCTGGCCTATTATTTAGAGGAGTATGTTGGACGTGAAACACCGCTTTATTACGCAGAAAATTTAACAAAGGCGCTAGAGGGAGCAAAGATTTATTTAAAGCGTGAAGATTTGAACCATACAGGTGCACATAAAATTAATAATGCGATTGGGCAAGCACTTCTAGCCAAACGCATGGGCAAAAAGAAAATTGTTGCTGAAACAGGAGCAGGTCAGCATGGTGTGGCAACAGCTACTGCATGTGCATTATTAAATCTAGAATGTGTTGTTTTTATGGGAGCAGAAGATATAAAACGTCAGCAGTTAAATGTCTTTCGTATGGAGCTGCTTGGCACAAAGGTTCAATCGGTGGAAAGTGGTTCCAAAACATTAAAGGATGCTGTGAACGCTGCACTACGTTACTGGGTGACAAATGTTGAGGATACCCACTATATTTTAGGCTCTGCCTTAGGTCCTCATCCATTTCCAAAAATTGTTCGAGACTTTCAGCGTGTTATCGGGGTAGAAACAAGAAAGCAAATCGTGCAAAAAGAGGGTCGTTTACCAGATGCAGTTGTTGCTTGTATTGGAGGCGGCAGTAATGCGATCGGTATGTTTCATCCATTTGTTGATGATGAATCAGTTGCCTTATACGGTGTTGAGGCAGCAGGAAGTGGTCTTGAAACTGGGAAGCATGCAGCGGCCATCGCAGGTGGACAATTAGGTGTATTACATGGCGCCTACATGTATTTATTACAGGACGAAAATGGTTTTGTCCAAGAAGCGCATTCTATTTCAGCTGGATTAGATTATCCAGGGAAAGGGCCTGAGCATTGTTATTTACATGATATTGGTCGAGCGCAATTTGACTCCATCACCGATGCTGAAGCTCTAGAAGCACTTCAATTATTAAGCCGGACTGAAGGGATACTGCCAGCACTTGAAAGTTCACATGCCATTGCTTATACGGCAAAACTTGCTAAGACCATGGCAAAAGATCAAGTCATTGTTGTGTGCTTATCTGGCCGAGGAGATAAAGATGTTCATACAGTTCGAGCAGCACTAGGAGGGGATGTTAAATGACGACTTTACAGCAAGCAATCGAACAGGCAAAAGCTGCAGGTCATAAGGCTTTTATACCCTATATCATGGCAGGTGACGGTGGGCTAGAGACCATTAAGCCGACTATCTTAAAACTGCAGCAATTAAAGGTAACAGCTATTGAAGTAGGGATTCCTTTTACAGATCCTGTTGCTGATGGTCCAACGATCGAACGAGCAGGAGAACGTGCACTCGCAGCTGGTGTGACATTAAGAAGCGTGTTGCAAACACTCGCGTCATTTAGAGATGAAATAACAGTGCCTCTCGTAGTCATGACTTATTTCAATCCAGTATTAGCATATGGCTTAAAGCCTTTTGCGCAAGCCTGTGTAGCTGGGGGAGTGAAGGGATTAATTGTACCAGATGTCCCGTTGGAAGAAAGTGAGTTGTTACGTGAAGCACTAAATCCATATGGCATTGATGTGGTACAGCTCGTCTCATTAACAAGCCCTCCAGAGCGTATAGCACGAATCGCGGCAGCTAGTCAGGGCTTTGTTTATGCAGTGACCGTGAATGGAATCACAGGAGCAAGATCGCGTTTTGCCAATAATTTAGAACAGCATTTTGCAAGCTTAAATCAAGCAAGTCCAATCCCTGTGCTTGCAGGCTTTGGTATTTCAACACCTGAGCAAGTGAAAAAGATGGGGGCTTTGGGAGATGGTGTAATTGTCGGTAGTGCCATTGTTACGGCATTGCATGAAGGAGATTTGGCAACGGTGGAAGCATTAGTAGCCGCCTCAAAAGGGATGTTAGAGAAGTCTACTCTTTAGATAGAGTAGGCTTTTTTTGTAGTGATATGGATAGAACGCTGTAATTGGCGGATAGATATGGAAAAGTAACGGATAGAAATGGAAAAGTGACGGATAGAAATTAAAAAGCAACGGATAAAACTATCAATCTAACGGATAGTGCGCAACCTATAGAAATTCGGTATAATAGCTTTCGTAAGGAAGTGAGAAGATGATTCTATCGAAAAAAAGATGGCAGGTAGAGCGTCCTGACGCAACACTTGTACAAGCATTACAAAATGACTTACAACTTTCTGCGATTGCAGCAAAAATTTTAGCAGCACGAGGTTGCGAAACAACGGCTGACGCAGAAAGCTTATTAAATATGACTGAGGCAAATATCCATGACCCATTTCTTATGCATGGTATGGCGGAAGCAGTAGCACGAATTGAACATGCACTAGATAATGGTGAGAAAATTTTAGTGTATGGTGATTATGATGCAGATGGTGTGACAAGCACAACTGTTATGTTACATGTTTTACTAGATCTTGGCGCGGACGTCTCCTTTAAAATTCCTAATCGTTTTATCCATGGCTATGGCCCGCATGAAGCCCTATTTCGGGAGGCCTATGAAGAGGGTGTACAGCTAATCATTACAGTGGATAATGGCATATCTGGTATTGAGCCTATAAGGGTAGCGAAGGAGCTTGGTATGGATGTCATTGTGACAGATCACCATGAACCAGGTGAGGAGCTACCACCAGCAGATATTATTCTTCATCCCCGAATACCAGAAGGGCAATATCCATTTGGCGAGTTAGCGGGAGTAGGGGTTGCCTTTAAGCTGGCACATGCTCTATATGGTGAACTACCAAGCCATCTCATCGAATTTGTGGCGATTGGCACTGTAGCAGATTTGGTTCCGTTAGTGGACGAAAATCGTTATCTCGTGAAGCGGGGCATACAAGAAATGCGTCGTTCACTTAGTCCATGGGTACAAGCGATGTGTGACATAGCCAGTACAGAACAAACGAAAATTACAGAAGAAACGATTGGCTTTTATTTTGGTCCGCGGTTAAATGCTGTTGGTCGACTTGGTGAGGCAACTCCTGGTGTCGAATTATTAATGGCGGAGGATAATGCTAAGGCAACTGCATTGGCAAAAAAGCTGAATGCTTGCAATACCGAGCGCAAAGATATTGTGAAAAGTATTACAGATGAAGCCATCGCACTGATTGAAGCAGATGAAAAAATCGGCAATTCCTTAGTTCTTGTTGTTGCTGGCGAGGGCTGGAACGCAGGTGTTGTAGGAATTGTAGCCTCACGTCTCGTTGAACTGTATTACCGTCCAACGATTGTGCTGTCACTTGATCCCGAAAAGGGCATAGCAAAAGGATCTGCTCGAAGTATTGAAGGGTTTCATCTATATAATGAACTAGCTAAAAATCGAGATATTTTACCACACTTTGGCGGACATCCTATGGCTGCAGGTATGACCCTATCATTAGAGCATGTGGATGAATTACGTACTCGCTTGGATGCTCAGGCAAGAGCCTGTTTAACTGAGGAGCAATTAACACCTGTCGTGCATATTGATATACCACTCAGCATTGACGAAATTTCAGCAGATGCTATTGAGGAAATATCAACATTAGGACCATTTGGCACCGATTTCCCGAAGCCTGTGTATGTGCTTGAGGATGTAGAAATCGCCTCCATGCGTAAAATTGGAGCGGCCGAGAATCACATTAAAATGGAAATAACAAACGGCTATGATAAATTGGATAGTGTTGGTTTTAACAAAGGGCATCTACATGATGAATTAACGTATGGCATCAAAGTTTCCTTTATTGGTGATTTGCAAATTAACGAATGGCAGGGACGTAAAAAAGCCCAATTTATGATCGAGGATGTCCAAACAACAGAATGGCAACTCTTTGATATTCGGGGTATCCGTCAAACAGCTCGATGGCTGAATACGGTACCGAAGGACGTGGCTAAATTTATTGCCTTTCGTCCTGAAACGGTGACCTATTATCAATCATTAATTGGAGCACCTATTACATTGGTTGACCCAGCCCTTTCAAATATTGAACAAAGTGATTACATTGTGCTCTTAGACTTGCCACACAATGTTCAAAAGCTAGAAGACGTTTTACAGAAGACAGCCCCTTCACGTATTTATGCTCATTTTTATATGCCTGACTCGCAATACTTCAGTGGTTTACCTACTCGTGAGCAATTTGCTTGGTATTACAAGTTCTTAAAAAATCGACCAGCCTTTCCGCTTGATATGCATATCGCAGATTTAGCGAAGCATACGGGGTGGCCATTAGATACATTAAAATTTATGACACAGGTGTTTTTTGAGCTTGGTTTTGTTAAAATGGAGAGTGGACTGACGACTGTCAACGTGAATGCGCCAAAACAAGCACTAACAGAGGCACCGTCTTACAAACAACGTTCAGAACAGATTGAAATGGAGCAAAAGCTTGTCTATGCTCCTTATATAGAATTAAAACAATGGTTTGATGAACGATTAACATAAACGGACGAATAACGTTTCGTAGAAGGAGCAAGAATATGGATTTAAAGCAATACGTTACAACGGTTGAAAACTGGCCAAAAGAAGGCATTACCTTCAGAGATATTACGACAATTATGGATAATGGACCTGCCTACAAATATGCGACAGATCAAATTGTAGAATATGCAAAAGAAGTAGGAGCAGAAATTGTAGTTGGCCCTGAGGCTCGTGGGTTTATTATCGGTTGTCCAGTAGCTTATGCACTTGAAATTGGCTTTGCACCTGTTCGTAAACCAGGTAAATTACCGCGTGAGGTGATTAGTGCGGACTATGGTCTAGAGTATGGAAAAGATACATTAACAATGCATCACGATGCAATTAAGCCTGGTCAAAAGGTGTTAATCTGTGATGATTTATTAGCAACTGGGGGTACAGTTGAAGCAACAGTGCGTTTAGTGGAACAATTAGGTGGTCAGGTAGTAGGCTGTGCATTCCTAATTGAACTTTTAGAATTAAATGGTCGAGACAAGCTTGGCGATTTAAATATTAAAACACTTATTCAATATTAAGAGCATTGCAAAAGCGCCCTACAATGAGGGCGCTTTTTATACTTCATCATAGGATTGAATGATTTGTTGCATTGTTCGCAAGGTATCATAGAAATCGGCGTATTTCTCCATTCCAATGTCCTCAATGATTCTATCTTGAATTCCTTGCCAAATAGGTGCTGCTTCATGCAGTTTTTCTAATCCTTTTTCAGTAAGTGTAATTTTTTTGGTACGAGCATCATTTGTATCTCGTCTTAATTCAACATAGCCATGTTGCTTTAATAGATTAATATTACGTGTTACAGTGGTTTGATCCAGCTGTAAAATTTCACCTAAACGGCTGATTGAGACAGCTTGTTGAAGGTCGATATGTGCAAGCATTGAATATTGTGTAACCTTTAAACCAGTAGGCTGTAGCAGCTTATCATATAATTGTGTGACGACCCTTGTTTTTTTTCTAAGGTTTGCACAAACACAAATTTGTGTATAATCAATATTTTTAAGTTGATTCTTCATCGACAGTACTCCTTTAAGGGGATTCTACTAATTATCAGTATACACCCAATAACTAGAAATTCCTTCTTGACAGCTTTATGAACGATTACTATCATTATACATGTATATACATATAAATGAAATAAGCAGACTTAAACATGTATATACATGTTTTGTAGTCTATCAAAGAAAAGAAGGTGTTGAGGTGAAGCGTGTTCATTATAGTTGGTTTATTTTAATCGTCACATTTTTCTCGATAATTGTCGCAGGGATTACGATGTCATCATCTGGCGTGTTTATCGATCCTCTTGAAAAAGAATTTCACTGGGATCGTTCAACCATTGCTTTAGCTTTTGCTGTAAGTTTGTTTTTATATGGCATATCTGGTCCATTTATGGCTGCATTGCTTGAAGTCATTGGCCTAAAGAAAATGATGCTAGGTGCCATGGCAACTTTAGTATTAGGAATGACTTTAACATTTTTGATGAATCAATCCTGGCAGCTAATCGTTATTTGGGGAGGCATTATTGGTCTTGGTGCGAGTCTTTTTTTAACTGTCCTTAGTCCATATGTGGCGAATCATTGGTTTGTAAAGCGAAGAGGGTTAGCGGTTGGTATTTTAACGGCAAGTACAGCCACGGGCCAGTTAATTTTATTACCTGTTCTAGCTATCATTATTGAACACTATTCTTGGCGATGGGCTATCACATTAATGCTACTCCTTAGTATTATAATGTTTTTCATGATTGCGCTTTTTATAAAAAATAGACCCCAGGATATGGGGTTAACTCCTTATGGACAAGAGGAGGCTATAGAGGAACAACAAATACAACAAAAGAAGAATCCAATAGCTATGGCTTTTAAAGGTTTATATGAGGCGATTAAGGTTAAAGCATTTTGGCTCTTAGCAGGCAGCTTTTTTATTTGTGGGCTATCGACAAGCGGATTAATTGGTACTCATTTTGTTTCTTATTGTATTAGCTTTGGCGTTCCTTTAGTCACGGCAGCATCATTTCTTTCTTTTATGGGCATTTTTAATTTATTAGGCACGACTGCCTCTGGGTGGTTATCTGATCGCTTCGATAATCGATGGTTATTGTTTTGGTATTACCTGTTAAGAGGCGCATCTCTTTTATTGCTTCCTTACGCACTCGCGCAAGGATCATTTGTTTTATTAACGATTTTCACCATCTTTTACGGACTAGATTGGATTGCTACAGTGCCACCAACTATCAGTATGACGCGACAAATTTTTGGTATGCAAAAAAGCAGTATTATCTACGGCTGGATATTTGCCTCACATCAAGCAGGAGCGGCGGTTGCTGCGTATGGTGGAGGGCTAATTTATAAATTTTTTAATTCCTATACATGGGCATTTTTCCTTGCAGGAATGTTTTGTGCAATGGCCAGTTTATTCGTCATCATTGTAAAAAAACAAACACCTCAGCAAGCATAAACAAAAAAAGTTGAACCTCAGTAAGATGAGGTTCAACTTTTTTAATAAAGAATCTTTTGACATAACGCAAACAAAAGTTTATAATATAAACAAATATAATAAAAGGTGATGCTATGAATGAAAGAGAACAGGCGGTGCTTGCTTTAATTCGCCAGAATCCGTTTATGTCTCAGCAAGAAATGGCAGATGCAATGAATCTGTCGCGTCCTGTGCTTGCTAATTTAGTGTCTAGTTTAACGAAGCAAGGAAAAATTGTAGGTCGTGCTTATATATTACCCGAGGAAAATGAAATTATTTGCATCGGTGGAGCTAATTTAGACCGCAAATTCCATGTTAAGGGCAATGTTCAATTTGGAACATCTAACCCTGCCAGTTCTTCCTTTAGTGTAGGTGGTGTTGGTCGAAATATTGCTGAAAACTTAGGCAGATTAAATCACCAAGTGACGTTACTAACAACGGCAGGTAAGGATGCTGATTGGCAAGTGATCCAAGAGGCTTCGGAATCCTTTATGAATCTACGTTATGTAGAGCAGCTTGCAGAGGCTTCTACAGGTTCTTATACTGCCATCATGGATGAACAAGGAGAGCTAGCACTAGCTGTAGCAAATATGGAGGTTTATGACCTTCTGTTACCTAGCTTGTTGAAAAAACATGAAACGATGCTTGTAAACGCAGGCTGTTTTATTTTGGATTTAAACTGTCCAAAAGAAACAGTGGCGTATATCCAGCAAGTAGCCATTGCTCGTGATATTCCACTTGTTATTGTGCCAGTATCTTCGCCAAAAATGAATCGACTACCTGAAACATTACAAGGCGTAACTTGGTTTATTTGTAACACAGATGAAGCGGAAACAATTGTTGGACATAAAATTGAAAACGCTACCCATTATGAAAAAGCATTACAACAGCTCCTACAACTAGGTGCGGAGCATGTCATTATCACAGCTGGCAGCAAGGGTGTTTATGCAGCATCTGCAACGATTGCACCTCGTCATGTTGCCGCTAAAGTGATTGACAAAATTGAAGATGTGACAGGAGCAGGAGATGCCTTTGTCAGCGCTGTCATTCACAGTTGGCTGACTGGACAATCTTTTGAGACATGTATTGATGCTGGATTAACCAATGCAAAAAATACATTGGCATCTCCTTATACAGTAAGACCTGAATTATCAGTAGATTTGTTGAAACATGAAATGGAGGAATAACAACATGAAAGATTTCATCGTATTATCAGAAGAAGTAAAAGCAGGACAAGCAAAAGGTCTACCAATCGTTGCATTAGAATCAACTATTATTTCACACGGTATGCCATACCCACAAAACGTGCAAACTGCGCGTGAAGTTGAGCAAATTATTCGCGATAATGGTGCAGTCCCAGCAACAATTGCATTAATTGATGGGAAAATTAAAATTGGTCTATCGGATGAAGAGCTAGAAATGTTCGGTAATGCTCAAGGTGTTGCGAAAGCTTCACGTCGTGACTTAGGCTACTTACTAGCAACGAAAAAATTAGGAGCTACAACAGTTGCAGCGACAATGATCTGTGCAGAGCTTGCAGGTATTGAAATCTTTGTTACAGGTGGTATTGGTGGTGTACACCGCGGTGCAGAAACAACAATGGATGTCTCTGCTGACCTAGAAGAATTAGCTCAAACAAATGTTGCCGTTATCTGTGCAGGTGCAAAATCTATTTTAGACATCGGTCTTACATTAGAATATCTTGAAACAAAAGGTGTGCCAGTGGTTGGTTATGGTACGGATGAATTACCAGCGTTCTACACACGTCAAAGTGGATTCGATGTAAACTTCCAGTTAGATACGCCAGAAGAAATTGCAGCAATGCTATCTGCGAAATGGCAATTAGGCTTAAAAGGTGGCGCTGTCATTGCAAATCCAATTCCTGAAGCGGAAGCATTAGAGCATGCATTTATTACAAACATTATTGAAAAAGCTTTAGTTGAAGCAGAAGAGAATGGCATTCAAGGTAAAAACGTTACACCATTCTTACTTGGCAAAGTTAAAGAATTAACAGAAGGTAAAAGTCTTGATGCCAACATTGCATTAGTGAAAAACAATGCAGTAGTCGGCGCGAAAATTGCTGTAGCTTACAATCAATTACACTAATCCATTTGTCGAAACAAGGACTCTTTGTGACGTGAAGTCGCAAAGGGTCTTTTTTATTAAAAAGAAGGATATTTTTTCCGTTTTTCGATCTGTTCACGAGATTAACTAAACTAAATGATACAGTCTCTTTACAATAGGCCACAATATTTTATACAATTAAGTTTATATCTAATCTGAAAAATTTGACGAGCAAGGTGGACATGTTATGGCGAAAGAGCAAATTTTGACTCCTGAGGACGTTTTTGAGTTAGTCAAATCCTACATGAATGATGAAAATGTCGCATTCGTGAAAAAAGCATATGAATTAGCAAGGGATGCCCATATTGAGCAATTCCGTAGCTCTGGTGAACCGTATATTATTCATCCAGTACAAGTAGCAGGTATTCTAGCTGAATTACAAATGGACCCGGAAACTGTAGCAGCAGGTTTTTTACATGATGTTGTCGAAGATACGGATTTTACGCGGGATGATTTGGTACGTGAATTTGGCGAAGAGGTAGCCGTGCTTGTTGATGGTGTTACCAAACTAGGGAAAATTAAATATTTATCAAAAGAGGCGCAGCAGGCAGAAAATCATCGAAAAATGTTTGTGGCTATGGCGCAAGATATCCGTGTTATTCTCATTAAGCTAGCAGACCGTCTTCATAATATGCGTACGTTAAAGCATTTACCTGCTGAGAAGCAACGACGCATTTCGAAAGAGACGCTCGAGATTTTTGCACCACTTGCTCATCGTCTTGGAATTTCGACTGTAAAATGGGAGCTTGAAGATACAGCACTGCGCTATTTAAACCCACAACAATATTATCGTATTGTCAGTCTGATGAAGAAAAAACGTGATGAACGTGAAGCTTATTTAGAAAATGTGATGGCTGAGATGAAATCACAACTGAATGAGGTTGAAATTGACGCAGATGTCTATGGTCGACCAAAGCATATTTACAGTATCTATCGAAAAATGGTGTTACAAAAGAAACAGTTTAATGAAATTTATGATTTATTAGCCATTCGTGTTCTTGTCGATAGTATTAAAGATTGCTATGCCGTATTAGGAATCGTGCATACACTATGGAAACCAATGCCAGGACGCTTTAAAGACTATATTGCTATGCCAAAACAAAACCTGTACCAGTCTCTACATACGACTGTTATTGGGCCTTATGGTGACCCGTTGGAGGTACAGATTCGTACAAAGGAAATGCACAAAATTGCAGAGTACGGGATTGCGGCGCACTGGGCGTATAAAGAAGGCAAAAACGTCGATCATCAAAAGCAGAATGTCGATCAAAAATTAACGTGGTTCCGTGAAATTTTAGAGTTCCAAAATGAATCTTCCAACGCAGAGGAATTTATGGAATCCTTAAAATTTGATTTATTCTCTGATATGGTTTATGTCTTTACACCTGAAGGCGATGTCATTGAACTGCCAGCAGGTTCTGTTCCTATTGATTTTGCCTATCGCGTTCATTCCGAAGTGGGAAATCGTACGATTGGAGCGAAAATTAATGGGAAGATGGTACCGCTTGATACGCCATTAAAAACGGGTGATATCATTGAAATTTTAACTTCGAAACAATCCTTTGGTCCGAGTCGCGATTGGCTAAAAATAGCTCAATCCTCGCAGGCGAAGAATAAGATAAAGCAATTCTTTAAACGACACCTGCGTGAAGAAAATATTGTCAAAGGTAAAGAAATGATTGAAAAAGAAATCCGTGCTCAGGATTTCGATTTAAAGGAAACGCTGTCCTCTGAAAACCTAAAACGGGTATGCGACAAATTTAACTATACGAATGAAGAAGATTTGTATGCGGCAGTTGGTGTGAATGGGATTACTGCACAGCAGGTTGTGAATCGTTTAGCTGAAAAACGTCGTAAAGAACGTGAGCAGGAAGAAGCACTAGAAAAAATCGAACAAAAAATGAAAAATCCAATTCCACAAAAACGTACGGAATCGGGCGTTATTGTAAAGGGTATTGATAATATGCTCATTCGACTTTCTCGCTGCTGTACGCCCGTTCCTGGCGATGATATTGTAGGCTTTATTACGAAGGGTAGAGGTGTTTCTGTCCATCGTGAGGACTGTCCAAATATTCAAATTGAGGATGAGCAGGAACGCTTAATTGAAGTGGAATGGGAGCATGGTGTCATTCCTGAGAAAAAGGAATACCCTGTTGATATTGAAGTTTCAGCCTTTGACAGACCTGGCATTTTAAATGAAATCATGCAAATTGTTAGTGAAACGAAAACAAATATTTTAGCAGTAAGTGGTCGTGCTGACCGTGATAAAATGGCAACAATTCATTTAACAATTTCTATTTCAAATATTTCACATTTGCATAAAGTAGTTGAGCGAATTAAACAAACACCTGATATTTATTCGGTGCAGCGTGTCATTAACTAATTGATAGGCAATATAGAATTGGGGTTTAGTACATGAAAGTAGTATTACAGCGCAGTAAAGCTGCCTCTGTAACAGTGGACGGAACGGTTACAGGAGCAATTGATCATGGCTATGTTCTTTTAGTGGGAATCACACATGAAGACACACAAGAGGATGTTGCCTATTTAGCAAAAAAAGTAGCTAACTTACGTCTTTGGGAAGATGCAGATGGAAAAATGAATCATTCGATCTTAGAGCATGGGGGCGCTATTTTATCCGTCTCACAATTTACGTTGTATGGGGATGCAAAAAAAGGGAATCGTCCAAGTTTTATCAACGCAGCTAGACCAGAAGCAGCTGAGCCACTGTGGGAGGCTTTTAATCAGGCATTACGCGAGCATGGCTTACATGTGGAAACAGGTATTTTTGGTGCAATGATGGATGTAGCACTAATTAATGATGGTCCAGTCACAATTCTTCTAGAGTCAAAATAATGGAACATTTCCTATAATTCCTTCATATACTAAAGAGTATGGTTAGTTTTATAGGAAGGAGTGTCTTAAACATGACGCAGACGAGAAGTATAACAAATCCATATTTATACGAAACTCTTAGCATGATGATTGGTCAGGCAGTAGTTGTGCAAACAGCAAAAAATATTCAACAAGGTATTTTATTATCCATACTACCTGACCATATGGTTCTTGAGATGAATCGTACGCCTTTCTTCATTCGAATGGAGGAAATTGTATGGGTTACATTGGAAACTATAAAAAAATGAAAAAATATGAGCCTTCAAATCATAATAAATGATAGAAGGTTCTTTTTCTTTTTTTATCTGTTTATTGCAAATAGTAATCTCATAATAGTAAATGTAGTTCCAGAAACTAAAAATTATCAAAACAGTTGAATATTATTTTCTAAAAATAATAAATCATTTGATTCCTCATGGATAGCTAACCTCCAATTTTTTCCTCCTACATACAACCTTTGAGCCTTTCATGATTGATTTTTCTCCTGAAGTTCTTGGTTAAAAAATCGAAGGACAATCATATCAACTCTATCTTCTCCAACACCACTGCACATTGCTTCTGTCTTAATAAGAAACAATTTGTGACATCGAGATATAATTATTATTTTAGAAAACAAAATATGGCGATGGAAATGCACATTAGTATTCGATTATGTGTATATAACTTTCTGTGTTTATAGGAGAGGAATAAGAGGTTTAATAAGGAACGGCAGTGTGTGCTTTCTGAAATAATAGAAAATTAATACTTTACAATAAATTTAAACTCATGTATATTTATTTTCAATTAGCGACAAATAGCGACAATATACTGCTAATGTCTAAATCAGAAAAAGGAGCGTGATTTAATGGAAAATGAGCAGGGGGTAAAGAAGAAAAGCTGGTTGAAAGTACCTCATACATATACGATTATTTTTGCTATTATTTTTTTAGCAGGTATTGCAAGCTATATCATACCAGCGGGTGAGTTTGAACGTGTAGAGGATGAAGAAGGGCGAATGCTCGTTGTAGATGGAAGCTATCATCATATTGAGAGTGAACCAGTTTCCTTTTTTGAAATGTTTACAGCGATTCCAATGGGTCTCGAAAAAGGGGCTCAAATTATTTTCTACATTTTTTTAGTCAGTGGTGTTTTTGGTATTATTCGTTCTACAGGTGCTATTGAGGCAGGTGTCTATAAAGGAGTAAAAGCTTTAGAGGGCAGAGAGAAATTACTGATTCCTTTATCGATGATTTTATTCTCTGTTGGTGGTTTTACAATGGGGATGGCGGAAGAAACAATTATTTTTGTACCGATTGGTGTGGCCATTGCTCGTGCGATGGGCTTTGATGCTGTAACAGGAACAGCTATGATTACACTTGGTGCCGCCAGTGGATTTTTCGGAGGAATGCTTAATCCCTTTACGGTAGGTGTTGCACAATCATTAGCTGATGTACCATTATTCTCAGGGATTGGCTTCCGTGCTGTTGTCTATGTTTTTGTATTAGGTTTTGCTATTTTCTATGTATCTCGCTATGCTTTTAAGGTGAAAAAGAACCCACAGGCAAGTGTCATTTATGATATTGAGCAAAAAGCTAAATCCAATGTTTCTGCGATTGACATTCCTACATTAACTGGAAAGCATAAATTTGTATTTATTGTCATGGCTTGTGGAATTGGCTTTAATATTTATGGTGTCTTTAATTGGGGCTGGTTCTTAACGCAGCTAACGGCATCCTTTTTAATTATGGGATTAGTTGCAGGATTAATTGGTGGTTTAAAACCTGCTACTATCTTTGATTCCTTTATTGAGGGAGCCAAGGCTGTAACATTTGGTGCTTTAATTGTAGGTTTTGCCCGTGCTATTACGGTTGTTTTAGAGCAGGGGAAAATTATTGATAC
The DNA here is from genome assembly GCF_000772935.1 of Lysinibacillus boronitolerans JCM 21713 = 10a = NBRC 103108. Classification (GTDB taxonomy): domain Bacteria; phylum Bacillota; class Bacilli; order Bacillales_A; family Planococcaceae; genus Lysinibacillus; species Lysinibacillus boronitolerans. The sequence continues at coordinate 66,859 of NZ_JPVR01000059.1, forward strand.
AATCGTTTATGCAGCATCAGAAACAATTGGACATTTGCCACATGCTATTAGTGCAATCGGTATGTTATTTATACAAGCTCTTTTAAATTTATTTATTTCATCTGGTAGTGGACAGGCAGCAGCAACAATGCCGATTATGATTCCAATCACTGATTTATTAGGATTAGAGCGACAAGTGGCTGTTTTAGCCTTCCAATATGGAGATTCCTTAACGAACTCTATTATCCCTACCTCCTCTGCATTAATGGCGTATTTAGCTGTTGCAGGTATCCCGTATGAAAAGTGGATTAAGTTTATCTGGAAGATGATTCTTGGGTGGGCAGTGATTGCCTGTCTGGCGCTAATTGCTGCGGTAGCATTAGGAATATCTTAAATATGAAAAAGCTGTGGATGTTATCATCCACAGCTCAGACTGTAGACAAACTCAATGAAATTTTGAGTTTGCCTACAGTCTTT
>NZ_JPVR01000067.1 GCF_000772935.1 Lysinibacillus boronitolerans JCM 21713 = 10a = NBRC 103108
AAATTTAAAGTTAATCAATAGAATCACGACAAGGTAAAGAAATCTTAACATACCCTCTCATTATTCACTTCACCACCGATTGACTTTGTTAATAGTACTTCTTTCATTTTACTATCACCTATCCTTCGCCAATTTTTGTGTAAATAAAAAGCCATAAGGCGAATAGAAATTCAGTAATATGTTTCGTTGCCCATCTCGATTGCTCTCATAATGTAAAATTAAAGCCCACTAAAGTTGTGAGACGCAATGAGAAAAGGATACGTCGATATGACGTATCCTTTATAAAGATTGAATTCTACACGTATTATTAAAATCAACGATTCATCATTTTAATTTAATCCATTAATTTGAACACAGTTACTTTTTGATAATCAATTAGTGGAGCATGAACTTTATTCCTCAAAACCTTTAACATTTTTTCATTTTCCCCATCTACCACAAAGGTAAGATATTTCATTGGTGTTTGCTCTAATTGTAGTAAAATAGCGTGCCAAAACAATGTCAAGCTTCTTCCCAATGATTGATATCTTTCTTTAACAAAAAGATTATCATACATTAGCAATTGATTCGTAGATGGTAACACAACACACCAGCCTACTAATTCCTTATGGTGGCGTAAAATCAAACTATTAGTCGCTACTGTATCATAACAAAGTGGATGAAATCTAGTTGGAAACCAAACATTTTCACCTTTTTCAATAAAATCAATATCTTGTGGTGTTAACTCTTGAATCGAATGGATAGTAAATCCTTCTTTTAAATGATTTCGATTAAAGATGGGTAGTTCTTTAACTTTTAGCGCATCTAGTATAAAAACATGCTGAGCTATTTCCTTTTTCCATTTATCAGAAGATATAACATTGTTTTCATTAAATTCTACTTCAGATACTTGGACATAGATATCCTTATTACAAGTTCCATATTCATCTACAAAATGAGCTAACAGTACTTCTAGTTGGGTATGATGGAGTTTTGTAGAAACAACGATATTTAATGATTTTTCTTGTTCTTCAATTGACCATTCTTGTTCAACGCTTTGTTTATATACCATAGTATTTCACCTTATTCTAGCACTGGTGTCACAGATTGTGATTCAACCTCTACCCCATTTACACCTTTTAAGGATCCCTTAGTATATGTTACGTTAGCCACAGTACTCTTTGGAGCGAACTCTACCGTAATATACTCATCATCAATTTGATTTGGTGTTTGAGGTAGGTTTGTACGATAAGTATTAAACAACGAACCCATAATTGGATTATAAGGATTATTAATGTCAAAAAATTTAAATTCCCCTGGCACTACAGTCAAATCATTGATAGGTTGTGAAAATTTTATTTCTGCCTTAGTGTACTGATTGTTACTATTTCTAAAGATATTGATGCTTGAAATTTGTGGAGCTACATTGCTGTTCTCGTCTTATACCTTCTCTATCTCAGCTTTATAACGAGCCTTCACCGTACAGGCGACTTTCATCGCATACGGCGATCCGTCAGCAATAGATCTTCAAAACTTATTTCCCCAGTTTAAATATATTCTATCAAGGTTAAATTTAGGTTAAAAAAATCGAAAAAATTTAACGCTAAGCCTTTATCTAATGTATTGAAGACAACTTCACGTAAATTAGGGAGGGTTACTATAAGAGTCTGCGATTTGATTTGTTGATTCCGTAGATGTAAATACTTTTTGCGTCACTTTATACCACCTTCACGTTAACTATTTGCCAATTACTTACGCTCATTTGAGCATTAATCGTATCAATCTCAACATTACCATTCTGATTACGTTGGAAACCTGTGCTTGTAAAAGGTTTAGAGCAACATCGCCTTTATGTTCTTCGTTTGTTAAATGTAAGCTTAAAAAGCCAAGAATCCAGGCATACGCTTGAATAAAAATTTGATACCGTTACTTCGTAGTTCATAATAACTCCCCCATTTTTACAACATTTTAAGTTGAATTATCTTTAAATAACGTCTCCAACTATAACCATTTTAGGGATATATTAAGCAGATTGTAACTTTGTAAATTATGATATATTTATCCATGTTTGTTGGCCAACAAATTTTAATTTTTAGATATTATAAGGAGTGATTTGCTTGAAAAAGAGTTTCTACTTGGTTTCATTATTTTTTATTCTATTAACTGTATTTTGGATATAAGTTGAATTCTCTGTTAAGACTGAAGCTGTAGAAGATAAACAGCCTCAAACAGTCCAAAAAATAGCCTCAAATGCCGAAAATTCTTTACCAAAGAACTTACATTTTAATTTAAAAGTTAACACCGAATATTTAGAATTGCTAAACAATAGTAGCCAAGTATTAGTAGAAGGGAATAGAAATAAATTTGGTGGAGATCTAGGTCAATCTTCTATCAATATACATATAAAGGATTTCAAGATTTTACAAACAACTAATAATAAAGAAGTATATGAAGCTTCTACAAATGGAGTCATTAATTCTATTACTGGAGAAATTATAATTTTAACGGTACTGGTTTAATGTATAAAATCAAACTGTCGGTTGGAGAATGGGTTTATTCTGGATCATTTACTTCATAGGCAATTGTTATGTAAAAAGTATTACAGCCTCCATTAGAAATAGGTGTAAAAACAGCAGAAGCTGAAGTCACACATACTATAGGTAGGTAATAAAAATAGTCATTATTCACTGGTTGTAAATTAATCTCAACAATATGGGAGGATTTAAATTGAAAAAAAGGTTTACATTTATAGTCTTACTAGCGATTATATTTGCTCTAACAACTTTACTGTTAGGTGCTTATGCGAAAACACAGTATGAACAAATTAGATACTATAAAACCTCTTTTTTTATGGGAACGCAAGATTTGTTAGAAAATTATCAATCGATTTTAGATTTCGAGAAGAGCTACTTAATGGAAAAGGATATTAATAAAAAGCAACAAATGCTTGAAAATCATAGTAATTTATTGTTCTTATCGGAGAATCATTCTGATTCTATAAGAAGTTTATTATATAAACAAGTCAATGTTGATGAATTTGTAGAGTTAGAATCTAATGTTAGAATGGAGGCTAGTTCCTTCCAAAGTTCCTCATCGGAGAAAGAGAGACAGACACATGTCAAAAAACTTGAAACAGCAATAGCAAGGTATAAAAATTTTATGGATGAAAATATGAAAGCAAAGGACGTTTGTATTTATGATTCTTGTGATAAATAGAATTTTACTTACAGACCGTTCGCCTAAATGCAAACTCTATAATTGAACACAAAAATGAGTTCGTTTAAACCGAACTCATTTCATTCTGTTAATAAACTATTTAGTCCATGAAATTTTTGTTAGCTTGAAAGTATAATTTTCGTATGTTTCACCTTTCAAACCTAGGTATAGGTTCTGCGATAGTTAGGTAGCCAACCAAATTTATAACGTAACATAAATAGTTTCATAAACATACTCCTTTATTATAAATTCATATCAATTTACTGACAGCCCATATTGACTTTCACACATTTGTTCTTCCTCCATCAACCTCAAATTCCAAATTGTGCAATAATCGAAAAACGAACCATATTTCCAAATATCCCCTAATCATATTATCATTTTGTAAGTTGCTAACCTAAATAACAGGAGTTGTTATGAAATGAAAACACATTTTAAAATTGGACATTTCATGTTAGCTGGAACAAATTTAAAAGTCTCTAACAGTCGAAGGGATCGTTGCAAATTACGTTTTAAAAAAGACTATTTACGATAAAACCTGTACTCTTATTATTTTATAAGTGACATGACTTTACTGAGAAAGTGAATTAATTTCTTTATTACGAATATGAACAACTCCAGTATTACTAACTTTTATATTCACTTCTGTTATGCCTCTTTTTAAAATATGTTCTATTGCATATCTAATTTCCCATTCTTTAACCTGACCAAGATCATTTGAAATACTAGCATGGCTAGACTTTTTATTTTCACTATGAATAATGACTGTCCCTTCACATTCGTATACCTTTACAACACCACCCATAAATCCGGAAGCAATAGTTACAACATCGACTCTTTTTTTTGTGATATCTCGAAATATTTTAGTTGGAAAATTATATATTTTCGCCATTTTGACCTCTCCTTCCCTAGAACGTTTGTTTGTATTTATAATAGAACAAACGTTTGTGTTATGGCAAGGAGAAATTTATGAAAATATAAAAAGTATGTTATGTAGAATTTACTTTCATCTCAGTTTGGCCATTATACGTAGTCACCCTATTCTCTTAAAAGGTTTAGAGCAACATCGTCTATTAGTGCCTTCGTATTTTTCGTGGGTTAAATGCAAGATTGATAAACGTTTAATTAGTACATTTTCGAGCTTCTGTTTGAAGAAAAATCGTACTGGTACGTTTACTAATAACTCAACTCCCATTCTTTTTACAGATATTTTTACATAGAAGGTTATATACCATTCCATTAAATCGATTACAGACTTTCATTCTATGTACAATTTAATCTTCTAATTTTTGATAGTTCTTTAACCACTCGTAATGCATGCATAGTACCTACTTTTTAATCAATTTCAAAACCAATAGTTACCATATGTTGAAATCAATACCAATATATGTTTAAATGTAAATTACTAGGGGATTATACTAGAATGGAGGAATAATAATGATAAAAACAATTAAAGGTCGCATTTTTGGATTTGGTCTTCTCTCAGCTTTACTTGTTTCATTTTTCATCTATCCATCAGGTAATGTTTCAGCAGCCGAAATCAACGTTGTTCAAAACTCTAGTAGTATAGACAATGTTAGTCCAGCTGCTGTGTATACTAAATATGTCACAGTTAATAAAAGAACTTCAACGTTTCCACCTGGACAAATTTATCATGTTGAATGGGATGGAGATTTTAAATACGCAGGATACCTAACAAGATTTGATTATGCATACGATCCTGATGCAGGTATTTACTTTGCAACATATAAAGGAAATATTACAATTCAATAAAATCGAATAAACACCTAATCCCCTAGAGGTTTAATAAAGCATAAATAAGCATTCTGGTCACTTTTAATAGAAGTGACCTTTTTCTTTCTATTTATCCTCGGTGAACTTAATTAATTGTCTGCCTTTTCCTTGCTAGTACGCTTTTGATATGTTGGTATCATGTAAAACTTGATTAATTTTTCATCAACCTTGAATTGATTATCTGTAGACAAACTCAATAAAGTTTGAGTTTGTCAGTCTGAAACCTTCTTCTCTGTTTTAATGAAGGTTTGATTTATTTAGTAAAGTCCCAAGGGCAATGTTCACATTTTTTAAGAAGCTTCTTTACAAATCATTAGTAAATTGCCATCAATATCTTTGAACACAAAATAAAAATTATCCTGAATCTCTGTAACAAGTTCAACATTATTTTCTTTCATAAATTGGTAAGAAGCTTCAATATCATCGGTCAAAAGCTGAATTGATGGAACTTGGTAAGTGGAAATATCACCATCTTCATTTCTCCACTTTGGCATGGAATCTAGAATTAATCCAGCCGTACCTTTCATGGGTACCACGAATAAATGTCCAAAATATTCTTCTCCCCCTTCCAAACCTAGTATTTTTCTGTACCATTCTTTTGCTTTCTCTAGGTTACGAACTGGGATAAATACACCTCCGATTCTGTTTTTTATTGGTGATTTGTCGTCATGGCTAGTCATAAATACATCCTCCTTAATAATTCATTCTACTTGTGGAACTCTATATTTTTTCTATTCAACGTGATATTCTACTATTCCTTCTTGCCTAACCTACCCGATAGGTTGAAGGAACAACACTTTTAGAATTAACTAAATTGAAGCAGCTTGGAAAATTGTTTCTCACCCTGAATATCGTAGTACTTGGAAGTTTCATTTATTTGCCAATCGCTCGCATACTTCTTGAGGATCCATCTTTATCACTTTCTAAATAGAAAGTAGTCATTTTTATTTTTCAAACTACCCTTTTATACTTCAAGCCAATTGTCATATAACCCCTTTAACATAATTTATGTTGAGATAGCCAATATCGCCCTACGATTTACCAAGCTAAGCTATCCCATCATCCATAACACAAGATAGCTTTTATTGTATAAGAAGCCTTGATTGCTCACATTAATATGAGTGTTTCGCACGCACTTATTAGGTGGTGGCGTTAGTTGACCGTCACTACCGATCTCATTTTAGGGTTACTTCCAGATCAGAGGCCCTTTTTTAGTTTCCTAAAGTATACAACAACAGCTTTAAATTATTGAATATATTCTTTTCCTTTACTTTCTAAACACAACTAACAATTTTCTCCTTTATTTTTCTCTAAAAGGTGCTTTATTTTATTATCTATATTTAATAAAACCTGTTTAATTTGTTTAAGCTGATGTTCTCTTTGTAACATCTGCTCATACTTTTCTTGGAATATAACTTTTATTTCAAGTAGATTTTGTATTTCTTCTTTTGTCAGTTTTTTATTTTGATCAATATTTCCCGACCAATCAAAAAGCATTTTGATTTCTTGGAGAGAAAATCCCGTTTGTTTAAGTTTAAGAATTGCTTCCACTGTATCAATGTCTTTCTTGTTATAATAGCGGTGCTTATTTTTAATTTCCGGTTGCAATAAATTCATTTTTTCATAATAACGAATAGTATCTTTACTAAGACCAGTACATATTGCAAATTCACCAATTTTCATTATGATCCCCTTCTATCATATAAATTTATAAACCATTAGGGCAATTATACAATGGAAAATGAAACGAATGATATGATGGCTGAATGTAATTCGTCCATTTGATAACCTTCCTTCTGTAACTGCTAGTATATGTAACAAGATAAATGCAATTAACAGTAATATAAATAACCAATCTTTGTTTGGTATACATAATATTAAGAGCATACTAATTGATACGATAACAAACATGAATGTTCGTACTTCAAATCCAACTTCTTGCCATTTTTTTATCCCTGCCACTCCTATTAAAACCGCGTATAACCCAATTAGTATATTAGTTAAAATTACCATCTCCATCACTCCATTCTTTGATAACATTCATCTTAAAAGATGGAGCTGACTCCATGTCAACAGATAATAAACAACTTATTTTCACTTTCAAATAGGCTAAGAAATAATTCCATTAAGCTCAAGTATCATAACCTTCCTCACGAAACACCCTAGTCTAGCCCTTGAACAAGCTTTGGTTTAATTACAAAGATTTAGGACCCTATCTAAATGTAATTTTAATCGATTTATTAGTACGACCGTGCTAAAATAAATACATGAGTAAAAAAAATAAAACAACTAACCAAAAAGAAATGTCGTTTATTGAAAAAGCCCGTAGAACTCAAATTGTGGAATGTGCTATTGAAACTATCGCAGAAGTAGGATACGCCCAAGCTTCTTTAGGTCAAATAGCAAAGCGTGCACAAATCAGTAAGGGGGTTATCTCCTATCACTTTGCAAACAAGGGAGAATTATTAGAGCAAGTTATTTACGATTACTACATGGCATGTCAAGCCTATACTGCACCTCTAATAGAAAATCAAAAATCTCCTATCGATATGCTTAGAGTGTATATAGAATCAAACCTTCGATTCATAGACGAAAATCGGCAACATGTTTTCGCTGTTATTGAAATTGTTTCTAATGAAAGAACTGCTGATGGCAAACTTCGATTTGCAGCGGATCATGATGATACTATTTTTCTTCCAATTGAAAACATTCTTACACTAGGAATGCATGAGGGTGTTTTCCGAGAATTCACCCAATTGTCTGCGAGAGTGATGGCGTTAGCGATAAGAAATTCCATTGACGGGTTCACCATTGAATTAATGAGAAATCCCCAGTTAAATGTTGAGGAATATACGAGAGAACTGATAACAATATTCGATAAATCAACTAAAAAGTAATAGGAAAGACTTGAGGAGGATAGCTATGCATTACTATGAGGTCATTTGTTCTAGTTGTAGAAAAAAATTCAGAGTATATGAGGGGTCACTGAGATTCAGACAGTTAAAGGAAAGAACCGAGAAGATTTTTCGCTGCGAAGAATGTTATAGTAAAATTCGAATGGATGCCATTAAAAATTTTTTTAGATAGCTCTTTGGGGGTCTATTAGAGGTTTGAGAATAAAAGGAATTACAAATTGAATAAGCACAAAGCCTAGGCCCAAAATTAATGAGTATCTGGGCTTTGTGAAATCATTTAGGTCTATCTTTACTTACAACTATGCTATCGTCAGTCGTTTCTTAAAACAAATTCCATCATTTTCCTATACCTATTCATGTGTGCTTTGCAAAAATAAAAAACATCAGGCATCAGGAACAACGACTATGCTCAACACATTTAAAAAGAACACCCACGTTAGACGTTCTTCCGATCAATTTTTCTTGTTTAAATCATCTGGATAAATTATTGTGTTAATTACATCTCCATTTGATTCATCTTTAAAAATTACTTTGACTTTATAATCCTTTTCATCCACACCATTAAATAATTGATAGTACATACCTGTTAAAGCTAGTCCGAATGAGGCCATTGTGTCAAGACTATTATCGAATTCTTCTTTGTTTACAGATAAAGTGAATTCTGAAAAAGACTTGTCATAGGTTACATCTTTAATAGATTTGAACTCTTCACTTGCTTTAAGCTCATCTACACTTGCTAGAATGCCTTCTTTTAAACCTTTCATCATTTCTTTATGTTCTTTTTCAGACAATTTATAAGTTAAAGAACCATCATCATTCTTACTGACTTCCTCAATCCCACTGCTTTTTGCCTTTGAAATAACAGAATCAATGTCCTGACCCTCAAAAAATATAGCTGGAATCGTTACTTCTACATCTCCACCATCTTTGCTACCTTTTTCTTGGCCCTCACTACAACCAGAGATCATAACACCTAGTAATAAAATTAATGGTAGTATCCATTTTCTTGCCATTCAATCTCCTCCTCATACACCAATATACAGAATTTGAAGAGATTACACTATACTTTATTGACATAAGGCTACTATTTATTAGCCGCTTCTACATTTTTTCATTGCATTCAGCCTTGTTCACTAATGGCTGCAATGGATAAGGGATTTTTACTAATCGTTCAATGCTTAGTAAATTTGACAAATATTTTGATATAATCAATCATGTCGTTGTTTTACATTTTCTTCAACAAAGGTTGTGATGAATTTTTATGTTTGCAGTACTTTTGGCTATAAGTATTGGAGCTATTCTTGCTGTGCAAACAGCCATTAATGCTCAATTAAGAAAGTTTGTGATTTCTCCTTTTTTAGCTTCATTGATCTCCTTCGCTGTTGGTGTCATCTTCTTAACTATTACATTAGTAAGTAGTGGTTCATCACTGGGGATTCCATTAGATTTATTGTTGAACCAACCTATCTATATATGGTTGGGGGGAATTGGTGGCGCTATTGCGATAACTACTAACATTCTCTTGTTTCCTAAATTGGGAAGTGTGCAAACAACTATCCTACCGATCTTTGGAATGACTCTCATGAGTATGTTAATCGATCATAATGGCTGGTTTAATGCAACACAATATTCCTTTGGATGGAATCGAATCTTTGGCATATTACTAGTCTTACTAGGCGTCCTTTTAGCTACAGCTATACGAAGCAAGAAAAATGAACAGTATTCTCCCCAAACAAATAAGGAGAGTGTGCGGAATCTATGGATTTGGCGCATAGTAGGGATTCTAGCAGGAATGTTACTAGCTATCCAAATCGCTGTTAATGGGCAATTAGGAAAAGTTCTTCACTCTTCTTCTCATGCTGCCCTTGTTTCATTCTTTGTTGGTACTATTACCTTGATTATAATTGTTGGGTTAAAAGATCGATCTTACACAAGTATTAAAGAACCTTTTAAACAAGCTGCTCCTTGGTGGATATGGATTGGCGGGATCTTAGGAGGATCTTATGTTCTCATCAATGTATTTCTTGTCAATCAAATTGGAAATGGCCAAACTGTAGTTCTTGCTTTATTCGGTCAAATCACTGGTAGCTTGCTGGTACAGCAATTCGGATTGTTTAACTCGCTAAAGAATCGAATTCAACCATTACAAATAATTGGTTTAATGGTGATGATAGCTGGTGTATTTTTAATCAGGATATTTTAAATAATTTTCTTTGCTAACCTTGATCGATTTCCCCAAAACATAAAACCAGAGTTCATCTACAAAATGTAGCATAAACTCTGGTGACAATGGTGGTCTAACTTTATTTTATGAATTGCCTCATGATTATTTCTTCGCCGATACGTCCTATTAGCCTTTCATTCGTATCTTCAAACCCTACTTTTACATATAGTTTCTGTGCTGGTATATTATCTTTGTCTACAACTAAAACAATTTCATCGCAATTAGGAAATTCTACTTTAACAAACTCAACTAGTAATGTCATTCCTTGTTTTGCATAGCCCTTCCCTTGTTCTGTATGATTAATTGATAATGCAGATAATAGCATCGCATTTCTATTCGTAGAATATTTCTTAACTCGTTCATTTGCATTTAGGAGAAAGAAACCAACAGGTGTATTTTCACTTAGAATTACAATACGATGCTGTCCTTCATTAATTTCCTCAAAATTGCTCGGCAGTGCAGAAAATTGTTTTTGCTCTTCAGTAAGTACAAAAGCGTTCAGTCCTTGCATATATTCACTTGAAAAATGTTTTAATTCAACCTCTTTCAATTTTTCCATTACATAATTCTCCATTCACTTTTTCTATACTTTACCATTTTATTAGGTTGTGGTCATTCATTTATTTGAAATTTCGAAAAACAATACGTTCGTTAGATAAATAAATCACGTAAAAAATGCCCAGGCTCGCATTAATTTGAGTACCTAGGCTTTGGTGTTTCTTAGTATATTCATCCTAACGTTTTTGGATTTGCCGCTAACACTCTACAGGCTTCATGTTGTACTTTTGTTAGCAATGTAAACTTTACTTGATTTCGTTCACTAACACTGCCGTATTTGGAGCAACAATCGCTTCCATGCCCGAAGCTTTGTAGCTAACTCGGATTGACTCGTTGCTTTTATATAAATGGAAAGTATCCGAACTAAAAACAAATTCCCCGTTCTCATCTAAAACTGGTGAATAGGTGATATCATAATGGAACTTTATGTCCTTTGCATCGGCTGGCATATCTCGTTCAGGTTGATAATCCTCAGGAACTTCCGTTGTAACGTATCTAAAAAATAGTTGTATGTCGTTTTCATCTATTTTTTTCCAAAGGTCATATGTATTTCCTTGCGCCTTCATACCATCAAAATAAGTTGTTTCCTTTTCTTTATCAGTAAGGGGCAGATAAGGAACGGCTGCTTTTGCTAATTCCGTTATTTTTATTCTTTTCGTTTCTTTCCCTGCGGCATTATAAACCAATAGTGTTTTGTCTATACTTCCAAACAAATCATCTCTTTTTCCAACTAGAAGATGGTTTTGAAAGGTTAAAAACACCTCATCATTTTGCAAATCTACATTATATTGATTTACAACTTTATTCATCTCTTTATTCATGAAATGTTCTTCAAGGATATATTTTAAATTTCCTAATCCCAATAAAGGAATTATTGCTGCGATGAGGATGCTTAAAAACAACAAACCAATTTTTTTGGATAAACTAATCTTATTTTTAATAAAGATGATTGGAATACCCACCGCAAAAGTAAAACCTAATAAGCCAACATATGCAAAAAATTGCATCAACCCTAATTCATCTTTTTCGTACATATTAATATATAAACACACACCAAGTAGAATGATAGCGATTAATCGTATCAATTGATTTTTCATAAAATACTTCCTTCCTTTTACAAACCTCTAAAAGCTATTATCAGCTCTGTTAAATAAACTGGAGGAATTATTTCCTTCCTGTATATTTATTACGTATTAATTTCCGATAGCTATATTTGCTCCTAAGCTATGTACCATTTTTCTATCGTTTTATAGTGACTAATTAGCGTTCTATTCCAATTCCATAGAATACTTTACCTATCAAATCTTAACAATGTCTTGCCTTCTTTTATATATGTAATTTTTCCCTTTTTCCACTTCCCTTCTTCATAAATGGAAGGAGCATTACTTTTAGATATGTACAACTAACTAATAGAAATATGGTTATTGTAAATATTGGAGGAGACTGGAATGGTGCATAAGAGATTTTTTCTTACTTTATCGTATATTGTTTATTTTGTAATCGTACTTTTCTTAACTTATAGTATCCAATGGGTGACTGTGCTTTTTATGGGAGGTATTCGATTTGCAGCTGCAGAAAGTTATCCAGGGGATTTGAGTAGTATTTCTTTAGTTTTATGGAGCTTCTTATTTTCTAGCATTCATTTTATTATTATAACAATGTATTTTTCCTTAAAATCATTTTTATAGTACATATCAGCAAGATAAACTGCTAAATCCTCGTTACTTATGGATAATACTACTCTTTAGGATCAATATCACAAGTGTGTCTCTACCATCTCTAAAAATATAAAAGACAGCAAGTATTAAAATCTCAATGGATTACCTTCTCTTGGATATTGTTACAGGGATAGTGGCAACCATTAATATTAACCCTAGATAGAGAGGATATTTTAAACATTCATTCGTTGAATACCCCAATAAATAAGGCATACCTATTAAAGCCATTACTACTCCAACTACAAACAAACCCATTTCAATTTTTCTAATCATATTCCCCTCCCATCTCTTACCATTCAACCATAGAGGCTTTATCAAAGGAGCTTATTTTAAAATAAAAGACACCCCTCAGAAATAAGGAATGTCTAATTTTTTATCTATACACATCTAAAAGATTTAACAAATATCTTTCTAATTCATTAATCGCAAACAAAACTTCCTTATGAAGTCTATCCTCGACAATGCTATCCTCATTAAGGACCTCTAAGTATTTATTCACTTCTACAAAGAATTTTTCATACTCCTGTAAAAACTCATCAATCGTTTGATCACCAGGTGTTACAGATAAATAAATGGTTTTAAATAAATTAAAATCACTATATGCATTACTTAAAAAATAGATAGCCAGTATTCTATCGCTATTAATATACAATTTCACAAAAGATAGATTTTGTTTCAATTTTTTCAATGCATTGATAAGATTGTTTGTTTGTTTCAACATATTTGCCGTATTACTATACATCTGATAATCACCTCCATCTTTATAATAAGCAGAAAACCAACAAATTGGAATAATTTTCTGCAAATTACTAAACGAAAACTTCCTTTATAATACAATTAAATCGACATATTCATTAATAATGCTAAATGTATTACCGCAAGGACCCCCATTGGATAAATTATGGATCTTGAAAAGCTATTTTTAAATTCATTTCGAGGATGCCTTTCAAAAAATACATGCAGGATTGCATGAATGATAAAGAATAAATCAACGATCCAAAAAATGATGGTTTGATACTGACTGAAAAGTAAGGAAAGGAATAATACGTATAGAAACAGGTGAATAAAAGTGAATACTATCTAAGCCTTTGAATCTTCCATATCTTTAAATATTATAAACAATCGCCACTCAGAGCGTCTTATTGCATCCATTTCGTGCAAAAGAAATAAAGAAAAGTTAAATAAAAAAAGAATGAGTAATAAATCAGGCATCTACAACCTCCTGCAGTATATATACCAAATGTTACTATAAAACCACTATCGAAATACTAAGTAAACACGCCTAAATATGTCGATTTGTAGGCATATGGAGGCTTTCATTCTTTCCCTTATATTAAGCAATCGAGTGGAAAAAATCACCTAGCAGTCCTGTATTCTTTAGTTCTTCATATGGATGATTATCAGTTATAACCTTTTTTACTTCATTCATTTTTGCATAAAGACATTTAAATTCATCTTACATTTAGTTCCAAGCGGGCACCATTCTAAAATTGGCCACTTTCCTTCAGTAACCTTCTAGGAGTAAACACCGAGACAACTATAAAGCACACAATCAAAAGGCTTTTCGTTGGTAAATACTATGTGTAATCCCCCAAGAAATAATATAGATTAGCATAATGAAAAATGTCGCCCCTATATATAAAACCGTGACGGATGTATTATCTACAAAATCAATGATTGCTGTTAAGTGTTCATTTATATACAAAGCAATAGGCCGTGAAATCCAAGTTAAGAGGATAAAGCTAATAAGTATAACCGTTGTAATATAGCCCTGTTTAAATATCTGAAATAATGGGAAGGTAAGCGCAGCAAATAGTAAGAATAAACCACTCCCAATTGCAATATCAGCCATCGTAAAATGTTTATTGAAAGCAAGTAACGCTACACTTGTCACGCCTATGGATAAAATCATATATGCGATGGCACCAAGATAGCGGGATGCAATAATTTCCGTACGTGTGTATGGTAAGGAGTTTAATAATATATTTGTCTCAACTTTTTCATCGTATGCATAGGTATTAAAGGGAATAAAAATACTGGCAACTAGGAAAATTAAAACTGGTGGTGCCCCCATTAAAATAAAGAATACGATAAATGGAATATAGAATAATAGCTGCCTTTTCTGTAGTATGACATCGCGTTTAATTAAGTTAAGCATGATGGATGCCTCCTTTAAAGTAATACATGATATCTTCCAGAGAGGCACGTTCAATAATCACTGTGTCTCCGAAAATATTTTTCACTGCTTTGATATTATCCGTTAATGCTTCAAATCCTGTTGATGCACGATGAATATGAACAAATGCCTTTTCAGTGTCCCTATCAAGAAGATTTAATTCCCCTTTAACAAGCGCATAGTTTTCTGCAACATCGTGAATAGACTGATTAAATACTAATTTCCCTTTCTGTATAAACGCTATGTAATCTGCAATACGATCTAAATCAGTTGTAATATGCGTTGAGAAGAAAATGGTGCGATTACCATCAACCATTAATTCCTGCAATAAATCTAACAGCTCCCGTCTAAAAATGGGATCTAAACCTGCTGTTGGCTCATCCATTATAATTAGCTCTGCATGATGTGAGAGTGCTATTGCCAATGAAGCCTTCATTTGCATCCCTTTAGAAAATGTTTTTATCGCTTTATTAAGCGGTAATTCGAATTGTTCTACATATTGATCAAATAATGTATCGTCCCAATGTTTGTAAGCAGGGGCAACTATACGTTTTATATCTTTTAAGTTCAGCCCTTCAAAGAATATATTGCCATCGTAGACAAATCCGATGCGCTCCTTAATCTCCTTCTCATGCGTCTTGTAGTCCAATCCGAAAAGCTTAACTTCTCCAGCATCTGGTTTTAATAGATTCATCATTGTTTTTATCGTTGTGGACTTACCCGCTCCATTGGCTCCTATGAAACCTGTTACAAAGCCTCGCTTTACCTGTAAATTTATATTATTGACGGAAAAACCTTTAAACTTCTTTGTTACATTCTTTAATTCGATTACATTCTCCATCCCTTTCACTCCTCGTATAAAATCTTCAATAATTCCTTTAGCTCCTCAAGTGATAGGCCAATTTCTCTGCTATTCGCTATGACCGCACTCAGCTGTTCCTCAATAACCTTCAGCTTCTTTTCTCGTATAACCTCTAAATTTTGCTCCGCTACAAAAGAACCTTTGCCGACAATGGAATAGATAAAGCCCGCCTTCTCCAATTCCTCATAGGCCCGTTTCGTCGTTATTACACTTATTTGTAAATCCTTGGCGAGGTTACGCATAGAGGGTATTGCTGTGCCCTCTTGTAATTCACCTGCTAAAATAAGCGATTTAATTTGATTCGTAATTTGTTCATAAATTGGCTCCTTTGAACTGTTCGAAATAATAATTTGCATGCCAATCCCTCTTTTTTATTTTTTTGAGAATATAGTTGAAATAATATCCCCTAGTGCTGCAATCAGTATAGCAATAATATGAATTGTGATGAACATATTAAAAAAGGGAAAGGAATAAGGCGTTATCCATTCGGTGAAAAGCCTCGAATCTAATATCCATCTTCCCATTCTGGCAAATAAATCATTACTATCGTTTATGTTTGGCTCCAGCACAGTGCCATCGACCATGATAAAGATCAATTGAACAATTAAAAATATACCGATAGTGATGATCCATCGTTTTAACAAATTACTGTCATGCGTTTTTTCAGTGCCTATCACTTGATCAATTCACCCCTCACTAATTCATTAAAGAGACAAAACAAATTATTATATATTGTATATATACTATATAAACATTATATACACAAATAAAAAATTAGTTCAACCATTTTTTCGGTGTAAAGGAAATTTTATGATTTATGGCATTCAAATACATAGAAGGAGCCTGTTTTGATAGCTATGATCAAAACAGGCTCCTATTAGCTACTTGGCCATTTCTTGTGTCTTGTCATTCAAATCTGTTCATTCTACAGTTTCTATCTGATAAATTATGCTATAATGAATCATCTGACTAAACTGGCAAGACAATGGCTGTAGCGTGTGACGACGCTGCGGCTTTTTTATCCTTAAATTATTAATTTAAATATTTACCGTGCTTGGGTAGCGCGATTTGTTCAAAATGATCGACAAGTTTTTTTAAGATTGCTTGTCAGTTCTTCACCTTTCATCGGTAATCCATGCCCTGTGATCGCATTGGATGGTTTTAGTAAGGCTAATTTTTCGATAGATGCTCGGGCAGCCTGCCAATCAGTTGTAAAATATTGAGGAGGACCGCTGATTTCTTTTGTTTGTGTAATCACCTTATAAAGTGATTCTTGTTTGACCGTAACAAACGCATCACCAGCAATAAGTGCCTTATCCTTTTCACGGAATAATGATATATGCCCTGGTGAATGGCCTGGCGTATGAATCCATCGAAAACCTGACATAAAGGGAACACTACCATCAGAAGGTAAGGCTTTGATGTTATCACCTAAATTTATAGCTTCATTTGGAAAAATAGGTGACAATTTAGCAACCAAGCCGTTATTTACAGTTGGATCAGGCTCTGGATAATTTTGTTTTCCAGTTAAAAAGGGTATCTCTAATGTATGCGCATAGACAGGAACATCCCAACGCTCTATTAATTCTATAATTCCTCCAACATGATCAAAATGACCGTGAGTCAATATGATTGCCTTCGGTTGAGAATTAGAACCATAACGTTCTTCAACAACTGAAATAATCTCCTCTGCACTTTTGGGCATCCCTGCATCTATTAGCACAAAATCTTTCATCTGCGGTTCGCCATAAAGTACAATGTTTACAATTTGAATCGTGTATTGATATAAATCAGGTAATAGTTCTATGCCTACGCCACTTCCAACAGAGGTTGCTGGAATAAATTTATAATCTTCTCCGTAATTCAAATTCTTGTCCATTTAAAATCCTCTACTTTCAATTAAGTCAGCATTTTGATTTAGGTGTATTTATGGAAATGCCACAATCCGTAGATTGTGGCATTTTATCTTCTTACTTCTTTTCTTTTTTATTGAATGGCTGTTCTTTCTTTTGCTCTTGTTCCTCTTTTACTGCTTCTAATTCTTCAGGATTAAATTCTATTGCTATTTCTTCTTGCTCTAATTCATTTTTTTGCTTTTCTTTTGTCAAAACACTCACCTCCACTATGGTTTAAAATGTCCTGATTAAAAAGATCTATACTGTTCATTTCTTAAATAATTTATATCTCATGTATAAATAGACAATAAACAACCATAATATAAGTGCGTAGTGTCTCACTACTTAAAGAGCTGCAGAGATTTTTTATCTCTGTGGCTTCTTTTAATTTTTACATTAAATATTTTAAGTAAAGGTGAATTTTACTTCTGTTTTCATCCATACTAACATGGCTTTAATGGCGAAAAATAAGAAAAGGATGTGTACAGATGGGTATTCTTGGTGGAAATCCAAAAGATGAACCGTTGCATTATGGTGAGGTATTTAGTGTTTGGTCGAGTTTAATTGCAGACTATGGTATGATTTCTGGCTATCAAACGTTTTATAATCATGCTGGTGATGAAGATCTAAAAAAAATTATTGAAGATATCATCGAAACATGCAGGGAAGAAGTTAAGCAATTAGAAAAAATTCTTAAAACAAACGGGATTGCACTACCTCCTGCTTCACCTGAAAGACCTGTAGCAAGACTGGAAGATATTCCTCCAGGTGCTAAGTTTAATGATCCAGAAATAAGCGCTGCTCTTACTGCTGACATAGCAGCTGGATTAGTTGCATGTAGTCAGGCAATGGGTACTTCTACTCGTGAAGATATCGCATTGATGTATGGGCAATTCCATATGGCTAAAGCTCAACTTGGTGCTAAACTTTTACGTTTAAACAAAAATAAAGGCTGGCTTGTACCACCGCCATTACATGTTAATTATCCTGAAAAATAAAGACTGTATTTAAGTCAACGGGTGTTCTTCCAAGGACAAGTATTATGAAATGCGTTCTAATCAGACAGTTAGGGTAACGCTAGCTTTTCTGCTTGTTCGATTAAAATGCATTTGCCAAAGCATTAGAAGCTCTAGGCGTAGATTTTGGGAAACTATTGCTCGTACCTAACTACGATATCAACAAATACCCTGAGTGTAGAATGTTTCATAATACGTATTGGAGAAATCTTCCCAACTATATGCCAGAGATGCCAAATGGACACAGTCCTGGCTTAATAATTAAAATTTAAAATTATCTTAAGCTGTAGCGTTTGATGACGCTGCGGCTTTTTAAATGTATAAAAAGACTATATTTACACAAACTATTAATGAGTGTATCGCACGCACTTCTTAGGCTGTGGCGTTGGTTGACCGTCACAGTCTTATTTTTTAAATTTATTTTGAAGGCAATAAACTATACAAAACAAAGTAGCTTTTCATATAAATAGTAGTGTTAAGCTAAACTAGTTTAACTTGTACCTCCCGAATTGTTACTTAGGGTCACTTTCAGCCGAGTGACCCTTATATATTTTCTAATTTAGTCAAATCAGGTTTAAGGAGAATGGTTGGCTATGCGCTTTCTATAATTCTACATATTCTAGATTATTGAAAGGAGGGACTTTATATGGGATATGAAGTTTACGGTTCAAACTATGGCAAGCACGATAATTTATCATTCGCTCTAATTGTTGTCCTCTTTATTCTTTTAATTATTGCAGGCGCTACTTTCTTGTATAAATAACAATTACATTCTACTTGTAGAATGCCTATCTATTATTTTTCAATATTCTTGCTATGAACAAAGGGTCGTCTCCACCCTGGTGACCCTTTTTTACTACTTACTTTGTAGCATAGAAGAATGTGTTTGTTGCTTATTGTACTAATCTAACTAACAGTTCATAGAATATATCAAGCATATTTAGGGCTAAAACTAGCAAAGGAGAGTGCCTATGAGCATTGATTTTATTACACTTGCACCAACAATTATGCAGGTGTTTAAAGCGGGAGATTCGAATCCGAACAAAGTAAAGCGTATTGTTTATGGACAAGCTACCTCTGACGCAAATGGAATAGCCACATTTTATTTTACAGACAATGCATTAGCTAATGGCAATCCTCTTTTATCCTCTATTGATTATGCAGTGGCAAGCGTATACTCGACAAATCCAACGATAAACTTAAGACCGAGCGTTCAAATGAGAGAGAAGAATATGAGTGGGAAATATGTCTCTGCTAATATTACAAATATTAGTGGTGTGACAGTATTAGGAATTAGTGTGTTAGGTTCGGAAAATCCGGTAAGTGGCGTGATTGTAGATTTTATGGTTTTAGGTAGTTTTGATAGTTAAAAACAGACCTAGAGGTTTATATTCGTCAGTACGCAAAAATATCTAACATTGTTGCAATGAATGTACTACACACTGAATAGTTAAATGATGCTTATTTCATCATTTCGTTAATTGTCATTACACAAAGAGAATGTTATATCAACCAAACCCTACAAAATCGATTCTCTTCTACGAGGAATGATAAAAGAAAAAGGACTGGTCATAATGACAGTCCTCAGAATAATATTTTTTTCGTAATACTTACTAGTTTATATTTAATTAGGGCATTCTCAAACAAGTTATTGGAACAAAATAATAATCATATAATTTCAAACTTACAGTAACTTTTTAATGTAGGCTACTTAATAAGGTAGGACATGACAGATTTGTACCTGTCATGTCAGAAATTAAATATTGCTAAAACCCGTCAAATTATGTATGAACTTTTACTGGTCCAATAGAGTCTTCAAATACTACTCTGTGAACAGGCTTTCTTAATTATTTTTAAACTAGTAGGTGTCGAATTTCATACGAATATTTTGATTCAATCTTTGATTATAAATTGATTCGATATCTTCTGATATAAATAAAAAATACTCTGTATTACTAAGCCAACTACCATAAGGACTAATAATAATTGATTTTCCATCAGGGCTAATTTCTTTTTTTACGTTTATGATGTTATTTCCTTTTTCGTCAAAGGCAACATAAATATAATCTTTAATGTTCTTAGGATTAACAGGTTGTGTAAATGAAATCGTCCAATTTTTATTAATATCTACTTTTTCTTTCTCTGCCCAAATTAACCATTCGTTTGTTGATTCTTTAAGAGACATATTAACTATATAAAGTGAGGTATCAGTATATAAAATTAGCCTATTTTCATCTAATTTTGAACCAACATAGATATTTGAAGTTGTTTTATTCTCATAGGTAGCTAATTTATCGCCAGAACTATTTAATATTAACAATTTATTTTTGATAGTTAAAAATACATTCTTATTTTGATCTATAACAATTCCATTATTTAATTCTAATAATTTGCTATTAGAATCTAATTTGCTATACGAAAATTTACTGATTGATTTATTAATCATATCATAATAAATGAAATCATCGAATTTATTATTCGTGTTTTTAAAATGCATCATTATTCCGTTATTATCAAATATATAATTATCTAAACTTCCTAGAGAACGTGTTTCCGCAAGGATGTTTGCATGTTCATCAATCACTACAGCTCCTTGGAAACGAACATTTAAAATTATTTCTCCAAATGGACTTATAATAGCATTATCAATAAGATGAAAATTAGCAATATTACTTGTCTTTATTGTTTCCCCATTTAAATCCACATCAACCAATTCATAACCATCCGAACCATCCACCATAATTCTTACAAAACCATTGTAAAAGTTTGCATCTTGTATTCGTTTATAGTTAGTCGTTCCTTTATTAATACCTGAATATATAGTGTCCAGTAATTTATTGTTTTTATTAACGATATAAACATCATTTGAATTATAAGCAAGGATGTTTTCGTTTTCATCAATTCTAATTTTTTTAATTACTTTGTCACTATCTACTTCCCATTGGACTTCTCCATTAGAGGTTAGCATAGCAACTTTTGAACCTCCTATATTAAATCCATCTGTATATATTTTACTTGCATAATGTGCACGAATAGCAATATTACCATTACCGAGTAACTCTAGGTCATAATCTAGATATCTTGTAGGTTTATAACGCCAAAGTTCTTTTCCCTCCATATTCAATGCTACAATCTCTTCCCAATTGTTGAAGTTTTTCTCAATATAGTAAATCTGATTTGTATTTTTATCTGCAAATACCTTTTGAATGGCTTTTCCGTTAATATGAATTTCTTTTTCTATTTTTATTGCTTTCTCTTCTTCTGCTGCATTAGCAACACTCAAATTAAGTGTATTTAATAAAATTAGAATAACAATAAAAGTAAACATTCTTTTCACTCACTAATCCCCCTAGCACCGTTTTTTAAAAGATCCTACCTAAATAGGTTATTATATAAAAAAAGGTATGTCTATTACTATTTTGGGGGATATTCCAAATCACTACTGGTATGGTTATCTATGTACTTTATCAGTAATTAAACTAAATAGTATAATCTCATCCAGCATTTAAAATCAAAGATCTATCCCTTGTTATGATAATGTTCTAAGTTCACTTTAAGTATTTAGTTTTTGACTTCATAGTCTGTTCAAATGCTTTAAAGAAACTAAATTAAATATTTTTGATTAACATATACTTAGAATATTATTTAACCTATTATTTCCCCTGTTGATTCCCTTAAGAAGGAACACTCTCCATAAATCACAGCGAAAAAAACGCTAAGCTTTTGTTATGTTTTGCTGCTCAAAATTAATTATACTGGGCATCTATTTACACTGAACATCATCCTAATAATAAAATTGTGTGTCGAACACTTTAGTACAACGATTTATTCGGATCAATACTATTTGATTTAGGATGTGTTGAGAAACAATTTATCATAAAAAAATAGACAAAGTCGAAAAATCGACTTTGTCTATTGAAAATATTCATTTAAGAAAAATTAAAGTTTTACGATGTTAGCAGCTTGTGGTCCGCGTTGACCTTCTTCAACTGTGAATTCAACTTTTTGACCTTCTTCAAGTGATTTGAAACCTTCACCTTGGATAGCTGAGAAGTGAGCGAATACGTCTTGTCCGCCTTCTACTTCGATGAAACCGAAACCTTTTTCTGCGTTAAACCATTTTACTGTACCTTGTGTCATTTAAATGACCTCCAATAATGTTATTAAATAAAATCATACTACTTCCAAAGAAAAAAATTCACATATTACAAAAAGTAACTAACAAAACACGATTACTCTTTGTAATATGTGAATTTATTATTTCTTTTAAGAAAGATTCTATTACATACAGTATATGATAAAAAATCGTATTAGTCCAGTGTAAAGTGAATTTTTTTATCAATGAAAGCTAAAACCTACACGTACCACCTATTTACAAGGTTAAAATTAGTCATTTCACCACCATTAAGAAGCTATAGATTATTTATTGAGGAGTTGGAAACTACATTACCTTGGCCTTCATTATTGCTGCTCACAGCTAACATCGTGCCGTCAGCCTTTAGCCCAACAGTTTGACGATAACCCGCAGCTATAAATAGCTAGAGGCAATTGTTAGCGATATTCCTTACCTCATATTTTTTTGAAGCTGAATATTACATTTTAGGACTCAATTGCCCTATGCTTCTTTAGGCTCCACATGGACATGTACTTCATAAACCCCTTGCTCTTCCACCATATTTTTTTCAACAACAGAAGCAACATCGTGAGCTTTCGTAATATCCAACTTGGCATCTACTAGTATAACCACATCAATAACCTCGTTATTACCATAATTTCTTCCTCTGATTTCCTTCAATCCCTTAACACCATCTATTTTTAAAATAATCTCTTTGTATGTTTGAAGAATTTTCTCATCAAATCCATCCGATAGTTCATGAGAAGCTTCCTTAAAAATCTCCCAAGCTGTTTTACAAATGATGAAACCTACGACAATCGCAGTTACTGTATCTAACCACGGCATATGCAGTTGTGACCCTAAAATTCCTACAGCTGTTCCAATACTTACCCAAGCATCTGACAAATTATCTTTCGCTGCAGCCATAACGGCTTTACTATTGACTTTTTCAGCCAATTGTTTGTTGTAACGATAGACAAAATACATCACCAAAGCTGATCCTAACCCTACATAGGCTGCAATCATATCTGGCGATTCCTTTCCACCTTGAAAAATAGAAGAAAAAGCACCAACTAATACTTGAATACCCACGGCCATCATAATAAATGAAGCGACCATTGAGGCAATGGTTTCACTTTTCCAATGACCATAGCGATGATCATGATCTGCTGGTTTTTGTGAAAGCTTTAGTCCAATAAGTACTGCAATAGAGGCAATAATATCTGTCGTATTATTCAATCCATCTGCCTTTAAAGCCTCTGAACCACTCATGTAACCAATGCCAACTTTTATGATGGATAAAATTATATATACAATAATACTGATAATGGCACCACGTTCACCTAATTTAAGATTATTATATCTTTCTGCTTCCAATTCACTTACCTCCCACTTACGTACATTACCATCATAACAACCCAACATCGAGTGGGTCTACAGCAACCTTTTTGCCTTACTGTAGATAAGTAGGAGGAAGATAAAAGTGTTGATTAGGGGAAAAAATAAAGCCCTTAGGAAGAAACTCAGTCACTGGTTCAAAACCTAGAAATTATTATATTAACCGAATAAAATAGTAGTGTATCTGTTCTTTAAGATTTTTTCCTCCAACGAACACACCTAACCAATCTTGGTCATTTCCAATCCGGAAGTGACCCTTTTTTTAAGCAAGTAAAAAAGCCTTGCCACAAATCATAGCAAGACTTTGATCTCAATTATCCTCGCAGAAATCCGCCCTCCGAGTGGATTATTTGTCCAGTGATCCAGGTAGCCTCCTCGCTAGCGAGAAAGCTAATCAATTTGGCCACATCCTCTGGTGTCCCAATCCGCCCCATTGGAAATTTAGGTAATAGATAGCCTCTAATAGCATCGTTCATCCATGTAGAATCTGTTGGCCCTGGATTGACAGCATTTACGGTAATGCCCAATGGTGCTAGCTCCTGTGCTAATGATCTAGTAAAGGCTGAAATGGCCCCTTTCGTTGCTACATAGGCTAGTTCTCCCATCATAGGACCTAACTCTTGACCAGATGTCATATTAATGATTCTCCCTGAGATAAAATTAGCTTTTTCAAAAAGACGCGCAAATTCCACACAAAGGAGTAAGGTTGACCTCATATTCACCGCGTAATGATCGTCTAATGTTTGAGCATCTAACGCTAGATAACCATCTTGTGCTGAATGGGCAGCGTTATTTATTAAAATGGAAGGTACGCCTAGTTTTTCGTCAACCGTTTGGAGTATCGTTTTTGGGGATTGGGATTGCGATAAATCAATCGACATTTCTTCACAAGAAACACCCTTGCTCAAAATCTCCTGTTTGAATTCTCCTATCCAATTAAGATCAGCATGCCAGTGTGTAAAAAAAATATTGACACCATCCCCAGCTAATCTTCTACAAATAGCTGTTCCAATATCTTGTGGGTGGCTTGCACCTGTAATGATTGCTATTTTTTGTTGCGTTTTACTCATTGTTTTTACCCCCAGTATATTTGGGACGCTTTCGATGGATTATTAATAAAGGTCTGCTCCGTTTTTAGAAATCAAAACGCGAAGAATTTGCCACATGTAGAGTATGTATTCCCCTCTTCATCTAATCTGAATTCATACCAAACAAAATTCGTGATAATTTTCTAATCTAAAATTTTAATCTGATTTTGAACATCAATAGAAAAGGCTTCTACATCAAATTGATGCTGCTTTATCGTATCTTCCGCTAACTGTTGAGCCTTCTTTTTAGCCTTGTCATTTTTCTCATCTGTTAAATTAATCCTTACTTGAATCTCCTCAGATGTCATACTATGGTCAACGCTGAAGGCGCCAAAATTTTGTGCAAACATCGCCTCAAATAAATTGGCCATGACATCATTATAACTAAGCCGAGTTGAAATCGCTGCTGCTGGCTCATAGAGATTTTTTAACGTTATTTGAAAAGAGATGGGGTTTAATTCATTAGCTTTGATAACGTCCAATATGGTTTCTTCTATATGTTGCTTGGCCTTGCGATCGACCTTGTCGGGTAATGACACAAGAAGTTCTATTTTGCTATTGGGTAAAATTCCATAATCTAATTGAAAGCTATAAGCTTCTTTGCGCAATGCATGAGAAACCTCACTGATTAAAAATTGATATTGCTGAATATAACGCAATAATTCATCATTACTAGGTTGTGACATTGGAATATTTGTTTTTTCAGCATATTGAATAGGTGCATTTGCAAAAAAGAAAAATGCACCACAAACAATGATTAAAAGAAGAAACCATAATGTAAATAACTTTTTAATAAACATATATAGCCCCCTTATTCGGGACTATATGCCAAATAGCTAAAGTAAATTACGGTAGAATTTTATAAAACAACACGCGATCTTGATTTTCGCCACCATAATTACTATGAATGGATATATTTTCTATCACCTTGTCACCTTTTTCCATTCTAAAGCCCAGATTCGTGTGGAAAGCGATGGATACTTCATTAATAGGTGACGTGACACATTTCACAATATTTCGATGGTACTGCTTCACCACATGAAAGAATACATCATATAATCTTTTTGCAATATTCTGTTTTCTGTAATCAGGATGGACCCCAACAAAATGGATGAACGCTTCATTTGTCTTGGATTGCGATAAAAAGCCAATGAGGAAGCCAATGATTTCGCCATCCTTCTCCATAATAAGGCTCGTATTTGTAAAGTGATCAAAAAATAATTTAGGCAGCTTATCTGACATATTCCTACCGCCCCACCACTCATTAATTAATGGGGATAAAGTATAATAATCTGAACTCTGTACACTACGAATGTTCATGGAATCAATCCTCCTTTTTAAGTTATACAACAGCAATACAGTAACCATAAACAGGTATGGATAAAACAATGCAGATGAATACAATCTATATACCCTCTATCTAGGAGGGATAATCCTATTCTTATTTTAACCTACCATTTATTTCAATATCAATGGTTCGCTCATCCCTTTGCCATTACTAATGACTTTAATGTGTTGCTTAAAGCCTGAATGTGGTTCGTTGTATCTGTCATGCTTACTAGAAGCTGATTTTCGTCCTCCACTGAGTGTAGAATCTCACCAGTAGAAGCTGCATTTTGCTCCGTCATGTGATTCAGTTTTTCAATTTGCATTTGGATTACCTCGAATTGTGAGATGGCACTGCTTAATTCATGCATCCCTCTTGTTAAATCTGTATTCGTTTCCGTAAAAGAATCCTTTAAACTATTAAAGAAATGACTGACATCCTGTAAAAGCTGTTCTCCATACTGTAGCGCCTTTTCACCGTCATCAGAGCGTTGATGAGCCTCTGTTGATTTTTCAAACAAGGTTTTCGTCACATTGGTAATGCTGACAGTAATAGCAGCGCTTTCCTCTGCTAGCTTACGTACTTCATCTGCAACAATCGCAAATCCTTTACCATGCTCCCCCGCTCTAGCCGCTTCTATCGCAGCATTTAATGCCAATAAATTAGTCTGTTCTGCAATATGGGTAATCCCCTTTAAAAGACTATCCACTGTTTGTAGGCTATGTTGTAGCTCGTTGACAGTTTCCGCAGTTGAGGCCATTGCATGACTCATAACGCTCATTTGAGTCATTGCATCCTGCATTTTATCCCATCCCGCTAATACTTCTTGCTGTAGCTCAGTAGATTTAGCGACCGTATCCTTTGAGATCGTCAAAGTTTTATTGACAAAATGAACCGAGTCGCCCATAGTGCCATGAATCATTTGTAAACTAGATACCTCCTGCTGAATACTTGCAGAAATATCCTCTGTCGCTACTAAAATTTGCTTACTAGAGCCAGAAATCCTCTGCATGGTTTGTTGGAATTGCGTGACATGCATGTCTAATGCCTGACTGCTCTTTTCAATTTCCTGAAACGTATTTTGTAATTGATTGAAGGATGCTTGTACTTCATTTTGCTGCATTTCTGCATGTTGAATCAGTTCATTCCCCCATTTTGCCAGCAAATAAAAGGCAATGATAACCCCATTCATAATCGCCAAAAGTGTCACAAAGACAATGGTGTCATCGAATGGCCCTAACAATGATGACGAGTTGACCAAATATAAAATGAAAAAACTAAGATTTGTTAGAATCCCAAAGAAGACAATCAATTCTTTTTTAAAATACAGAGCAATGATGGCCACTGTGCACAGTAAAATATAATGTTTATTTAATGAAAAGCTATCAAGCAAAAATAGTGTAAACACAACACTTGATGGAATGAGGCCAAAAATAAAGCCTTTGACATACGTTTTAATAGGTAAAAAATAATTACATACTGCCAAGGCAATGACAGCAAGCCCAATAAATAAAAAATGCAAGCCCTTTGATAGAATCATTGGTCCACATATTAAAATGGCCAAAATTGAGATAATAGCCAAATTTACACGATGAACTTTTCGTGTATCATAACGAATTTTATGCTCCATTACTATCCCCCTAAAAAAATGAATAGACATTCAGTTTAATTTTCTATTATTATATAGTATAACAACTACTTTTTGTAGCTAAATATTGCATTTATAAGCAGAATCAGCTTATTTTTGAAATAAAAGGGGGAAATTGAATTGACTAGCGTCCAACAAATCGCACCAAATTTCTACTGTATCGATACACATGATTTAGGTCGAGAGCAGCGAACAAGCTCCTATCTATTAATCGATGAAAAGATAGCTCTTATCGAAACTTCGGCCAGTCCATCCGTACCTTATATTATGGAAGGGTTACAAGAATTAAATATTGCAGTAGAGGATATAGACTATGTCATCGTGACACATATTCATTTAGATCATGCAGGCGGAGCAGGATTATTTTTGCAAAGCTGTCCCAATGCTAAATTAGTGGTTCATCCACGTGGCGCAGCCCACATGATTGATCCAAGTCGTCTTATCCGCAGTGCAAAAGGGGTTTATGGCGCTGAATTTGACCGTCTCTTTGATCCAATTGTGCCTA
Source organism: Lysinibacillus boronitolerans JCM 21713 = 10a = NBRC 103108 (assembly GCF_000772935.1). Taxonomy (GTDB): domain Bacteria; phylum Bacillota; class Bacilli; order Bacillales_A; family Planococcaceae; genus Lysinibacillus; species Lysinibacillus boronitolerans. The sequence goes on from NZ_JPVR01000067.1 coordinate 28,434, forward strand.
TTGACGCTGCAAAAATTATTGAAGTTCATCACGAACAGCGTTTACAATTAGGTCAACATCATTTAACGTTTTATCATACTGAGGGGCATGCTAAGCATCATGTTTCAATGCTTTATTCCGCTACAAATGGCTTGTTTGTAGGAGATACGACGGGTGTTCGCTATCCAGAAATGGATGGGGAAGCAATTGATTTAATCATTCCGTCCACCTCTCCAAATCAATACGACCCTGAAACAATGGAACAATCCATAAAATTGTACGAAAAGCTACAAGCAAGTGAATTATACTTCGGCCACTACGGAGCTTATAAAAATCCAGCAGAAGCCTATCGCCAGGTGCGCTATTGGACACCGCTCTTTTTAGAAGAAGGCAGAAAAGCACAAGCAGCATCAAGCCAGTTCCAGGAACAAGTTCACTACTTAGATGCACGCTTAAAGGAGCTTTTATTCAACTATCTACAGGAAAACGGCATTCTTTCAGATCATCCTGTCTATCAAACCATCCCATTTGATACTATTGTGTCCGCAATGGGAATACTGGATTACCTAGAAAAAGTAAATGCACAGATTCCACTCAAATAGGAAAAGAGGTGTCTCCAATGACTTTGGAACACCTCTTTTTTAGTTTTGCTTTTAGTATTGGTCGAAGCGATCTTTTTTTGGAAAATCCGCTCTCTTTTTTATGAAAGTGCTCTAAAGCTTACTGTCTTTAAACCTTTAAACGATCTAGAACAGCTTGAAAATCTTGTTGCTCCCCTACTTCACGAAAAGATTGAAAGGGATTGCTCATTTTTTTCATGCGCTCCATGACAAAAGGAATCGTAAAAAGCTCTGGTGTAAGGTTTTCATTGACCTCCTCCCAGAGAAGCGGTGTTGCTACTAAACCCATTTCATTGCCTCGAGTGGAATACGGGGCAATGATGGTCTTGCCCTCTGCATGCTGGACATAATCTAAATATAATTTTTCATGTCGATTCTTCTTTAAACGCTCAATTGTATATAAATTGGGCTTTTGCTCACATAAAAAGCGACAAACAAATTCTGTAAATATACGTACCTCTTCATAAGTAAATGTATTTGCGGGTAAAGGAATATATAGCTGTAAACCTTTTCCACCTGATGTTTTGACAAAGGATTGTAGCTGAAAATAATCGATAATGTTCTTTAAATCAAGTGCTCCTGAAACGGCTAATGAAAAATCTTGTGCTGAGGGAGGATCTAAATCGAAAACAATTTCTGTCGGGTATGGAGAACGATGTGTTTGAAATGGAATGTGGAGCTCTAATGCCAGCTGATTTCCAAGCCACAATAAGGTTTCCAAGTTATTACACACGATATAATCGATGTCATCCATCACGGCTGTTGCCACAAAATCAGGCATTTTTTCAGGTCTACTTTTTTGATAAAAACTTTCACCTGGAACACCATGTGGATAGCGTATTAGCGTTAGAGGGCGGTCCTTTAGAAAAGGCAATAAATAGGACGATATATTTTGCAAATAGAACAAGTATTGATCCTTTGTAATACCCATTTTTGGCCATACAGGCTTGTCTGGATGTGTGATAGCAACGGAGTCAGGGATAGGATACAATTGGCGTTGCATGTGCTGCCAATGACACTCCTCAGGTAACAAATCTAATCGAAAGGCATGAAATCTAGGTTCCCGAAGCTTACTACCATCAAAATCAATACAGGCAATGTCAACACAAATAGAAGGCTCAAGTTGCCATCGCTCCTTCTTACGCAGTCCATTAGTCTGAAAGAATTTGACAAGTGTTTGATGCTCTTCCTCTGTCATACCATGCTTAAACGTAACAACTTCTCGTAATTGATTGTCCTCATAAATCGCACCATGGAAATAGCTATTGCTATGGTCATATTGGGTGACAATGACTGTGACATAACGCCAATTTTTTATCTTTAACCAATGTTTTGATCGTATGTTTTCAAGCCATTTACTTGTTTTCTTCTTAGCAACAATGCCTTCTCCATTGTAAAGCTTGATGGATTGCCATAAGCTCTCATGCTCCTCACTACCATGTATGATTTGGATAGGCGTTGGATTCTCATAGTCCACGCTTGGCCAATTGAACTTCGTAGCAAGCTTGACCAATTGTTCTTTCCGCGTCTTTAAATAGCGGTTTTGGATAGGTTCTCCTTTAAGGGTTAAAACATCAAATGCTAGATAGTGAAAAGGAAATGAATTAGCATGTTCCTGAATCACGTCTTGATTTTGCATTCTCCCTCTCTTTTGAACAACGGCAAAATCACTTTTATAATGATTGCGTAAGTAAACTAACTCCCCATCCAAGGCTAGAGGTAAAAATGTTTGAATCGATGCATGTATTTGTTGACAAAAAGCGAAAATTTCTGGAAATAGGTGATTTAAATTTCGGCCATTTCTACTAATGAGCTGCGGCTCCTCATCCCAAACGAATAAGCAGCGAAAACCATCATATTTCGTTTCAAATAGCCATTCATCTCCACTAGGAATATCGTTTGTTTCCGATAAAAGCATTGGTTTCATTTTCGCAATACCTACTTTGCTTTTTATATTCAGTGTTTGAAGATTTCATTTTAAGATACATAAAAAACCTCAAAATACATCATAGTAAGAAAAACGAGGTGACAACAATGCATACAGTGTGGAAAGGCAGTATTTCCTTTGGACTGGTCAATATTCCTGTGAAACTACATGCTGCTACTGAAAATAAGGATGTCAAATTGCGCCAGCTTCACAAAGACTGCCATACGCCGATTAGCTATAAAAAGGTTTGTGAGGGCTGTAACCAAGAGGTAAAAGATGAAGATATCGTGAAGGCTTATGAATATGCCAAAAATAAATTTGTTGTGTTGGATCCAGAGGATTTAGAAAACTTGCGTAAGGAAAATGAAGATAAGGCTGTGGAAATTATTGATTTTGTGCAATTAACTGAAATCGATCCGATTTATTTTGAACGCACCTATTTTTTATCACCCGATTCGACGGGTGCCAAAGCCTATTCATTGTTACGAAAAACATTAGAACAATCAGGGAAAATTGGCATTGCTAAAATCATTATCCGTTCTAAAGAGCAACTTGCCATCGTGCGTGTTTATCAAAATGCCCTCGTAATGGAAACAATTCACTATCCAGATGAGGTAAGGAGTATTGGCGATGTTCCAAACATTCCAAGTGAACAGGATGTAGTACAAAAGGAGCTTGATACAGCGCTTATGCTAGTGGAACAACTAACAACTACATTTAACCCTGAAAAATATACAGACGATTACCGCAATGCTTTATTAGAACTAATTGAAGAAAAGAAAGCTACAAATACAATCGCTACAAGTGATAAACAACGTCCAATCCCTGAAAATGTCACGGATTTAATGACAGCACTACAGGCTTCATTAGAAAAAACGAAAAAGCCAGCTACAAGAAAACGGACAACACGGACAAAGAAAAATGCCTAAAAACAAGCGTATCCTGACATCGGGATACGCTTTAGAATTGTCGAAAATAGGAATCTAAATCCTTTTTGCGCTGAATCATTAAAAGTTTAGCCAATACAGCCTGTTGCTGTTTAAAGAATTTAGGTTTTCCTACCCTTTCAAAGCGTTTATTCCAACGAAACATTTTAAAGAAAATCGAAAAAGTTGGTTGATAATGGGCTTTTTCGATGCCCATTTTTTGTTTCATAAATCTTTTTATAATACGAAAGATCCGAATTTTATAAGGGGTATCGAGAAAGATAATGCAATCCGCTTGTTGGAAGCTATCAATAACCCACTCTTCTTGATGTATCCCTTCTATAATCCAAGTGTTCGTTTGGAGAATGGTTTGTAAGTGCTCCTTTTTTTCTTCATCTGTTCTTGGTATATCCCCTGATTCCTTTCGAATCCATGCCACATTATCAAGCTCATAATAAGGAATTTGCAAGGTTTTAGATAATTTCCTCGCCAATGTCGTTTTTCCACTGCCAACCGACCCAATAATATGTATTTTTTGTGGAAACGTTTTTGTCATTGAACCCCTCCTTAAATATGTACCTTTGAAATAATTCCTTTATTATACAATAAATTTCATCTTACATAACGATAGTTTTTCGAGAACATAGGTTCCCAATTATGGTATGATGAAGGAAAAATAAGGAGATCTTAATTCATGACAATACATGAGCAAATGTTGCTTCAACAAATAACTGGCCTCAGCATTGCTTATATAAAGGATGGTGAGCTTCAGCAAGCAGATTGCTTTGGTCTTTTAGAGGTTGGGAAAACTAACAGAGTCAATACCGAAACCATCTTCAATGCCTGTTCAATCAGTAAACTACTTACAGGCATTTTAGTGATGAAGCTGGTCGAGCAAGGTATGGTGGATTTAGATGAGGATATTAATCAAAAGCTCACATCCTGGAAGATGCCAGATAATAGCTACACTCAGGCAAAAAAGGTTACATTACGACATTTGTTAAGTCATCAGGCGGGGATTATTGACCCTAAAGACAGCTTCTCTCCCTTACATTCACTATGGCAGAGGCCTTCGATGGTTGACTTATTAAAAGGGACAACTCCTTATTGTCCCATACCAATTGATAGTAAATTTGAGGCTGAGCAAGAATTTCATTATTCCGATGCTGGCTTTTGCATTGTTCAATTGCTAATTGAGGATATAATAGGCTCAAATTTTTCGACACTCATGACAGACCTGATTTTTCAACCACTAGCCATGACAAATAGCTTTTTTTCTTCCGCAGTTCCAACCGCCAATACAGCAAGTGGTCATCATAAAGATGGCACCGTAACAGCACAGAGATACCCTATTTACCCGTATGATGCAGCTTGTGGATTATGGACAACACCGTCAGATCTAGCAAAATTATTACAAGAGGTAATGCAGGCTTTAAAGGGTAAAGGTACACTTGGTTTAGCTTCAATCCATGAGCTAATTCGTCCTCAGGGCTGTAAGGAATGGATGGGCCTTGGTGTATTTCTGGATGGTGCTGGTGAGCAGCTTGAAATATCCTCGCTTGGCTGGGGTGTTGGCTATCAATGTATGCTAGTGGCCTATCCCCACCTAGACACAGGCTTTGTTGCCATGACTAACACCGATACAGGCGTCCATCAAATGCAAGGTCTCTTAGGAGAAATCTATCGTTCCTTCATCAAATAAAGAAGAGGCTTGATTTAAGCCTCTTTCCTTACCTCATAATGCAGTTGTACCATTTGACCATATCGTTTTGTTTCCAATAGCCTTAAGTTTTCGAATGGACGTGGAGATGTAAACAAGGGTATACCTGAGCCCAGTAAATGCGGTGTAAGCGTAATAATCCATTCGTCAATTAGCCGCTCCTGTAAAAAAGCATCTAGAATAGCCCCTCCCCCTACCATCCAAATCTTTGTGCCTTCTTGCTCTTTTAAACGTTTAGTAAATGTGATGACATCCTCTTGGACAAACGTCACATGCTCATTTTCCCCAGTTTGAGTTGTTGAGAAGACATAGCATTTTTTATCAGGATAAGGGAACGGATCAATGTGCTCTAGGATATAATCATATGTCCGTTTTCCCATAATGACGGTATCAATGGTTTGATACATATCAGCGTAGCCATTATCTCCTTCTCCCTCTGTTTCCTCTAGCCACTGTAGATCATCATTTTCCTTGGCAATAAATCCATCTAAACTCCCTGCAATAAATACCAGTATTTCTCGTGACATTAGGTCAGCTCCTCTTCTTTTGAAAATCTCTTGTACAATCTCTATACTAACTATAAAACATGACAACTATTGGCATGATTAAATAAAAAGGTGAAAAAATATGAGCAAAGCTAAACGATTAATTGATATTTTGTTATTTGTCAGTGCAAAAAAGAAATTTACAGCGCAGGAAATTGCCGACACCTTCCATATTTCCGTGCGAACGGTACATCGTTACCTTTTGGATTTAAGTGATATGGGTCTACCCATTTACGCGGAACAAGGAAGACATGGGGGCTATACGGTACTATCAAATGCCATTCTCCCCCCTATATTATTTACCGAGGAAGAAGCGGTCGCTATTTTCTTTGCATTCCAGTCTTTGCATTATTATCGTGATTTACCTTTTAATACTGAAATTCAGTCTGTCTCTCAAAAGCTGTATGAATCCTTACAGAAGGAAGCCAAGAAAAAGGTGGATACGCTGCAATCCTATATTGCCTTTTGGAACCCTAAAAGAGCCATTACAACACCACTCTTAACTGACGTTTTAGAGGCTATCATCAACCAATCACAATTGCATATCCACTATGAATCGAAGTCTGGTATTACCTCAAAGCATATCCAGCCTATTGGCGTGTACGCTCATGATGGCTTATGGTATATGCCTGCGCTACTGCTATCAAGTGAAAGAATATTACTCTTCCGTGTAGATCGAATTAAAGGCATAAAAGTTGGTGAAACAAATCGTAAAACGACGATGAATTTGCAGCAATGGCTAGAAACTGACTATGAGCCTCAGCAGCCAATTCGCTTATATGTTGAATTATCCAGCGAGGGCGTTCGTCAATGTTTAAGTGAGCCCCATCTGGAAAAAGCGGTTGTTCGACATAGTGATGGAACAGGCTATATCGATACGATCATCGATCAACATGAGCTCCACTTTAATAGCTCCCTATTCTTTCGCCTTGGTCAACATGCGATTGTCAAAGAACCGCAAGCATTAATTCAGCTTTTGCGTCAGCATGCACATGAGCTATTAGCGATTTACCCCGAGCCAAAAGAACCTCAATAAGATGACAATTTTGTCAGATTCACGTAACATTCATCGTTACTACTTTTGATAGAGCGTCCTTATAATTGGGTTTGAAGGAGGAGATTTACGTGCAACCGACCAACAGTAATAAACGAATTGATACATTAGATTATTTAAGAGGGTTCGCCTTACTAGGCATTATTCTAGTCAATATCCCCTCGTTAATGTGGATTGAACCACCTAAATTGGCAAACGATATTGCCTATAGCCGCTTTCTAACACTTTTTGTAGAGGGTAAATTTTTTATCATTTTTTCATTTTTATTTGGAATAGGATTTTATCTCTTTATTTCACGCGCTCAGGCAAGGGGTGAAAAAGCCTATGCCTTATTTAGCCGTAGACTTTTGATTTTACTGCTTATGGGGATTGTTCATTTTTATTTCCAACCAGGTGAAGCTTTAACAGTCTATGCTATCTTCGGCTTTGTAGCCTTACCTTTTTATAAAATGCGCAAAGGCATCAATCTCATCCTTGGGTTCATCCTATTAGCCATCACTGCCTATTTTGGTCTAAAAATTTTAATGCCATTTCCACTGATTTTGCTTGGTCTAGCTGCAGGTCAATATCATTTATTTGAAAATATCACGTTACATCGAAATAAAATCAGGTTAGTGACGATTATAATGGGCTTGATAAGCATGGTTAGCTGGTTTTATCAATGGCAGTATGTCCCTGAGCCCCTTATCAACATCCAACATTTACCGAATGATCAGCTAGCAGCTCATATTACTAATATCGAGCAATTTTCATTAATTGGACTACAGTTTAGCCCATTCGCTTCTGCCTTTTACATGGGAACAATCACCCTATTATTACAAAGTACTTTGTTCCAGCGACTATTGGCACCGTTAAAAGCATATGGGCGCATGGCCTTGACTAATTACTTGGGGCAAACCGTGCTCATTCTCTTAATTGGCCATGCTTTCGGTTTAATCGGACAACTTCGCTATCTTGAATCTTTGTGGATTTGTCTAGGCATTTATGTTTGCCAATTGCTCTTTAGTAAGCTATGGCTATACTTTTTCCGCTTTGGCCCAATGGAAAGGCTATGGCGAATCGGCACATATTGGACAATTCCTCCCCTACGACAAAGAAATAAAGATTATTTATTGTAAAGGATAAATACCTATCAGCTTGGTGGTAAACATCATATATTGGTAATGTACCCTACTCGCTTTCCATCTTTGCTCATATCTTCAGCAAGAAACACATCCCCATTTTATTTGGTCACCAACGTGACTAATTTAAAAACAGCGTTAATCATTGTTAACGCTGTTTCTTTTACTTTATTAAGTCTAATAAGAAATAAAAGTGAATCATTCGGGTACTTTGTGGGGAATAGGTAATTGAATGCTAATTAGGAGATAAACATACAAGTCACTGGATTATATAATCCAGTGACTTGTATTCATTGCAGTTATTTTTTCTTCAAGCGAGTATGTCTCTTCATCTTGATAATTGGTTCACTGTACTAAATACGGGTTAATGCGCCATCAGGTTTGGGAATTTCTTGAACTGTTATCTGATTCATTTTACAAAAATGTTTAAAGAATTGTTGTGCCAACTCTCGTTCTTTTGGGTCACTTTTCAGCGCAATGATATCAAGTAAAATTTGAGCCATCCATAAATTTTCGAAATAACGATATTTACCTGTCTTCCATGTCATTTTTTCGGGGAATTTTTCATTGATATAATATTGCCAGAAAAGCAGCTGATCCGATTCCTGTTCTGTCAGTTGAATTCTGTATTTTGAATGAGCAGGAATATGTCCATCTTCACACAGTTTACCAACAAAATTTTCATTCACCATATAGACACCTAAGATGCGTCTATCTTTTTCAAGCTGACTGGAATCTCTTGCTGTTAAAAGGACAGCGCTATTTTGATGCAAACGGCTCGGCTTGTTTGGGTTTCCTTTGTTAGTACCACTCTTTAATATACCCGAAAAAACTTTCCACTCTGAAAAAGAACGATTCTGTTCCTCTGAATCACACCAAAAAACCATCTGTGATGAGGGATGAAGTTTATGATTACTCATTAGTTTTTCGTGTTCCAAGCGAAGCAAGAGTTCTTTCCGTTGAAGTTCTTTGGCCTCTTCCATCCGCGATTCTTCTTCTTTTCGTTCAATTTCTTTTTTTTGTATAATTTCCTCAAGTAACTTAGCATCACTTTTATCATGTATTGTTAGGTGCTTTCCAAATACATCTGGAAAAACAAACCTTTTATTTTCTGATGCAAAATGTATTTCAATACTTGAATCATTTTGATTAACTATACTACCTATGCCAAAACGCTTGTGTGTAACTTTCTTATTAATTAGATTCATTCATCTAGTCCTCCTTATGGAATAAAAATTAAGTTACTATTAGATAGTAAATTCTTTTAAATAACTTCTTTAAACAATTTCGAATTTTTCTTCCGTTTAAAAAATAAAAAAAAAACGTATCCAAATTCTTTCTGCAAAATAGGACATCGGAATTCGAAATACGTTTATAAAAAATGATCGTAATACTATTATAACATTTTTTAATAAAATTACAAATTTATTATTGACAACACATTTTTATATGAGTTAAAATATTTATTTATTCTCTGAATGTCATTGAAATCATGTTAGAAAAGACCATAAACTTCTAAAAAACGCCTTATAATATCCAACTTTCCCTTGTTACCTATTTGATGCCCATAAATTCTTCACCTGTTTCTTATTCTAAGCATACAATGCAAATAATACCCTTTTTTGTAGGGAGGATTATATGAAGCAAAATAAAGGTAATCGGAATAATGAGGGATTGGAATCCGTGAGTCAAGCAGCTAAGCTGGCTGTCATTGCGGGGGCGATTACAACACTTGGAGACGCTCTAGCGACCATTGCGGCTGGTCTTGCGCTAGAAGATGAATTGAAGGAAAATGAAAGTAATAGCAATGATATTGACAAACTACAAAAGCAAATTGACGATTTAAATTATGAAATGAAACAATTAAAAAGGATGTTACGTTAATTCAGTCTGTATACAAAAACGACAATACCACATGGATATTGTCGTTTTTTAAGCTATTTAGCAGCCCAAAGTTCAATCTCTATTTTTATATCTGGTAGCCCTAATGCAGATACATAAGCAATAGTCATAGAGGGATAGGAATGACCAAACATTACTTCCCATTGCTGATAGAAATGGTGCCAATCAATCTCCTCTGTCGCCCATATATTCACCTTTACCACATGAGATGCATCCAATCCCTCAGTTGCTAAAAGCGCTTCAATATTTCTAAATGTATTGGTGGTTTGTTCAATTAAATCTGCAGGCAGTTGATCATCTTGATCAACCCCAATTTGTCCAGAGAATGCATACATTGTTGCATCTTTCGGAATGATTGTGATGTGGCTATACTTCCCAACAGGGCTAGGTACCTGCATTGGATTTTTACGTACTATGTTTGTTTTCATATTCTTTTCTCCTTTAGGATTGTTTTTTTTCTAAAAAAGGGCAGACTTATCCCTTGTTCGTTGATTTTAGAAAAAAACAGCTGTGGAGAACCCTATACCCATGCTTAAAAAACGAATAGCTCTTTTTTTCATGTGAATTCTCCTCCTTGTCCCTAAAGTTATGTTCACTTTACCATTTCTATCCTAGACAATCAATGAAATACCCAAACACTTTTGCATTTCATCGATTATTTCTCAGGCAATTAACTATTCAACCATAGCAAGCACAACATATATATAGTAGTGTAAAGCTAAATTAGCCTTACACCTCCGAAATTGTTACTAGGGTCACTCCATCCCAAGTGTCCCTTTGCATAATAGAACTAGGTACCCCTCTTTGGCGGTACCTAGTTTTTTAGTTATTTGGGGTCGAGTCGCACTTATGTTGGCTAAGTTTTGTCCACCTGCATTACAGCTAGTTTTAATTCATCTGCAAGTAATGCTGAGGTGTAGAATTCTTATACGGAAATTTACCATAGCCAATACAAGAACTATAAACTTAAATATAATTACACAGCACACTTCCCTAATGCGATCCTTTTGCTTTAAGCTCAAATACTAGAGATTCTTTGTCTAAGCATTGTTTATACAACAAATATAGAAAATGAATGCAGTATGCAACAAAAATGTTAAGCTTAGTAATTATGAGCCGAGTCATGTTTACATAATTAAGAGATAAAAATATGAATCCCTCCTGTAATAACACTTAATGCCGCTATTGAGATATGGATTGTTCGCAAGCTTCGATTTTTTCTATAGTTGAATAAATTTATTCCTATAATAGCAGTAATTGATAAAAGAATAATTGCAATTAAGCCAATAATTCCTTCATTCTCCAATTCACCCTCATTAAAGTACATAATTATCCCATGACCAATACCTAACAACAATGCCATTGTGCCAAAAAGAATATGATATCTACCTATTAACTTTGCTACGTATAAATATAGTCCTTTAGATTGTGGGAAAGTACGAATTACAGACTTCAAGAAGGTTCTAATAGGAAAAATCATACCCGCTGCACCAATTCCTATGAATGCACACCAACCAATTAATTCACCAAGGTCCTCATAACGCCCTTCTTCGTGTTGTTGTCTACCGTTACCCTCATCATACTCATCTTTCCCTTCAAAAATATCATCTGCATAAATGGGATTTACATCATACAAAAAAAACATAACTACCAATACTATCCCAAACATTTTTAAATATCGCATAGGAGATCTCCTTCCATATTGAGGTTCAACATTAGTCTAAGCAACCAATATGAAAAAAATCTGAAAAACGGTACTAGAAAAAATTACGATATTTAATTTAAATTTCTTTTTTGGCTTAGAATAAGTAGAAGATTGGTTGCACAAAAAAATTCAGGTGGATTTCATAATGTTGTTATAAATTAGTTATATTGAATATAAAAAAGGTAGGAGGAGCTTCGTTGAAAATACTGATAGCAGAAGATGATAATCGATTAAGAAAAAACATTGTTCACATCATTCAAAAAGAATTTCATCAGGTGGATGCTGTAGATAATGGTCAGCATGCATTAGAATACATACTGTTTCATACATACGATCTAGTCATTTTAGATTGGATGATGCCAGAAATAAGCGGTATTGATGTGTGCAAAGAAGCTAGAAGAAATGGTTATGAAGGTGGCATTTTAATACTAACAGCAAAGGATGATTGCAATGACATCATTTGCGGATTAGATGCAGGTGCTGATGATTATGTTGTTAAACCATTTAAAATGGAAGAACTCTTAGCGAGAATACGTGCCATTTTAAGAAGAAAAAATAAATCCATTCATCAAATCATTCAAATTGATGATTTAAAGTTATATTTGGATTCCAGAACACTTTTTAAAGATAATCAAGAAATACTATTAACTAAAAACGAATTTTTATTGTTAGAGTACCTTTTTATCAACAAAGGCATCATTCTTACTAGAGAACAAATTTACACACAAGTATGGGGCTTTGATCATGAAATGACTAACAACAACCTTGATGCGTTAGTAAAATTAGTTCGTAAAAAAATCGATCATAATCGTCCAAAATCCATTATTGAAAACATTAGAGGAATAGGATACAGAGTGAGGTAGCATGTTTAAGAAAACTCGTAAAAAACTAACTTTATTTAACTCCATTTATTTTATAGGCTTTTTCTTTGCTTTTCTTATTATTCTATATTTTTCATTAGTTCAACTAATGGATTATCAACAAATAGAAGAACTAGAAACTTATTATAAAGAACAATATCATGACTTTTTTGAGCACAAAAATGATAATGAAGGGAAATTAGAATTTAACCCAAATGGTATGTATTTTTACTATATTTATACAAAAGACCAGATACTAGTCCACGGTGACGAAAACTATCAAGGTTTATTTAAAGATCTAGAAAAAATCATTCAAACGGAAGATCCTTCTAAACGTTTTGTAAAAAATATAAAGTGGCGCGATAAACATCTTTTAATTTTATCGAAACCCATTCAGCCGAACGATGAATTTCTTGGATATATTGTTATAGGCAAATCGACCACATCACAATATCATTTTTTTCAAAAAATGATCTTACTGTTTATTGTTTTAATTATAATTTTTACAATAATAATTGGATTCTTAAGTTACTACATGGCAGGAAAAGCCATGATTCCCATTCAACATGCACTTGAAAAACAGAAAAGCTTTGTTTCAGATGCTTCTCATGAGTTAAGAACACCGCTAAGCGTATTTTATAGTTCACTCGATATTTTAGAAACTGATGAAGCTAATAATATGAGTGATTTCGGTAAAGAATTGATTGAAGATTTAAAGCATGAAGCAGAGTTAATGAAAGAGCTATTAGATAAACTATTATTTTTAGCCCGACATGACAAAAATCGTATTCATTCAACTAAAGAAAAAATCTCCTTAACAGAGTTGCTAATAACGATTAGTAGGAAGTTTAAAAGAGCGTTACCGAAATCAATCGTTTTCGAAACAGAAATCCAACCTAATGTTGAATTTATTGGAAATTCAAATAATATAACTGAATTAATTTATATATTATTAGATAATGCCGCTCAGTACACACAAAGAGGATCAATCTATCTAAAGCTTTTACAAACTGATAAAATGATATATATCTACATTGAAGATACAGGCATTGGGATTTCTAAGGAAGACCTCCCTTTTATTTTTGATAGATTTTTCCGGAGTGATGCAGTGAGAAACAGAAACGGAACAGGACTAGGACTTGCTATAGCTGATTCTATTGTTCATGATCACGGAGGAACATTCACAGTTCAAAGCGAATTGGAAAAAGGTACAACATTTTGTATTCAATTTCCTCTTTATACTAAAAAGTAGGCTCTTCATCGTTACATGATGGATAAACCAAAGAATGGCATTACATGTATCAGTAGTGCCATTCAATTAGTTTATTTTTTGAGCTACTTTGGCAGTCTAGCTAACATGGAGAAACTGCCTTTCATCCATTCAAGCACCGCTTACTTGCTAACCCCTTGCTTTTGATCTTTCTTCTTAAACCCATCACTCATCAACCTTACAAGTAGTGCGGTAATTATAACCATTACCGTACTGCTATAAAATAAAATTACCAACATTTGATTAGAGTCAGTACCAATGAATAGCCCATGAATAAGTGATAATATCCAAGCAGGTAAAACAAGAAAATGCATCTTCTTCCAAAGTGAGAAGTTCATTTTATTTATCCATATATCTGATGTTAAAAGAACTATTAAAAATAAATAAAAAGCTATGGTTCCTAGCCCAGACAACAATGCCTGATAGTTAGCGCTAAAAGGTAATACGATTTCAGAAATAGTATAGGGTTCGTATTGATCAATCATTAGTAAAAGTAAATGTACAATAACAGTTATAAATCCCATCCATCCACTCATTTGATGTAATTGAAAGTACAAGTTTTTATTGGACTTGAGAGTAGAAGATTTCCTTAGTAAACCAAAAAAAATAGACATACTGAAGTAAAAATAACTTAAAAGCCCTAATAATCGAATCCATTCCCAAGTACTAAATAACATCTAATTTTTCTCCTCCTTTCAGCCAATATATACTTCCATCATCTTTTGCTATTAAGCAAGCACAAGGCATCTGTAGTTTGTCAAACCATACTTGTAATTCTTGTTCATTTAATAAAAAAGCCAGTTTTGTTGCCACTTCTGCTTGACATAATGAGTTTGTTATTATTGTTGTTTGAAGGATAGGGCTAATGATTACCTCTCCGGTTCTTCCATCTAATAAGTGATGCTTTTCTTTCCCCTGCTGTTTCCAACTTCTGAATATACGATTCGAAGTGGCAATTGCACCATTTTGAATTCTAATTGAACTGATCTCTTCGTGTATATGAGATGGATGAGCAATCCCAATGGTCCATGTCTTTTTGCCTGACGACCACATTTTCATATCTCCACCACCATCTACAATTCCAAACTCTGGAGAAACCTGTCTAAGCCAATCAGCTATTTTTTCAACTACGTATCCTTTGGCAAATCCACCTAAATCAATTAATTGATTATCCGTTTTTAAAACTTCATTGTGATCCAAAAAAAGAAATGGCTTATTTGTCTTTTTTTCTATTTGTATTGGCTTATACTTTGATTCTTGAAAAGGAAAGGATCGATCATACCCATGTTGTTCTAAATGTAATTTTAAATACGGAGAAAATATATTATTAGTTAATGTATAATAGTTGTCTGCTGCTTTTAAACAATCATATAATGCAGGAGAAATTCTACCTATTTCTCCTACCTTTAGTTGATTAATTTGATTTAACTCATTATTTGGCTCAAATCTCGACCACTCTCTTGCAACGTATTGCAACCATTTCACCACTTTGTCTTTCCAATCCATTTTTTGTGTTCCAGCAATTTCAATATAAAAGTTTGTATTCATCGTGTTTAATGATAAGGTATCCAAGCAATTTCAACTCCACTTCAAACTAAGTTTAGGATCGTTTGGTAGTTCGATCGGTACGAATTTTATTTTGTTGTTGTAGTTGATTCACTCCAACAATTTCAAAATTTGTCCAATCTAATTGAACAAGTTCCTTTTCTCGGTCTGACATTTTTTTTGATTGTTCATTTGTCAAATTTAGATCAGCTATGTTTATATCTGATGGAACATTATTAAATTGCGTTAATAGTAAAGAAGATAATATTACTCCAGAAGTGCCTAATATCCATTTAGCTTTCTTTTGATCTTTCATTCAATCATCTCCCTTTTTTATTTTAATAACTTCAATACAACAGCGTTATTCATTTCTTGCCATTCAGCCACATAGCCTAAACCATTTGAAATTACACTAATTGGAACATATATATTATCATTCAAGTAAAATGTAACAGCTGGTATCGGTGTTTTTATCTCGTTATAGTACACTACATTTGTCCCAGCACGAAAAATTAGTTCTGTACCAGCTTTATTAATTTCTAATATTTTACTATTATCATAATTAACTACTTTTGCACCTAAAAGTTCAGCAACAATTTTACCTGGCACATATATTTCACCATCTAAAGGAATCAAGTAAAGTGACCTTGTATTATTATTATTTTCTAGTTTTAATTGAATTTCTTTCGCTTCTTTTAGGGGTAACTCTCCTTTATTTACATAAGTAGATCTTGTCCAAATATTCCATGTATTACTATTTGTTTCAGGGTATCTTTGGTCATAATATTCATAATCATCCTCTTCTTTATAATAATCATAATCATCATCTTCCTCGTCATCATCATAATCATCATTGTGCTTTTTATGAACATCACCCTCGTATTTTTTATAATCTTCTTCATCATCCGCATTTGCTATTTTGGCATCAACAAATGGCCAAATTAAACTAATAATTAGCAGTATTTTGATAATCCTCATTTTTTCAGCTCCTTTATGATATTTCCATCTTAATTAAGCTAAATGAAAAAATACTGAAAAAATAAAATCATTCATTACAAATTTAACAAATGTATAGACTGCCATTTTTGTTTCGATAGAGGTAGTTAATTTTCTATGAGAACTTAAATAGCATTCTTGATTGAAATCAAAAAAAATTGCCTTCTGCAAATATAGAAGGCAACTTCAGTATTTTACTAGGCTTTTAGGATTCTCCCCCATAATACCTAATACATTTAATTAAACTAAATAGATCGAATTGCAATTTGTACCCATGAAATGTTGTCACTAAAGAAATTACTAATATTATCTAAAGATTTTATGCTCATAAAGATAGTCATAGGAAAGGTCAACAAACAAATATTCATGCTCGTTGATGGCAATGGAGAATGTTCTTGTAATTTCCCCTGTTTCAATATCCCGATACAATTCAGAGATTTCCCCACTTTGATCGTTGCGCATTTTGATAATCGTTTGAAGGAAATAAGGGCGCCAGCTCCAATTTTTATTGATGGCACGTGGCTGTAGCTCCCAATTGCCATCAATGCGCATAACGTTAGGCGTTAACTGGAATCCATCCTCATTACAAATATAAAGACGGAAGGAGTAGTTATCCAATAATTCAGCTAAGTACTCTAAATGGGAGACATTGTCGCTTGTTGGTTTCACACGGTGAACAATTGCCTCTAATTCCTCCCTTAATTTTTTCAGCTGCAAATATTGCGCCTCTAGCATTTTCTTTTCGGAAGTAATAAATTGCTGGCATTCTTTTTTAAAGCGTTCCTTTAATATATCCTTATCGACAAAAGTCATAGCTGGATTTGCTAGGTATGGCCCTTGATAAAATCTACCACCATTTTTCCAAGCAAATTGTAGCTGATAAACCGTTTCAATATCCTCAAATAATAGATTTGCTCCAATTTTATAAGCAAGGCTACCAATGGCAGAAATCATGTCCGATTGAGCGGACCAAGAATCATAATTTAAATCACGTGTATTGACCTTTAAGATATGTGGTGCCAATAGCGCAATATGCTCTAAATGACTTTCGGCTCCTACTTCCTGAACGGCAATTTTTACCCCAAACGTCGTAAAATAGCGTAGGGCGTGATGTAATTTGTTGATATCCCCTATAAATCGATGCTCCGATACGACAAGTACGATACGCTGTAAATCTTTTTCCTCTATATATTGTTGGATAATATTAAAATGACTTTCACCAAAATCTTGCATTAATAAATTTGGATTGCTTGGGATATAAATATCAATTTCTGGTGCAATTTCATCAATTTTGGCCAAAGCCGCATGTAAAATTTTGTGTTCCATATCAATTCGATATTCTTCGGGAATATCTTCATTGTTGACAAAATCTTTCAAATTAATTTGCTGACCTTGAATTTGTAGATATCCGGAAATTTCGTAGGCAATCACCGTATGCGCGTCTGCGCTAAATATCGGTTGATAATACCCATGTATTTGATCTAAATTTGTTAACACTTCAATTGCGTCCATCATCGAAACCTCCAATATGAATAACGTTTTCATTGTTATTCAAAAATAACATTACATTTATCATGACTAGCTCAAAAAATGCTCTCTGACTGTATAATAAGTTGTTTAAAGTAAAATCGCAACTTCACTTCCCAAGATTTTTGGCCAAGCCGTCCTAACCTTTAACCATCATAAATGCCAGTATGTGATTTTTATCAATGCTAACGACTTTCCATCTTGCAGCTTTATACTTTTGTCCATCCAAGGCTGTCTCTCTTATTTTATTTCTCCCTTTAATCTATGCAACTCGACGCAATGACAGCCGTGATAATGGATGATTATTAGCCTATACCAGCCAATTAATTCAGTCATTTACCCAGTATTTATGGACAATTTTATGAAAAAACAGTATCCCAAAAGGACAACAAGGTTCCTACTGGCATACTGTTTATTATTATTCAGACATAAAGAAATACCAAATCAGAGCGATTACTGCTAATGATAAAATAACAGCGATCGTTACGCGAAGCGGTGAAATAGGAGCATTTCCGCCAACTCGACCCGTTTGTCCATTCACCATAAAGCGGTAAATCTTCTCCTTATAGCGGAAAGAGGATAACCAAATCGGTAACATTAAATATTTGTATGTAATATCATCATGGTTTGTGGAAAAGCATAGATTGGATACTACATCTGCACTATTTTCCCAACGAATTTTGGACGTAATCTGCGCATGGAGGTGATCATGAATTTCATTTTTTGCTTGGTTCCAGCCATCCTGCAAACCAACACTGTAACGCTCTGATAAAAATCCAGCTACATATTGTGGTTTATAGGCCTTATTATTAAGAAGATTAAATGGTTCAATTTTTCGCATCATGTTCCGATCATAGCGAGTCGTGGCACTCACTAAATGATCGTCTATAAACTCCTGATAAAAACCACTTGTTGAATACCAATCTGTTTCAGTATGCGTTTTACCATCTTTATCCGTAACTGTTCGATGTCGTCCATATCTTGCGGAGTATCTGGAGCTTGTTTTGGAGTCAAACGTCCAATACGGGAGATATACCCCTTTAAAGGCATCAGGCTTGGCATTTATTTTGGCAGCCTTTGGTGTAAACCATCGACCTTTGATCCATTTCTGAAAATGTTCTCCTGCCTGCTTATCCGTTACTTCAAAAGCACATACGCCATTGGGAGCAAGCGTATTTTCAGCGCTCGCCTCCATGACCTGATTTGAGCCGCAGTAAGGACAACTGTCAGCGACCTGCAATGCATCATAAATTGTCTCGGCCGCACAAGCTTTACAAATAACTGTTTTCTTCTCCACGCCCCAATTGAAATTCCCACGCTCCTCTGCTTTTAAGAAGTCCATTTCCTGAGCAACCTTTTCCTCTTCTTGCTCAGGGGCTGCAATTTCAGATTCAAATCCACAATATGGACAAGTCAGCTTACCTGTAGCAGGATTAAACTCAATTGATGCACTACAGGATGGACATTCCGCATCAAAGTCAAGCTTTACTTGTTTGACATTTTCAACTTCTTGCGTTGACATAGGTCATCATCTCCTTACTTGACATCCTTTTCATCAAAAACATCGCCGCATTCGGGACAGAATTTAGGCGGATTGGCAGGGTCCTCTGGTGTCCACCCACATTTATCACATGCATAGAGTAAAGCATCAGCTGGTTTTTTAGAGCCACACTCGCTGCAAAACTTTCCTTTATTCACCGCTCCACATGTACATGTCCAGCCCTCTTCCGCTGGTTTTGCTGCGCCGCAATTCGAACAGAATTTGCCCGTGTTGTCATGACCACATGCACATGTCCATGTACCAGGTGCATTGGCTGATTGATTTTGCATCGCAGCCTGAGCCATTTGTGCTTGCTTATTTTGCTCATTCATTTGATATAGCTGACTAGCATTGACGCCACCTGCTTGTGTAGCCATATTCATCCCCATGAAGCCTGCCATAGCCCCACCATCATTGTTAGCAGCCGCAATCATCGCTTCTGCCTGAGCGCCTGTTAAATGGGCAGCAGCCATACCTGGATCACGCATGACCGCATTGCGTTGCAGTTGTTTTATCATGGCTTCGTCTTCCTCAGAAGCCTTAAGGGTACTAATCCCAAATGACACAACAGCTAAACCACGTGTAGCAAGCCACTTTTCAGATAATACCTTATTGAGTGCGTCTGCTAATGCAACCGTATGCGCAGGTATTTCACTATAACGAACGCCACTTGCTGAAATTTGCGCAAAGGCTGGCTGTAACGCTGTCATTAATTCTGATTTTAACTGGCTATCAATGGCCTCTCGCGTAAATTCACGCTCTACATTTCCACATACATTTGTATAGAATAATAATGGATCAATAATTTTATAGGAATATTCACCATGGCAACGGATGGCAATATCGATATCTAATCCGATATTACGATCAATCACACGGAATGGAATTGGTGCAGGAGTGCCATATTTATTGCCAACTATCTCCTTTTTATTAAAATAATAAACTCGCTGATCTTTAGCAGGTTCGCCACCAAATGTAAAACGCTTGCCTATCTGTTTAAATGTTTCCATAATGCCATGAGATAAATCTGAGCCGTACATAATCGAAGGCTCTGTTGATGTGTCATAGACATATTCCCCAGCCTCTGAAGAAAACTCTACAACCTTCCCCTGCTCAACAATCATCATACATTGCCCTTCATTGATGGCAATAATAGAACCATTACTAATAATGTTGTCATTGCCCTTATTTGAACCTCGTTTAGAAGTGCGCTTAACACCCTTAGTTACTAGCACATCTGAGGATAAGGCTTCACAATAAAAATACTCACGCCATTGATCCTCTAAAACACCTGTTAATGCCCCAACGCCTGCTTTTAATAAACCCATAAATATTCCCACCTTCACATTGATGTTTAGCTTATTTTAACATCTCTTCATACTATGTAATACGCAAAATCAGACAAATTGTTTCATTTTCTTCCGATCAACTAAAAAACGAGAAGCTCCGATGATATAAATCACCAGAACGTTCTCGTTACATTTTGTATTAGGCAAAGGCAGCTATTATTACAAGCACCCACGCAACAATAAATAACATGCCACCAATTGGCGTAATCGCACCTAGCTTTTTCACACCTGTCACGGCAAGCACATATAAACTACCAGAGAAAAATACAATCCCTGCAAACATCAAGTATACTGCCCAAGAAAGCAGACTAGAGCTTCCTAAAAATGCCTCATTGGATAGAATGCCAAGGGCTAGAATCCCTAAAGCATGATACATCTGATATTGCACAGCCGTTTCCCAAATGGCTGCATAATGCGGTGAGGCAAACTTATCCTTGAGTGCATGTGCCCCAAAAGCACCTAAAACAACACCAAGAGCTGCCAAAATAGCGCCTAAAGCTAAAAACATTTCCATCTATTGTTCTCCTATTTTGCCTCAACAGCAATTTCTTTATATTTGGCATCCCAAGCAGGGTCAATCTTACTTAAAGATACCGGTCGCAATGTATCCTTATGCGCAAGAATATGTACGGATTGAGCTGTGGCTGCTACCGTGCCATCCTCATGTAAAATTTCATAGCCATACGTAGTTCGTAAACGATCATGCTTTTCTACCCAAGTGCGCACCGTCGCCACTTGTCCATAATGCATGGCTGCTTTATACGAAATCGATAAATCCATCACCGGCGATACATAGCCATCTTTTTCTAACGCAGCATATTCAAAGCCCGCATCACTTACAAGCTGGGTACGCCCAATTTCCATCCAAATGATATAGTTCGCATGGTACACCACGCCCATCTGGTCGGTCTCTGCGTACCGTATTTCAATCTGTTTCTCACTTACAAACATTTTCTTCACCTCGTCCTACATTATAGCGTAAAAGTATTGATTTGGTGGGGTTTTTGCTCTGAGGAAATTGGAACGGTGAAAAATAGAGCGTTGCTTTTCTTGGTATTTAAAATAAATATGGATTTTTCTAATAAAAATTTTTATTCCATATAAACTCATATAAACACTTTTGAATGGGGTACCACTTTATGAAAAATTAAATAAATATGCACGAGCAGTTACAATACAGCACCTACAAAAACACCTTGTACTCATTTGAGCGCCTGGCTATTAATTTATTGCTTCTGGAACTTTATCGAAATCAAAACCTTTAAACAATACTATTCTTAAAGAACCTGATGCTGTTTTTTCTAAATATTGAACCTTGTATTTTAATCTCAGCTCCAACTACATCATATCGCGTTCTTCCTTAGTTTCAATCTGTTTAGAGCGTCCTGTCCAGGAGGGCCATGTTCACCTTTCTCGCCCTTTTGAACAAACATTGCCCAATCAGCATTTGAAAGCACAGGTAATGTAGGGGGTCTAACTCCTTTATTGTCACGTAAGGCCATATAACCGTTACCTTCTAAAGTGACAAAGTTGTTCTTTTTGTACTGTGTTTCGCTGTTCCACTCTTTAAATTTACTAACTCTGTTACATTTAGTAAAACTATATTAGTTTTATTAGTGGCTGTCTGTGCTGCTTGATTTGTATTACCTGTAGCTACATTTGCATCTTGTGTAGCTTTTACAACATCAATCTTTAACTGCGACAAGTTTGAAGCCTCTTGATTGGCGTTATCTGCTGCCTCTTGCGCTTACACTGCTTTTTCATTAGCATAGTTAGCCTTTTCATCAGCAAGTAAAGCACTAGCTTTCGCTAATTCTGTGGCTGTATAGCTAACGCTGTAGCTTCTTCCGTCGCTGTTTTAGCAGTCCTTGCATCTTGTGCGGCTGTTAATGCTTGTTGAATGGGATCATTTAGGCGCTCTAGTAATTCCCCGATATTTTCACCAGTCAGCATATCAATTTGTTGCTGAAGGTTATAAATCTTTTCAAGCATTTCCTCTCTCAAGTTATCGGTCAAACCATTGGCTTCACCGATCAAGGCTTCTAACAGCCCGAAATTATAGTTCAAATCGTCTTGATGTCCTTTATCAAAGTAGATAAAGCTTGATGAACTAGCTTTTCTCGTGCAGCTTCTTTTTGAGACTGCTCAAATTGTGCTTTTAAATTGCGTAACTGTTTTGATTCTCAGATTCAGGTGGATAGCGTTTAGCAATCTCATCTTCTAATTTCTTTGGAAGGGTTTTAGTTTCATAGGTTTTAATAGCATCAGTTACTCTAGTATCAGCAATTGACTGTAGCCATTTCTTACCCTCATCATTGTCATTTAGAAATGATTGAACTGATTCAAGTGTCCACGCAGCCCCTTGACCATCTCCGCCTGATGCTGGCTCCGGTGTAGGTTCAGGCGTTGACTCTGGATTAGGATCTCCTTCTCCAGCAAGCATTTGAATATCTATAGGTATTAACGATTTAAGAGTGAATAGATTTTGATTCATAATTTCCTCCTTGCCCAATTTAGTTATTCGTAAGAATCCTTAAACTGTTCGAAAGTGTATTTGTTCTCGTTCTTTATAACGTCTGCGAGAATAAAGACAAAAATAAAAAGCCATTCAAAATGAATGACTTGTGTAGATTTTATAATTATGAGAACAAGTCTAAAAAACATGCTTGAAAAAACAATTTCCAAAATATGCTCTAATATC
Source organism: Lysinibacillus boronitolerans JCM 21713 = 10a = NBRC 103108 (assembly GCF_000772935.1). Classification (GTDB taxonomy): domain Bacteria; phylum Bacillota; class Bacilli; order Bacillales_A; family Planococcaceae; genus Lysinibacillus; species Lysinibacillus boronitolerans. Next base: position 51,721 of record NZ_JPVR01000067.1, read on the forward strand.
CGTAGAAGTTGAAACCAAAGCTACACTAAAGTACCTCTATTTTTAGTATTCATTAGAAACTAGATACATATTTGTCAAAGTAATATTCAAATATCTTATAAGTGACTTGTGCTTCACTGATATTTACCTTAAGAAGATTTTCAACGTCTATTACCTGAATTTCTTCGATATTTTTACTGTATTTAGAATTTTCATAAGCATTAAGCTGGTCATAAAAAAATTCACAATGGATTGAACAACGATAACCGTCACTATACCCTCCAGCATTAATAAGAAAACTTGCCCAAGATATTTGACGGTGCCTATATTTCAAAAATAAACAAGCCAAATAGAAATCATTTAATTCAGGAAATTTTTCAAAAGGTTCAGAATATGCAAATTCATTTACAATTCTTACTGCATTGTTTTGAAATTTTGTTAATGAAAGTTCTATAATCCAGTAAGGAGGACTTTCAGATTTATCTATAATATCATCACAAAATAAGGAATAATGCTTATATGATATTAAGCCAGAATCAATCATCTCCCCTATTTTCCAAGCAAGAGATTTGTTCAAATTAATTTGCAACATTATCCCTCCTCTATTTTTTAAATTATGTGCTAAAAAAACTCACTACCGTTGCTTAACTAAACTGCTCTGTTAGTTTCTCAAATGGAGTTTGATTCTAGAAATATGGGCCCTCTTAATCCTCTAAATACGAAATAGGATATGGAGAGTAAACTACTGTATCTCCATCTTCATCTCGCTTTAAAATTATGATAAAATCTGCCCCATTACTATCATCCCCTCTAGGTATTGGAGTAATCAATGGAGGGCACCTTAATTCATTATATTTTTCTAATGTCCCATTAAAGTTATTAAGAGCAAACGTGACACGTTTATCTATAAGAGCAAATAATTTATCTACTCCACCTGTTTGCATATCAAAATAGTCAGGGTTCTTCTCTCTTTTTTCAATTAATTTCTCCTTGTATTCATTAACTGTTAAAAAACAAAACTCCCAATCAAGTGGAAGAAGCCCTCCCCCTAGCCAATAAATATTCACTATTTATACCTCCTTACCAATAATTTTAGTAGCCTTTAAAACCACCTATCAATTTTAACATAATTATCCAACGATGAAATCACCTATAATAAAACACGAAGGTTATCTAAATAACTCAAACTTCACCATTAAACTGTTTTCTCCAACCTTCGTAACTCACGAATGGTATCACAACGCTAGGAGGCTTAATCTGTTTGTATGCTTTGTTAAAAGCTTGTTTGTATGTCAAACCTAAATCAGGAAGAGAATAATTTGGAACCATATACTACAATTCCCACTCTCAAAACCACACCAAATTCTGCCCTATATAGCCAGTGCGCTTATTGCCGTAAAAACGCCCCCACTTTCCCAATCCAAGGCATTGAGTACCCGTCTAACACCCAGTTCAGTACATATAGTTCTCTGTCTCCAGAAACTTTATCTAGAAGCTTCTGAACCTCTAATAGCTTTTTCTCATATTCTGCAACACGCTTTATGTTCTTAGATCGTCTAATAGCTTCCTGCATATTTGGATCTCCTACACCGCCTGCTACCTTTGGTAATGTAGCTTTAATCCCATACTGTGCCGTTTTTGCCCCTATAACCATTTCTGATCGTATTTCTTTGATGGCGTTAACCATCCAGTGGTAGTCTGTAATCATTGAAGCATCGTTAGTGTTCTTTCTTTTAATATAGGTTTGCCCTCCTAAGTTGGGGTATAATGCTAATGACTAAGCCATCAAAGGGCATAAACCAATTCGAGCTGTAGCGTGTGATGACGCTGCGGCTTTTTCTTTTACTTATTATTGAACAGTTTTTTCAGTCACCATCGGCATTAAATGTATATGTACAATTCATTTGAGAAAGATTCATTAAATCCATTGATTTAATGAATCCGTTTGCGAATGGATGAAATAAAAGTTAATACAATATTTCATCAAATTGGGGTACTTTTTGAGGTTCGCTTTTACTGTGACCCCTCCCTTATATATCAACGTTTTATTCTTTTTTCTAACAAGGTAAAAATTTGTTGCAAATGATTAAAACCAGGTGCTCATTAGAGTGCCTGGTTTTTGGTTTATTGCTTTAGAAACTTTATCAAAATCAAAACCTTTAAACTACACAATTCTTAAAAAAACTGAAGCTTGAACGTTGCAGTACAGTCTAGGTTCCAACCACGTCATATCTCTATAAACCTATATAAAAAGACGCTTATTTTGAATACTCAACCAACCATTTGAATGCCTGTTCGTAATTATCGAAAAATTCAACAGACTCTTTTGTGTTGGATTGCTTTAAATGGTTCATTATCTCTCCTTTTTCAAGAAGAAACGCAATTGCTTTGCTGTGTTTTAGCATTGTTTTATTAAAGAACTTATCTTTCCATTCTTTTTGAACAGAAAAATGATCTGGGATGTATCCTTTCCTATCTACCAACAATTTGTATTCTCTACCTTCAGAAATAAACTGCTGACATATCTTTTCAAAATCATTAAACCAATCATTAACGTCTTCCATTTTTATTTGACCTATCAGGTGAGTAACGATTATATCTCCTGAAACTTCGGTGTTGACATTTTTTACTATCAACTTAGAATCATCTCCCTCAGTTTCTATTATGCATTAAAACCATCTAAACTCAACATTATACCGCCTGCCGTTTATTTGCACTTCATAAAACCATATGCGATTTAGACAATAAAAAATAACGCTAAGCTTCTGACTCCTTGCCCAATTTAGTTATCCGTAAGCTTGCGAGAAAAAAGACAAAAAAAAGCCACTCAAAATGAATGGCTCAATCACAAACTTAGTATGAAATTCTCGCACTAAAAATTATTTGTTAGTGGCACTACGATTTATTGTAATCGCTCTAAATCCTGATATTCTTTCATATAAGGACCATCTTCTGCAACGAATGAATGATACAATGCCTTTACTGCGAAATTTTTCTCTAAACCCATTTCAGATTTTAGCTTTTTTAATTCATCATGCAATGTTCGATGTTCATTGATAAGCTTTAGCATAATTGTCTTATTATATTTCATTACATCCGTCCTTTTTGTTTACAACATGAAAGCTATAATACACTATTTTCACTTATAATCGCAAGAACAGCCTTGAAAGAAGCAATTGATGATCGTGTATATCCGGTCTTACTACACCTCACCACTAAATTTTTTCTTCACTCTTCGTAACCCCTAAAAGGCAATGTAACGCTTGGTGGCTTAACCTCCTTGTACGCTTTGATAAAAGCTCCCCTGTAAGTTAGCCCTAAAACTAGACTAGTGCATGCATTATTGTTCAGTAAACTTACACAGTTTAATAAAAAGCGATAAAGTACATATTTATAATAAAAATCAAAGGGAAGAAAAAAATGATCCTACATCTACTTTTGGCCTTTCTAATTCCTTGGATTATAGGTATACTGCACCTCTATAAGAGAGATAAAATGTTACTCTTTTTATTTGCTCCATATTTTAGTGTTTCTGCTTATATAATAAATGCCATAGGTTTTTATTTTGATTTTTGGGAAGTATTACCTTTCCCTAATCAGAAACATTTAGCTACATTACCTTTTGATTTAGGGATATACCCAGTCTTGGGATGTTACTTAATCTACTTCATAAAAAAATTAAACAGAGCTTATTTGGTTATCTTTTTAATGTCATTGTTCACTACTTTTTTAGAAATGATTTTCTTATATTTCGGACGAGTAATTTACAAAAACGGTTGGAATGTCTACCTTACGTTTTTCTCGTACTTGTTCCCTTATCTATTTTTGTACTGGTATTACAAATTTTTAATAAAAATATAAGCTGTAATGTATGATGACGCTACGGCTTTTTTTATTTATCTAATGACATGAAATAACCAAAATTGTAATTCCTCCTTACATAAAATACCATAACATTAAAAAGACCACTATATTAAGTGATCTTTTTAACATGGAAATGATCTGTAAACTGGGGTAATACCCTTTCTCTTAAAATAGATGGGCTGGCCATGTATGTTTATTAAAGCATTCCTTTATAATATTTGCGCCCATTTGTGGAATATTGTTTATAAGGTTAAAGCAATATATCGATTTTCGTTAGATTTATTTTGAATCCCACATTTAATCCTCTAAATAATCAAATTTTCTCGCGTGTTCTACTTCCTGAATGGAAACTTGACGTGTTAGTTCATCTGTTTCGGAGATATGGTATGAATCCCATTCGTCATTAACGGCAATTTCTTCTGGGTCTTCATATAATTCATCATAATCTTCAAAATCCCCTTCAAAATCGGAAGGTGTTTCGGAAGTTCCATATTTCGCTACAACCTGAAACACATCTTCATAATCATGAATATCATCCTTGTCATCTCGGCCAGCAAAAGAATTGTCAACTGGAGGAAGCATCACTTGCTCTTCAACCGGTCGATCTGTTGGAACGTCTTTTGCAGTATGTTCAATACAAAAAGAGGTATAAGGCAGTGCCACCAAGCGATCATATGGGATATCTTGTTGACAAACTTCACATACACCATAGGTACCATCCTCAACCTTTTGTAAGGCGGTATTTACTTTTGCTAACTCATCACTGTCATGGACTTTTAACGCCATATCTTTTTCACGCTCATATAATTCGGTACCTAAATCTGCTGGATGATTATCGATTGTTGATAATTCATCAACAGAATCCCGTAAACTACCTCGTTCTAAATATTCGTCATCTGTATCCATTCTTCGTTGAAGCGAGTGTTTTTGCTCAATTAACATATTTTTCAACTTTGATATCTTCTTCTCATTTAGAATAGTCACCACGTCCTTTTCATTATTATGAACGAATTTGATTGAATTATTTGTTTTAAAGGATAAGTTTAAAGACAAAAACGAAAAGAACAAAATTTATTTAAAATACGCTACTATACTCTTTAATAAAGATCCCAAATATAGATAGCTAAATGAATAAGAACATATTATATCCGCATGTTTTAGATTGTCCTAAAAGTTATTGCCTTCGAATAAAATGCAATTACATTTGATAATTGGAGGCTATTTTATGAATTCTATATTTACCTTTATCTTTTTAGGCATATCAATGGCTGCAACAATTGGACCTGTTAAGACTGTCCTATTAAATACAGGTTTAAAAAATGGCTTTTTTCATGCATGGTTTTTTAGTCTGGGTGCCATAGCGACTGACATTATCTATATGTTTATCGTATATTTTGGAATTGGCCAATTTATCAATTCCATCTGGTTGAAAACAATCCTTTGGTCTTTCGGCTGTTTTGTTCTTTTGTACACCGGTATCGAAAGTTTACTGTCGCTACATAAAATTGAGATGGATTCGAAAACTGGGAAAAGAACGCGATTGAGACAATCCATCATGACCGGATTTTTCATGTCTTTTTTGAATCCGCTAACCATCCTTTTTTGGTTGGGAATATACGGCTCCATACTTGCAAAAACGGCTGGTATCTCAACAGGGTATGAAATCATTTTAGTTAGTATCGCCATTTTGATTGGCATTATTTTTGTAGATTTTATTTATTCCTTTTTATCCAGTGTTGCTCGAAAATTATTATCTACACAGCTTTTGAAAACGGTCTCTTTTATCTCAGCCTTATTAATGATTGGTTTCGGAATTTACTTTGGGAAGCAGGCTTACCAAGTGTTATTCCAATAAACGACAACGCATAAAAAAAAACACGAAAGGAAACCATACCTTTAAAAGAATATTAGTCGAGGTGTGGTAATGGACAAAGAGAGGGTTAATGTAAGTGTCTGGTGTATTGTAAGTTTGACTTCTATTCCGCTCATCATGACACTGGGAAATTCGATGCTTATTCCTGTACTCCCAATACTGGAGGATAAGGTCGGGATTACATCTTTTCAGTCTAGCATGATCATAACAAGCTATTCAGTCGCAGCGATTTTTCTTATCCCAGTAGCTGGCTATTTATCAGACCGCTTCGGCAGAAAAATAGTCATATTACCGAGCTTAATTTTAGCCTTAATCGGTGGTCTAATTGCTGGATTTGCTTCATGGAAAATGGATGACCCTTACGCAATAATTATTGCTGGAAGAATTATTCAGGGGATTGGGGCCGCTGGTGCAATGCCTATCGTATTGCCTCTTGTAGGTGATCTTTACCAGGATGATGATGAAAAAATAAGTTCTACATTAGGCATAATTGAAACGTCTAACACATTTGGGAAAGTGTTAAGTCCCATTTTAGGATCAATATTTGCCGCTTTGTTATGGTTCCTGCCCTTCTTTTCCATTTCAGCGCTTAGTTTGATTTCGATTGTCCTTATTTTTTTCTTCGTTAAAGCTCCTAAAGATGATGATGAACCATTGAAGCTCAAAGAGTTTTTACGTAATACAAAGAAAGTTTTCAAGGATGAGGGAAAATGGTTATATACTGTGTTCCTTAACGGGGTCCTTGTGATGCTCATATTATTTAGTATGCTATTTTTCTTGTCAGAAAACCTTGAAAAAGTTCATGATATAAAAGGGATTAAAAAGGGTTTTGTCCTGGCCATCCCACTTTTATTACTTTGTATAGCTTCATTTATATCTGGTCGAAAAATTAAAGGGAACCTAGGAAGGATTAAAAAAATAATCATTGTCTCCTTGATTGCAATGTCTGTCAGTATTGTCTTTGTTGGGTTTACAAGTAAAAAGCTAATTCTTTTATTAGTCGTCACGAGTATAGCAGGGATTGCAATTGGTGCACTATTGCCTGCACTTGACACAATTATTACTGACAATATTAGAAAAGAGTTAAGAGGAACCGTGTCCTCTTTTTACAGCTCAGCACGATTTATAGGCGTTGCAGCAGGCCCTCCTATTATGTCTCTTGTCATGAAAAATTATCTCAATGCCAGTTATATTACAGCAGGTGTATTAGGATTTATTCTCCTGTTTGTTGTCTTGAAGTTTATCAAAGTAGAGGATATTGAAAAAACCAATGAAATGGCATAAAAAATAAGGACCTGACAGCTTTTTACACTGATGACCTTATATGAAAGCACTTAGTTTTATTAAGAACTTATACTAAAAATAATTCCGCTTAAAATTACTTTTAGAAAAAACTTATAAGAAGTAGTCTCTCGGCTACTTCATCATTTTTTGTCGTACTGGGCTATCCCATCAAGCAATCTATGAAGAACTTCAACCTCTCTATCCCCATGCACTAACGAAATGCGCTTTTGCACCTGTTCCTTATTCGATGAATATATACGATGTTTTAATTCCTGTATACAACGGTTGTGCCACCACATGCCTTTGGTAATATTGATTCAATCACTCCAATTTAGCTATTGTTATCAGCTTTCGTTACTGGCTGCCTTGCTTCCTCGTTTGTTTCAACCAACTTTAGTAACTGTTGTTTGCCCTGTTAACATAGTTTTGCCCTCCTAAGTTTCTTAAAAGGGATAAATCAATTAGAGCTGTAGCGTCTGCAAACGCTGTAGCTTTTTTAATGTATCTTTAATTACAAATTAATGATTGAGTGTATCGCAAGAACTTATTCGTTTTCTCTCTCATTTTAGAGTCATACCAGCCCAGTGGCACTAGTTATTTTCCTCATATTGTTCAGCTTCCTAAAATAGCTCCACTTTTAGATGTTCTACTAAGGTTCTATGTCATGAAAAACAGGTTAACCTTCTCTTACATATGTCACATTACTTACTAAACCAACCCACACTTTTCTTTAATTTATAGAAATGATTAATAAGACTAGAGAGTATACAGAATACTACATACTATGAAAATATAATCTGCAGATTATACAAATTTTGTTTATTTGGAGGTGAAATAAATGCCTTTAACTACTGGCCCAATTGAAAATACAGGAAATCAACCAGCTAATGCAGCTAGTGTTCGTGTCAAAATTCTCAACCTTACGGGAGGTTTATTAACTGGCGTAGTAAGAGTTTTTAGACTAGATGGGTCAAGACAATTATTATCAACAACTCCTTTTGCTGCTATTGCTAATGGATCTACTTTTGTAACGCCTGGTGTAGTTGGAGCTCAATATGAAGTTGAAATTGTTCCAAATCAAAATGGTGGAATATATAGCGTTTATGGACGAACAGCTTCAGGTGTAATTATTGCTGCCCAACGGTTTGTGAACTCAGAACTAACACCGATTCTTTAGACTTTAATGTTAAGATTATAAAAGCCCTGTACACTGTTATAGGGCTTTCCATATTCATTCATTTACCTCCAGCTTCTCTCCTCCTTACAGCACATTTTCTTTTTGACATGAACTTCAAATTGTCCAGTTAATCCCCGTGCATATCCGAAAATCTATCTCACTCCTACTCTATTCCTCCTGTACCACCTTGAATTAGAACGAAAATGTATTTTTACAGTCGGTGATTCATATTTTGTGAGTAATAGGATTATCATTCTATTTAAAGTAATGTTCAGTAAAGTTCCTTTGTTTTTATGACACTCACAAATGAAAATAGAATGGGTTAACTAAATATTTAATTTATGTTAACATATATACATACCATTATTTGGAGGTGTGTTTTTTGACTGACAAAAATAAAATATTACTTAATTCGGTTGGTGGTTTGGCTTTATTTACTTTAGGAGGATATAGAATCTTTACTAACAATTTTGAAGCCATGTCCATACTAGTAGCGTATATTTTCTTTATTTGTGGATTTATAGGCTTTGTTTTTAATGTAGTAAAGTTGTCAAAAACTCCACGTACTTAGCATTGCTTTTGTTGCAATGCTTTTTGTTTGCCATAGTCATTTATTCTTTCATCTGTACCAAAGAATTGATTTGGTTGGGTTTTTTCTCTAAGAAAATTGGAACGGTGAAACATAGAGGGATGCTTTTCTTGATAGTTAAAATAAATAACGATTTTTCTAATATGCTATTCATTACCATCTAAACTTCTATAAATAATTTTATACATATAATGTGTCCCTCATTTACCTCCAACTAAATTTATTGCATTGAAAGAAAGGTTGAATTCTAATATTGATTTTTGGTGTGGAGTAAAATAATAAGGGGATGATAGATTGAATTACTAATAAATATCACTGAAAATGGAGAGACATTAAAGATTTCAGGGTTCGTTATTTTAATTATCGGTTTAAAATTTTTTATTTCCTAATATGGGCTTTATAAAAAGTAAAAAATAACCAAGTACTCATATGAATACTTGGTTATTTTTATATGATTATTCAACAACTTTTCAATGTTATAGGTAAACCCAGCACCAAATCCAATATAGACTAGTGCTGGATTGTTTTTTAGTTACTACTTAAACTCAATTTGCTCTGCCGAAGCCCCTTTAGTATACGTAATGGTCGCTCCATCAGGTAAATTTCGAATTTCTTTCACATTTTTTCCTTCGATAATAATTTCACCAATTTTCGTACCTTTGAAGTCAATAATTGCATTTCCCTTTTTGGGACTAATCGTTACTGTTTTGTCTGCAAATCCTTCACCATGGAATTCTGCATATTCACTAAATACCGCAATTCCATTTTTAATATTCGTATTTTTCCCTAACGTTAGCGAAATACTTGGACGATTCATTATTAATTTACCTGTTTTGTAGTTATCAAAGTTGTATACATTTTCAGGTATGATTGGTGTAGGGATTTCCACATTCCCTGCCTTCAAATCAATTTGAACTAATACTGGGTCATGATCTGATGCACGGCCTTGTGCTTCTGTAAAGTTCGCATTTATATGAATCAAGTCAATTTCTGTAACGTCAGCAAGATGATTCGAAACTAAAATATGATCCAACACTTGATTGTTTCCTTGGAAAAAGTACGTAAAACGATCTTGCTCTGGGGCTTTATCTACCATATTCGTTAAAATATCACCCTTTAACGTTTCAAGCGCTGGTGTGAATTCAAAGTCATTCATGTCCCCTGCTACAATGATATTTAAATCTGGATTAACGGCAAGTCCTTCATCGATAAAATCATTGATGGCTTGAGCAAGTTGAATACGTTTCTTAACTGATTCTAGCACTGGTGGCTGAGTTGGTCCCCAAAGTGAACCATCCCCACCTTTAGAATTTAGGTGAGCTCCGATAATCACTACACGTTCATTCTGGAATTCAAATTCCGCTGCAATTGGTTTTCGTGTATCTACAAATTTTGATGGATCAACAAAGCCAGGATTTAAAGTAAGGTTACCATCTGCTGTCCATGTATTTTTTTGATCACCCATCCCCTTTATACCTGACACTAATGAAACGCGCTCCGGGTTATATAGGTAGCCTACACGAATATTACCACCAGGTGCACCACCTACTGTATTGTTAATTGGCATGACATCAATCCAATCATAAGCAGGCCCACCCGCAGCTTTAATTGCATGAATTAATCGCAGATAGCTTTCCGATGCATCTGCATTTCCTGAATCAGTTTGCCCATCATTATCTTGAACTTCGACTAATGTAATAATATCTGGTGATTTCATATTATTCACAAATGTCGCTGCAATTCTGGCTACTTTTTCGTTTGATGTATTGGCAGGATTATTTGAAAAGTTTTCGATATTATAGGAAGCGACATTTAACTTGTCCGCTACTGGTTCAAGATGCGTCACTTCTTGCTGAAGATTCGCTTTTGTCACCTCTGGGAAGACTTTATTTGTGTTCAGTCGATAGCCATCTGTAAAATTTTCTACAAATCCGATAAGGGCTTCATTAAAACGATCACCTGAATCATAATTTTTCCCAGCTACCCCTTCAAGCATAATTTTTTCTGGGTTATAATCATCGGCCGCTATATTTAAACCACCATTCACATTGAATGTATTATTTGTTGTGCTCGGTACAACAATTGGAGAATCATTATTATAAATCGGTCCAATTACTCGCGCATCTGGGAATGATACCAGCATATACTCGATGGATTCCCAAAAATCGATGCCATCTTCTTGTGGGTCAAAAATCGCAAAGCTATCATTATCGATAATTTTATTTGGCGGGAACAGATCCTTCCCTATCACAAGGGCTTCTGGAATTCCTGCTGTACCTGTTTTTGTAATATTGGCTGCTGAAATTTGTGTATCTGTCAATCGAGAGTTGCCACCCGCCTCTATTACATTTCCTGATACTTTAATAAGGTCCCCTACAGCTACATTATGTCCTGTCTTATTTACTTTGATAGCAGTTGATTTTACGCCATCAAATGACGACTCGTTTTCTTGCATAATAAAGCTTGTTGAATTTATAACGAATGTTACAATGCCCTCTACATCACTTACTGTTAAATCGACATATGGTGATTTATGGCTTGCTCCTTGAATATCGCTAATCTTGGCATTTTTAGTATCAATAATTTCATAAACAAATGTAGCAATCGCACTGTTTGTTAAACCTTCTTTCACCGCAATCGCTTTCAGCGTCATTGGTTTATTAACAAGGATTTCCTCTGTATACTTTGCACTAGCTGTTGTTGGTGTTGAGCCATCCACTGTGTAATAAATCGTTGCGCCTTCAGTCATTGTTGAAAGGGAGACTTTCGTGCCAGCTGTTACGCCCCCGACGTGAGAAGCTTTGATATCCTGCACCTTTGTTACATCCTCAATAATGCGAAGTGGGAGCAGTTGGTGATTTGTATATTGACCCACAATCCCTGTAATTTCCCCATACGTTTTTCCACTCACTAAACCTGAGTCTCGTGTTTTATCGTAAATAGCAAAAGTTCCTACTTCGTCAGTTCCTGTAAAGTTTTGACCCGAACCAGTAATGGCAACATTTTTAATTGTAACGAGTCTCGATTCATTGTCTTCTGCAACCTCATTACTTTTAATAATGTGTGGCTCTGGTATTGTCGATGGAACAGGCATGCCAACAAGTGAAATATTCGTTAATTGCTTTAGACCACTATATTCAGCTACTTGACCTTGCACCGTCACCCGATCACCGACATTTGCGGCAAGACTATCCACAGGATAAATAGCTATCGCCGCACCATCATCTTGTATGTGCGCTGTAGCCGTTTCTAATTTCGCTGTCACAATACCTGTTACGATAACTGTTTGACCGATTTCTTTATTACGAGCTTCCGTAATGGATATAACGGTTGGCTCTTCTTTCACTGTATAATTAAAGGATGCAATGTGACTATCATCTAGGCCTGTTGCAGTAGCAAATGCTTTTATAGTCATTGCTTTATCTACAACAATACCCGCTGCTGCATCATACACCTCACTAGCTATTGACGGTTCAGAACCATCGATTGTGTAATAGATTGTTGCATTTGGTGTATCTGTAGATAATGTTACTTTTGTTCCTGCATAAATTTCGCCTGCTGCTGGAAAAGCCTTAATATTCCCTACTTGAGTTGACTCATAGTTTGATACTAATTGGAAGCTTTCCGCGCTTAACGTCTTTAATTGATATGTCCCATTAAAAATTGACGCAATCCCTGTCACTGTGATGACATCATTGTTATTGAATCCATCTGCTTCAAACTGAGAGAACTGATAGCCTGTACGATTATCATGGCGAATTAACAGCTCGTTATTTGCTGCATCGACTGCTTTAAATTCAAATGTACCGTACGTACCAGATGGCGCTAAATCTTTAATCTTCACATTTTCAAGTGTAATTAATTCACCTTGTAAACTGTCATCAATCGGAAGAGTCACTGTTTGCGGTGCAGGTGCTATCCCTGTAGAAATCCGTTCAATTGCTGGAGAATTAAATTGAACTTCTCCACTATATAAACTAGTTTTCCCTGTGATTTTGACAATATCTCCGACAGCTAAGCTCCCTGCTTCTGCAGAACTAGAGAAGACATATACCCCTGCTGTCTCATCCTGTACATAGAAGGCCTTGCCTCCCCAGCTACCAGGTGTTGTCGTAACCGTCCCTTGAATTTGAACTGTGCGGTCAGTTCCAACAGCTGCACGAGCTTCGGCAATGGTTACTTCAGTCTCGGGAGGATTTGGTTCAGTTGTATCGTCCCTAACAAACTCAATTGAAGTTGGTGATTTTAGCCCTGCATGGTTACTAAAGTATTTTTCTAGTGAACCTGTTATTTTAACTTTTTTCCCAAGATTACTTGGATTAGTAAATAATCCGAAATTGGCTCTATAGGAGCTTGGTAATTGAATATACAGCATTTTCGTGACATCTGTTTCACCCGGTGTATCGGCAATGGCAATATTTGTGTCACTATCTGCTATCACAGAATAAGAAGTTTCACTTTTGGCAAACCCTACTATATATCCTTCTACAGTAACATTACTCTTAACTATGGTTGGATCAAATTGATTGACCGCTTCCCCCACTCCAATAGCTTCTGTTTCGGCCCTTACAACTGTGAAGTAAGGTGAAATCATCGAAATTACAAGTAAAAATGATAACGCTATTTTGGTAACGATATTACATTCATATTTCTTCATTCGCTTAGCTCCTTATGATTTTAATCTAAAATAATCTGTTCCTTAACTTGTTTACATAGAAGTGATTATTCAATTACTGTACATCCTTGAAACTACTAGCTTCAGATGTAATTGGTGCTACTACTACCGCTGAAGCTGTTAATGCATGTAAATACTTAGAGTAATCCCTCCTATTCATGTTTAATAAAGATACATTCTCAATCCTATTAACAAAATTACTGGTAATTATCAAACAATCCCAAAATATTGTTTAACATAATAATTTTAACAGAAAAATAATAAATACTTTGTTATTTAATATGAATATTCTAAATTCTATGTAAAATAGTACATATTTATCTTTTACAATAGTCATGAGAATAGTAGTTTTCTCATAAATTCTCGTATGAACAAAAGCGCTAATGTACCAGCTCAGCTCTGGCAGACAAAGAAACCCTTCACTACTTTTGTACAGAAGCATTGAAATGGTCGAGGAGATATAATTACTTAGACGTGGTCAGCTCGTTGAAAGATTGTTTCTTGACTCATTCCTAACCATCTCTCCTTTCCCCAATAATTAATCATTCGTATGAAGCATCGAGATACAATAGCCTATCATTGCTGCCAAAGTGCATAAAAAAGCCCTCCATTAGTGGAAGGCTAAAGTAAATCCGTTTGTTTTGTATTGTAAAGAACATCCATTCTTTTAAAGGTTTATCTTCTTCCATTTACGAATTTTGGTTCTGAAGTTTGTAAATGGAGCGACTGAGTTAATATGCACCCATTTCCAAACAGGCCAATTCGCTTGTGTTTTTGCCCATCGTCTTTGATCAACTTCAAATAATTCCTTTTCTGAAAGGGTATTTAACCACTCACATAAATGATTGACAGCTTCATTAAGCATTGATTGTTGTTCCTTCAAAGAGTACTCTCCATATTGTTTATAAAAAGAATTGTACAATCCACTTAGATTATTCCACTTATAGCCCTCTGCAGGCGTATGTACTTCTTCTCCATGTTGTTCTTTTTGCTCCCACTGAAGCAAAAGATTTATCCAACCAAGTTGATAAGAAAGATTTTCAGACGGCGTTTTATCAACCTCTTTAATCCGTTTGTTTTTCAAGTTTTCTGGTATATCTTTAAATTCTGCAATATATTTTTTATACTTTTCGTTAATCGTATTAATCAATTCTTCTTTGTTGGCATACTGTCTCACGCTATTTCCTCCCTTCCATCTATTTCATAAGTTTAGCAAAAGTAAATGATTTCCTTCTATAAATAACGATTTACAATTGCTAAAAAAATAATTTGTCAAAATTGATAGCGTCTAACTTTTCGGTGGATGTATAAGCTACCATAATTTACACACACTAACCTTGAGTGTATTACCCATATTGAAGGAAACAGGGGTTTTACGGTCTTCATTTCTTACTGTTTGATGATTAAAAATAGAGGTGCTTAATGTGACTACATTCGGAAAATGCTTATATATTTCATTCTTTATTATCATATTTTTAATTACAACTATTTGGAATTATATTAAAAATGGGCATTGGGCTTTACTAGAAAATTTATTCTTTGCCTTTTGGGTAGCCAGTTTCTTATTCATGGCCTTGTTGCTTAGAAGTAAAAAAGATGAATCAGAAAAAGCTGAAAATAGAAGCTGATTTGCCTCTTTTTAGGAACTTTTCAATTGTTAAAACGCTCTCCTATATTTGCTGTAGCTCTAATAAGCTACAGCTTTTTTTTGCACCAAATTCATCCGTACATTCCAACTTCAGAATGTTATACTATTTGAAAAATACTTTGGAAGGGAACGTGAATGATGGAAGCTAAAACCATTTTGTTAGATCAACTTTTAGCTAATGCAAATGACCGAAGTTGGTATATCTCATTTTCTGAAGTCGTAGAAGGGCTATCTGAATCAGAAGCCTTTTGGAAACCCGATTCTTCTAGTCATAGTATGGCTGAAATTGTCCAGCATCTAATCTATTGGAATGAAATTTGGCAAATACGATATAGGGAAAATCAAGTAAAAGCCCCTTTTCAAGCGAATAATGCAAATACGTTTCTTGTTAAAGATGAAGTAACTTTCTTTGAATTAAAAGAAAAGTTATTACATATCCTGCTTAAGTGGCAAGAATTAATTGAGGAAGAACAACTTTTATCTATCGTGAATGGGTTTCCTGTGAAAGCGGAGTGGTGGGCCATCATATCAAATGCCGCGACCCATAATGCCTATCATATTGGACAGCTTGCCTATTTACGTAAAATGGAAAAATAGACATTTATATGTTACACTCTTGAAATAGGACTACTTTTAATAGTCCTATTTTTGTTTGCTGCCGCTTATTTAACTCAAATAACACCAAAGGGAGATGCATGTGAGCCTAGAAGAAATTACACAGATCTATTCATTTTACTTCTTCACGACACCAATTTTAGTAAGATTAATTGTATTTAATTTTATTTTTAAAGCCCATAAACATACTATGGTTATTTTATTGGATACTATTGTTTTAGTATCCACCACTATTTGGCTAATATTGATTAGAGATGTCATTTTCCCTCTGCCTTCGTTAACTTTAAATGTATTTAGTGTACTTTACATCCTATTGATTATTGACATTTCTCTCAATTATTATCGCTTAAAAAGGAAGAGCTCCTTGAAGTGAAAAGCCAATTTATACATAGAAACAAGCTCTAAATAAAAGAAAAAAGCATCTTTTTCAAGATGCTTTGATCTTACTATTGGGGCAATTCTTCTGGTGTTTTCTCAAATTCAAGTATATGTCCATCAACTTTTGCTCTTTCTAGTTCCTCAATAAATTCTTCCTTACGTTCATCAAGTCTGGAGTCAAGTGTGTTTTTATAACCCGGAAATAGATTGTAATCTACTGGTTTCCCCATAAGTTCACCTCTTATTCTCAGCTTTTTTATTTATTATAGGGTATATTGATATTTTCTGACAATTGTTTACGTCAATTTTGATTACAAGGACTGACAAGACAATATAACGGAAGTCTTATAAATAACGCCTACCTATACTTTATTGCCCATAAAATTATGCTGATAATTCGAAACAGCAAGGTTTGTCTTTGCCTCTAAACGTGCAATTTTCACAAACTTTGTAGATAATCTCCTAACTGTTCCTCCCCTTTTTTACGTAAAATCTTAAGAATTCTTCATAATTTTTCTCAATAATTATTAATAATTACCATTTACAATAAGAACAGTCGACAATAGATTAACATAGTTAGGAGCATCTTGTTTTGGGCGTTACAGATATTATGAATAACATTCGGATTTTAATGGTGCCAGTCATCCTTATTATTGGCGCGGAGTTCTTACTTATTGGACTTTATTATTTCCTCTATCATAAAAACCAACAGTCAAATCGAAAAAAAATAAACTTTAAGCAATTGATACTGGGAGCACTCTTTATCGGCTATATTGTATTTGTATGTGAACTAACGATTTTTGGACGTGGTTCTTCTCATTTCATGCAAATGAATCTTCAACCATTCAGTGGCTATATAGATGCATGGAAGAAATACTCGTTACGTGATCTTCAAAATTGTATTTTTAACATTTTAATGTTTGTGCCACTAGGCGTTTTCTTACCTCTACTTTTCACTAAATTTAAATCGTTTAAATGGCTTCTTCCTGTAGTGGTAATTGCAACTTTATCCATTGAAACGTATCAAACACTCACAGGAGCAGGGATTTTCGAGCTTGATGATTTAATCAACAACTCGCTTGGTGGGATTATGGGATACCAGCTATATAGACTAGGATCTTCTATTGTTCAGCATAAAAAAGTAAAAATAAAAAGTTTAGTCGGAAATCTGAAGATACCTCTCATAATGGGGGTAATTTTTGTTGGCATGATGATTGTCTACGCTCAGCAGGAATTTGGTCATTTAGCAATTAACGCCTATACGAAATCGAATATGTCGGAAGTTGATGTAACCACCTCATTAGATTTACATGCAACGTCTACCGTTGCCCCAGTGTATAAAAAAATAAAGCATACAGATGAAGTTGAGACCCTGTTGCAAAAGAAATTTGATTTATCAGAGTTAAGTCGGCAGGAAATTAGTGGTGATCGTGAGGTTTTATTAAAAGACAAAGCGGAAAACTCGTATACGTTATATATTAATTCAGAGGGAAATTGGTTGCTAACAGACGATCTTTATACGCCAGTGCAACCTTCTTTAGCTGTCCAAGAAACACTTGTGAAGAAGGCAAAGAGCATGATGGATGAGCTTTCTCTCCTTCCTAAAGATGGGGAGTTTACAGCTTTGGATAATGGCGTATTTGAATGGACGCTTCCTGACCAAGCTGAATTGAACCAAGATTATTGGCTTGGTGAAGTAGACCTCGGTTTGAAGCCAGATGGTAGTATGTATTCATTATCGTATAATATTCATGAGCATCAGTTGGTCCATGAAGTAAATATTTTGTCACCTGCAGAGGTGTATGAGCGAATTAAGCATGGCGAATTTCCACAGATAAAATATAATGCACTCGTAACAGAAGAAGAACTATTGATAAAAAAAGGCGATCAACTTACTGTCGATTTAATAGAGCTCTCGTATATGTATGATACAAAAGATTTCTATCAGCCTATATACAGAGTTTCTGGTACATTAAATGGAAAAAGTTGGTTCACTCTGATTCAGGCGAGAAAGTAGCCTTTTCTAATACTGTTAACTAAGGAAAGCCCAGACTTGATACTGGGCTTTCTTTTAATGTGAGTTGAAACAGTTATTTTCTCTTTCAACATCTCAAACATTGGAATACTGCTAACAAAATGGACACCATCAACAAACTTAATCTGTTGCCTAGGTGTCCGTTCAATTAAAGATAACAGAGTTGAATATACTATTTATATTGAGAGTATAGAGGAGGGTTAGAGAATGTTCGGTAAACATACATGTCAGGACTGTTGTCCAAATGAAATGAAATATTTCCCAAAAATTGTTGCCCTTCCTGGTCCTGTTGTTCCTGTCCCTTCACCAGATCGAAGTGTTTTAGCGTACGGATCCCTCAGAGGAGATACATTGGGCCTTTTATCGCCTGAGGCAACACCCGTCACTTTCCAAGTGGTTGGTCCGCTATCAAATGTTGCGGTTAGCCCATCTGGGAATGAATTGGTCGTTCAAAATGACGGTGTCTATCAAATCACCATGTCGATCAATGCACAAGCAACTGCGTTACCTGATCCTGATCAACCATTTTTCACAGTTAGCATTACCGTCAATGGGCAACCTATTTTTTTAAACGGCATTGCAGTCTTTAATGTTGTCAATAGAAGTAGCTCAGCCTATGTGGTTCAAGCTACATTAGCCGCTGGCGACTTGGTGGGAGCCAGTGCAGCTTCAGATTCCTTCGTCGCCAGTTATGCTAACCGCTCCTTAACGATTGTTCAATTGAGTGGCTAGATTAAAGGTATATATAAAGAACAGTAGCTCTCATCTCTAAATTTTAGAGATGGGATTTTTTTGTTTTCAAGAGGAGAGTATTCGGCTCCCTTTAATACTTCATTACATATTTCATACTCATTTATCTCGTGACTTCCAAGTCGCATATAAACAAAAAACCAGCTGCTCTCTTTTGGGGAGCACCTGGTTTTATTGTGAAAGTGAATCTTACTAACTAACTTAGTTTTGATTCGTTATAATACTACGACAACTTGAGGCGCTGAACAAGTTAAAATATTTTCCAATAGAATTTTAGGGAGAATTAATGTTTTTTCGAGAAAATAAATCCTTCTATCAAATTTTATAGTATTTCTTATTTTCATTAAAATAAGAAATCACGATCTCTTAATTGTCTAAAGGCGGCTGATGACATAGTCTCTTTTATCCATGATTGTTCCTGTATAGGTTGGATGCCCATTTGCTATTTTCACATAACTAACTGAATGATTTCTGCTAAAGCATGAAATCCACGTCATCATTCTCGCATTAGTCTGTTACAAACATACAGGTCTCTATGGTTTTATTTCTCCCTTTAATAACTTTTTCGTGCTATTAACCAAACATGCAGAAGAATCTTAGTCTGCTAAATTAACATGAAACAAAAAGACCAGTCACTCTTTTAAAGAGAACTGGTCATTTTGCGTTTAGGTTGAAGACTATGAAAAATCTTCTTTCATAGATTA
This sequence comes from Lysinibacillus boronitolerans JCM 21713 = 10a = NBRC 103108, assembly GCF_000772935.1. Lineage (GTDB taxonomy): Bacteria > Bacillota > Bacilli > Bacillales_A > Planococcaceae > Lysinibacillus > Lysinibacillus boronitolerans. The sequence goes on from NZ_JPVR01000067.1 coordinate 71,292, forward strand.
ACATATTATACTGAACAATATCTGAACAACAAAAAAGACTAGATTCTCACATGATGATGTAAGCTCTAGTCTTTTAAGTGAAAGTGAATCTTACTAAATCTTGTCTAGCTTTAGATTCAAATTACAATACGAATGAACAGGCTAAAGGTTTCATAAATTCTTTATTTTTTCGTTAAAATATAGGACCACCAACACAAAAAGACCAGGAACACGAAAAAATGTGAGTCCTGGCCCTTTTGTGAAAAGTGAATGTTACTAGTTTGCTTTAGTTCTTTGTATTCTACTGCTGAGTTAGACGGCTGATGTTTTAAAAAGTTACGCATTCTTAAAAATTTTTTACGCTACAAATTAAATTGCAAAATCAAACACGTCCTCAGCGCCATCTACCATACTAATCTTCTTTATCTGTATCTATACGATGTAGTGTTATAGTGGAATTTTCTAATAGATCTGTAGCAAAAGAGCTTTGATCTTTCTATGCCACTAACAATTACTGCTAAGAGTAAAGATAAGGCAATTTTATTTTTTTCATATTACTCCTCTTTCTCAGCACCTAATACTTGACAAAAAAATATTTTTATGCTAAAATTTAAATTTAAATTAATATTATATATAATAGGATTCTCCTGGCCAGGGGAATCCTATTTTTTGTTAAGGAGTGTTGGTATGAATCAACAGGAATCTAGTATCACTTCATTAGTGGCTGCCTTTAGTAGAGCTTACCATAGCCAATTTGATACACCGAAAATTTTTGATGATTATGTAGCCAAAGAATTGATTTCACAAGAAGAATATCAAAATATCCAAGCTAATATGATACAGGGCATTGAATTTTTTAATAAAGATATCGCTACAAAATTTAAAGACAATTCAAAGGAATTAATAAAATGGATTACACAAGTTCAACTCTCACCAACTCCTTTGGCACGTGCTGCTTATTGTGAAAGGGTCTTGCATAGCGAAATACAGCTTGGTGTCGAGCAATATGTCATTTTAGGTGCTGGCTTGGATACTTTTCCGTATCGTCAGCAGCAAGGACAAACCATGCTAGAAATTTTTGAGGTGGATTATCCCACAACACAGGCTTCCAAAAAGAAAAGATTACAGAAAGCTTCTCTCCCCCTCTTGAATCATCTGCATTTTGTATCGATGGATTTTACAAAGCACTTTCAAGCTCCATTATTTGTAGAGCAAGGCTTCCAATCTAAAAAAACATTTTTTAGTCTGTTAGGTGTTTCCTATTACTTAACAAAATTAGAATTAGCAAGCTTACTCAATCATCTATTTACCCTAGTTCCATCAGGAAGTTCCATTGTTTTGGATTATGCTGATGAATCTCTCTTCACGGAAAAAGGACTCTCCAATAGAGTAGAAAACATGGTCAACATGGCCGCAGTTGGTAGTGAACCAATGAAATCATGCTATGCTTATGAGGACATGGAGAGGATGCTAGATCGATTAGGTTTGCTTATATACGAACATCTATCTCCAACAGCGATTCAAGAGCTGTATTTTCAAAACCGAACAGATTACTTATGTGCTTTTGAAACTATCCATTATATGCATATTGTCAAAAAATAGGTCCAACTTATTTATTTTCATAAAATTCTTAATTTTCTTTTTATTACCCAGGCAATTAACTATTTCAATATAGAGAATGAGTATACTATAGTAGTGTAAAGCTAATTAGCCTTACACCTCCTAGATTTGTTACTAGGGTCACTGTTAACGCAGTGACCCGCTTATTATGATTGACAAACACCTAAAGGATTCCCATCAGGGTCATAGAAGGTAAAAAATTTAGTACCCCCTTCTCCTTCTAAAGCCTCGACTTGAACATGATGATCCACTAGAAATAAATATGTCTCTTCAATATTTTGAGAGAGGAAGTTCACATATTTCCCCACACCAAAGTGATTGTCTGGAAAATGACATGGCTGATGCTCCTTAGCTTTTACTAAGCAAATGACTGTGGGGGATTGTTCAGTAATCTTCATAACTGCTGCGCCCTCTTCTCTATATAGAAGCTTAAATCCGAGTATTTCCTCATACCATTTAGCCGATAATTGGGGATCTTTTATTGGAATAAAAATGGCCTCTACACCTTTAAATAAGGATTGTTTCATTTTTCTTACCTCCATTTCACAGTTTGTGTTCTTCATTTTATTCTCCTACAAAAAGATTCATTGAGATTTCCATTATTGATTATTTTGCCTGTCTTTTGCTTATCCTTAATAGTATCGGAAATACTTCGCCCTTTTCCTAGAGGAGGTGTCCACCATCAAACACAAGGTATCATTCATCCTATTGCTATTAGTGCTTCTTTTACTGGGTGGATGCTGGAATAAGCGGGAGTTAAACGAATTAGCGATTGTTACGGCTGTTGGAGTTGATAAATCGGACGAGCTATTCGAAATTTCTGTTCAGATTGTTAACCCAAGTCAAGTAGCCTCAAAAAAGGCCTCTAGCAATCAAGTTCCTGTCTATACCTACCATGCAAAAGGAAAATCCTTATTTGAAGCCATTCGAAAATTGACATCGCTGACACCAAGAAAGCCCTATTATGCGCATGCCCAAATTATTATTATTGGTGAAGAAATGGCTAAGGAAGGCATGAATAGCGTTTTGGATTTATTTCAAAGAGACCCTGAGGGACGAAGTGATTTTAACATTATCGTTTCTCATGATTCGACTGCCCAAGAAATATTAAGTGTTTTAACCCCTTTAGAAGATGTTCCTGCAAGTAAAATGTTTAAATCACTAAGGGTTTCTGAAGCAGTATGGGGCGCGACAGAATCTGTTATTCTTGATGATTTAATCCAATCATTAGGTAGTATAGATCATAGTGCCGTCTTACCCTCTATTCATATACATGGTGATGCAGGTGCTGGAGATTTTAGCTCGAATATAGAAAAAATTGATAGCCCTGCACAATTAAAATATGGTGGACTGGCTATTTTTAAAAATTATAAACTTATCGGCTATTTATCCGAACAAGAAAGCAGAGATTATAGTTTTTTAAATAATCATATAAAAAGCACATTTGAAATTATTGCCTGTCCTGAGCAAGGGAAAATCTCAACAGAAATTATTAATTCCTCAACTAAAGTGACGGGGCATTTTCAAAATGATCTACCTTCAATTTCCATCAAACTTGATATTGAACAAAACGTTGCAGAGATAAGTTGCCCGTTGGATTTAACAAAATCAAAAACCATCGATGCTTTAAATAAAGTCACGAGCAAACAAATCAAGGAACGATTAGAAAGAACACTTCAAACGATTCAGCAAACCTATCAAGTTGATCTATTAAAATTTAGTGAAGTACTACATCGTGAAGACTACCAAGCATGGAATCGAATTAAAAAGAACTGGCTAACCCTCTATCCAGAGCTTGCAGTTCAAATTGAAGTCGATGTGCATACAAAAGGAGTCGGAACTGCAACTAAATTAAAACTAGACTAATTCATAAAAATGACCAGTTCTCTTTTAAGGAGTACTGGTCATTTTAATTAACGTACCGCTTCAAATGTTAGGAGTGACGTTTCTTCAGTTGGTTGTTGAAGGAACTTATAATTCGCTGAACAAGTTATATCAGAGAAGCCAACACTTTGTAATAGAAGCTTAAATTCCTCAATCCCATACCAGCGCAATAAAAACTTTTGCAGTTCGGTATCCCTTAATGTACCTTGCTGCCACTTCTCATATTTTAAAACCATCAACGTATATTGCTCCACCCAGTTCATGGCAATCGATTTTCTTTCAAGTGTAATTCCTTCATCTTGTGAAATTTGATGGTAGGATGTTGTAATTTCACCTGTTTTCCAGTCTGTAGGAAGTAATAAATCTACTAGGAGTCGTCCACCAGGAACAAGGTGCTGATACATAGCAGTTAAGGATGCTAGCGCTTCTTGATGATTTTCAATTAAACAAAACGAGCCTGTAGGCATAACAATGGCTTCGTATTGCTGACCTAAGGTGAATTGGCTAATATTTCCCTCATACAGCACTGGCGTCAATCCCCGTTCTTGGCATCTTTTTCGACAGGATGCTAGCATTTCTGGGGAATAATCAATTCCCTCTATATCAAAGCCTTTTTCCAAGAAAGGAATAAAGAAGCGTCCAGAACCAACCCCAGCTTCTAGTATCTTTCCCTTTACACCTTGCAGTCGTTCTAGGTAATATTCAATATCCCCACCAAGGGAATATCCAACTGGTTTCGTAAAATCATAAAGTGCTGTGCTTAATGGTCCATAATTTTTGTACATATTGTCTCCTCCGATTTTTTGCGGAAGAAATCATTTAATCTATTTATTCTCCCGCACCTTTCTTATATTCAATGGGAAAACAGAGCTGACTATCATTATCTATCACTCACTTTCTTGTAAATTTAGTTAAATTATACATTTATTTATTGTTTCAATCAATGTTTCTATTGATTTCCTATACATTACAATTTAATGTACAAATTAGCACAAATTATCAAAAGTCCCTTCCTATTAAACAGTACCATTGAGTTAAGAAAGGATGATGGTATGGATTATTTTGAAAGAATTCAAAACGCCATAGAGTTTATTGAGGAAAACCTACAGGAAAAATTGACGATTACAGATATTTCTTCCCAGTCATACTTTTCAGCATTTCATTTCCAACGACTTTTCCAAGCCATTACAGGTTTTTCAGTGCAGCAGTATATTCGCAATAGGAGGCTCTCTGAAGCAGCTTCCTTATTAGCAACAACAACGCAGAATATACTTGAGATTGCAATCAACTTTCAATATGGTTCTCAGGAGGCATTTACACGGGCATTTGTTCAGTATTTTGGTGTCACACCTGCTAAATACCGTAAAGGGGCCAACTCCATACTACTTCAACCCAAAATAAATTTTTTGGATTATAAATTGGAAGGAGAACTCCCTATGCAGCGACCAGAAATACTGCAATTACCTAAAAAACGTATTGTAGGCTATGAATACAAAACGTCCATACGAGACGAACAGTACTATGCAGACATTCCAGGCTTTTATTTAGATTTTGGACAACAGCAGTATTATGAGCAAATCTCACATAAAGTAGCCCCCAATATGGCGTATGGCATTTCTACAAATTTTCAAGAGGATGGTCAATTTTCCTTTATTGTAGGAGAGGAAGTCGAAACGTTTGAGCAACAATTAGAGAAGGGCTTTATCCAACTTGAAATTCCTGAGGGTAAATATGCGGAATTTACGTTAAATAGCACTGCAGAAGGTATTCAAAATACAAGACGTTACATTTACGGAATATGGTTGCCAAATTCTAATTATCAGCGCGATACGGGTCCTGATTTTGAAATAACCGATGTCATGCAATCTATCTATCCATATGAGATGAAAATGAAAATCTACATTCCCATTAAAGAATAGTAAAGGAGCAAGGTCGATGATAATTGAGAAAGTATTTAAGCAGTTCCCTACTCTACATTCAGCTAATTTACAATTTAAAAAAATTGAAGACTCACATGTACGAGAGCTATTTGCTATTTATGATAATGACAAGGTATTTGAGTATTGTGGCATCATCCCAAAACATAACCTTCAAACTGTTCAAAAAATGATTGGCCATTTTGAACGTGATTATATGAAAAAAAGCAGAATTAAATGGGGAATCTTCGAAAAATCACAGAGTGAGAAACTTGTAGGAATTATTGAAGCAATGGACTTTAATCAAAAAGTAGATATGGTAACAATTGGTTACTACTTAGCTGAAGCATTCTGGGGAAAGGGCATTGCATCAGAGGCAGTTGCAGTCATCGTAAAATTTTTAATGGAGGAGGTAAATGTTAATCGAATTCAGGCAGAAGTCATGCCTTTAAATGAACCATCGAAAAAAGTTTTGCTAAAAAATGGATTTTCGAAAGAGGGTCTTTTGAGACAAGCTTCATTATGGTCTGGCAAGGGGGTTGTTGATTTAGAGATATACGGTCTATTGAAAGGCGATTACGACTTGAAAGGCTAAACTCTACTAATGAGTTTAGCCTTTTCTTATATTGTACAGATAAATGGACATTTTACCATCTCCCAAAGGGCTCTTTCACATAGACTAGAAATAGATGACTCATGCTAGCAAGACATTGTAATCATAAAGGAGCGTTTTAGAAATGGATGGAAACAGATATTTAACACGAATGGATGGGGAATTTAACAATTATCATAAGTTTTCTAAATGCTATTGTGAATCAAAGAATGTTTACTTTGGTCACTCTCCCAGCGTAGATCATCCTATTATTATTGAGGAAGATTCTTATAAAATCAAATATTATAATAGTCCCCAATTTGAAAAAAAATATCAGAAACAAAACCAAGTTAAAAATCATTGTCAAAGCTGTATTTGCAGTCACTTAGAAAGTTTTGAACCAGGGACTTTAGTAGATGTATACCTCTCAGATGGCATCCAATTTTTAGGAATTTACTTTATCTATCTTGTTCCGCAAAGCTGCTGTGGGTACTTCCTTCAAATCGATGATACGGTACAGCCAGTCATTATGGACTGTCAAAACATTGAGGCAATACGCAAAGCTTGTTTAGATAGTTAATACTTTGGCTCTCCTCTTTTCGATATAAATAGGCTGGTTAATTGCAATAAAAGCATAACCAGCCATTCGACTACCCCTCGTTTATCCATTGAATTAGTTGTTCTTTAAAAAATATAGGTTCTTCAAACATAGGATTATGACCACTTTTTTCAAAAATGACTTTCTTTACATGAGGTATAGGGTCCACTGCATCCCATAATGATATAGGGGCTACTAAATAATCATACCTGCCTAGACCTACAAAAATCGGCTTGTTTACTTGATGTATTTGTTGTAAAAGGTTCTGCTCTGCAAAAGCTACACCCCATAGATAATCAATAATTTCCATATTCGGATGAACGTTATCCCACATAGCGGTTGCATTGAACATATAATCATAAAAGCTATGTGCCCCCATACGAATACACATATGAACAAAGCGTCGCTCAGGCTCCTTCTTTAAATCCTGCTCCAACAAGGCTATATCGTGCGCAAATTGATGTTTACGCGCTGTACTTGCATGTGCCTCAAAATAAGACAAGCTTTGCTGCTGTCTTTCTTGACTATTCGTTGTTGCCGTATTTAATAGAACGATTTTTTGAACATGCTGGGGGTAAGCTTTGGCATATGCCATCGCCATAAATGCATGTCCGGAATGCCCTAAAACAATCAAATCATCTAGCTGAAGGATTTGTCTTGCATACTCCATATCCTTCACTATTTTGTCCAATGTATATTCTTCTTGCGTAAATGCTTGAGCTGGCTTACCAAAACCTCGATGATCTAAAAAAATTACCTGGAAATGTTGGTAAAAGTCTTCTGAGAACAGACGTGGATAATAAACACTACTCCCCACCACTAAAATTGGTTGGCCTTGCCCCTTTATACAATAGTTTAATTCAAATCCATCACACATAAGTTTTTGATATGTCATCATCTTCATCCTCTTTTCTATTTTTGTATCATCACTCCCTTTCCTCTTGGTTTTCCCGTGTTTTTTCTATTGAACGCTCTAGCATTCTATCACCTCAGTAGATGTTACGATTTACATTAACAATATCATTCCCACAGATTCCTAGCAATGAAGGATCGTGTATACTTAATAAAGGGAGCGTGTCTATAAAGGAAGATCTAATAAGGCGTTTGCGGTCATTTTGATAAGCATCCAACGTTAGTGGGTAAACCTGCAAGTAAATAATAGATGCACAGCAACAACTGCATGCAATTATGTAGCATTCATTGAAACGTTTGGAGGGCATATGCAGGTTTAGCAATTCATGCTTTTTCTAGTGGATCAACTGTAGGAAACGAAACCGTTGTCGATTTAACACTGGATTTTCGCCAACAATATAAAGAGAGCCTATCTCCAACTACTATTTTAGAAACCAGCTATTTATTTCAATGGATGGTAGGAGTAATTCCATTTACATCGAGCCATCAGGCCATGTTTTTAGGATCATAATTGTGGAGAAATTAAGCGAATAGCTGATTCATTTGAGTTGTTGATAGAAGATTGTTTTTATGAATGGTATGTTACTTAAGTAAAGAAGAGGTTAAATATAATGGACAAACAATTAGAACACATTCTTACATTAAGAAAAAACGGACAGCTTGAGGAAGCAAATCAATGCATGGTGGCACTGGTCAAGGAACATCCTCAAAATGCTTATTATCAATTTCAATGTGCTTGGACATTTGATTCGTTAGGGCAGGAAAAAGAGGCTGTTCCGCACTATGAAGAAGCGATAAAGTTGGGGCTAGAACCAGAAGTTTTAGTGGATGCCTACCTTGGTTTAGGGAGCACCTATCGGACTATTGGACAATACGAGCAAGCAAAACGGATCTTTGAACAAGCCATTCAAGAGTTCCCGAAGGCGGAGCATATCAAGGTCTTCTATGCCATGACACTTTATAATCTTGGCGAACATGCAAAATCAATGGAAACATTATTGAACACTATATTACGCACAACCAATCATCAAGGCATTCAAGATTATAAAAAAGCAATTCACTACTATAGTGATAAACTAGATCAAACATGGTTATAAAAAACAGGCTCCTATTCAGGGCCTGTTTTTAGCATTATTATACGGAACTATGTTTTTTGAATGAAGAAGATAACGCCATAATCAAGAATGTAAGTATGCCGCTAAAGAAAAATAAACAGCTCAATGTAATGAGAAAGAAGTTTTTCTCTACTACCGTACCATCTGCTAGTATCTCATCTCCTAAAATGCCTTTTATAAATAAACAAACGATCCCCATGATCATCGGAATTGTGGCAAGTAAATATTTTCTCATTATTTCTTCCTCCATATTATTAAATCCTTGTTGTTATTGATGATAGCGTTATTTTTATTATAAGTCAATTATTTTTTATCGAAAAACAATAAATTATTATTGATTAACAACTTTAGACAAAAAGAACAAACGTTCCCCCTCTTTTAATTTCTTGTACGTGATCTATTATGCTTTTTGAGTAAATGTTGTGCGAGTGAGCTTAATTAATTATATAGATTAATGTCGGATAATCTGTTATAATGGGCTATAAAAAAACAGCTACTTTGTTAAAAGTAACCGTTTTTCCATAAACTATATTGATTTAGAAGCTTGTTGTATGAGGGCAGCGACCATTTTATCCATCTGAGCGAAGCGATCATCCTGCGTTTGTCCTTTAACATAGCGATAATAGATTTGCTGACAAATAACGGCTAATTTGAAATAAGCAAATGTACTGTAATAATGAATGGCTGACACATCTCGCCCACTCTTCTCCGCATAACGATCAATAAATTGCTGTCGGGTATAAAAGCCTGGTAATACAGTTACTGGTGGTTCTCCTAGTGCATATAATAGCATTTTCGGGTCATCCGCTTGCATCCAATAGCTCATTGCTACACCAACATCAGCAAGTGGGTCCCCTACCGTTGTCATCTCCCAATCAAAAAGACCAATCATTTCGCTATAGTCCTCAGTGAACATCGCATTATTCAATTTATAATCATAATGAATAATGGTTGCCTCATTATTGGAGGGAAGATTGTTTTTTAACCACTTTGTTAAAATCGCTACTTCTTTATGTTCTGCGGTTTTTGCTTTTTCATAGCGCTCGATCCAGCCATGCACCTGCCTTTCAAGAAATCCGTCAGGCTTTACCATCTCCTTTAACGGTGTGTCCTGATAAGGGATCGCATGTAATGCAACTAAAGAATCAACCATTATCTCGGACAACTGACGTGCCAGTTCCTCTGTTGGCTCTGTGCCTTTTGGAAAATGTGTGTCAAGGACGATACCTTTTTTGCGCTCCATCAAAAAGAAATCACTACCAATAATGTCTCGATCCTCTACATAGACATATGGTTTTGGAACCGATGGTAAAAATGGATGCAGTGCCGATAAAATCGTAAATTCCCGCTTCATATCATGCGCTTTTTTGGCAACTGGTCCAAGCGGAGGACGACGCAGAACAGCTTCAAAATCAGCAATTTTTAAACAATACGTCAAATTGGAATGCCCTGCACTAAATTGTGTGATTTCAAGCCTATCCTGTGGAAGCTCAGGGAAATGGCTCTCTAAAAAGGCATGTAACTTATCCACATCTAAACGTTCACTTGACCTTACTTGCATCGTATCCATTTTCTTTCCCTCCTTAAATAATGGAGCTCATGCCCCCATCTACTATAATGACATCCCCTGTTACATAGTCCGAAGCTGGTGCTGCTAAAAATAATGCAACGCCCTTCAAATCATTTTCTGAGCCTAAGCGTTTTAGCGGTGTAACACCCATCAAATAGTCTTGCCCACGTTCAATTAAAACATTGGACATTTTCGTAGGGAAAAACCCTGGGGCAATGGCATTGACATTGACACCGTGTGGTCCCCATTTGACAGCTAAATCCTTCGTTAAAGTGATGACAGCCCCTTTACTCGCGTTATAGGCAATCGTATCCATAAAGGCTGGTAGCGTACCACCTAGTCCTGCGATAGAAGCAATATTAATGATTTTGCCACCTTTCTGCTCTAGCATAATTTTGCCAACTGCTTGGCTGAATAAAAATGTCCCATTGACATTGACATCAAATACTTTTTGCCAGGCTTCGTAAGGCATATCAATGGCTGGTGTTCCCCATGATGCACCACTGTTATTGACTAAAATATCAATTCTACCAAATGTTGTAATCGTTTGGGCTACCACATTGGCAATATCCTCTGGCTTTGTGACATCGCAGGCTAGCGCTAATGTTTGAACACCAAGCTTTTCGAGCCCTGCTGCAACCTCCTCACATGCCTCCACCTTTCGTGAGCACAAGACCACATTGGCTCCAGCCTCTGCAAATCCTTGTGCAATTTGTGCGCCGAGTCCACGTCCACCACCTGTCACAATCGCTGTTTTACCTTTTAAGCTAAATAACTCTAGGACCGTCATTTCACCAGCTCCTTTTGTTTGTTGGCATGCTTTTTCAATTCTAGTTTAGCAATGGTATTACGATGCACCTCATCCGGTCCATCCGCTAAACGTAATGTACGAGAATTCGCCCATTGTGCAGCAAGCGTTGTATCAGGACCTACCCCAGCAGCACCAAATGCTTGGATAGCTCGATCAATGACTCTAAGTGCCATATTTGGAGCAACTACCTTAATCATAGCAATTTCAGCTTTTGCCTCTTTGTTGCCCACCGTGTCCATCATATAAGCAGCCTTCAATGTTAAAAGTCTTGCTTGCTCAATATCCATCCTAGATTCTGCAATACGCTCTCGCATTACCCCTTGATCTGCTAATGGTCGATGAAATGCCTGCCGCGCTTGCACACGTACACACATTTCCTCTAATGCACGCTCTGCGGCACCTATAAGACGCATACAGTGATGAATTCTTCCTGGCCCTAGTCTGCCTTGTGCAATGGCAAAGCCTTTTCCTTCACCCCATAAAATATTGTCCACTGGTACGCGCACATTGGTAAATGTAACCTCACCATGTCCCTCTGGTGCATGATCATAGCCAAAAGCCGTGAGCATACGCTCCACCTTTACCCCTGGTGTATCCATCGGTACGAGAATCATAGACTGCTGCTCATGGATAGGGGCCGTTGTATCTTTATGCTTGCCCATAAAAATAGCCACTCTACAGCGAGGATCCCCAGCACCGGTTGTCCACCATTTATGGCCATTTAAAATGTATTCATCTCCATCTCGTTCAATGCTCGCCTCAATATTTGTAGCATCACTGGATGCAACGGCTGGCTCCGTCATCGCAAAACACGACCTTATTTCGCCTCGTAGTAATGGTTCAAGCCACTGCTTTTTTTGCTGTGCCGAGCCATAACGTACTAGTACTTCCATATTGCCTGTGTCAGGTGCATTACAGTTAAACACTTCGGGTGCCAGAAGTGAGCGTCCCATGATTTCACATAAAGGAGCGTATTCTAAGTTGGTTAAACCTGCCCCATATTCACTATCTGGTAAAAATAAATTCCACAAACCTGCCTGTTGTGCCTTCTGCTTCAGCTCCTCCATAATAGGTGGAATCGCTCCCCAACGATCCTCCATTGCCTCGACCTGTGCAGTATAAACGGCCTCATTTGGATAAATGTATTGCTCCATAAAATTCGTCAGCTTGTCCTGTAACTTCACAACTTTTTCACTATAGGAAAAATTCATCGGAAGATACCCCCTTTGCTTGAACTTCGTAAAATGAATGAATGTTCATTTTCATTCTTACAATAAATGTTACCGCTATTTTTCTAGTAAAGCAATGTTCTATTTTTGAATTTTCTAACAAAACGAAAAATTCATTACTATGGACTTACATCGTTTTATTTTCAAAAAAACTGTAAAATATCCTTCAATAATTGTCGGATGGCTAATGGTAAATGACGGTTTTTTAAGTACACTAGATAAACATGCCGATTTAAATTCACGCCCTCAATTTCTTTTTTTACAATCGTCTTTGCAGTCGGACCTTGCAAGTAATTTTCAGGTAATATGGTCACACCCAAATGTTCTCGTACGAGCGATACAGCCGTTTCAAAACGCTCAATTTCAAATTGAATATTGATGCTTTTACCAGCCTGTTCAAATGATGTTAAGATATCTCGTCTTGTTTGAAAGCCCTCGGTACTAATAATAAATGGTTCTTCACAAATATCTGAGATGGTTATAGTATCCTTTTGGGCTAACGGATGATGTAAAGGTAACACTGCAACCAACCGCTCTTCATATAAGGTTTGAACTTCCAACTCTGGATCATCCATTAGCTGATTGGTGATGATTACATGCGTTTTATAGCTTTTCAAGGATTTTTTCACCCGCTTACTGCCTAAAATATCGACTAAATGAAATTTCATTTGAGGATAGTCTTTTTTATAGTTGGCAATTACTTTCGGAAGCCAATGCTTGATCGATTCCATGACCCCAATGGTGATATCTCTTGTACCATGAACAATCACTTCATTCATTTCAATTTTCAACACTTCCATATTTTTCACAATAACTTTTGCTCGTTCAAAAAGTAATTCTCCAGCTTCTGTTAATTGCAGATTTCTAGTATTTCTTTCTAATAACGGGGAGCCAATCTCTTGTTCTAATTTTTTGATCGCATTACTTAAGGAAGGCTGAGAAATATGCAGTCTTTCAGCGGCTTTCGAGAAATTCATCTGTTCTGAAACAGCGATAAAGTAGTGTAGTTGTTTAATGTCCACCTATAGATACCTCCAGTATTTATAATTAAAAGCTATAGATTAATATTAATTATATATTAGTAATTATAATTATGTGAATATATAATGAATTACAACAATACTTTTTCTACAATAATATTCACAATGGGGTTGATACGTTTATGTACACAATGACAGATCAAAAACAATGGAAAGGCCGAATAGATTCAACAACAAATAAAAGCAGCTTTCGTTTACATCAACAAGTAAAAAGAGTCGCGATTAATGATGTAAGCGCTTCAGATAAGAAAAGTGCTGCACTCGTTGGTTTTATCTGCGATGAAGGGGTACGTCGAAATCAAGGCCGTGTAGGGGCAGCAAATGGTCCCAATGCGCTACGAGAAGGCTTAGCAAGTTTACCGTGGACATTTGAGAACGATCAGCAAATTATTGATGTTGGCAATATCGTTTGTCTAAACCATGCTTTAGAGGAGGCACAGCGTGAGCTTGGTGAAGTTGTAGCAGCAGTACTGCAAAAAAACTTATCATGTGTTGTGCTAGGTGGCGGGCATGAAACGCTGTATGGCCATTATTTAGGCGTTCGTTCTGCCCTACCAAAGGAAGCTAAAATCGGCATCATCAATATAGATGCTCACTTTGATTTACGACCATATGATGAACAATCTTCGTCAGGTACGATGTTCCGTCAAATTTTAGAGCAGGATCCACACGCTGACTATTTTGTTGTTGGTATTCAACGCTACGGCAATACAAGAGAACTTTTCGAAAAAGCTGATGCATTAAATGTGAAGTATGTTTATGAGGATCAAATGACGGTAGCCTACCAACAACAATTAACGGATGCATTACAACACTTTATGGATCAGCATGATTATATTCTTTTAACATTATGTATGGATGTATTGAATGCCGCATTTGCTCCAGGTGTAAGTGCTCCCTCACCGTTTGGGCTTGACCCATCGACTGTGCGCTCTATTTTGCAACAAGTCACTTCACACCCTCACACCCATTCATTTGATATTTGTGAGGTCAATCCGTTATTAGATGAAAACGGACGTACAGTGAAATTAGGTGCTTATTTTGTGTATGAGGCACTGAACAACTTACTTAGGGGGCAAGGTTCATGATCGAAATTAATCAAATTACAACGGTATTCCTAGCTGTAGCACTCTTTGCACTAGGAAGCTTTCTTATCAATAAAATCGGCTTTTTAAAGCGTTTCTGTATCCCAGCACCAGTTGTTGGTGGTTTATTGTTCGCTGCTCTTGCCACCATCTTAAAAACAACGGGTATTTTAGAAATATCACTTGATACTTCTTTGCAAAGCTTATTTATGATTACTTTCTTTACGACAATTGGCTTAGGTGCAAGCTTTAAACTTGTAAAGCTCGGTGGTAAATTACTGATTATTTACTGGCTAGCATGCGGCTTCCTAGCGTTAATGCAAAATGTCATTGGGGTATCACTGGCCTCACTTATGGGGATCCACCCTTTAATCGGTATGATGGCAGGAGCCGTTTCTATGGAGGGTGGTCATGGCGCTGCAGCGGCATTTGGCCAGACCTTAGAAGATTTAGGGATTTCTTCAGCTATGACAATTGGTGCGGCAGCCGCAACATGTGGTCTAATTGCTGGTGGCTTAATTGGTGGTCCAATTGTCAAATATTTAGTAGGTAAATATAATTTAACACCAGATGAACAAGAATCGGAAGAAGTCGAATATGAAAATAAACATGAGCAAATTACATCGGATTCGTTCTTTACACAAGTCTTATTAATTACTTTCTGTATGGCTGTTGGTACGTATGTCGGCACACTATTCTCAGAAGCAACAGGTTTTGTTCTGCCAGGCTATGTAGGAGCTATGTTTGTGGCTGTCTTAGTACGCAATATTATGGATAAATTCAAACCTGAAGCCATTAATATGAAAAGCATCTCATTAATTGGAGATGTCACATTAGGTGTATTCCTTTCCATGGCACTTATGAGTATCAAGTTATGGGAAATTGCTGATTTGGCACTACCATTATTTATCATTGTTTTTGCGCAAGTATTCTTTATTGTTGTCTTTAGTATTTTTGTGCTATTTAAATTACTTGGCAAAAACTATGATGCAGCTGTCATGGTAGCAGGTTTTGCAGGACATGGTCTAGGCGCAACACCAAATGCCATGGCCAATATGTCAGCCGTTGTGCAACGCTTCGGTCCTTCTAAAAAAGCCTTTCTTGTTGTACCGATTGTCGGCGCATTTTTAATCGATGTATTTGGTATTCCTATTATTATTACAACTATTAATTTATTTAAATAAAAAAGAGCTTTGCAGTCGTCTTGAGTAGACAATTGCAAAGCTTTCTTATTATTGTAATATCTCACTTACTGTAACAAATTCATAGCCTTGCTTTTGTAAATAAAGAATGACATTTTCTAAACCATTGGCTGTTGTTTGATGGATATCATGCATAAGAATAATACTACCATCTTTTACAGAGGCTTTGACATACGCTAATATTTTATCTGGATTATGATGTTTCCAATCTAGTGTATCGATCGACCACAAAATCGAGGGGATTGTCATGACAGAACGTACTTGGTCATTGGTCGCCCCATAGGGTGGACGGAAAACGGTTGGATATTGCCCAATGGCTGCATAAATAGCATTACTTGTGCCATTGACTTCTTGTTTAACGCCTGCTATTGACAGAGTCGTTAATTTTTTATGGGTCAAGGTATGATTGCCGATTTCATGTCCTGCTTCATAGACTTGTTTAACGATTGCAGCATTTCTTGATACATTTTTACCTACCATAAAGAATGTAGCCTTGGCATCGTATTTCTTTAACGTTGCCAAAATTTGTGGTGTCACCTTGGCATCAGGCCCATCATCAAATGTTAAAGCTACCCGTTTTTTTGCGCCTTTCGCTACTGGTACACCTTTATTATAAACTTTATTATCTATTAACTGAATATCGGCTAGCTCAGAAGCTTTGACATACCCTTTTTGGTCGCCTGCTTCTACATAAGCCCAACCAGCAAGTGTTATGTAATACTGGACAGTCGTTTTATTGGGAAGTGTACTAAGAACTTCTCCGTTTGGACTAGCTGTTAAACGTAATTCAGCACCAGCAACAGCATTAATTTTTTTCTTCGTTGGAGCTGGTTTTTTTAATGCGTTTGTCGCTACATACCCTATCTCCTCGCCATATTGAACGAAAGACCAACCACCAGGTGCTGTGCCATACACATAAATCATTCGTCCCTCATAGAGCTGTCCTACATGCTGGGCATGTTGACTTGGGGCTGTAAATAATGTTGTACCACCCTTTTGATTCACCAGGTATCCCTCAGACTTCAACTTGACTAAAGCATCAGATGTGACATAGCCCTCCTGCTCTGGCGTTTGAATATGTGTCCATCCTTTACTTGCTTGTGTTACTGAGACAAAGCTTCCTTTTGTTAGTTCACCGATCTCCGCGCTATTCGTAGAAGCTTCTTCATACATAACCGTATCCTTGACTACCTTTTGAATTACCACTGACCCTTCTGCACTTGCTGAAAGTTGCCCAGCCAATATGCACATCATAAACGCCAAAACGATTGCATAGGATAAATATTTTTTCATTGTTCTACACCACCCTTAGATGTCTTCCATGTCTGTTTGCTAAAAAATTGCTAAGATTTAACTTTCATTATAGAGTAAACAACTCTGCCATAAAATAGTAATAATCAACTAGATTCCCTATTACGATGTTGCTACATTTTTATTTTAGTAAATACTTATACATTCCTCCTTCCCTTTTTTCTACGAAACTATGCAGAGATTATGATAATAAAATGATGGTGGCTTATCTTGGAGATTTTTTGTTAGCTCCTATTTTAAGAATTGATCATCTTCATGCTGTTCCGAAGAATAGAGGGTACTACCGACTTAGGTGAGCGGCTTTCTCCTTATTTGGAGCGGTTCATCACCTTAATCTCGTATTTGACGGCTGTTACCCACCACCGTCCTTTAAATATCCCCCTTTCTATTAAGACGCTGGAAACCATGAAAAAGTTGAGGTTTTTTCATTAATTTTCCTCCTATAAAGCTTCGAAGGCAGTTAGGGCATCTTCAATATGTGGGGGTGGGTTCCATAGATAGCTAGGAGCATTGGTTGTAATGAATAAAAATGATTTCCCTTCTTTCTCGATTATGGACGCTAGACACAGTCCTGCTTCTGGGGTATACCCTGTTTTTCCACCTATTATCGGACTGTCTAGACCCGGTAATTTTGTAAATAATGAGTTTGTGATGATTAATTGATTGGGAACATAGGTTGTGTAGCTTTTTGAGGTAAATATTTGATAAAAGATAGGATTTTCTAATGCATATTGCAGAAGCTTGCTAATATCCCGCACGCTGGATACATGAGCCTCATCATGTAGACCACTGGTATTAACAAAATGTGTGTCATGCATGCCTAGTTCTTGCGCCTTGTTATTCATCAACGTGACAAATTTGTCCTCACTGCCAGCGACAGCATCTGCAAGTGTTCCTGTTGCATCGGCACCTGAGGCAAGGAGTGTGCCGTACAATAAATCCTCCATCGTGACAAAATCTCCTGCTTGAAAGCCTGCCATCGAAGCATTTTGTGCCGTATAGTTCGCAATCGTTTGGGGCTCTACAATGGTTTGTGTTTGTAAATTATCTGTCATCTCTATGGCAACGATCGCTGTCATGATCTTTGTTAAGGATGCAGGATAAATAATAGCATCCGCATTTTTTTCGTATAATACATCGCCCTGTTCATTGAGTAACAAAGCATTTTGACTATGTAATGATGGCAGTTCTAGATGCGTGAATTCATATGTTTTGCTTGTAAAATAAAATAAGAAAACCATGATACAAATACAGCCAAATAACATCCATTTTTTCATAAAAAACGCCTCCTACACATTATAAGAGGCGGCATTTCTGAATATTCCTTGAGAAAAATGGGATGTGCTCAAATATTTTCACAGGTAAAAATCATCATCAACATTTGAACTAATTCTTTTAATCTCTTTATTTGTTAATTTGAATATTACATCTTGAGAAACCTCTAACTTGAGCGTCTCTTCTTTGCTTAGACTCGCATAGACGCCGCGTAAAATACGACCAGTCAAGCCATGCGAGACAACAATCACTTTTGAAAGTGGTTGAATCGTTTCAAGTAAAGCCGTTAATCTGCTTACAACAGCTTCGTAGGTTTCCCCATCTGGTGCACGAAAATACCAATTGAAGGCATCCGTGTTCGTTAACAAGGTAGGCCATTTTTGCTGTATTTCCGCCATGGTTAAACCAGCCCATTGTCCCACAGCAACCTCTGTTAAACGTGGATCCTGCCTCACCCTGTTGCCGTCATAGCCAAGTGTTTCACAAAGTATGGCTGTACTTTGCATAGCTCTTCCCATTGGACTTGATAGGATGGTCCAGTCATCTACATCACCAATGAGTGACTTCAGCATGCGTGCATTTTGCTGAACCTGCTCCCGACCACGCTCAGTGAGTGGGGAATCAAGCTGTCCCTGATATCTCCCTTGCGTATTATAAGTCGTCTCACCATGACGAAGTAAGTAGATCATTTGCTCCATATTATTTCCCCCCATACTGCTCCCCTGTTAAAGTAAAATTGCTGTTAAACTAACACCAGCACATAAACAAAGCTAAGAAACAAGCATAAAGGACTATACCATTTTGAATCATTTTGAGCAAACTTGGAATGCTTAATCGTTTTAAAAATACCAACATATTTAAAATCACCAATTGCTCGTAGCAAAAATACTAGCGCACAAACGATGCTTCCTACTTTTGAATAAATAGAGGCTTGAAAAAATGGCATGAAGCCTCCTTGAACAAGGATGATACCACTTGCTAGCAGCACCAGCATTGCAACAAAGAACGTTCCCCATTTCCTAGGCGTAAAAACGGCTTGGTGGCTGCCTTCTTTCATAGGAATAACAGCTTCTGTACCCCATCGACCACCAAAGGCCCAATAAATATGTAGGAAACTAATAAGCCATAATAGTCCCACTGCGACAATTGATATAATAAACATGTACTACCTCCTCTTCACAATTCCATACGCTATCGTATGTTTTGGCGTTAAATATAGTCCCTCAAAGCTTATGTCAGCTCTGAGAGACCTTCTTATTGTATTAACAGCTTAATCATTTTTTCGAGATCGAAATGAGGATTGGCATCAAATCGTGTCATCCAGCCTATATAGGTTAAATAAGCCAATCTTGCACGATCAGTGGATTCGTCTATGCTTATCCCATTTTTTTGATAGAGCGTCGCCACACAGGCTATTCGCTGTTCCTCTATTTGAACAATACGCGCTGCGACATCTGAATCATATTTGGCCCAAGCATAAATGCCTATCTCCATTTTTTTATTTTTGTGAAAACTTATCCGTAAAAGCTGCTCTAAAGTAGCATCAACTTGCTCCATATTTTGAATGATGGCCTTTGTTGCATGGTTTTCCCAATAGTCTAGCATTGCATCTAATAGTTGTTGACGATCACGAAAATAATGGTAAAAGCTACCTTTACTAATGTTTAATGATCGAGCAAGTGCTTCAATGCGTACTTTATGGATCCCCGCTTCTGCTAATTGCTCTAGACCCGCTCTAATCCAATCCTCTTTCGTTACTTGCATGATTGCCCTCCAAAAAATACGATAGCGTATGTTTTGTCGTATATTACCACTTTATACATCACTCATCCACTTTTATCGTTTTTATGGCGTACATTAATATGATTATTTACTGTAACATGAACTGTTACTAGTCGTGGTAAAATACATGCACACACTAAAATAAACACTAATAGCTTTTTCATGAATTTACTCCTCGTCTTAAAAAGTATTGTCAAACAACTTTTCTGCAATGCCCTGTAAAATATCTTGCTCCTCAAATGTCATAAGTTCTTCTCTAGAGATTGTTGCCTGTTGAATCAATCGGTTTGATTGGATCGTCACTAGTTTTTCAAACAAGTTTCGAATATAACGCCCATTCGAGAAATTAGGGATGGTTTCAATCGGCATATGACGTAGCTGTGTTTTCATATGTTGGGCAAATGCTTCGCCAAATTGATAATCGTTCGTTTGACAAAGCATCGCAAAAATATCATAAAGTTCATCCGTGCTAAAATTATCAAATTGTACAAAATGATTAAAGCGAGATTTAAAGCCTGGATTGGATTGTAAAAATTCTTCTATTAGCTCTGTATAGCCGGCAACAATAATTACCAAGTCATCACGTAGATCCTCCATTGCCTTTAATAAACTATCAATCGCTTCCTTCCCAAATGCATCCTGCTTATCATTTATTAATGAATAGGCTTCATCAATAAAAAGTACCCCGCCCTTTGCTTTGTTAACGACTTCCTGAACCTTTAACGCTGTTTGTCCAACATAGCCAGCGACCAATCCTGCACGATCTGTTTCCACAAAATGCCCACTTGAAAGAACACCAAGATGCTTGTAGATTTGGCCAATAATGCGTGCCACGGTTGTTTTACCTGTGCCTGGATTGCCCGAGAAGACAAGATGATACGTAATAGGAAAGCTTGTTAAGCCATGATCCACACGCAGACTTTGAATTTTAATAAAGTTTATTAAATTATGTAATTCCTTCTTTGCATTCGGAAGACCTACAAGACTATCTAATTGTTTTTGTAGCTTGGCAATCTCTTGCTCGACTTCAGGTGTAATGCGTAACCGCTCATCGTTGATAAATTCACCACTATAAATAATTTTGCCTTCTTCATTAAAATAATCGCCTCGTCCATGTTTTTTGCCTTGAACGAGGTCACCAATATAGGAAGCTTGCCCATTGGCATAATAGAGCGTTCCTTGCCCTGTCATCATATCCTCTTTAAATTGCCCTTCCGCTTCTAGAATTCCATCTCTAGCATATACTTTGCCTTTACCATGCTTTAGGTCCTCAAAGAAATGACCTTCATAGTAGAGTGTAGTTACGCCACGTGCAAGCTCCTCAGCTGTTGGTGATTCCGTAGGATAATACAGCTTGCCAGCCCCTTGCATATGATGCCAGATAAAATCACCCTCATATTGTAAAAATCCATTTGGATAGTATTGCTTGCCTTTTCCCTTTTTCATGCCGTGGACAAAGTCACCCTCATACTGTGGTTGATTTAAATGTGGGTACTGTGCTCGCAGTGTTTGATAAGGCCTAATTACTTCTTCTTCATAATATAAAACACCATAGCCGTCCATTAAATCATTGCGAAAATGACCTTCATAATGGATATGACCATCCTTATATAAAATGCCATGACCCTGTTTCTTATTTTGAATGAATTCACCCTGATAAATGAGTTGTCCTTTCAAATACATAATGCCATTGCCTTGCTTCATATGATTGACGAATTCACCCTCGAATAATAATTCTCCCTCTTGATCAAATAACGAGCCTTTGCCGTCATAAATATCGTGACCGAAATCATTCTTTTTGACGCCACCTCGATACATGATGATTCCACTTGGGTAAAATAGTTCTTTTTCTTCATGATTATGTGTCATTTAATTGCCTTCCTTCATCATTTCAGTATATGCTCAATTATAGCGTGGAAAAGAATACATATGTGTGAATTTTTAGAATTTAAGGAGACGAGCATGAAAAAAAGATACAAACTATTTCTAGGCATTGTACTACCACTACTTATTCTGTATATCTCGACAATGCTGTTAACACGAGACACTGATTTTACAACAGAGGTAACAGAACGTCTCGACCTGGAGGAAATTCATGAGATTGAAATTATTCGTTCCTCAGATGAAAAAACAGTGATTATTAATGATGCAGCAGAGATCGATCAAATTATCCAGCCATTCAAGGACCTACCTTTAAAAAAAGTGTGGTTTTCTAATTCCGATTCTAATGAAGCTTATTGGCTAACACTATCGATTAATGACAACAGAGAAATTGGCTTGCGTTTAGATGATGACCAGCATTTATTCGTTTATTTATATGAGGAAAATTACATGAAAGATTATAAGCTCACTAAGGATATCGATATGACATTCATTAAGCAATTGTTTCAGTAAGCGTAAAAACCCGTGCATGTACGCATGGGTTTTTATATGTAACGATAATTTTGCTGCATAGCTTGTAAGGTCTCAATGATCTCTTCTCTCAGTTCAATTGGCTCTAATACCTCCATATCGGCTCCTTGACTTAACAACCATTCTTTCATGCCATATGCTAACACTTTTGCCTCAAAAACATATTCATGATCGTTTTGTGAAACAAGGTGGGCTGTTGGGAAACGACTGTAGACTATTTGAGGAGAACGGCCTTTATAGAGAATCCGTATATGAGTAAGGTCATTAGCGTCCTCTACTTGTAATGGATGGACAGATGGAGCTTCAAAATTGATAGCCATTTCACGAAAATGCTGAATACGATCCATTCTGTAAACAGTTGGGGTGTCTTGATTATCTCCTATTAAATAAAAATAATGTGTTGAAAAGATAACAGCGAGCGGCTTTAAAATTTTTGCAGTTGGAATAGCTTCACCCTCCTGTAAATAATCAATGGTAATGACCTTTCTCTTTTGAATGGCTGTTGAAATTCCCCATATCAAGGACAATAATGACTTGTTCTGATGGATATCTTCATATACAATTTTTTCATTTAATAACAGTTGATCCTCTGCTACACGTGAGAGAAGTTGATTAACGATCTCACCGATATCCGATTTTACGAGAGCTTTTGAGGCAATCAGTATTTTAACGATGACTAGTACCTGTTCTTTAGATAAACGATTGTTTTTTGTATTTATTAATTTATACACTTTTTCTGTACGCACATATTGTAAATGGTAATCTAGCTTAGCCTTTTCTAGATATGTACGAATTTCATCGATATCCCGTTGTATGGTTTTTTCACCAACCTGATGTGTCAATGCTTCTTGCTTCTTGTTGATTCCTTGACCATCCATCAATCGATCAAACATCGATAGAATGCGATAGCCTTTGCCTTGTTGTGAATCTACCATATATCCCACTCTTTCTTCTATCATGCCCAGCTCGCAATACATTGGACATAAATAGCCTTCCTGCTATCAATTACGCCTCAGCATAATTGCGTCCAGCTTGCTCGAAAAGCTCCATATGAGCGTTTTCTGCTGAATCAAGAAAAACTTCTACTTTATTGGTATAATTTGTACTATACGCATCCTATAAAAAATCACCATTCAAGCAGCACAATAGACCGTATTTTTGACATAATTAACTAAAATTTTACAACATTTTAGTTGAATGTGTCACTTTTTAACCATTGAAAAAGGACTTCCATTGAATGAATGAAAGTCCTTCTACTCTTTTATTTGAATTTTACAGCTGTTCCATATACCAATACTTCGGATGTACCATCCATGACAGATGAAGTAGCATAACGAACGCCTACAACTGCATCTGCCCCTAATTGTTTGGCTTCCTCTACCATTGCCTCTGTGGCAATTTCACGAGAGCGCACAAGCATTTCCGCATACTCCTTCATTTCTCCACCTACAATATTGCGAAGTCCTGCTATCATGTCACGACCAATATTTCTAGATTGAACAGAATTCCCTTTCACCAGCCCTAATGTTTCCGTGATATCTTTTCCTGCCACAATGTCTGATGTAGCTAATAGCATCATGATGCCTCCCCGTTTTGTAGTTTTTGTATGGCTTCCACAGCCTCTTCAATAGAAGATGTAATCACGCCATTGCGTTTAATTAACCCCACAACAAATAAATTACGATAAACAAACTGATTCTCTAGCCCATCTCGGATCAGTGCCTCTATTTTTTGCATATTGTCCCGCCCCTGTTGACGAACATCTGTTAGCACACCAATAATGGGACGATTCAGCATAGAAAATGCACCTATCTCTGCGGCAACGCCTGAATCAATTTCCACCCCATCTAATACAGCTATCAGAACATCGCTACTTTGGAGCATCTCTAAATCTGCTTGGGCAATCGCTAAGCTATCTGCATAGGCAGATTTATCATTGATGGCCTCATTCTCCTGAGGTACGTATAATGCGATGCCTGGAACTGCCTCACGAATAGCTGCTGCCAATTGTTCATTTACAAAACGATCGCCTAACGAAAATAACCCATTTGCTAAATATGCTTTCATGTATAAAACTCCTTAACCAATTGTTTTTTCAAATATAATTTTATGTCTGCCTTTTTCATCAATAAATGTTGAAAGTATATCGAAACCATGCTTGAGGTTGGTAATGAGCATGGCTTTGAATGTATTTCTTCCATATGTACGAACTTTGTGAAAGCCTAAAGTCTTGATATGTTCATGCTGTTGTTTCATTAATTGACTTGCAATTCCCTGACCTCGATATGCTACTTGGACGCCACCCAACCAACTATAAAAAATACCATCTGGATGTGGGTAGCCTAATTTAAAGCCGATCAATGTGTCACCTTCCACTGCCAATATGCAAAGAAGGCCTTCTTTCTTTTCTAGCTTTTCGAGTGGCAAATTAGCTCCATCAAAAACGTGTGCGTGGATTTCCTGTAATTGTTCAAGCCAAGCATAGGGTATGCCTTCTATTGTCACAATATGCATATTCATCACCTCTGTCTGTCATTATAGCAGTTCTATAGCCTGAAGAAAAAGGTAGGCATCTGCTCCAAAAGCAATTATTATCACTGCATAAAAGTAACTATTTTCCATCTAAGCTATTTTCGACACCCATCAAATTCAGTATACTTGACCAAAATACAAAACAATAGCTAGGAGGAAATCCGATTGACACCATTTACTAGTTGGTTAACCAATTCATTGCGCCCCTATTTCGGCCTACATACTTTAGAAGCACATTGGGAAACAATTCAGATTCGAGAGGATTATTTTATTTGCCTTGAAGGTGATCTCATTAAAAAAAGAATTTTCGTGAATGAGCATAGCTACCAAGAAGCGGATGTCGACATTTTAACGCGTAAGCGTGAAGTCATCGTCCCTCAAACCGCGCGTGGAAAAGAAAAGAAATTGAATTACACCAATATCTCCGCTGTGAAAGCTGCAGGCGTTGTTTTTTCTGCTGGTCTAGGTAATGAAAACCATCCATCTAGCTATATCACAGCTCGTAACACTAAAACATATTATCAGCTACCATTAACAGGCTTTGAGCATTTAACGACTAAGTCGGCTCTCTTGAATTGGTTACAGCAATTTCCCTCCCAGCTACCTGCAGATTACACAGACAAGCTAGAAAAGCTAACTAAAATGAAAAGTCTACGCTATAAGACGGTACCAGGTGATATTTTTCGTGTAGAAATCGATTTATTTGTAGATGGCTATGTGCTTGTCATTGGCGACTTACGTCAAATGCAAAAGGATCATCTATTTGGAGAAGATAGTATTTGGCATAATGTAATGACAATGCCATTGTTTGTACGGCCCTATTTGTTGACAACGACAGAGCGCCTGCCTTCTCTTGAGGAAATCATATCTGCTCCATTGGCCCCTCAAACACATATTGTGATGGATGACCATTTTATGCGAGGATGCTATGAAAAGATTGGCCATAAAATGTTAACAGAATCCGATATTGTATTTCCAATGGGCTATGGCGTGACACTAAACTATGGGAAAGAGCCTCGATACCGTTTATCCTGGGGAACAGGAACAATTAGTAAACCTGCACCTTCTACCTCCTATCAAACAGCTAGCCGTTTTACCAATCATGGTGTCTATGCAGGCGTTGCCAGTGATTGGTTGAAGCAAGAGGAAGGAATTGTAACAGAGTCGCTAGATCATCCACACTTCCGCGAAGATCGTCAGCGGGCATTCGCTGAATTTAGTTTTCCAGAAGATATCTCCTACGATGACTTTAATCGCCAAACGGGTGGCTTGACCCGCACCCAATATATTCATTACCTCAATAAAACCTATCATCGTACACACAAAAAATAGAGGGAGCTTCTAGATGCGCCCTCTCCACTTTTTCATCGATGGTTGATTTCATCCAATAATTACTTATAATATAAAGATATCATTAACCAACTCCATCACTAGAGGTGCATTTTGTATGTATTTTGGCATTATTCCACTGATTCTTTTCATCGTTTTTCTTATTTCTTACTTCAAAGACCCAAGAAAAATGATCAACGGACTATTATTTAATCTATTTATCTGTTCATTTCTGCTATTCTGCGTCATGCTATCTTTAGCATCTGACCATTACTTTTTAAGGCTTATTGTCATTATTCCACTGATTGCCCTTTTCATCTTAATTCCTTTTGGTATTGTTGCTTTAATGTTTGGTTTATTTTTAAATGCGAGAGTATTAATGAAGCGAGAAGGTAGACGTTTAGCCAATTCCTTAACATTACTTGTGGCGATTGGCATTTTACTTTTTATCCTATTACCCATTATCAATCCAGCAAGTTTGTTTTCAGTCCACCTCCAGCCCATTTTTGGTGGAATTTCACTCATTACGTTTTATTTTTTTATCCATCTATCCAATTTTTTATCTGCTTATTTTCTCTACCAATTCAATCGCCCTCGATTGAATCAAGATTTTATTATTGTGCTAGGCAGTGGATTAATTAATGATAAGGTGCCTCCACTTTTAGCTAGTAGAATTCAAAAGGCAATTGATTTCTATCATAAGCAAGCAGCAGTGACCACTCCGCCTACCATTATTTTCTCTGGTGGACAAGGTCCTGATGAAAATCTACCCGAAGCTGAAGCGATGCAACGATATGCAATTGAAAAAGGTATTCCCATTGAGCATACACTCCAGGAGAACCGCTCCGTGAATACCTATGAAAATATGTTATTTTCTAAGCAGCTCATGGATGATCGGAAGCAGGGTGAAGCCTACAACAGTATTTTCACCACGAATAATTTTCATCTTTTTCGTGCGGGTATTTATGCAAGACTCGCAGGCTTAGATAGTCAGGGCATTGGCTCTAAGACAGCCTTTTATTATTGGCCTAATGCGATGATTCGTGAATATGTAGCGATTGTTGTAATGGCACGAAAACGACATATGAAAATGATTGGACCTATCGTGATCATTTCGATTGCGCTATCTCTATTCAGCTTTTTCTTTGTATAAGTTCTAGCAAAAGGATTCGTACACTTTTTAGAAAGTGTTTCGAATCCTTTTGATGCTGTTATACCCAAAATTTCTTCATCTGTTGTTCATATAATGTCTCATAGTAAAATTTTCGAGGATAGCGTTGCTCTTGTAATACCTGATAGAGAATGGATTGACCTTCCTCATAGCGAATCCCCTCCTCACAATTATCAAACAGTTTTCGTGTTAGCTGTCTTACTAGGTGAACATCTTTCGTGTTCACTCTCCAGCCAAATTGAATTAAATCCAGTTGATCGAGCGGATCTCGATAAGTATCAAGTACCACACAGACATGTGGCTGCTGCTTATTCGCAAATACCAAAACATGTCCCGTATGAATGGATTGACCAAAATAACGTTCGTAAATCTCTGCTATCGGTACTTGGATTTCAAGCACATTCATGATCGTCTGTAAAGTTGGATGTGCTATATAGTCATCGCTTGTCTCATCTGGGTATTCAACCAACTCCATGATTGAAGCCATTATCCAAAAATCATAGGTCACTTCCAATCACTCCATCTATTTTAATTGTGGCAAACGGTTAATCGCTTGTTCCACGGTTTGAATAAGATAGGCTAAGTTGGACTGCCATTCAGGCCAACTCTTGGACTCTTGCCATAATTCTACAATCTCTCTACTACCATGTTGATCAGGTACTTCATCTCGAATGTCCTGTAAATACCGCAATATAAATGTCAAAGAGCTTTCATCTACTACCCATTGTATTTGTCTATCCTTACTTTCTTGACCATAAATGGTTCCAGTATTCAAATATTGACTATAAAGCTCTGCCAAAGCCAGGGCACTCATATCGTAGAAAAAATCTATATCCTCCAATGTTTTACCAAAAAAGCCTTGCTGTTTCATTGCCTGTACAATACCCGATAATGGTAGCTGATTGGATTCCTTATGCTGTTCCATAAACTCCTGTAAAAACGCCACCACATCTAAACCTTCATCACTTTCCAATGCTTTGTATCCCCAAGCACCCATCTCACTGCACCTCTCTTTTTTATTCTAGTAAAGCTCTGGTAAAAGTAAAATCTGTACATTATTAGTGCATGACCATGGCAGCAGTCCATTATGGTATGCGCTCTTAAAATTCCTTCGCTATACCAATAATCCTCAGCATCCTTTGGTCCATCTTTTGATCGATAACTGCTCCTTTTTATAGGTAGGAGCCAAAGTAAAACTTCATCTTTTCCTGTGAATAGCCATCCTGTCCTCTCCAAGTCGCCATTGACATAAAATCAGTTCCACGTCCACGCTCCTTGCGATAATCATCCTTTGATACGAGTAGTCCCGCATAACCCCAGATTTCCATGACCACATCTCGTTCATGTTGATTGGACTTGAAAACATCTTTCCAGCGCTTTTCTAGCTGTCTAGCTGCATCTGTGTCGTTACAGGATTCTATTGCTGTTACCATCTGTTTTAAGATGGCTACGTCTTCCTCACTTACATTCAATGCCTCTTGTTCTTTCACTAGGCATTCTAGGTCTAGTAAACAATAGACGAGCCAATTGAGACGAACCCCTCCCCACTTGATGCGTTCAAAATTTAGCACATTTAAATCCTCATTGACATATGTAGCATTGGACATGATTTTCCGCTCGTTACAGTAGCCACAGCCACTATAGGAGACCAATGCTA
The DNA here is from genome assembly GCF_000772935.1 of Lysinibacillus boronitolerans JCM 21713 = 10a = NBRC 103108. GTDB lineage: Bacteria > Bacillota > Bacilli > Bacillales_A > Planococcaceae > Lysinibacillus > Lysinibacillus boronitolerans. The sequence continues at coordinate 100,314 of NZ_JPVR01000067.1, forward strand.
CAGGTTGTTCGTAATACGTATGCTTCGGTAAATCCTGCGTAAGAGCCCAGCTCGATAAGGCGCTGCGTAAATGAACTTTGCGCGTCGATAAGCTATGCAAAAATGCCTTTACCACAAGCTCCTTTGTTAAGTATTTTTCATGAAGCTGTTGCAATCTTTGTACACATTCATCATGGGAAATCGTTAATCGATCAAACATCAAGCCCTTACTTTTAGCATATTGAAAATCTACTTCTGTATAGGTATAACCACCTGAACGCCATCCACCAGATTGCCAATAGGTTTGCATTAATATTTTCTTTGCTTTTTGGTCCATTACTCTCTCCTCGCTAGCTAGCACTTTAATTTTTCTTGTAAGGTTAGTGCCATCTCTTTCCATGGTCGCTTCCAATCGGAACTCGCTATCTCTTCCTCTGTTAGTGCTAGCCAATATTCTCCTTCCATTAGCTCAAACATGTCTATCATGGTAATAGGGGCACAAACTGGATTAGCTAATGCTGTGAGCATGGGCTCGGGGCCATCATCCCAGTTATAGCTATTGACAATGGCATGTAAAATAACAGCTGATGATACCTTGCTTATGCGCTGGCACATTGTATTGAGAGAATCCTCGTATAAAATGGCATCAGCTTGCTGTTGTTCTTCTGCATTCAAAGTTAGACGGATTGCACCTGGTGTATCTACCAATAAATCAGCTATTCTTGCATGCTCCCTTGCTGCAAACCAAGCTGTAGCGGTAATCCCCTCTGGCTCAGATAAATTTACACCCTTTGCAAGTAGTAAAGAAATCACTTCTTTCTGCTTAAACTTTACCGCTTTTTTAAGTGCTGTATCACCAAGCTTATCTCGCGCCTCCAAGTCTATATGCTGTGCCAAAAGAAGCTTGATTCCTTCATGTGGCATTCGATTTGTTATAAAAAGCATTAATGGTGTTCTCCCACGTGCATCTCGCTCATTTACATCTAATTTACTAATGGCCTCACGAACGACCTCTAAATCCTTGGATTTACTCACTTCGGTCCATTCCATTCGTCTACCCCCTTCAGGAATCCATCCATTGCAGTAATTTCTCAAGTTCATCCCTTATTGGTGCTGATTCTTGCTTTAGTCGCTGAGCAAGCTTCTTGGAACTACCAAATATTCGATATAAAACAAATGGACGCTGATAATCTGCTTTCTTTTCAAGTTCTTGTCCGAGTGCCACGAGCAAATCTAAATCCATGATGTCAATGTTCTTTATTGGCTTTGCTGATTCACTTGCACCAAGTAAAATAGCTACAAACACAGGCATCCTCTCTACTGATAAGCCATGAGCTTCAAGAAAAGCTTCCGCATAAGCATCTTGCACGGATTGATGCTCTGTATCAACGAGTAACATATATCGTTGAACAAGCGGAAAATAATCCTTACTATAAAGCCCTAATCCAAAAACCGCATAGGTGCTGGGCATAGCTGATTTTTCGCTCGGCTCAACATCCTGGTACCAAGCAAATTCCTCCATAGCGAGCTGGGCATAGTCCGCTAATAAAGGGAAAAGATTTGGATATTGTAGGCAATTGGCGAAAAATTGATGAAGCTTTGATTTTGCTACCTTTTTAATAGGAAGATAATTTTTCGCTTTACTCTTTAAAGTCAGCTTATAGCCCGTTGGAAAACCTTCTTCTAACAGTTGAATGATATAGTAAAGGGCTTCACGATAAGCATTTTCCTCTTCTACCATCACTCGTATATCAATCGTTTGTAAAATATCATTTGCCTGTCCTTCGAATACATCCCGCTTTCTTATACTTTCAAAACGACCGCTTCCTTTTTCCAAATAATTAGCTGCCTGCTGCGAGCCAAGCTGCTTCGCAAGTTCCAAGTATTCTAATCGAGTGGCTGGCTCTTTTTGACCAATCTTCAACGCGACATAAAGAAAGAAATCTAGTTTTTCCTGCTCTAGTTGCTGTACCGAGTCCTCTGTTTTCAATACCCACTCTTTCCTATAATCGCCTGCTTGTTCAAAATAGTGCGTTAAAAAATGCTCCTCTGCCCACTGCTTAAAGGCCATTGTATAATAATAAATCCATTTGTCTAAACGTTCTTTATTCGCCCGATGCTTTTCTTGAAGCCGATGAATAAGTGGTTCGACTTCCTCAGCTGTTTGATGGAAAAAATGTGGATTGACCAAATGCTGCGCAAGGAAAAATTCATCATTGTCACTTGGCCTAACTGGTAGCTCTGCCATCACCTTTGTTTCTATAAAGCTTGCCAGCACTTGTTTCGTAGACGCCAGTTTACGATTATTCAACAGCTCCTTTTGATAATGAAGCACCGTTTTATCATGCTCAAATTCAAGCACGACCTCAAAGCGGTAATCAAAAAATCGGGGACCGTATTGCTCAGATTGAAACACTTCCTCTGCTTTAGTACATAGAGCGCTAAAAAGCTCTTCAATCTGCTGGACATCTGTAAATTCTTGTATGTATGAACCCGCTCCCACCTTATAGGAGCTATCACTCCAACTAAATGGCTCATAAACATCTATAAAGATCGTGCCATTAGGACTTTTCCCTTTTTTCCAGGCGACTTTCAAATATTGAAGGATGCCTGCTTGTAACCTACTTTGCTCTTTTAGGTCTGTTATTCGTTTACTCTCTTGTTGATAAACAGCCGTGAGTTGCTCCCACACAGCCGCTAGAAAATGCTCTACACACTGCTTCACTGTAAAACCTCCCTTTCTATTGTTAGAGAAAAATCTCCCGCTAAAGCTAGCGAGAGATTCATCTTATCCGATTGTTTTCACAACCGCTCCTTCTTGATTTTTAATATGTGTCTTCAAAATTTGAAAGCTTACACCAGCTAAAGAAGAAATAGTAAATTGACTTTCTTGCGGTATCAGCCTCTGACTTAATTCTTCTACCGCTGCCTTGTTCAATGTGATCGTAATCTCTTGACCATTCTCAGAATAACCTACCTGAGGGCCTGCTCTAAATATTATCGTTATTTGTTGACCGACTAAGCTAAGATCTTTATCTTTCAAAATGCGTCCACGTAATAATTTACTAATGACATCTGCTTGCTTTACCCCGAGTTGAACGACATTAGACGGTTTGTTAAACCAGCCCTTTTTTTCTACTTCCCAAGCGAGTTGATCTACGAAAAGAAACCCTGTATTCGAACCATCTTCCTCCATTCCTCGCGCAACTGCCTCTGCAACTTCAGGATTTTGTAAGAGAGAAGTTCTTGTTAAATCCGTAGTATAGCTTGGTATTTGCCTAATGCCAGCCTGTAGTACACCAAGCGTATTCCATGTCTGCATCGCTTCTAACTCATCCTCTGAAATACCAACCATTTGGATAAACTCCATCTTGCCATTTGGTGTATCGATTTCAGCAAGCTCTGGATCATGTGTAAAGGCTAGTGCAGTTAAATGCGTGTCAGCATCGAGACAAATTGGACCATTTGCATCCAAATAATCTCCCGCTCTAAAAACATTACCACTATTAAACACATATCTGCCCATATTCTGTAGTAAATTCAATGCCCAAGCAGGTGGCTCGTCCTCATCTAGTTGACGTACTAGTCGAAATGTTAATTCAAATCCATATCCACTATAGTCCTTGTTTTCAAATTCCTTTTCATATAGTTCCGAGAAGCCATATGTAACAAAATGCCAATGTGGAATGGATGTTTCACTTTTATAAACACTAATTCCATCTAAGGGATCTTGTCCTCCTAGTGAATAGGGAATCAATGTCCCATAATGCTTTGGCTCCTGCTCACCATATACCTGTGCTAATGCCTGATCAATCGCATCCCAACCAACTGCTGCTATTTCATCACTCATTTCCATATCCTCCTTGCTGATATTCACTCGTAGAACGTACGTATCTATTATTTATGATAGCAATTTTATGGTGACTCTTTTAACAGGAATAGGACTCATTTTCCAGTTTCCAGCAACTAGGTTTATTGACATTCTATATGGGGTAAATATGACTAATATTGATGACGCCTCAGCTTGCTCGAAAAGTATTGGGGCACCATTGAATCAAAAAGTACAACTTGTACATTCATCTCACCACTAATAAGGAAGGGCGTTTTCTGCTGAAAGATAAAAAGACAATCCTCTTGCAAAAGAGAAGATTGTCGCGTGAGTGTCTATTTTTCTATTTAAACGTCAGGTAGTGCATCTATTCATTAACCATATAGCATAGCTGGCTCACGAACCGTTTGTAAATAATCTGCCAGTTTCCCTGCAAATACTTTCTCTAAATACGGTAATTGCGCTAGGCAATGAGGCGTCATTAATGCTGGGTTTTGATATATTTTTAGCCCTCCCACCTTTAGTAGCGTCGCTACAAACTGGGAACAAAAATAAGCACGCTCACGTCTCACTTCCTTTTGCATCACCACACCAAAAAGTCCGATAAAATTATATTTATAGCGATCTCTATTCCAGTACATATAACGGACAATTTTCATCATGTCTAAATATTGATAATGAGATATACGACAGCGATAAATAACACAATCCGCACACTCAAATAGCCCTCTTTCTGCATCCTCTCGTAAAAAGCCCCCACTTAACGGGTTGTTCAATTGCCTTCGACCAAAGCTATACATCTCAAATAGCCCCTCATCAAAGGCTATGGATGCATGATTCATCTCCTTACCCGTATACATACCGATCGCTTTTGATAATAACGTCCCTGTTTTGGTTAATACTATGTAAATCGTATGTGCCATATCTTCACCTACTTCAATATTCTCTCCTACTACCAATACGTTTTAAATCTTCAAATGGTTTCGTAAATTTCCTTTTTTTATAATTATACATAGCGAATCTTAAATATTTCCTAGTAGAACCTGAAGATTTTCTTAAGATTTAATAGGCTGGAAGTGTTTTAGTATTTAATTATGACGATGAAAGGATGTTGATTTTTTTACTACCTTTATTTATATGTGCTTACTTGTAGTGTTATGTGGGAGAGGATCGCGAAAATTTTTTCTAGGGGAAGGAATTCATTTATCCTTTTTATAAAAAGACGCTACTCAATATTGAGTAGCGTTCACTGAGTAATCATGCATTTAAATCTGTTATGGCTGGGACATTAATTTCTTTTACACAGGAAACTGCTGATAGATTAATTACACATTGCACAAGAGATACAATGTCTTGTACGGGATTCGTGTACCTTCATATAAATGAATGGCTTTTTCCGCTCCCTCTTCATAGGGTACTTCTGCTGCCAGTTCACCAGGATTAATGCATGTGACAGAAATTTTATCTTTCCTTAAATGTTCACGCAGTGCATTTGTAATACCCCTTACGCCGAATTTAGATGTGACAAAAGAAACTTGTGCATTGTTTGTGTGATCTAAGCCCGCTGTAGATCCAATTAAAATAACCTTTCCCTGCTTTGCTTGTCTTAGGTTAGGTAAAAGTGCCTGAATATATGTAATAGTAGAGGTTAGATTGATATTGATTAATTTTGAAATATCCTCTACTTCATCCTTATCAAATGTATAATTATCTTCAAAACCATGTGAGAATATAAAAAAACTCCCAAATTAGCTGCAACAAGAAGCCATCGGATGTTGAAAAAATAACAACACCAGATGGCTTCCTCGTTTACAGGTTATTCATTAGCCCAAATCGGATAATATGACTCGTAGATTGGGTAGCTATAATAAGGTGGTCTTACGCCAATCGTTGGTGTTAACCAGGTGTCTTTCAAATAATGGATCTCTAATGTAGACGCTTCATTTTCTAATAATCGTGTCACTTCTGGGAAAAATTCAACCTCCATTTTCAGTCCCCCTGTTTCCTTCACTGCTTGTTTGGATGTTTAACACAAAAAGCTAAGCTTTCATAGTATATGTTGAAAAGGAGGGATTGGTTATTACTAATCCGAATGACAAGGACTATCGTGAATTATTAGCACAAATCCACTTTTATCAAAAGTGGTTTGAGGACAATAAAAAGGAAGATCCGTACCCGCAATATCCTGTCTATGGGAAGATTACACAATATAAAGAAGTGCCCCTTACTCAACCTGAACAAAGACAATTACGCCAACCGGGATTGGAAAGCTTAATGGTCCCTAAGCCCATCATTGAAAATCCTCATTATAAAGGGAGTGGTAAATTAAAGGGAAAAGTCGCGCTTATTACTGGGGGTGATAGCGGGATGGGTGCGGCTGCTGCCATTGCCTTTGCGAAAGAAGAGGCCGATGTGGCCATTGCTTATTTAGACGAGCATGAAGATGCGCTAAGAACGAAAAAAAGAGTTGAAGAATTAGGACAAAAATGTCTGCTGCTCCCGGGGGATCTTCGCTTTAAAAAACAATGTGTAGACATTGTTTCCGAAACGATGAATACTTTTGGTCAATTGGATATTTTATGTAACCATGTTGGGATTCAATTTCAGCAAAATGAGCTGACAGACATCACGGATGAACAGTTTGATGAAACCTTTAAATTAAATGTATATGCTCACTTCTATACGACAAAAGCCGCTCTCCCTTATTTACGAGCAGGAAGCTCCATTATTGGCACTGCCTCCGTTGTGGCTTATGCAGGAGAACCTTTACTCATCGATTATTCCGCTACAAAGGCGGCAATCGTAGGCTGGACTCGTTCCCTAGCAAAAAGCGTTGCCAAAAAACAGATTCGTGTGAACGCGATAGCCCCTGGTCGTATTTGGACACCACTTATACCTTCTAGCTTCTCCTCTGATGAAAATGCCTTACATGGAACCAATTTATTTAACCGTATGGCTCAGCCCTTTGAAGTCGCCCCTACATTTGTTTATTTAGCATCAGATGATTCGAGACATGTTACAGGGCAAGTCTTGCATGTAGATGGTGGCGAATCAACCAATTCATAATTGACGTAATATGGTTTAATGGCAGGACTTTATAATGAAAATATAACTTCAACCATAGCAGACAAGGAAAAACCACCTGTTATTTATCCATGTGGCCTCGGATTATACCTTTAATTAAAAGCTTTACACCCTTATTTCAATTACTTTTCAATTTACTTACAGTGGTAATGTTCTTAAGTTCTTTCACATACATTAATGTCGGGATAGCACCTTTAACATCGCCCCCAAGATGTTTTTGTACAATGCTATCCCTTTTTACATACTCTGTTTAGTTGGAGATTTCCCCAAGACTTTATTCATTAATTAGCCGTTGCATTGTTCTTGAGAAGATTCTCCTCATTCCATCAGGCTAATAGGACTGTGCGGCATCACATAAGCCACTGCGATTTAAAACCGTAGTGACTTATTGTTTGTTGTTTTTCAATTGAGAAATTCCTATCATTATGCTGCATGTTTACTAGTTCATGTTGTAATCAGTAAAAGTGCTCTTTAATTTTGAACTTTCACAAATAAGTGTCACCAAAATAGTTATTGATAGTGTTCCAAGTATTTTCCTTCTTCGAAAATTTCTTGTGCACTTAAGGCTGTCCAATCCTCTGGTGTTTGTTCAGGATGCAAGTCAAGATAGGATTTAACCATCTTATAGCCTTCACTGTAACCATAATTTTTCGGTAACCCTTTTCCACCATGGACAATCTCTAAGGAACGTTTTAAGTTAGACTTTTTTAAATCTGGTTCAATTTGAGTCCATAATTCCTTATTGTAGGTCAAGTTCACCGAAATCAGGTTGATGTCAGGAAATACAGACTTTTGGAACATGACGGCTTTTCCTTCGAAGACTATATTATCCAAAATCGAAAACGTGTTAACTTTATTTGTATGCTTCTCCGCCCAAACGCTGTGATGGTATTCATGGGCAATGGTTCCCTTTAAATATTCATCTGAACCACCTAGAGAATACGGAATGATGATTTTGCCCGCTCCAACTGCGAAGGGTATTCTATTATTGGTTGCTGAAGGGAATACACAAACGGCTACATCGCTTTGAGAGGGTAAGAGGTCTGCGGATTTCAATAACGATTCTTGAATGAGTTGATTGATTTCTGCTTTATGCGTCTCCATTTTTTCACTCACCACTTGAATTTCTGTTAACCCTGTAGGAACCGTAGTAAGCAGGGTTTCTGCCATATGATAATATTCCCCATTTTCAAAACAATCCTGATAGATCGGTTGAATAACTTCCTTATTATACAAATCCAGAGTTTCCGAGCTTGAAAGATTCGGATTCTCTTTGACCTTTTCTATATACGGATAAAACAGTTGATTGGCATAAATGATTTTGTATTTTTGTTTGGTTTGAGGGTGCTCAAATGAGAACACCATCTCTTCATCATCTGTTATTTGCTTTTTCTCATGAAGTTGGCTCTCACTTTTTTCTGTTGGTGTACAGGCTGCAAGCATAAGTAGTAAGAGACCTAGAATAAAGGTGATTCCCTTTTTAAATTTCATCCATTCTCCTCCCAATCGTTAATAACTAAAAATTCTTTATAACCCCATATATAACTTATATTACCATAAAAATAGAAATGAAAGAATGATTGATTTGTCAGTATTTAGTTAGCATCTCCACAAACAGAGTGTACGATTTTGTGAAGATAAGAACCTCTAGCCACTCCTTTCATATATTATAGTGAAAGGAGTGGCTATTGTGCCTTGGCAACATAAAATTCCGTATTTAATCGGTCAGCCTGTTGGTGTTTCTTTTACAAATGGTCAAGGAACTTCTGGTGTCCTCTGTGGCGTATCAGGAGGAAAACTGCTTGTTCTTGAATATTTATATCAAAGTCAATTTGCCTTAAAGCAGTACGACCTTCATATGATTCATGATGTGAACGGCTTTCCCCCTTGTCATACGCAGCAGCCGTTATACTAAAAAACATCCTAGAACGGATGTTTTTTTACATTGTGTTGAATTCAAAAACAATTAGTAGAATTTGTTTCATTATTCTTGATGCTATACAGGCTAACAACTAGCTCAAGCTACTATTCCATCATAATAATAAAGTAAAGCTTTCATCGCCTTATTCCGAATGAAGGGACAACTCATTTTTTCTCTACTCGCTAACATCCCCCCTTTTGTCCTATACATACTTTAGAAGAAGGAAAGGAGGTGTGTTTCATGAGTTACTGTAATTTCAATAGTTACTGTGGCGGGGACAATGGAGGCGGCAATAGCTCTACATTCGTGCTTATTGTTGTACTCTTCATCCTTCTTATTATCGTTGGTGCTAGCTTCATGTGTTAATTGATCGTCTCAGGCTTTTGCCTCTGTTCCATTACAGAAGCTAAAGCCTTTTTACCATGAATCGCTACCACAACTATTCAAATCTCCTCCCTTTTCGTTTTATTCTAGATCATTTATTTTAACTCACAATTAAAAGCTAGTAATTTAGATAGATAACTATCTTAAACCGCTAGCTTCACATACTAATAGTAGTGTAAAGTTCTTTCAACTTTACTTTATACTCCTTTTGGTACGTGGGTCACTTTCGTCCGAGTGACCCTGTTCGAGCAACGACACATTTAGTTTCTCCTTTTCCCTATCAAGCGGAATCATCGGAACATTCCTACAACAAATTCGTTTTTATAGGAGGGAGGAAAACAATGGGAATTAATTTAAATCTCTGGTCATTTATCTTATCTTTGGGCTGTATCCTATTATTTTTTCTATCAGGTTCAATGAAAGACTTCTTTGACACATATCTTCATTTCCATCCATTACTATTGACACTGCTCTTGTCTATTGCCTGTTTCTACCTAAGCCTGGTCGGTATGAAAAATGTTAAAAATTTAACGACCTTGCTTCGAGGAATTTTAACAATGGTCATTACACTTATTGTGATGATTAGTATTTCTTTTATTTTACTTTTTGGTACCCTTTTAAGTTAAAATGACCTACCCCCACATTATTTTAATACAAGCCTCCTTGACGAACGTTTGTTCTGTGGTTAAACTATTAGAAAAGGAGGCTTTTTTATGCAAGAAACAACGAATATTGAGTTAGTACATTTCTCTGAAAGCTATGTAGAGCAGTTAAATCGTTTTGAATTACCTGAAGAACAACACCAATTTACGGCACTTCCTAAAGAGATTTCAATCGAGAAGGTCGGACAGTATCCAATTGTGATTTTAAGTGGTGGCGTACCTGTTGGCTTTTTTGTTCTTCATGCAACGGACAGAGTACAAGAATATTCTCGTAATCCTCAGGCAATGTTACTAACTGCCCTGTCCATCGATCATCAACAGCAAGGTAGGGGCTATGCTAAAAGGGCTATGCTTGCACTTGCTGATTTTGTGAAGCAGGAATTTAAAGAATGTAATGAAGTAGTGTTAGTCGTCAATCAGAAGAATAGAGCTGCACAGAATTTATATATCAAAGTAGGCTTTGTGGATCATGGAGAAAGAAGAATGGGACCTATTGGTGAGCAAATCGTTATGAATTTGCCGCTATAAAGCAAGTATCACTCATTTCACCTACCATCTCTAAATTTCATTGTTACTCCTCCACGCTCTGGTATATAAGCTTTTCCTTCACGAATTGAACTGCTATGGGGCATGTTTGTACAGTATAATAAAGTCAATAAGCTATAGAAAAGGTGGCTCTAGACATTGAAAAAAGAGATGTGGCTATGGTTATTAGGAATTTCTCTACTAGCTGGATGTAGTGTTACTGTTCCAAACGATACAGTAAACACCCCTGCTGAACAGGTTTCATCACAGCTGGAGATACAACATGAGGCTCCATTGATCGCTGTTTCCGAAGATGAGAAGGTGAAAGTATTTGCACGAAATGAAGCACAAAATGAACTAACAGAGGTAACTTTAGATATTGATGGTAAGCGGAAAAATTTTGACTGGACAATCCCTGATACAGGAACTAAACCTCAGGTATTCTATACAGATCTGACAAATGATCATAAGGAAGAGGCTGTTATTATTATCCAAACTGGTCGAGGGACAGGCCTCAATCACTATGAGATTCATGTGGTAAATGGAGAGGATTTATCGGAGATGAATGTCCAACATTATGAAGACATCGTTGCACATACTATTGAATCAACGATTACTAAAAAAAATGATGGCACATTAGCGATTACGATAAAAGCACAGGGAAAAGAATCTACATTTGATTACGACTTTGATCCAGCACCAGATATCAATCAAGCGCAACTTGCTTTCGGTGGTGTGGTCATTTATACAGTAGAAAATCAAAAAATAATGTTAAACATCCCTGGATCGATTGGCATCTCACCTATTTATGTAGCCGATGTTCGGATTGCCTATCAATTTAATCGTACTAACAATGAGTTTCTTGTTGAGCAAATTGATGTGAAACCTATCGAGAAATAAAGCCAGCCAAAAGCTGACCATTCCTGTCATCAGCTTTTGGCTTTTTCATCGTAGAGGTAAGCCTAGGCATTGTGTAAATGTTTATTTATTAGCTCTTCGACTTGGGTTTTTAACGCTTGATTGGCATAGCGTAGTACCTCATCATTACCTGCGGTAGCCACCTGCACATCACTAAAGTAGTCATCAATCCGATGCCAGCCAACTAATCGTATTTTTTGTTGGGCGAGCTGACGTTTTAATTGAAAATAATCGTTGTGTAGCTGCTTTAATAAGGCATCCATAGCAGGTAAAAATACACGCTTCATCTTAAAATGTTCCGCCACTGTTAGGTCGTGCTGCAAGGATTTCACAGCTAAATCAAGCAGCAAATATTGATGTAATAATCGCCGTTGCTCTCCATTAATCACATCCATCATCTTCTATACGAGCAGCATAAATGTATCTTAACGGGATGGGCTTCGTTGTGGTAATGGTTTCTAGTAGCAGCTGCTCCTCGTTCATCGCTTGGATGGTACCTCCCCATTGCACATAGTTACCATGTTCCCATATAGTTAACATAATATAGTTATGCTGTGTGAATGCTTGTGTGATTGTTTGCTGTAATTCTTCAAGCTCCCATTCAGCATGTTCTCGTGGCAACTCTGTCAACATCTCTTGTTTCCATGCCTTCAAAAGCATTAAATGCTCTGGTAGCATCATCGCTGTCCATTTTTTGTTGTTATCAAGACATATTTTTGTATTTCCCACTATTTAGTACACCTCATTCTTTGTTTATATATAGTTAGAGATAATGTAATGTTTACCAAATACATTTTATCGATAGTAAAGTTAACCCTTTTTGATTATAATAACACAGAACAAACGTTCTAACTATTTGTAATTACTGGAGGGAAATCTAATGTTACAAGATCGTGGAAATAAAAAATGGAGTACGTCTCTAATGTTACCTGAGCATGTAAACCTGTTAAAAAAAGCTTTAGAAGAACAAAACGATATTAAAAAACCTCAAGTTGATGAACATCAACTTGAAGAAATGAATTTGATCTTCCAACTAGCACTGAAAAATAATTCTGAAGTAAAAATTAAATACTTTTCTAATAACAGGATTCATGTAATTAAAGGTATACTAACGGAAATTGACTATCTTTACAGAAAAACTTGTATTGTTTACGAGGACAACAGTGCTTTAAAAATAAATTTATTAGATATTGTTGATATTGAAATTGTATATTAGTTTAGCAAATGCATTTTGGAAACTTTCTGGGAAGTATGGAGATTTTATATTTAATTGCTATATTTAAAGTTCTCTGGGGTTTATATGCAGTGATAAATGGGGTAGCGTCAGGAGATGCGAATTTACAACATTATGGAAATTCCAATATGAAAAAGCCTGATTTCTCGGCATCAAAAGAGAAATTGGGCTTTTTCATTGCTCCATTAAAGCGCCTGATTACGAAAGACTGTTCTAAAACTTCATTAAAACTGCAAAACAAATGTAAAACGGTACCATTTTAAAATCAATTTAAGAAATCACCCATTTCCTCATAGTTCTAATCCTTATTTCAACGTTACCCGGGTTGAATAAATGTTTTCATTATTTAAAAACACATGCCAAATGCCATTTTTATTTTCTTTATTTCTTGAAAAATGTAACACATTTTTTACTTCATCTTCCTCTTGCTTGTTTAATAAAAGTTTAATTGGTTTGCTTAATGTAACAGTTATGTCTTCTATCGTTTTATAATTTCCTTTTTTCGCTACTGTGACGACATCGTATTGAGAGAATACATAGTTTGCAAGTTGTTTATGTACTTGCCAATCATTAGACTCTCTTAATGTAACCACAATGACTTTTTTATCTTCTTTTTCAAAATAAGTTGCAAGTGTTCGTCCGGCAGCCTTAGTAAAACCAGTTTTACCTGCAACCGCACCATTTTGTTCCTGAACTAGTCGATGTTTATTTTGCCATGTGACATTATTTTTTTCTATACTTTTATAATTAACGGTTGTAGCAATTTTACGAAAAGTGTCATTTTCTAATGCAACTTTTAACATCATCGCTGTATCATAAGCAGAGGATAAGTGTAGATCATGATGAAGCCCTGATGGATTCGTAAAAAACGTGTTATTTAATCCGTAAAAAGTTGCTTTTTCATTCATTAAATCAACAAAACCTTCAAACGAACCTCCTGTATGTTCCGCTAATGCATATGCTGCGTCATTTCCAGAACGTAACATTAATCCGTACAGTAGTGTTTCAACCGTTATTTTCTCCCCTGGTTCTAAATAAATGGAAGAGCCCTCACTTAATGCAGCTTCTCTTGAAATAACTACTTCATCATCTAAATTACTATTTTCGATCACTACGAAAGCTGTCCACATTTTCGTTAAACTAGCAATTGGTAACTGTGCATGTGCATTATTGCCTGATAAAAGTCGACCAGTTTCTGCATCTATAACTGCATACGATGCATCCGCAGACTTTGTTACTGAAAAATACATTGCAAATGAACAAATTAGAACAAACAATAATTTAACTACTGGTTTCAAAAAGCCACTCCTTTAAATAGTTAATGTGCCTCACAAAATAATAGTTGAACTGTTTATTATATACAAAATTGATTCTTCTTTAGATAAGGGGATAATTTAGATAATCAAGAATCTTTCTATAAAGTGAGGTCTTTGTTAGTATGTGACTGTTTAGATTTTCTATAAGTTTTGTTACATACTTGAATGTAGGATTTTGTTGTTAGGCATATATATTAGCTTTTTGAATATTGAATCAGTTTACTGCCTACTTCATTATTGCTGATTAACATCCAGAATAATAGGTAAGATCATTGGACGACGTTTCGTCTTTTCAAATAAATACGGCCCTAAAAGTTTTGTTATTGCATTTTTCAAACTACCCCAATCAGTTGGCTTCTTTTTTATGCATTCTTTTAAATGACCTCTTAGCATCTTTTGTGCTTCAGTGATGAGTTCTCTAGAATCTCGCATATAAATAAATCCACGTGACATAAAATCTGGCCCTGATACGATAATTCGTCGTCCTGTATCAATACTTATAGAAACAATCACAATCCCATCTTCAGAAAGCTTACGACGGTCACGTAATACAATGTTGCCAATATCACCGATGCCATTACCATCAATATAGGTATCACCAGAAGGGATTTTCCCTGCTATACTTGCATGATTAGCACTTAACGCAAGAACTTCCCCATTCTCCATAATAAAAGTGTTCTCTTCCAATACATCACAATCCACTGCTAATTGTGAGTGCATCTTCAACATACGATATTCGCCGTGAATCGGCATAAAAAATTTGGGCTTCATTAAACGTAACATCAATTTTTGTTCTTCCTGTGAGCCATGACCAGAAGTATGGATGTTATTAAGTTGCCCATGAATAACATCTGCACCTGAACGTTGTAACAAGTTGATGATTCTGTTCACACTTTTTGTATTACCTGGAATGGGTGATGAAGAAAATATAACTGTATCGGCTGG
>NZ_JPVR01000080.1 GCF_000772935.1 Lysinibacillus boronitolerans JCM 21713 = 10a = NBRC 103108
GTTGTGAGAAACAGTTGTTGCGTAGTCACCACGGATTGTACCTGGGTTAGATTCTTCAGGTTTTGTTGCACCCATCATTGTACGAGCAAGCTTGATTACGTTCTCGCCTTCCCATACCATAGCGAATACAGGACCAGAAGTGATGAAATCAACTAATTCACCAAAGAATGGACGCTCAGCATGCTCAGCATAGTGCTTTTCAGCTAATTCTTTAGGAATTACCATTAATTTAGCACCTTTCATTACAAAACCGCGACGTTCAAAACGATCAACGATGTCTCCTACTACTTGACGTTCAACGCCGTCAGGCTTAACCATTAAAAAAGTTTGTTCAATTGCCATGTTTAAAACACTCCTTAAATTCGTCTAACAGGTTTTACACCTACCGATAAATATTAACAAAAAATGAGCCTTTGTACAACAAAAAGCTAGAATTTGCGCTTACCCATGAACAATGCAACATCACGTAATTTTTTCTTAACGGGATGTTTTGGTAAAGCATCAATTTCCTGTAAGGCTTTTTTCAAATATTTATCACTCATACGATTAGCTTGCTCAATTGCATGAGATTTACGCACATATTGCAACATATTTTGACGTTCCGATTCTGTTAACGTGCCTGCAAACACTTTAACTAAGTAAGGCTGCATCTCCGGATCATCTTTCAATAATAAAATCGGTAAAGTAATATTGCCCTGCAGTAAATCACTACCTGCTGGCTTCCCTAGTTCTTTATCGGTTGCCATAATATCTAAAACATCATCGATAATTTGGAAGCTCATGCCCACAAAGTAGCCGAAGCGCTTTAAATGCCGAACTGTTTTAGCATCAACCCCAGCTGCCACAGCCCCTAGCTCACAGCTTGAAGAAATAAGTAATGCTGTTTTGCGTTTGATTCTTCTAAAATAATCTTTTAAACCTTGATCTAATCTAAATTTATCTTCTATTTGAATGACTTCACCGTTACAAATCTCCACCATCGTACGGGCTAAAATTTGATGAACAAGTGGGTCTTCTAACTTTGTTATATATTCTAGCGCACGTGCGAAAATAAAATCGCCTGTGTACATCGCTACCCTGTTATTCCACTGTGATTTGACAGTCGGGCGCCCTCTTCGCATATTGGAGTCGTCAATGACATCATCATGTACAAGCGATGCCATATGAATGAGTTCTAAAGGTACTGCTACATCCTTCATCTTCTCAATGTCATAATCACCAAATTTTGCGCCTAGTAACACAAAAATTGGTCGTATCCGTTTGCCACCAGCTTGTAATAAATGGAGAGAAGCATCGTTGATCAAATATGAAGACGAGTCCACCGCTTTTTCTAACTCTCGTTCAATGATATCGATATCTGATTTCAAATCGGAATAGAGTAGTTTTAACTTCATCTTTTCCACGTGTGAAAACCTTCCCCCATTAACGTACCTTTTTAAAGCCCATATGCATTGCCGCAGCCCCGCCACTGTATGCTTTGTACGTTACTTTTTCTAATCCTGCCTGCTGAAACAATGCCGCTAACTTCTTCATACCTGGGAAATCATTCGCAGATTCCTGAAGCCAAGAATACTCCTTATAGCTTTTCGCAAATATTTTACCAAATATCGGCATTATATATTTAAAATAAAAACGGAACAGTTGACGATAACCAGGAATTTCAGATTGAGATGTTTCTAAACATACCACCATACCACCTGGTTTAACAACACGATGCATTTCCTTCAATACTTGTAAATAATCAGGTACATTACGAAGACCAAAGCCAATCGTCACATAATCAAACGTATCATCTGGGAAAGGTAATTCCATCGCATTTCCATGAATTAGTTCAATTTGTGGGTATGGCTCTACCTTTTTCTCGCCAACTTTTAGCATGTTTTGACTAAAGTCAAGCCCTTTTACTTCTCCACTTTCACCAACAGCCTCTGCCAATGCGATCGTCCAGTCTGCCGTGCCACAGCATACATCAAGTGCTTTTGATCCAGGTTTGACTGCCATGTGCTTCATCGTATCGTTACGCCAGCCAACATGCATCTGGAAACTAATTACACCATTCATTTTATCGTAGTTTTCCGAAATACTTTCAAATACTTCGTGAACGTGTTCTTCTTTCGTTTTAGCCATTTTGAAAAACCTCTCTTATCCGTTAGTAGAAGCAATGGATGCCTCTACATGTGCATGTAAAGCTTGTTTGATATCACTTTGTAAAAAGGTTGCCTGATTAATAATCTGTGATAGCTCTGTTTTTAAATGCACAATTTTCCTTTGGATGACGCTATTAAAGGTTGCGCCATTACGTCTGACACTTTCTTCTAGTGCCTTACCCATTAAAGACATTTGACCACGTTGATAAGCTGTCCATTCTTTTTCTAAACGCAAGATTAATAAGCTTTTTTCTACAAGCGGTATATATTTACCGAAAGAATAAAGATCAAAAAATTGAGCAATTAACCCAGATTCTATCGTACTCATCGATGCATACCACTGTTCGATTGTTCGTTGTTCATTTTCATAAACTTTAATTTGTTGTTCACAACGTACCACAATACCTTGTGACAGGTTTCGAATCAATGCGACATTCCCTGACATCGCTAATATTTCATAATAACGACCACTATAAAAATCCCCAGCTAAAACGGTAAGCTGCTGTTCTTTTGATGTTGCGTCTAATTCTTTTATATGATCGTGAGCCGCTAATGCTGCGTACACTATGCCAACAGTAATTGCAGCCTCTTGTTGCTCTTGTTGCCACTCTTCACCATTCAAAAACGGGATTAGCAAATAAAACAATTGATTTTCATCTAGCACAGGTACACCTGTGTATTTTTGCAAAGTTCTATGACGAACATCCATGAAAATCTCTGTTTTTAACTGTGCAATTGAATTTTGAATGTATGTTGCATTCATAGACCTTACTCCATTTCACTTTCAGATACGTTAGCCCTATACAAGGCTGAACGCTTGCTTACTGAGTCATTATAGCATACGCAACGATGCGGAATAAAAAAAATTTGCTTTCTTCATAGGACAGGCAGTAAAGCTTTCCCATAATTAAATGTAGGAATGCTAACTGCCCATAAACCTTATACTCAGTTTTTCACATCTAGTGTTTTTATATGTGCTTGTTGTACGCTAAACAAAATTAAAACTATCGTCAGAAACAAATTTTCTTATTTTTTCGCTTCGCTATTGATCACGCCATGTGCTGTATGAATTTGCGCTTTACCGCGTATTTTCATGGCAGACGTGTGTTCTGTAAATTGTGCAATCATTACTTCGCCGGCATCTAATTTCTCTGAATGATGGAATTTCGTATCTGTTCCACGTGTTAATCCAATGACATGTACACCATCTTCTTCTGCTTGTATAACAATATAATCTTGTGACATCTTTGTACACTCCTTAAATCCGACAAATTCTTAGTTCATCATAACATAATTAGACACGCAATTTAAGACATTTGAATAAATGACAGCACTTCTCTACGTTTCACTTCATCTTCCTCATAAATACCGCGTGCAACAGAGGTCACCGTTTTGGAACCAGGTTTTTTCAATCCACGCATTGTCATACACATATGCTCAGCCTCGATCACAACATAAACACCCTTTGGCGCAAGCATCTCCATAATCGTGTCCGCTACTGAAGAGGTAATACGCTCTTGTAGTTGTGGTCTGCGGGCAATCGTCTCCACTGCACGTCCTAATTTACTCAGCCCAGCAACAACACCGTCATTTGGTATGTATGCAACATGTGCTTTGCCATAGAAAGGAACTAGATGATGCTCACACATCGAATAAAATGGAATATCTTTGACAAGCACTAATTCTTCATGTTCCTCATGAAACACCGTTTTAAAATAATCCTTAGCATCCTCATGTAAGCCGCTGAACATTTCAGCATACATTTTTGCTACACGCTTCGGCGTATCCAATAAACCTTCACGATTTACATCTTCACCTACTGCTTCTAAAATCATTTTTACCGCTTCTTCTATTTTCAATAAATCAATATTCGACATTCAAAAAACCCTCCTGCGTATCAAAACATTACACATTTCCCTATGCATCGTAGCACATCCAAAAGGTAAGCGCAAAATGACTTACCTGATTCATCAGAAATTCGTTTCTAGATTAGCAAATCACTGTATATTATTATGTAAAATTTAAATTTGAAGTTAAAAAGAGCAGCCTTCATGTTCGTTAACATGAAGGCTGCTCTATGTAACTACTAGACGTGTATTATTTTACCGCGTCTTTAAGCGCTTTACCTGGTTTGAAAGCAGGCACCTTGCTAGCAGCGATTTCGATTTCTTTACCAGTTTGTGGGTTACGACCTTTACGAGCCGCACGTTCACGTACTTCAAAGTTACCAAAACCAATTAATTGTACTTTGTCACCCTTTGCAAGAGCATCTTGAATTGTATCAAATACAGCTTCAACTGCTTTAGAAGCGTCTTTTTTAGAAAGACCTGCAGCTTCAGCAACAGAGTTTACTAATTCTGTTTTATTCACACCATTCACCTCCTCTCAAAGGGTCATGAACCAATTCTGTAAAAAGAGTAACACATAGAAAACCGCTACGCAACTGTATTCATACATGATTATAACCAAAAAATCAGTTTTTCACCCAAAAAACAAAAATAAAAGGACTTTTCGCATAAAAACGAAAAGCCCTGCGTATATTTTTTGCATTTTTTCTGAATTTTATCACTATAAAATAAATGTTACTAAACCACGATCTCCTTCGTTGACCATACGTTCAATCGTCTGACGCATACGTTTTTTGGCAGTAGGTGGAACTGCATCCATTTTATAACGAATTCCTTCTTTTAATACTTCATGTAATGGTGTGCCAAAAAGTTGTGTATTCCAAAGGGCATCACGATCATGTAAATAAGCATGATTTAAATCTTTTAGAAGTTGCTGACTATGGAACTCTGAGCCAATTAACGGTGCAAATTCTGACTCCATGTCAACTCGAATAATATGATAGGATGGTGCTTTCGCCTTCATTCGTACGCCAAAGAAATTATTCTGTTTAATGAGCTCTGGGGCTGTTGGCTCAAATTCCTGCATCATTGGCAATGTCACACCATAGCCTGTCGTATCAGCATCGTGAATAGCACTTTTAAAGCGTTTTTGGGCCTCTTTTGCCTCTGCTGCCTCTTTGATAAAGAGTAACCAATCTTTTTTCGTTTCAATTGGTTCCTCTAGCCATTCATTACAAACTGATTTATACAGTTCACCCTGGAGGGATACCCGAATCACTGCCGTTCCAACACCTGCATCTACATGAACTACTTCACTTTGGTCAATAAAGTCAATGGCTTTAAAGGCATCCGATGCCTGTTGCACATCTCGAATTTTCATTACAGAGGAAAGGACTTCCTCCATTGAATCAATCAATGCAACATTTAATGGATGTGTGGCATCTAATACATCCAGCCAGTCTGGTTTCTCCACCTCAATTGTACGAATTGGGAATTCAAATAACGCCTCTTGTAAAATATATTGAATATCCGTTTCTCTCATTTGATCAATGGACATTGCAATAACAGGAACATTGTAACGTTCAAACAATTCATTACGAAGCTGAACTGTTTCTTCTCTTGCGGGCATTTGGCAATTGAGTAGGATGACAAATGGCTTGCCGATGTCTTTTAATTGCTCTACAATTTCCTCTTCTGCCTTTTCTGCTGCCCGGCGACTGATTCCGTTCACTGTACCATCAGTCGTCACGACAATACCAATATTCGCATGGTCGCGAATCACCTTATCTGTTCCAATTTTAGCGGCTTCCTGAAATGGAATAGGCTCCGTATGCCAAGGCGTATGAACAAATTTTGGTCCATTTTCGTCCTCATAGCCTTTTGTGCCATCAATAATATAACCAACACAATCTGCTAATCGAATTTGGAATGGCATTTCATCTTCACCGACCACAATACGGGTTGCTTGGGCAGGCACAAACTTCGGCTCAGCAGTCATAATGACTGGCCCCGGAGAACTTTGTGGCAACTCATCTTGTGCTCGCATTCTTTCCGTTTCATCCACAATGTTTGGTAACACGACTGATTCCATTACCTTTTTTACAAATGTTGATTTACCTACACGTACTGGACCGACAACACCAATATAAACATCGCCATTTGTGCGCTCTGCAATTTCTCTAAATACTGCTTCACTCAAGGTTTCTGCCTCCTTTATCTACGCTTTTTCACTATATGCGAGCCTGTAGACAAATATGAAAAAGCCCCTCACAAATGTAAGGAGCTTGTTTGCTATTTTTCTTTTTTCTCGGCGGCTTCTGCCTCTTGTT
Organism: Lysinibacillus boronitolerans JCM 21713 = 10a = NBRC 103108; assembly: GCF_000772935.1. Lineage (GTDB taxonomy): Bacteria > Bacillota > Bacilli > Bacillales_A > Planococcaceae > Lysinibacillus > Lysinibacillus boronitolerans. The sequence continues at coordinate 6,325 of NZ_JPVR01000080.1, forward strand.
TTTGTCGTTCTTTCGCTTTTTTGACATCCGCATTATACGTTTCCATATCATAGATTGGCTCTCCATTCTCGTCCACTGTATATGGAATCGAATAGGCAGGTACTACAGGATATTTGTCGACAAGCAATTGGCGAATATCATCACCAGGCTTTACATTCGGCTTATCCTCTTTTAAAAGCTGGCCTAAATCCACAGCATAGTCTACATGTAATTCACCATCACCAGTCATGAAAAGCGGTAACTCGACGCCAGAATAGGGACTTTTTACAGTTACCTCTGTTTTATAACCCAAATCTTTATAGTTGATCTGATAAACATTATCCGAAATTGACCCTTTTATTGGTAAATACTGTGTAGATAGTTTACGAATACCTATTTCCCGTATACGCTCTGCCGCGTTTAAATCTACTAATTTGACTGATGCCTCATTTTCCGGATCCCAAATGATATATTGATATATTCCACCTTTTTCATAGGCATTCCCAGGAATTGTCGTCAAATACTTCGGCATAAGTTTTTCAAAATCGATTAAATATTTGATATAGATATCCGTATCTAGCTCACTATTTTTAATTGGTACTAGCCCACCTGTTGCTTCACGGTATTCGTCTACGGCACGTTGAACTGCCGCTAGTTGATCGACATCAGGCGTGACCTTAGCCCTTTTTTCGTCTTCTGGGTACGCACATCCTACTAGCAATATGGCGGTTGCAAATACCAACAGCAAAGCACTTAGTTTTTTCATGTTACTGACACCTCATTATTTTTTATGCTGGCCAAGTGGCAACTACAAGTACCATTAAAAATGTGCCAAGTCCAAACAGTATGTATGCACATAAATTTACGACTGTTCGTAAAAATACATTTGAAATCTTATTTCGAGCTAAATAAATTAAGCCGACTGATATAATCATAAATGCGATGCAATAAAACGACACCCACATTACATCAAGTGCAGGCATATGAGCTAACGGGCCCATTTCAAATAACCACCTTTCTTTGAATGTCAAGACACAATCAAAGTATATTATACTATGTGCTTTTGCTAAAAAGAAATAGTTGTCCCATAACTATCAAGAAATGGACAACTCTTTTAGCATGTATTTCTATTCAACTAGTTGCACACAATAAGGCGTCTCAACAGATTCGTTGAGACACCTTATTTATGTCCGTTTTATGACAAGTCTAATCAAAAAATTAATATTAATGCTTCATATCGTCTATTTCTCGTTTTTTCATACGCATCATTAAGGCATCTACTGCCACTTTCGGTTCAACATCATTAAATAGCACACTATAGAGCTCTGTTGAAATCGGCATGGCTACATCATATTTTTCTGCTAATTGATAGGCTGCCTTCGTGGTACGGACACCTTCTACGACCATGCCCATTTGATCCAGTACTTCTTGTAGCTTCATACCTTGCCCTAACATATTTCCTGCACGCCAGTTTCGTGAGTGGACACTTGTACAGGTTACAATTAAATCCCCCATACCTGTAAGCCCTGAGAACGTAAATGGATTACCACCCATTTTTACACCTAACCGTGAAATCTCTGCAAGACCTCGTGTAATAAGTGCCGCTTTCGCATTGTCTCCATAATTTAAGCCATCAGTAATACCTGCCGCTAAAGCAATGACGTTTTTCAACGCTCCCCCTATTTCCACACCAATGATATCCTCATTTGTATAGACGCGGAAGAACTGATTCATAAATAAATCCTGTACCTTTTCAGCAGCATCAATATTGGCACACGCTGCCGTAACCGTTGTAGGATGATGCAACACCACTTCTTCTGCATGACTTGGCCCAGAAAGAACAACAATTTCTTCCACATACATAGCAGGTAAGCTCTCTGCTATAATTTCAGATATTCGTTTTAAAGAGTCAGGCTCAATTCCTTTCGAAACATGGACAAACAACACTTTTTTTGTTAATTCAGCCGTTAGTTTCTCGCATACTTCACGAATCGCTTTTGTTGGAACAGCCACAACAATGGTCTCTGCATGAGAAGCTACCTTCGCCATATCACTCGTCGCATGTAAATTTACAGGTAGAATGGTTTCTGGTAAATATTTTTTATTCGTATGCAGTTGATTGATTTCTTCTGCCTGCTCAGCTCTATGTGTCCATACAAGCGTATCATGTCCATTTTCCGCTAGTACCATTGCCAGTGCAGTACCCCATGACCCTGCCCCTAACACACAAACTTTTTCCATAACAAAATCCTCCCTTTGTTGGGTTGTCTATAAGTAAGTTCTTTCTTGTAAAAAGACGCCACCCAACAATAATGTCGGGTTGGCGTATTGTATGTGTATAGCTATTGCCTTAAGCACGCGCACGTGTAATTAAACGAATTGGCGTTCCTTCAAAGTCAAATGTTTCGCGAATGCGATTTTCTAAGAAGCGTTCGTATGAGAAATGCATAAGCTCAGGTTCATTCACAAAAACAACGAATGTTGGTGGCTTAATTGCTACCTGCGTAGCATAGTAAATACGTAAACGACGCCCTTTATCTGTCGGTGCAGGATTACGTGCCACTGAGTCCTCAATCACTTCATTTAAAATAGAGGACTGAATACGCATCGCATGATTCTCGCTGACACGTTGGATAATCGGTAAAATTTGATGCACACGCTGTTTTGTATTCGCCGACACAAAAATAATTGGTGCATAGTCTAAAAATAGGAAGTGCTCACGAATTTGCTGTGTAAAGACATTCATTGTTTTTTCATCTTTTTCAATGGCATCCCATTTATTCACAACGATGATTACAGCTTTTCCAGCCTCGTGCGCATAGCCAGCAATTTTCTTATCTTGCTCCTGAATGCCTTCTTCTGCATTCAGTACCACTAAAACAACATCTGAGCGTTCAATGGCACGGAGCGCACGTAACACAGAATATTTCTCTGTTGTTTCATAGATCTTTCCTTTTTTACGCATACCCGCCGTATCAATAATGACATATTCCTGTCCATCATACGCATAAGGCGTATCAATTGCATCACGTGTTGTCCCAGCAATATTACTTACAATAACACGTTCCTGCCCTAAGAAAGCATTCACTAAAGAGGATTTCCCAACATTCGGACGACCAATTAAAGAGAATTTAATGACATCATCGCCATATTGCTCTTCATCTTCTTGCGGGAAATGTTTCGCACATTCGTCCAATAAATCCCCTAAGCCTAAGCCGTGGGAACCTGAGATTGGCCAAGGTTCACCGAAGCCAAGTGCATAAAAATCATAAATCATTTCACGCATATCAGGATTATCAATTTTATTGACCGCTAATACGACTGGTTTTTTAGTTTTGTATAAAATTTTAGCAACTTGCTCATCTGCTGCCGTTACTCCCTCACGACCATTTGTCATAAAAATAATAACGTCCGCTTCTTCAATGGCGATTTCAGCTTGTTGACGAATTTGCTCTAAAAACGGCTCGTCTCCAATTTCAATCCCACCTGTATCAATAATATTAAAATCATGTGTCAACCACTCTGCCGAACTATAAATACGATCACGTGTTACGCCTGGGATATCCTCCACAATCGAAACACGTTCTCCAACGATACGATTAAAAATCGTCGACTTACCTACGTTCGGACGACCTACGATGGCTACTACTGGTTTCGTCATCTGTACTTCATCCTTCCAACTTCTTGTCTTTCGCTATTATACACGAAAAATGCCATTATATCATATCATATCCATAATGTAGAACGCTATGTATGGCGATAAAAGGTGTTACCTCTTTTTTTGAGCGTGCTATCAGGTGTTCTAAAGGTTTTATCGCCTTTTTAATTACTATCCTCTATTTTGAGAATCTTATCCGCTACTTTTAGAGTTTTATCCTTCATTTCTAAGATTTTATCCTATTCTTAATTGCTATCCTTCAATTCGGGTATCTTATCCGCTACTTTTAAAGTTTTATCCTTCATTTCTGAAATCTTATCCGCTACTTTTAAAGTTGTATCCTTCAATTTAAAGATTTTATACTCTTCTAAATTGTTATCCTTCACTTCGGGTATCTTATCCACTACTTTTAAAGTTTTATCCTTCATTTCTGAAATCTTATCCGCTACTTTTAAAGTTTTAACCGTCATTTCAAAGACTTTATCCTCTCCTCAATCGCTATCCTTCACTTTCAAAATCCTATCAGCCATAAAAATAGCGAGGATACATTCATGCATCCTCGCTTTATACATTATTTAAAGTTTTTCAGTTTATCGCCAATGACATCACCGAATGAGAAGCCTGTGTTCTCTTCAGGTAATTCATAGTCGATTACTTCTTCTGCTTCTGGATTTTCTAGTAATTCTTTAATACTTAGGGCTAGACGGCCTTCTTCAGCATTGACATCAAGGACCTTCACCTGTACTTCTTGTCCCTCTTTTAATGCTTCATGTGGCGTGTTAATGTGCTTATGCGCAATTTGCGATATATGCACTAAACCTTCAACGCCTGGGAATACTTCCACAAATGCGCCGAATGAAGTAAGTCGCTTCACTCTGCCGTCTAAAATAGTGCCTTTTGCTGCACGTTCTTCAATATTTGACCATGGTCCAGGAATAGTTTCTTTAATAGATAAAGAAATACGTTCATTTTCTGGGTCCACTGACAGAACTTTTACTTTTACATCTTGTCCTTCAGCTAAAACCTCACTCACATCACTCACATGCTCATGTGATACCTGTGAGATGTGTACAAGGCCATCAATACCACCTAGGTCGATGAATGCACCAAATGACGCGAGACGCTGTACTTTACCATCCAATACATCGCCAGCTTTTATTTGATTAATAACATTTTTCTTTTGTGAAGCTTTCTCTGCTTCAACTACTGCACGATGAGATAAAATAAGGCGATTCTTGTCTTTATCAAGCTCAACAATTTTAAAGCTTAATGTTTGTCCCTTATAGCCTTCAAAATCATCGACAAAATAGTCCTCCACAAGCGATGCTGGTACAAAGCCACGTACACCTAAATCTACGACAAGACCACCTTTAACAATATCCTTAACTTCCGCTTCAAAAATTTCCTCAGCGGCAAATTGCTGCTCCAGTGTATCCCATGCTTTTAAAGCATCCACTTTACGTTTTGATAGGACAAAGTTTTCTTCTTCTACCTTTGTAATCATCAACTCTAATTCATCTCCAACTGAGATGACATCAGACGCTTTCTCAATGTGTAAGCTTGATAATTCACTAATCGGTACAATACCATCAAATGGAGCACCTGGAATTGATACAGATACTGCCTTTTCATCAACCTGCGCGGCAATGCCTTTGACGATATCACCCTCGTTAAACGTTTGTTCTGCATAGTTCATTTCTTCAGACATATGTAACCCTCCTTCGCATCTTCCCTTACTATTTTATTCGATATTGAAGACAAAGACAAAAATAAATCCTTTAAATTCAAAAAATGTCTGAAATTTTAGGATTTATAGCATTTTTTCTTCTGCTAATTTTAAAATAGCTTGTGCTGCATCATCAATGGACAATGCTGTTGTATCTAAAAATATAGCATCTTCAGCTTGAATCAGTGGCGATGCTTCACGCTCACTATCCTTTTTATCACGTAATGCAATTTCTTCCTGAAGTTTTTCAAGAGAGGAGTCAATTCCTCTTTTTTGATTATCAATCAAGCGTCGTCTAGCACGCTCCTCTACAGTTGCAGACATGAAAATCTTTAGCTCTGCATCCTTCAAGACATGTGTAGCAATATCGCGGCCATCCATGACAACACCACCATTAGCTGCAAGCTTTTGCTGTTGGGCAACTAATAGCTCACGAACCTTCGCATGGGCGGCTACTTGTGAGACTGATGAAGTGACCTCATTAGAGCGTATTTCCGCTGAGACGTTGTGACCATCTAAATAGACAAGCTGTCCTTGTGGGGATGGTTTTAATTCAATTGTGCTTACTTCAAGCATCTCTGCTAATTTTGCTTCATCATCTAAATGTATGTTTTGTTGCATCGCTTTATACGTAACTGCTCGATACATTGCACCTGTGTCAATGTAAGTAAATCCAAGTGCTTCAGCAACAATTTTCGCGATTGTACTTTTGCCTGCACCAGCTGGCCCGTCTATCGCAATTTGAATGTTTTTCTTCATATTCTTCCCTACTTTCTGCACCTCTTATTGTATCATATAACCTCAAAAAAGCCCTCTACTAGGAGAGGGCATCATCAAAATATTCGTAGGACATTAAACATGGAAAGGATTCATTTCTTTCCGTCGATTAACTAATTGACGTTCAAAGCAAAAACGGACAATATGCTGTTGATCGACATCATCTGTATCTGTTAATTGGATTGTCGCAATGCGCTTATCCTCTTTTTCAAAAATACGGACGATCAGCGCTTCTGTAATGACATATTTAACATCTCCATTGGCAAATGGCAATACAATCGTTAATTTTACTTCATCACCCTCATTGAAAGCTACCTGACCTTTCAACAAGACTGCGAGGCCTCCTGCACTAATATCCACAGTCACGAGCTGATATTTATAATCTTTCAACTGAATAGCCACATCTACTGGTGTCTCCACACGAACGTATTCTCGTCGTTGAATTTTTATAAACTCTTCTGGTGTTGGACAATGCAACATAATCATTGGGATATTACCTGCTTTACGGCCAACTACCTCTGTATTAAAGGCAAAGGATTGCTTATCCTCAGTGCGAAAAGTTGCTCTAAATTCTGAGCCATCTATTAAAAATGCCGTTTTCTTTGTTGCCATATTAACAGGATAATCAATATAGAGAATATTATCTTTTTGCTCTACAACTTTACAGCGGAATTTCTCCAAACGCTCTGTATAAGTTGGTTCAAGTTGTAATTGTGTACCAATTTTTATTTCCATGAGCATCTCCCCGTTGCGAAAAATATAGTTTAATTATCTCATGAGAAGCTGATTTTGGCTATAAAAATTGGTAGTATTTTCATGTCCAATTGATACAAAGCGGAGGTATCCTTGATTAAGTTAAATATTCCACTTTTAATACATTATGGTTTTCCGCATCAATGACAATTCTAAATGTTTCCTGCGTATTACCATCTCGCAATGCAATAACCTCATAGCAAAGACGTTGCTCAAACTGCCCATTATCTGTGTAGATATTTTTTACCTCTTGTACTTGAATGTCGTCTTGGAAGAATGTTTTCCAATCAATCGGCTTAGCTGTTTGCTTTTTAATATTCTCTTCTTGAATATACTCCATTGCATTTGCACCCAACAGCTCACCTGTATCTTTCGCTACTTTCAATTGAACACCATCGGCATAGATTAACGCATTATCTCCAGGATGGACACGAGCAAATGTCACATGCCAAGCCTGATGATTTTCACGTGATTCCACATAGGCTACATCTTTCATGCCTAATCTCTTCACATATTCCTGCGCTTTTTTCAAGACTTCCTCTTGTGATAACTTGGCTTCATCAACAGGACGTTCTACTAAATAGGATAATAAATGTCCGCCCTTTTCTGTTAAATCAACATAGCCTAATCGAATCCCTTGGTGGAATTGGATATGATAAAAAGGATATGGGGCTGTATCACTACTTTTTGTAACTGTAAATGTAGCATCTTTAATGACTGGGAATAAGTATTTCACTTTTTCTAGTGCTTCTTTTTCGGTAATAACCGCATCCTGTAAAGCCTTTAACTCAATTTTTTTCTGCCAATCAGATTCAGATAAAGTTAATGGGAAATCCTTTTCACCGTAGCCTTTTAATGTATCTTTTACAGTATCAAATTGGGTATTTGGATTTTTATTATCTACTTGCTGTAGCCAAACATCCATTTTCCCATCATGCTTATAAAAATCGACGGTTGCAGCAGTCCATTCATCGGAAAGGGATTGTAAATTCGTTGAAACCTGGGGCATTTTTTTACGCCAAGCCTCATAATCACCTGTTTTTGCTGTCCTTTTTGCTTCATCGCCTAGTCGCCCTAGATAGTTCATCCATTCACTTGATAGTTCTTGTCCAATTGGAATATTCGCAATAGAAGAACGAACTTCTGAGCTTAAACGCCAAACCGAGTCTAGTTCATTGTGAATCGCCTGCTCGTCTTGAAACAACAGGGATTGTGATACTGAGCGTTGAAGATGGGAAAGCTTCTCAGATGCATCCGTCAACTTATCTGTATATTGTGCTAGCACGGTACGTTGTAAATCTTCTTTATCTCCATGTAAATCAATGCTGTATGCCCCTAACCCAATAACGGCAATCGTTAAGACCACGAGCCAAGTTTTCATCTAGTTTCCTCCTTTCTATGAACAGAAAATATGCTCTCCAATTTGTTTGATTTGTGGACGTGACCAAATCCATTTGCTCGTTGCTGTTTTTGGATTGAAATAATACAATGCATTTTCAGAAGGGTCCCAGCCGTTCATTGCATCAATAACTGCCTCTTTTGCTCGTTCATTTGGCTCAAGCCAAATTTGTCCATCTGCAACGGCCGTAAATGCTAACGGTTGGAAAATGATACCTGAAATCGTATTTGGGAAATCTGGGCTTTCCAAACGATTCAAAATAACTGCAGCAACTGCTACTTGTCCTTCATAAGGTTCTCCCCTTGCCTCTCCATATACTGCATTCGCCATTAGCTGTAAATCACGTTCCGTATATTTAGGAGGAACTTGTGTCTGTGTTCCATTATTATTGCTACTTCCACTGCTATTGCTATTGCCACTGCCACCGCCACCACTAGTATTCTTTTTCACTTGTTGATCAAGTGGCTTACCACCATAATAAGTAAATTGATTTCCTGCATTTAATTGAGCTTTCACCCATTTTTCATCATAATCTGAAAAGCCTGCTAACGCTTTCTTTGTCTTAGCGCCTGCAATCCCGTCTACTGGTAACCCATAATTTTCTTGGAAATTACGTAAAGCCCAGTATGTGTTGTAGCCAAATTTGCCATCAATTTTACTCTTATAAAAACCTAAGTATTGTAGCCTTGCTTGCAATTCAATGACATCATCTCCATAGGCACCTCGAGTAATTTGCTGATCGCTAAATGCATTCGCATCATTTTGAGGAATCGCAATTATACTAATTCCTAATATCAAAGCAAAAAGTATGCTTACTAAACGCACTTTTATCACTCCTTTTTTTTATAGCTTGAAACAAAAGGATGAATTTATACATGGAAAAAAAGAAATAAAGCGTAGAAATCTTTGACGATTTCTACGCTTTATATTTTCTTTTGCATATGCAGATGTTGCACCAGATGATAATGTGCGAGCTTCACTTTGCGCAAGCCAAACCACCATAAAAACAACATAAAAGGAATCATTAAATAAACCCAGTGACCTTTGAATGATAATATTGTATTGTATAGAATGTGAAGTACGACTGGCGCACATAGTGCCATAGCAATCATTTCTTTTGTCTTCACAAGTTTCGAAAACTTAGCCCGTCCATAATAATAGCCCATTACGACACCGAACAAAGCATGACTTGATACGGGTAATAAGGCTCGCATAAATGCCGTGTCCAAGCCAAATGAAAGTAAATAAAGAACATTTTCAATCGTAGCAAACCCAAGTGAAATGCTTGCCCCATACAAGATCCCATCGTAAGGGTCATCAAATTCTATATGATTATAGATGGCAATTAATAGCACAAACCATTTAAAAAACTCTTCAATGACACTTGAAAATAGGACGTCTTGAAGATAAAGATATCGAAAAACCCCTTCCTCTGTTAATACATACTGTAAAAACATGATTGGGAACGTTAAAAATGCGCCGTATAAAAACGTTTGTAGTAAAGTTCTTCTTGGCTCCGTAGCCATCTGATTGCGCAAATAGAAATAACTAAAAAGCGCTAGACCGGGAGCAATGGCAGCAGATAATAAAATGATCATGATGCCGGCTCCTTTCAACAATAGACTGCTATTATTATACCATGTAATGACAAAAAATTTTTTTAAAAGGAGATTTATTTTTTATGAAAAAATCAATTTTATTAATTCATACTGGCGGCACAATCTCCATGGCAATGAGTGCTGAAGGAGCGGTCATGCCAAATAAGGAAAATCCTCTAATGAAGGAAAGTAATAAACTAGCTTCCCTAGCAAGCATTATCGAAATAGAAGCTTTTAACCTTCCTTCTCCACATATCACACCGAAAGAGATGCTTTTACTGCGTAACTTGATTTTGGAACAAATTGACGCACAGCCAATTGACGGTGTGGTCATCACACACGGTACGGATACATTGGAAGAAACCGCCTATTTCTTAGAGCTAACAACAAACTTAGCCATTCCTATTGTGCTAACAGGAGCAATGCGTTCATCTAACGAACTTGGAGCAGATGGGATTTATAATTTAGTGGAGGCAGTCCGAGTAGCTGTTGATGAAGAAGCACGTGATAAAGGTGTGCTTGTCGTGATGAATGATGAGGTTCATCTTGCTGTAAATACAACAAAAACAAGCACAAGTTCAGTAAATACTTTTCAATCTCCACAATATGGACCGATTGGACTTATTACAAAATCTCGAATCTTATTCCATCACGCACCAATTCGTCGACAATATGTAGATGTTAACAATTTATCCAAGCGTGTCGCAATGCTAAAAGTATATGCTGGTATGGAAGAAGATTTATTGGATGTCGTGCTTGCGTGCAAATATGATGGCGTTGTGCTAGAAGGACTAGGTCAAGGGAATGTCCCACCATCTGTTGTAAAGGGAATTGAAAGCCTTATACAGCGAGACATCCCAGTTGTACTTGTTTCCCGTTGCTTTAATGGTATCGCAGAAGGTGTTTATGGCTATGTGGGTGGTGGTAAAATGCTAGAAGACTTAGGCGCCATATTTGCCACAGGTATTAATGGCCAAAAGGCACGCTTAAAATTATTAATAGGCCTTAACACAACTGGCTCGCCTTTAAATTTAAAGGACTTTTTCCTGTAACGTTAAAGTAGCTTTCCTCATACCTCGATCACCTGTTCATAATAGCTCAGTATCTCACTAAGCCGAGCAAAAGCTTCATCAAAATCTGGTTGTATCACAGAAAATTGAATGAAATTCTTTTGGCGTAAATACTGGCTTTCACCATGAACGAATAGTCCGTTTAATGCTAAATCAATAAGTACGTTAGCATAAGTATGAGGCAATTGAACCGTTATCAGCATCGGATATTGAATTGTTGGATATTGAAATTGCATGATTGGTAGCTGCAGCAGTGATTGAAAGCGTTGCTGTAGCTGCTCATAACGTGCTGGATAGGCTTGCAATGCCGTCTCCACATTGCTCAGTAATACAGCAGGTAATGTAAATGGTATGGCACCTTGCTGATAATTTGCTAAATCAAGATAAGCGGGTAGAGTAGCAGATGAGGGTACCAGTGATTGCGAAAATACAAATGCTAGCCCACTTAATGCACCAATGGCCTTACCACTCACAGCCGTAGCTAAATAGCAGTCCTGTAAAGAAAACGGCATGGCACCGAACGAACTAATACAATCTATACATAACTTTACATTGTATTGTTTAGCAAGCTTTTTAAGAATGTCTAAGTTATTACAAGTTCCCGTGGAAGTCTCACCATGTACGGCCAACATCCACTGATAAGACCCCGTCTCAAGCTGTGAAGCCAGTTCTTTGTCATCAAATACCGTTCCCCACTCTTTTTCTACGACCTCAAAATGTAATGACCAACGAGCGGCTTGCTTCCGTAAACGCTCACCAAATTCTCCATTTGTTAGAATAAGCCCTATTCCTAATTGCTGTGCCTTTAGTTGCGCAAGCATCACTTCATTTGCTAGCGTTCCTGTCCCTACGATTACACCAACATGATTGGCATTCGATAGATGTAGCAACTTCTTCTGTACTCGTTCATAAAGCGCATTAAAAGGTAGTGAACGATGTGATAAATCTGAATGAGCGATTGTCTCTAATTGCTTCACTGGCCCAGGATAAAATGTAGAGGGTTCCGTCGTTAGTCTATGTTGTAAAGATTGCTCAAATTCATGTCTAGTGAGCACCATCGGTAAAAACATCGCACCCTCTTCCCCGACAGCTGGCGCAAACTGCTGAAAACCCATCTGCTTATATAGTTTTTCCTCTCTCGTTGTACCTGAAATCACTGCCGCAGAATAGCCTTTTTCGTAGGCAAATGTAGTTAAGGCTTGAGTAAGCTTCAATAGAACTCGACCCGTTCGATAACCTTTTTTCACAGAAAGCAAACGAATTTCACAAAGCTTCTCACAATTTTCCTTCGATAAATACTGTTCGACCTTACCAATCTTTTCATTAATAGAAAATGGTCGTTGATCTCTAAACGCCACCATGCCAATTAATTCTGTTTGCTTATAAACAACGACATAGGTATTCTCCTGATGAAATCGGTCAACTTTTTTTCGCGATGCATTCGCATCATGCTGAGGAATTTCTTCTACAAATGTTTCATAATTCAATCGAGCAATCGCCTCAAATTCTTCATCTGTCTTGGCAATTTTACACCAATACATTTCCTTCACTTCCCTCTTTTCAATGATTCCTGAATATTAGACATATGCTTTATAAGCATAAACACGATTGCCATGATTAAAAGTCCATATGACTCTACTTCCCCCGCTTGTATAATTGCGGCTATATAGAAAACAAAGCCCCCAACCATGCCAAGTGTCAGACTTCTAGTAAATGCAGATATAAGTGCAGTACCAAGGATCATCCATAAAAAAAGACTTGGCGATAAGGCGAGACCCACACCAATAAACGTAGCTACACCTTTCCCTCCATTCAATTTCAGCCACATCGGAAATAGATGCCCTATTATCACCCACGCAGCTCCGCCAATCACGACCCATTCATCCAATTGCCACATGCGTCCTAATCCAACAACAAGTACACCTTTTAATGAATCGCCAAGAAGAGTCAAAATAAACGCAGTTTTCCCAATCACACTTCCCGCATTACGTGCGCCTAAATTTTTACTACGCTCTTCCTGCAAATTGACACCGTATATCTTACCAACGAAATAAGCCGTCAAGATGTTTCCTATTAAATAACTTAAGAGCCAATACAAGCCAATCATTGAGTTGCCTCCTTGCTAAAAAGGCTGTATAAGCTACATGCCTATACAGCCTCGATCATTATTTTTTTCTCTGCTCAATAATTCGAGCGATACATTCGCCATGGAAACGACCATTTTCAATAAAAATTTCATTGGCATTATTTCCTGCTGCAATAACTCCTGCAATGAATAATCCTTCAACATTGGTTTCCATCGTTTCAGGTGTAACATAAGGACGACCTGTTGCTTCCTCTATCTGTACGCCCATTGCTTTGATAAAGGAGTGATCAGGATGATAACCCGTCATAGCAAAAACGAAATCATTTTTTACTACTTTCTCTTGGCCTTCTACTTCTAAAACAACTTCATGCTCTCGTATTTCTACTACATTTGTATTAAAAAGCATGTCAACTTCTCCAGTTTTGACTACCCCTTCAAATTCTGGCAATACCCATGGCTTGATGCTTGGAGAGTATTCGCTGCCACGATAGGCTACGGTTACACGAGCGCCGGCTTTATTTAATTCTAATGCGGCATCTATCGCTGAATTTTTGCCACCTATAACTAGAACATCCGTATCAAAAAATTCATGGCCCTCTTTAAAGTAATGGAATACTTTAGGTAACTGTTCACCTTGGATATTTAAATAATTTGGATGATCATAATATCCTGTTGCAATGACAACATAGGGCGTTATATACGTATCCTTATCAGATGTAACAGTGAATAAATCATTATTTTTTACAACACTTTGTACTTTTTCGAAGCGATTAACTTGTATATTCTTTAAACGGACGACCTCTCGATAATAGACAAGGGCTTGATTGCGTTTCGGCTTACGTCCTTCAATAATAAATGGTACATCACCAATGGCTAACCGTTCACTCGTACTAAAAAATGTTTGATGTGTAGGGTAATGATAGATGGCATTGACGATATTTCCTTTTTCAATCACGATAGGTTGTAAACCAATATTTTGCAAAGCTATTGCTGCTGCTAAGCCACATGGGCCTCCTCCAACAATAATTGCATCTGCTTGCTGCATTTCTTGACACTCCAATCGAATTTGAACAGCAAAAATTGCTGCTCCATGCTTTCACATTATCATAGAATAGACGATACCTTTTTATTATACGCCTTCTCACACGTTTTGGTTGTTTATTTACTCGAAATATCAATGTCAATTATATGACATTGGGGCTTTGCACCAAATCGAAAAGGCACTAATGTCGTCCCATAGCCATTGCTTACTAAAGTCATAACACCATCACGTCGACGATAGGAACCATTTGGATGGACACCATATGGGCCGAATCGGATTTGCCCTCCGTGTAAATGTCCCCCCATCATTAAATCCGCACGGAACTTTGTACGAACTTTCGCAAAAACCCCTGGATTATGGGCGATGAAAACAACTAAATCCTGATCTCCTATCTTTGCAAAAGCTTTTTCAAAACTATATTCTTTTACGGTTGTATCCTCAATAGCACTTAACCAAAAGCGATTTTTAAGCGGAAGTTGAACGGCATCATTGACAATGATTTGAACATGGTATGCCTGTAAAATGTCCTTCAGTCTTTCTTCCCCAATTTCTCTGTCATTATTGCCCCAAATAAAATAGGTTGGTCCAAGGGACGTTAATAATGTTAAATTTTCATGAATACGTTCAATCGGTGTACGGCTATCCGCAAAATCACCGCCAATAATTACTGCATCAAAATGATGTCCCTGTAACTGTGCAATCATTTTCTTACTTATTTTACGTAAATGAACATCTGAAATAAAAAATAATCGTACCTTCTCCTGTTCACCCTGTAATGAAAGCTGGTGAGACAATACATTATTTTCATGTGCCACCTTCCACATATAAAGTAGAAGGGCGATGACTACCAAAAGAAATAGCCCTAAATATAGCATTTTCTCACTTCTCCTTACGACAGCAAAAAGGCGATTCGTTTTTTAAGAAGAATCGCCTTTTTGCTAAATCAGACGTACGTTTTGGTGTGAACGTTTGTCTGTAATTTTATACTAGAAAAACTATATAACGATAAAAAAATTCTATTAAGGTAGCTTAATGACTTGCCCAACCATTACAGTATTAGAGGACATCCCATTAGCAGCACGAATTTTAGCTAAAGTCGCTTCACTGCCATCGCCATAGTGATTTAATGCAATTCGGTATAAGTTCTCATTTGCTTTTACAGTATGTGTCGTTGCTTTAGCATTCTGTTTTGCTTCTTCCGCTTTTCTAGCCTCTTCTGCTTTTCTTGCTGCCTCTGCTTGTTGTTGAGCTATTCTTGCTTCTTCAGCTTTTCGAGCTTCTTCGGCTTTTTTTGCTTCCTCTGCCTTTTTCGCCTCTTGAGCCTTTTTCGCTTCTTCAGCAGCTTTTTGCTCAGCTGCTAATTTTTCAGCATCTTTTTGAGACTGCTCCTGAGCCTTCTTATCCCCCTGAGCGTCTTGACCCTTATCTTCTTTATCCTTATCTTTATCTGACGCAGATGCTTCTGAAGGATCTAATTCGACAACCTGTTCAGCTGTATCCTTTTCTGCTTGTTCAATCGTTTTTCCTGGTTCATAAAATTTCCAAAAATAGATAAGAATCGTTAATGGTATCAGGATAAAAATAACAAAAAGAATCGTCATTAATGGTGTTTTACGTTTCGAATCTTTTGGCTTTTTGTTTTTATTACCGTTTTTATTCATTCTTGAAACTCTAGATAAGGATTGCTGTTCTTTTTGCTCATCTTCAAATGATTGACGATGCTCTTCTATTTTATCGCGATAATCTTCTTTATTCATTCGCCTTTCCCCCAACCTTACTACGCTTTCTATCATCTCTATTATGACGAATTTTACGAAAAAAGTAAATGACCGTCAGTTTTAGTCTAATTACCCATTAATAATTGTTGCAATCGACTTTCCCACGTTGCCATTTCTACTTTCTTTTTCTCTTTTAAGCGTACTTTCTTGATTACATCATAATGGATTCCACAATTTTCACAACAGTTTTCCGGTTTTTTCTGCAATTTTTGCCCAAAATACCCGACTAAATGTTCACGAATACAGTCTTTTGTCTGTATGATTTGAAGCATTTCATTCACTGCATTGTATTTCTCTAGTGCTAAATGATTTAATCGGACCTTCACTTGTTCCGAAGACTCTCGTTGTAGCCAATAATCTAACACACGGAAGGCTGTCTCACTTAACTCCCCATTTTTCAGCATTTGGATTGGCTGTATTTGCTGAGATAGCAGTTCCTGATAGCGGTCAACATGATGTAAAGTTGGTAAATCACCTGTCACAACAAATTTAGCCAGCTCCTCATCACCTTCAGCATACAGTAAAATAGCAAGTGCAGAGTGACCATCCCGCCCTGCTCGTCCAATCTCCTGCATATAATTCGCGATATTGGCTGGCATTGATTCATGAATAACCTGCCGTATATCAAGCTTATTAATGCCCATGCCAAAAGCATTTGTTGCAACGATCCAATCAAGTTCTCCAGCTATAAATTGCTGTTGAATAAATTGACGGTCCTCCGCCCCATAGCCAGCATGATAGGCAGCAACACGAACGCCAGCTTGTAATAAGGCTTCGCTATATTGTTGCGCACGTTTACGTGAGGAAACGTATAAAATACCAGGTCCTGCCGTTTCCGTAACATGGTGCAGGAGCCATCTAGCTTTATCAGTCTTATCCTCCACTACTACACGACCTAGATGAATATTCGGGCGGTCAACATTATACATAAACTCGAATGGAGCTTTGAGAGATAAAGTTTCCCGTATATCTCGAACAACCTTCTTTGTTGCCGTAGCAGATAATGCCAAAATTGGCGGACGATTTTCTCTCGATAGCCAGTCACCTATTCGTAAATAATCTGGTCGAAAATCAAAGCCCCATTGGGAGATACAATGTGCTTCATCTACTACGATTAAACCTAGCTTCATCTGTGCCAGTTTCTCTTGTACCTGTTGCTGGAGTAGCATCTCTGGGGAAGTAAAAATAAAACGATATTGCTCTAAATAATGTAATACATAACGTTTCTCTGTTAGTGATAAAAAGGAATTTAAAGCTACCACCCTCTTTTCCCCAAAACGCTTCAGCTCTTCAACTTGATCCTGCATTAATGACAGTAAAGGTGAAACAATTAGTACAGGTTTCTCTAATGTATAGGCTGGTAGCTGGTAGCAGAGTGATTTTCCCATTCCTGTTGGCAATAACGCAATAACATCTTGTTCTTGCAGTAAAGCCTCAATGACTTCTTTTTGTCCTGGTCGAAATGATGAATAACCAAAATGCTTATGCAATAATTGTTCAAGTTCCATTTATACTTCTCCTTTCGCAAGGACAAGCCTTAATTGAAAATAACTTATATCGTTTAAAGCTTCATGTAATATTTTCAATTTTTTTGTTTGATACTGCTTCGATGCCTGCCACACTTTTTGGGCTTCATCATAGGAGACGAATGGGCCAATAGAAAAGTTCGGTTCATACATGGCTAATTCTACAAAATGATCTTCAATTGTACTTTGTTTTAGTTTTCTCATTTGGACAATTTGCTCCATTGAATAACCTTGTTCATATAATTGTGCGGTTTGTTGTGCAGAATCTGTTAGCAATATTTTAACTTTTAATCCTTCTGCCACGTGCCCTAGTAATGGATAATCATCGATTTTTTGATGCACTTCATTTAATAATATATGTAGGGTTTCAATAAAAGCTAATTGACTATCTAGTACGGTTTCCTTCCGTTTATCTGCAAGTTGTTGCCATGTCCATCCTGGTAATTGATAACCACTTAAACGATACAGAACAAGCTGTTTGCTTGCATCTGACACAGGGAGAATAGTTAGCAAATGAGTACATTCTGTCAATAATTGCTGCTGTAAATGACCTTCCTTATAATGATGCTCCTGTAAAAATGATCGCACCCACGCTTGAATCATTGTATCTCTACTAATCGGTGAAAAGGTACGAATGGCTGCGGCTTGATGTGATAAACTTTGTACAATGAGAGAGAGTCTCGCAAAAAACACATGCTCATTTCCCCGATAGTGCCAACCATCAAAGAAAAAGGTTGGCGTTTGTTGTGCATGTTGTAATCCGAGCGTTTCCATGTAAAAATGACCAGATTCCTGCACGTTTAACCAACTATTCTGCATAAATAAGTTGACAGCCTCATCAAAAGTAGTACGAGATAGTTTTGGCAATAGGCCAAAATATTGATGCAATTGAAAAAGACCAATATCTTGAATTGTCTGGCCTGAACGCTTCCCTCTTAGGACATGATAGGCAGCCGAAATCGTCCGCTCTTTATTGAGTTTTTGAAAGATTTGCAATAGAATTTGATGAAACATTGACGCAAATTCCTCCAATTTAATAGTATTTAAGTTGAAATGTAAGATAAACATCTTTAAAATGAGTATGAAGCTTTGTAGGAACATCATTAAAGGAGAGAATAAAATGGCTAAATACACAATAGTTGATAAAGATACATGCATCGCTTGTGGCGCATGTGGAGCCGCAGCGCCAGACATTTATGATTATGATGATGAAGGCATTGCCTTCGTTATTTTAGATGATAACATGGGAACTGCTGAAGTTCCAGAAGATCTATTAGAAGATATGCAGGACGCTTTTGAAGGTTGTCCAACAGACTCTATCAAAGTAGCAGATGAAACATTCGATGGTGACTCATTAAAATTTGAATAGTCTTCAGTAGATGTATATCTTAAATGGCATCCTTCAGGGGATGCCTTCTTATTGATTAAAATATTGGCTAACTTTTGCATCAAGATAATAGGCATATGGTCCATTGCTATACATACCAATCTACTGGAGGAATGCGAATGTTTGAGCAGTTACAAGTTGAGCATAGTTTATTTTATATTGATCAAGACCATATGAATAGATTTAAAAGTCTTGCAGCAAAGTGGCAATCAATATTTCCAGATGTTTGTGCAAAATGTTTGAATACAGTGGACGCATGGGCAAACGTGTTAAATAACTGGGTTTTCTTAAAATCACAGCAGACCGATGAGCTCATTCTCAACCCTTCTAAGGCTATCTATTATTCCATCAATACATTCTTAATAGATGAGCTCCAAAAAGTTCAAATAATTCAAAAAATAAAAGAATGTGACAATGATGATTTTCAGTATTTTGCTGCCTTTCACTTAGGAAATGCCATCGATTTATGGGTGTACAATACACTTGAAAAAAGTGCAGAATCTGATTTATTACAGCCACAAAATCGAATACCTTATTATCTTGCCTTTTTAGACGATGATTTTCAAACTGACAATGCTTTATTCCATAAGAATCAAACAAGAGCAATCAAAATATTGGCACAGGTCATTCGGTCAAAGAATTGCTTTAGAATTACTGTCAGTAGTGCTGTTAATCGAGCAGTAGATATGTATGATCATTATGTAACACAATAAAATAGCACACTTTTCAATTCGTCTCTACTGTCAAGAGATGAATTTTTTTTTTCTCTCTAAACTACTTCTCTTATCATCTTGTTATTGCAACGATATTTTATGTATGATAAGATTTTAGTAGTTGGTACTAATAACAGATATTATCTCACAAAGGAGTTCTTCATAATGATGGATAATTTATTACAATTAAAAGATAAGAACATTGTTGTCATGGGCGTAGCAAATGATCGCAGTATTGCTTGGGGCATTGCAAAACGTTTATTTGACGTCGGGGCAAATGTCATCTTCACGTATCGTCAAGAACGCTCATTAAAAAAATTACAAAAACAATTAGAAAATATCGGACAATCTGATTCTCTTGTTGTTCAATGTGATGTGAATAGTGATGACAGCACAAAAGCAGCTTTTGATGAAATCGGCTCAAAGGTTGGCGTTATTCATGGAATTGTCCATTCAGTGGCTTTTGCACATGCAGAAGATTTACACAACCGCTTCCTTGAAACAACTCGAGAAGGCTATGCATTTGCACAAGATACAAGCGCCTATTCACTTATTTCGACGGCAAAAGCAGCTCATCCATACATGACAGAGGGTGGCTCTATCGTTACGATGAGTTACTTAGGTGCAGAACGAGTACTTGATGGCTACAATGTGATGGGCGTAGCAAAAGCTGCTTTAGAGGCTTCTATGCGCTATCTTGCTGCTGATATCGGCCAAGATAATATTCGCGTCAATGCTATTTCAGCTGGCGCTATTCGTACACTAGCTGCAAAAGGTGTCCCTTCCTTTAACACAATTTTACACAAAATCGAAGAAACAGCTCCTTTAAAACGGAATGTTCAACAAGACGAAGTAGCAGATATGACGATTGTCATGCTATCTCACCTATCCCGTGGTGTCACTGGTGAAACAATCTACATCGACGCTGGCTACAATATTATGGGTTAACAAATAAGAAGTATGGAGGATGTATCATCCCCCATACTTCTTTTTGTTGTTTATAGCATTGTCCATAAACTTTGGATCAACAAAATTAAGCCTGCTGCTACTAGTAGAATATAAATTAATGTTCTAAACAACTTTTGATTTAATCGAGTAAATAGCATTTGTCCAAAAATAAGCCCTAAGAAAACAATGGGCAAGGCGTACATACTATATACCCAAACCATTTTACTTGTACCCTCAAAAATAACTTGAGAAAGTAGGCTAATAAGATAGATAAAAATATAATAGGCTAGTGAAACAGCTCTAATGGTTTCTTTATCTCTATGTGTGCTCGCAAAATAGAGTAACAGTGGTGGTCCAGCCATCCCAATACTGGTTGTGAACATACCTGATATAAAACCAACGCCATAATCTCTACTCCCTGTTTGTTGAATAGAGAGATTTTTAATCAACAGAATCGTAAGCCCTATAAGAAGGATAGCGATGAGCAGCTTAAATGTCGTCACATCGACTAAGGCAAAGAGTAGACTACCAAATGGAGCACCCACAACACTACCGATCATCACCTTTTTAAGCAAAGCTACATCAATATCATGTCTCACCTTCCATACGAGAGAGAACGAAATAGCAAGGGACAGAATTATATTTATTTGCATCGCCTCTTGTGGAGTAAATAGCAACAGTAAAAAAGGCGTTGCCATAACAGAAAAACCAAATCCTGTACTTGTTTGTAAAATAGAAGCTGCTAGAATAATGAAAAAATAGAAAAGTAATTCCTGCAAAATGACACCTCATATCATGTTGTGATACGTTGTCTAACAATAAATCTTTTTAATAAAAATGATAGGACACAAGCAATGAATAAAAACAGCGCAATCATCGCTATAACACCCATCCACCCATATTTCATCCAAAAAAGGCCACCTACTGTTCCTCCAACACTTGAACCAAAATAATAGAAAAATAAATAGAGAGAAGATGCTTGTGCTTTATCGTGGGATGCTCGTTTGCTCACCCAGCCACTTGCGATTGAATGAGCTGCAAAAAAGCCAAAGGTAAAAACTGTTATCCCTATAATCTTTAAAGTAAGGAGCCCGTTGAGCGTTACTATAGCTCCTGCTAACATAATAGCAATGGCCAGTAAAAGCATTCGTTGGCGACCAAAACGATCGGCTAAACTGCCAAACCATGCTGAGCTAAATGTCCCAACTAAATAAATGACAAATATCCATCCTACAATTGTGGCACTTAAATTATAGGGAGGAGCCATTAATTTAAAGCCAATATAATTATAAAGCGTGACAAAGCTTCCCATTAAAAGAAACCCCATCCCATAAAGACACAGCATAGAAGGATCTCTTAAATGTTGCAGTAGGGTTTTGGTCAATGCTTTTAATTGTAAAGG
Organism: Lysinibacillus boronitolerans JCM 21713 = 10a = NBRC 103108; assembly: GCF_000772935.1. Taxonomy (GTDB): domain Bacteria; phylum Bacillota; class Bacilli; order Bacillales_A; family Planococcaceae; genus Lysinibacillus; species Lysinibacillus boronitolerans. The sequence goes on from NZ_JPVR01000080.1 coordinate 28,167, forward strand.
TCGCGCGCTGAAATGTTTGGAGCTTGGTAACATCCAGACAAACAATAAACTAACTAGCAGGCTGATTCCTCCTAGTACTATCATACCTGTATGCCAGTTATAATGGTCCGTTAAGGTACCAATAATAACTCGTCCACTAAGTCCCCCAACTGAATTACCGCTAATATATAAGCCCATGGCAACCCCTAAGCTTGCTGGTTCCATCTCTTCTCCCAAATAAGCCATAGCGATTGCTGGTAAACCTGCAAAAACGATGCCTTGTACAACACGTAAAACTAAAATTGTTTCAAAGTTAGGTGAAAATGCAAGAGCTAGTGTCAGGACAGAAGCTGCAAAAATAGAAATCGTCATCAATGATTTTCTTCCCCATGCTTCTGATAACGAACTGACAATTATTAAACTCACCGCTAATGCAAAGGTAGTTACTGAAAGAGATAAACTTGCTACAGCTGGTGAGACGTGAAATGCTTCTGAAAATGTTGGTAGTAATGGCTGCGTTACATATAGGTTAGCAAACGTAATAAAGCCTGCTAAAAATAAGGCCCAATTCGCTTTATGAAACGCACTCGTTCCCTTTTGTATATAGTCCATGAAACTCTCTCCTTAACTTCTTCCCCATGCTACTATTATTCTAATACAATATTTCGCAAAACACACGTCTCCTCGTCAAAAATTAGACAAAAAAGCTATTATTTTCACCTATGAATCACAAAAAATAATTGACAAATAAAAGCATGTCAAATTTGTATAAACGTCTTTTAATAAAAAATAAATAGCTATTTTGACTTGGCAAATATTGTGCTACAGTAAAAGTAATCATCTAGAACCATTGTCACAATGATGACAGATGACACAACCATTTTCATTGACTAGACTTGGAGGAATTTTTATGAAAATTATTGAAGCATTAGCCCTTGCAACACCTTATATTCATCTAGCATTAAAGCAAGAAGCCATTGTAGCTGTTGTCGAAAAGGAAAGTGAGACAGTCGTTAAATATTTAGCAGGTAAACGTGTGGATTCCGGTTATCACGATGGACAAAAAGTTAATGCCAATGACCAGAATGTTTTCATCGCCTTTAATGGCCAAAATGCAGATGTGGTGATTCCAGAGGATGTTTACGGCGTAGCAATCAATGCTTTTTCATTCCCCATTCGTGAAAATGGTCAAGTAGTTGGTGCATTAGCTTTTGGCTTACCAATAGATAATGAGCTCAAACTTGAAGATTATATGGCTACGATGGATAAGATCGTCAACAGTCTACAGGATAAAGTACATACAATTGCTTCCCATTCCGAGGAGTTAGCGGCCACTAGTGAGGAAATTAATAAGCAAGCACAGCATGCCCTAGAGGATTCTGAAAAAACAAATGCCGTGACTGATTTAATTAAAAGTATTTCTCGCCAAACTAATTTACTAGGTTTAAATGCATCCATCGAGGCTGCACGTGCTGGACAGCATGGTGCAGGCTTTAATATTGTGGCACAGGAAGTTCGAAAATTGTCCTTCGAGACATCTAGCGCAACGGAAAATATAGAGTCATCCTTACGGAATATCAATAGAAATCTAGATAATTTAAAACAAAATATGGGACAAATCAATGATGCCACAAATGAGCAAGCACAGCTCGTCCAAGATTTCAGCGAAATTATAGAAGAATTAACCCTACTTAGCCGAGAAATGAAAGGCTTTATGCATGATGCGTTAAAATAATAATGAGGTGAACAACATGCAAATTACCATTAACCAAGATTTAGCTTTACGGATGATCGCACTTGAGGATGCAGAAAAGGTTTTTGCATTAACGGATGCCTCAAGGGAATACCTGAAAGAATGGCTACCATGGCTAGATAATACGAAAGAGCTCGCAGATACAAAAGCCTATATTGAGGGCTGTATGAAGGGGCATGAAGCGAACAGTAGCCTCTCCCTAGTCATTCTCTTTAAAAATGAAATTGTTGGCATTGCAGGCTTTAACGCGATTAACCCGAGCAATAAAATCGGCACTATTGGCTATTGGTTGAGCGAAGGAGCACAAGGACATGGCATCATGACGAAAACGGTAAAAGCTTTATTGCAATATGCCTTTGAAACATTGAAGCTTCATAAAGTTGAAATTCGTGTTGCGGAAGCCAATCACAAAAGTCGCGCAATCCCAGAACGTCTTGGATTCATGCAAGAAGGAACCATTCGAGCTGCAGAATGGCTCTACGATCATTATGTAAATCACGTGATTTATGGCATGCTTGTCAGTGAATGGCAGCAACAACAATAACAAAAGCGACCTGATGAAATATCTCATCAGGTCGCTTTTTGTTAGGATTGCTCTACCGCTTCTTTCGTTTCTTCAGGTGCTTGCTTTTTTTCAAGTCCTAAAGCAATCTGCTCTAATTCTGGACGCAATGTGTGCTTCCCAGCATAGCTTTCAATTAATTCCTTCACATCTATACCTGAAGTCTCTTTCAATGTCTCTTGTAGTGTAGACATTAAATTGGTAGCATAAGATGTCACTTTATTAGCACCACTGCCTTCTCCACCACCAGTATCGACCACAGTAATCTTATCGATATTGCCAAGTGGACTTGCAAGCTCTTTTGCATACTCTGGCATCATGCGTACAACCATATCTAGTACAGCTGCTTGACCATAGTATTCAAAGGCTTCGGCAATCTTACGTTTAGCTTCAGCTTCAGCCAGACCGCGAAGACGAATGATATCAGCCTCTGTCTCCCCTTGTGCCCGCTCTGCATCTGCTTTGGCAAGACCATCCAAACGAATTTTCTCTGCTTCTGCTTTTGCCAATGATTCAATACGATATTTCTCCGCATCAGCCTGTGCAAGCTCGCGCATCTTTTCAGCTGCGGCATTTTGCTCCACTGCATAGCGGTCTGCATCTGCTTTCTTTTTAACCTCAGAATCATATTGCTTTTCTCTACGTAAAATCTCTTTTTCTTCTAATTCAATTTGCTTTTGACGCTCGATAATGCGAATTTGCATTTCTTGCTCTGTTACTTCCTGCTTTGCACGAGCAGTTTCAAGCTCATACGCTTGGTCAGCACGGGCTTTCGCAATATCCTGCTCACGTCGGAACTCAGCTACTTTTAATTGATTTTCTTTTTCTGCTTCAGCAATTTCCGTCGCACGCTCTAGTTCTGCCTTTTGTGCTTCCTTAGACGCTTCTGCACGTTTAATACGTGTTTCTTTTTCTGCATCTGCTGTCGCAATATCAGCATCGCGTTTTACCTGTGCGATTCTCGGTTTCCCCAGTGAATCTAAATAGCCATTTTTATCTCGTACATCCTTAATCGTAAAGGATACAATGACAAGACCCATCTTCGCTAAATCTTGTGAAGCAACACGTTGAACTTCCTGGGAGAATTTATCACGATTTTTATAGATTTCTTCAACCGTCATGGATCCTAAAATCGAACGTAAATGACCTTCTAGCACCTCACGTGCTTCCCCTTCGCGCTCCGCCTTTTGCTTTCCTAAAAACTGCTCTGCTGCTGTCGCAATTTCTGAAATGGAACCGCCAATTTTAATAATAGCTGTACCATCTGCCATAACAGGAACACCTTGCTCTGTATACACCTCAGGCGTTGTCACTTCTAGTTTACTAGAAAGTAAGCTTAACGGCTGTGCTTGTTGGAAAATAGGGAAGACAAATGTACCGCCCCCACGAATGATTTTAATACGATTTCCCGACTCATCCTTATGTACATTTTTAGAGCCGAGATAGCTACCTGTCACAATCAGTGCTTCATCAGGACCCGCCGTACGATACTTTGTCACATATAAGCCAACTAGGGCAATTAAAACAAATGCTACAATTCCTAAAACAATTAAAATATCGGTTGACATAGACATATCTCTCCTTTAAACAAATTTTTTCTCGTACGTTCTAACAAAAAGTGTTCCGTCCTTCACATCCACAACAAGTACGGTTTCATCATAGTCAATGGCTTCATTATCATAGCCCGTTGCTCGTTTTGAAATCATACCACTTGTCGTTTCGATAACAACCTCGCCAAAACCATCTACTGGAATTGGCACAATAACTCTTCCTAATTGGCCGCCCAGCGATTCCTCTGTGTAAGCTAATGAAACATCAGCTGAACGTAGCGGAACGAGGACAAATAAATAAAAGATGGAACTTAAAATAGCGCCGATGATACATGCAGCAATGATGTTCCAAACGCTAGAGAACCAGGCTAGTTTTTCTAAGATAAAACCTGCTGCTGACATCAACGTAATGAAAGATAGAATGACACTCGGATTAAAAATGGGCAGTCCTTCCCCAATACCTTCGACTGCATCACCAAAAAACATAACCAATACTGTGGCAAGGCCGGCGAAAATCAAAACCACCAAAAAGATCTGCTCGAGTGAATAGCCAAATAGCGTCAAGTTGCTCACCCCTTTTCATCATATTACCTACTATACGGATGTACCTCAGGAAAAGTTTCAAAATTTTTCAAACTCTTCTTTAAAGTATTATTTTTTGCTTTCATTAGAACCATGTTACAATAGAAAAGTATTCTGACAACTAAGGAGAAATGGCATGAAGCTTTCGACATTCTTAAATTTTGTTATTCTATTATTTTTCACATTATTATTCGTTAATGATTTCTTCCCTGAAACAGCTATTGCTGCGATGCTGACTAAAAAAATAATATTGCTTATATTAGTTGGGCTTGTCATCATTCAGCTAGCCTTCGACAAGGGTAGATATAAAAGATTATCAAAAAAGGCTTATATCGGATTAACATTGTATACAGTTGGATTATGGATTGTTTTAACATTACTTGGCGGTCAGTCACAAATTGGCTTATCGTTCACAAGTCCTCTATTCTATATTATTGTTGTGCTGCTTGGATTGGATTTAATCCGCCTTTCACGCCAAACTAAGCGAGATCAAACAGAGGGGAAAGCGAAGTAAAGCATAGCTATCCGTCAATCTTACGAAGCTATCCACCACTTTCGCATTGCTAACCGCTACATTCACAGCACTATCCGTCACTTTTGTCCTTCTATCCGACAACAACATAAAAAGCATGTCTCCGATTTTGACAGAGACATGCTTTTCTTATGATTCTAATACATTTAAAATGGCATCCAGTTCATGGACAGCTAGATCTAAGCGTTCCTTCGCTTCGATATTTTGCTGTTTTAAGTGACTAAACTCTAGTAAATTTTTCTCATGCTTTAACTTAATAGAAGATAAACGTTCGATTCGTGCTTCTACTTTTTCTATTGCTTGCTCACAGACTGTTGTCCATAGCTTTTCTGATTGTTGCATTTCCGTAGTAGATGGGTTGTGCTGACGCATAATTCGTGCGTAAACCATTTCTATTTGTTCTATAAGTTCCGAATAAAAATGGCGCTCGACGCGTGTTGTTTGGAATGTTGGATGCTCTACCTCTTTGGCATACGGCGTTATTTGACGTAAGAGCTTTCCAGCATTTTCTCCAAAAGCATGGGATAAATTCAAGACATTCATTAATTGCAATAATAAGCGTATTTCTTCTAGATTAATAAGTTGTGAATCGATGCTTTCCTTTAACTTTAATGATTCCATATAGCGTCGATCAAAATGTTCAATTTCACCGTTGCGCTGCTCTACTAAATGGACACTTGCATTGTCTTTCAAGCTTTTAATATAGCGAATTGCATGGCTTTTTAGCTCCTCTTTTGACAGCAAGTTATCATTGTCTTGTTGTGGTTTTCCTCGTTGAACATACGCAAATGCATCCATTTTTTTGGGCCATTGTGCTGCTTGGGTTTCATCTGAGACATTATAGCGTATATAAATTCCGTGCATTTCATATCCTCCAAGTCCATTAAACAAGTATCTCTAAAGACAATAAATCGAATACGTCATTTTTTCAAGTAAAAAACTTTTAATAATTGAAAATCCTTCTTTTTAACAATAAAACAAAAATCGTGAATAGTCGATACTATTCACGATTTTACTAGTTTTCATTTATTCCTACTTATCCTTTAACACCTATCCACCTGCTCCAAAAACCCATGTATGGTTGCATCTCGCAAATTCATATCAAAACAATAGATGACAATGGATTAAAAACAATGCTGTTAACTGAGGCCTGAGGAATTTGATGTCGTAATGAGCAGCTATCGTGCTACAGGAGCAGGAAAATAATTTTTGCTGATTATATTTTAAAGCATCCCTTCATCAAAGCAACTTGTATCAATATTGGCAAGTACAGATCTAAAAAATCGCCAAATTCCTTGTAAGCACTACAGGAATTTGGCGAGCTTTATGTGTAGCTATTTAAGCCTGTTGGCGGATGTCTTGAATGCTTTTTCCTTCAGTAAACGCATGAATCGATGCAATGGAGCCCACCGATTTAAAATTCGCCTTCTCATAGACTTTGGCAACCTGTTCACTAATCGGTAATATCCAAAGATCGTCCAATCCCAGCTCGACCGATTGCTGTTGGATATGTTGCAGCATATAGCCGATTAAACCACGACCACGATAGCTTTCAGTTGTTGCAACACTTTCAATCCTTCCTTGATTTCCTGACACAAAAATAGATGCTGAGCAGCACGCCACCCCATCTAGTCTTAATAGATAATACGTAAAAAGTGGCGAATGATAGGTTTGCTCAAAGGCCTTTTTTATTAATGAAGGATCCCCAAATGCAGCAATGCTCATTTCTACTGCTAATGCTTCCTCCCTATTTGCATCCGTTACACGCTCAATTTGAATGGCAGGATTAGGTGGAAGTATCGCATATTCACCGTCCCAGTACTGAATTTCGTTGACAAAATGCTCATATTGAAAGCCGTGCGTCTCTAATGCCTCTATACATAGCTGGTTTTCTTCCAGATTATATAAATAAATCCGCGGAATCAGAGACTTTGATTGGTAGAAATCTTTGATGCCTTGTAAAAATAAATCAGGTTGTGCAATCTTTCTCCAAATCTGTGCATGATTTGCATCGTAATAGGTTGGGATAGCCTGATTGTAAAATAAGACCCCCTCCTTACAAACCTCCACTTCACTGAAACTCTTCACATACTCTATATCAAGTTGCATAATGCGTTCTAAATTAAACATGCTCTGTACCCCCTTCTAACCATCTTTCATATAAATGTTCTAATTGCAGTTCAAGCTTCTGCCGTTGTTCTTTAGCAAGCGATGGTTGTTGTAGTTTTGTCTCTAATTTTTCAATTTGTTGTTCAATCGGTAATTCTTTTTTAGGTGGCTGCGTTTTATTGACTGGTTGTTTTTCAATCATTTTCATTGCAAGTTCCTGTCGTTTTCCTCTAGCCCACTCGTAATCTCCCTCAAAAACCTGAATAGCCTGGTTTTCAATCCACGCCGTTTTCGTAAAAATTTTCTGTAAGAAATAGCGGTCATGCGACACCCCAATAATCGTGCCTTCAAAGGATTCTAGTGTCTCTTCCAATACTTCTCTTGCTTCAATATCTAAATGGTTCGTTGGCTCATCTAAAATTAAAACATTGATATCCTCATGCATTAATTGTGCTAAACGAAGACGCATTTTTTCTCCACCACTTAGGTCCTTCACTTTTTTAAAGACATCATAGCCATAGAACAAAAATCGTGCGAGTATATGGCGAGCTTCCGCCTCTGATACGGCGACACTTTCACGGAAGGCATCAATTAATCGTATAGCAGGATTTTGATGTTCAAATTGCTGGGAAAGGTAGCCAAATTTCACATTGCTTCCAATCTGACACACTCCCTGATTAGGAATGATTTCCCCTAACATCATTTTTAATAATGTTGATTTTCCACTACCATTGCTCCCAACAATTGCTAATCTTTCGCCAAAATAAACAGCTAGATTGCTGTCCTTCAATAAAGGCTTATCAAAGCCATGATCAATGGCTTGCAAGAGCACAACCTCTTTACCACTGCGTTCAGCCATCGTTAACGCTAAATTCATTTTCTTTTTAGCGAGAGGCTTCTTTACTCGCTCGATACGTGCTAATGCTTTTTCCATACTCTTAGCACGTCGATGCATCGATGCGTTTGGTGGATTCGCCTCATTTGCCCACTGCTTTAATCGTTTAATTGTTTCTTGCATCTTTTTAATTTTCTTTTGCTGCTCTTCATAATTTGCAAACTGTTGCTCAATTTTTGCTTCTTTTTGTGCTATATAAGCATCATAATGGCCGTTATACGTAAAAGCCTCCCCATCCTCGATTTCTATAATCTTCTGGGCTACTTGATTCATGAATTGACGATCATGGGATACGACAATGACAATCCCCTCAAAGTTTCGCACATAATGTTCAAGCCACTCAATGGCTTGCATATCCAGATGGTTCGTTGGTTCATCCAATAACAAAATAGTGGGCTTTTTCAATAAAATTTGTCCAAGCATAACCTTTGTTTTTTCCCCACCACTTAAACTACTAAATGGCTGCTCTAGCATATCTGAAATACCCAGTCCATTTGCAATCATTGCCAGCTGCGCATCTACTTCATAGCCCCCTAATAGCATAAATTGCTCCTGCAATTGCCCATATTGCAGTAATATTTTATCCGTGACCGTCGACTGCATCTCTTGCTCAAGTACCGTCATTTTTGCCTTTATTGCATAAATATCCGCAAATGCTTCCTCCAGCACTTCTTTCACAGCATGTAGTGGATAATGTGGAATTTGATGTAAATAGCCAATCGTCGCTTCTTTACTTTTAATAATTCGTCCCTTGTCTGGTATCTCTACCCCTGCAAGCAGTTGTAATAAAGTCGTTTTACCACTGCCATTTACACCAACAATCGCCACGTGTTCGCCACTATTTACCTCAAGCTGTAAGTTCTCGAATAATATATTCCCACCCATAATTTTTTGGATTTGTTCAGCTTTCATTTGCATCGTTTTTTCCTCCAATGAAACGTGCGAAAACATCTTTACAACACAAAAAAGACTGCTCATTAACAAGCAGTCCTCTTCTCAATTAAATGTGTGAAAAAGAATGGTTAATTCGCTACGTTTGTTATTTGATTTTGCTTAAAAATGGACAGACCTATCCCGTTGTTCGCAAAATCGAAAGTAATCACACGTGCAAAATACATAGCCGTATCCACTTTTACACATGTTTTCGTAGCGTTTTTATTCATTCCTTTTCACCTCCGTTCATAATAGTTATGACTATCATAGCATTATTCGAATTATTTGGAAAGGGAAAATTTAACGTTCATTTATCATTATTCCAAAGTTCTATTTGAAATTCGCACAAAGAAAAACATGAGAGGTTGATTCATAGCCCCTCATGTTTTCACTTTTTTCACAAATATTTTTACCACAGGCACCAGGAAAATCGAGACAACTAGGACACGAAAAAGCTGAAAGGCCGTGACAATCGTGACATTTGCATGGACTGAAGCGGCAATAATCCCCATTTGATCAAGACCACCAGGAACAATACTTAAAAAGCTTGTCCTAAAATCAAGGCTGTACAACGCTGCCATCACAAATGTTAAACCATAGGCTGCCCCTATAAAAATGCCCGCTGAAACAAACGCATAAAAGATATGCTTCTTCGATAAATGTAAATCCTCTTTTTTCAATAATAATCCGATATAAATTCCTAGCATGAGTTGAGCAATATGCAGAAGTGATAATGGTAATTTTGGTACTTCTATCCCTGCCATATTAACGCCCATTAGTAAAAACACGGGGCCTAGCATATAGCCTGTTGGAATTTTTAGCTTTTGTGCTAGCCACCCTGCGCCACCACATACCACAAGTATACCAACAAGGTTCCATGTGTATGTTCCATCAATCATAGAACTATTGCCACCCGCTCCTGCCACCATTAAAGGAACAAAGCCAACGATTAAAAGGACGCGGAGGATTTGAAAGAATGTGATGACCACCATATCCATCTCTTGTTGCTCTTCCGCAAATGCCACAACCTGCGACATGCCCCCAGGAACACAGCATGTTAAGGCAGTCGCAAAATCCAAATCTGTACGCTTGGCAACAAGGAAACTTACTGCAAAAAATAACAAAATAAATATGATATTTAACACGACCATGCTTCCTAAAAAAAGCTTGATGTCCTGTACTGCTTCTGGTGTAAAGGCATAGCCGATAGAATAACCCGCTACGACTAAACCAAAATTGCGGAAAGAATGATGCCATTTTAATTGGACGTTGGTGGATAGCTGCACGGTGAGCACCGCTGTAATCGCTCCTAACAGCCAAGGCATCGGTATATGTAAAAATTGAAAAACTACAGCACCTATTAATCCAATGCATAATGTGATGAACATATGCTTATCAAAAACAAACATGGTAGCAACCCCTTCAACTCGATAAACCTATTATGACCTTTATAATCCGCATTTTCTAGTGGACTGACTTTGAGCTGTATGCTATCGCTTAAAATGAACCTGTTATCCATCAAATAAAACCTCTTATCGAACAATTTATCCTTGTTAAAAACATCTATGCTACATTAGTAATACCTGATTCAGCGTTTTTAAAGGAGGCCTCCTATGAAAATTCATTTAACCATCAATCATGAGCTCGAAGAAACAGAGGTTCATATTCATGCCAAGGAGTATAATGAGCAAATTGAAAGATTGATGAAACAGCTTCAAGCAGCCCAAACGACGATGCTAGATGGGTATGATCAACAGGAAATTCATCTATTAAAAATTTCCGATATTTATTCCATTTACGCAGAGGATGCTAAAGTATTTTTGCAGACAGATGAGCAAGAGTTTGAGTCAAAGCGAAAATTATATGAGCTAGAGGCTCAGCTAGCCAAAGATTTTGTGCGCGTGAGTAAGTCTACACTCGTCAATATCCATAAAATATCCTCTATTCAAATGGGCAAAATTGGCACTACACAACTATTACTTGAAAATGACGTAGCCATTCATGTCAGCCGAAAATATTTAAAAGAATTAAAGAGACACTTAGGTATTGGGAGGGATTCATAGCATGAAGTATTTACGCATGATGATTATCGGTCTACTCATTTCTCTCAGCTCTTCTTATGTCTTAGTGACGTTAAGTGTACTATCAAACAATGGGGTTATGTCAGGAACAGAGTTATTGGAGCAAATTGTGATCGCAGCCATTCTTGGAATTGCTATTGGTTTGCTATCCTTCATTTTTGATATTGAGCCACTGCCTTTTACAGTTCAGCTTCTTTTACATTTCATGGCTGTAACAGCATGCGTGCTAACCGCAGGCTATTTTGGTAATTGGTTTGAACATTCAGGAGTGTCCTATGTGCTTATAAGTGAAGTTATTATTTATGCTATTGTTTGGTGTATTCTTTACGTATTTCAATTAAGGGATATTGAAAAAATCAATAAAGAAATTCAAAAGAGAAGGGATTAACCACTTATGACGTTTGCGATAAAAGTTGAAAATTTATGTAAACAGTATGGAGAACAGCAAGCTGTCAAAGGTATTTCTTTTACAGTCGAACAAGGCACCCTCTTCGCTTTTTTAGGTGAAAACGGTGCAGGTAAATCTACAACGATTGAAATACTATGTACTTTACTAAAAAAATCGAGTGGTCAAGTAACTATTAATGGTTTCACACTCGACGCAAGCAATGATAACGCGGATATCCGTAAATCTATTGGTGTCGTTTTCCAGCAAAGTCTATTAGATGAGCGATTAACTGTACGTGAAAATATCCTCCATCGAGGGAAAACATATGGTTTATCGAAAGCACAGCTTACCGATAACTATCAATTTGTTTCCACCTATTTGCATTTAGAGGATATTGAAAAGAAAAAATATGGAACATTATCAGGGGGACAAAAAAGGCGAGCAGATATTGCTCGTGCACTGATTCATCGTCCAAGTATTTTATTTCTGGATGAACCTACAACGGGTTTAGATCCACAAACACGTCAATTTGTTTGGCAGGCAATCAAGCAGCTTCAACTGGAAACTAATATGACTGTTTTTTTAACGACCCATTATATGGAGGAAGCGGCAGTCGCTCACCAAGTCACGGTCTTAAAGCAAGGTAAAATTGTCGCACAGGGAACGCCCGATGCACTAAAAACAAAATATGCCTATGATTCAATGGCTCTCGTTTTTCAAAATGCACAGGAGGGTGTGAAGTTTCTTGAGGAAAATGCGATCTCCTACACAGAGAATCAAGGGATATACACCATCCGTTTAACATCTACCTTACAAGCGCTTCCCCTTTTAAAAGAGGCTGAACCACTTATCGCCTCCTTCGAAGTCATTAAAGGATCAATGGATGATGTCTTTCTTCATATTATGGCAGAGGAGGAGGTTGCGTAGTGGAGGCATTAATTAGTTTAGTTCTGCGTAATAACAAAATATTTAGACGGGATAAAACACAGGTGTTCTTCTCCCTACTGTCTGTCATTATTGTCATTGTGCTGTACGCTGTCTTTCTCCAAAAAATGCAGGTAGATGCCATTGAACAACTAACAGAAGCTACTCCTGAATTGATCACCATGGTCAATGAGTGGCTTGTAGCAGGCTTACTATCCATGATTGCTGTTTCGACTACACTTGGTGCCTATGGTATCGCTGTTAAAGACCAAGAATCCAAGGTACAAGCCGACTTTTTAACAGCTCCTCTTTCTCGTGCAACCATTCAGTTGAGCTATGTACTCAATGCATTTATTATCGGCTGTATTTTTTCCTTTATCGCGCTCATTGGCTGTGAAATCTTTATTGTCACAACAGGAGGTAAGCTTCTAAGTTTTGGGGATTTTATTCAGGTATTGAGCATACTGTTTTTATCTGTCTTGCTTGCAAGTGTTTTTAATTTATTTCTTTCGTTATTTGTGTCGACCCAAAATGCTTTCTCAACACTCGGCACAATTGTTGGTACATTACTTGGATTTTTATGTGGTGTTTATGTACCTCTTGGGGCTCTACCAAGCTTTGCTCAACATGTAATCATGTACTTTCCAATTAGCCATACAACACTATTATTACGCAATGCTTTTATGGAGAGCTCTATTGCAAATGTTTTTGATGGTGTGCCCGTTTCTTATGTGGAAGATTATAAAATGAATTATGGCATTGTTTATGAACTAAATGGACATATACTTAGCTCCACAACAAGTCTAATTGTGATTGCCTGTACAATCGTAGTTCTTTCTCTAGCATCTATGATTCTATTTAAAAGAAAATATAATTAAATATTAGGTAACAATTATACACATCGTTTAGAAGACGATGTGTTTTTTATTGCATTCAAACAAACATTTTGTTATTTTAAATATAAAATAGCAAACAAAAATAAAATTCGTTTGTTTTAATAAGGAGAGGTTGCAATGGATGTAAATGAATTATTTTGGCAAGCTCCTATCGATGATCTTAAAAAGGGATATATTGATCAATCGACACACTTCACCTGTCTACTATGCGGAGAAAAAGTAGAAAAAGGCATTATTTATCCTCAAGAGGGCTTATTATATGAAGCAGAAAAAATGATGCAGCACCATATCATATTGTCTCACCAATCTGTTTTTCATTATTTAAACGGTCTCAATAAAAAAATGACAGGCTTAACAGAACATCAAAGCCATATTTTACGCTTATTTTACGAGGGAAAATCAGATCAGGAGATAAAAGAAGAATTAGAGATTGGCAGTGCCACAACGATTCGCCACCACCGTTTTGCTTTAAAAGAAAAGGAACGCCAAGCCAAAACATTGATGGTGATGATGGAGTTACTAAAAGAACAAGATCAGAAGGAGGAACCATTTGTGCCTATTCATAAAACAGCTACTATGGTCGACGATCGCTATAACGTAACCCTCACGGAAGAACAGCAATTATTAGCAAAATTATTTCCAAATGGCGTTGGAAAGGAACTGGTACGCTTTCCAAAGCGTGAAAAGCAGAAAATTGTAGTACTGCGTGCTATCGCAAATCTTTTTGACAAGGAAAAGCATTATACTGAAAAAGAATTAAATGAAGTGATCAAGCCGATGTATGAAGACTATGTTCATATACGTCGTTACTTAATTGAATACGGTTTTCTGGACCGCAAAGCAGATGGTAGTGCCTATTGGGTAAAAAATTAAGAAAGCAGGTTATTAAAATGGATCATAAAAAAGAGTTAAAAGAAATGTATAAAGAGATGAAAATTGAAGCTGGCGTTTTTACAATGACCAATACACAAACAGACAAAGTATTTGTGGGGAGCTTTAATAATTTAAAGCGTTTAAACGGCTTTCAATTTATGCTAAAAACCAATACACATACGAACAAGGAGCTTCAGGCAGATTACAATTTATATGGTCAAGAAGCCTTTGAGGTGGAAATCGTTGAGTATTTAAAGAAGAAGGAAGAGGGTTATTTCGATGCCAAAAAAGAGCTTGAAAAGCTAGAGCAAAAATGGCTCGACACGCTAAATCCTTATGGTGAGCGCGGTTATAATTAGTCATAATAGAATAGCGCATATGCCAAAAAGGTAAATGCGCTATTCATTACTTGTTTGATGCATTGCCAATCAATTGAATTTGAATTTCCTGCTGTGCTTTCTTCGTTAATTTATTGAAAACAAGCTCATAGGAATGTTGGATAAGATGCTCTACCAACTCCATCGGGACATCCTCAGCATCCATATAAATGGAATTCCAATGGGTTTTATTCATATAGTAACCAGGTATAATGCTTGCATAGGCTTCTCGTAATTCCTCCGCTCGAGAAGGCTCACATTTCAATGTAAGCACAGGCTTACCCGTTCTGTTTCCTCCAAGCATGGCATACATTTTTCCACCGATATGATAGCGATCTGCTTGCCACTCCTCTTGATAGTCATACGTTGTTCCATGAAGCTGTATACAGTAAGCATGAATTATTTCTTTTTCCATCTTTACGATCCCCTCCTCAAAATAAAAACACACGTTCGATTATGGTAAGTATAATCTAAAACGTGTGTAGAGAATAGCATTATTTAGTTGTACCACGATCAAACATCCCGATTACTTCCGTCGTCTGTAAAATATTCACAAACGACTTTGGATCAGTCTCCTTAATCGTGCTTTTCACATCAGCTAGCTGGTAACGCGTAATCACTGTAATTAATACTTTCCGACCCTCGCCTGAATACGCTCCCTTTGCATCGATAATTGTTACCCCACGATGTAGCTTTTCTAATAGCTGCTGTTTGACCTCTTCCCCTTTACTCGTAATAATCATTAGCGTTAATTTAATATGGCTTGTATGAATTGTATCCACTACTTTTCCAGTTGCATAAATGGACACAAGGGTTAACAATGCTGCATCCCAGCTAAAGACAAAGCCAGAAGCAGCCACTACAATTCCATTCATAGCGGCAATTAACGTACCGAGTGGAAAATCGCGTTTGCGACTAAGTAGCATAGCAATAATATCAAAGCCCCCTGAAGAGCCAGCTGCTCGGAAAATCATGCCCATTGCAAAGCCTACAATAACACCACCAAATAAGGACGCGAGGATCGGCTCTTGTGTCGCTTTGTGTATTGGAATAATATATAAACTCACTGACAACACAGCGACCGAAAGAATGGTGTAGCTAATAAATCGCTTGCCGAGCTTCATCACACCTAAAATCAGTAAAGGCAGGTTAAGCAGTAAATTTAACACGCCTGTATTCAAAGGGGTAATAATGCCAAGCATGATGGCAATACCACTCAAACCACCACTCAAGATTTCATGGGGAATCAATAAATAATTATAGGCAAAGGCCACTAAAATGGAAGAAAGTGTAATTATAATCACATTTCGCATAATGCTATCCCCTATCAATCAACGACCAAATTTTGATACATCTTTGTCATAGACTACCCAATTTCTCCTCATGAAAAACCTATCCTCTTACTTTTTCTTCTGTTCTTCCTTTAAAGGCATATTTTGTTTATGTTCCCCGGTATCCGCAACTTTATAGATTCGCTCTAGCATCGGTGGATGTGTATAACGGAACCACTTCACTAAGAGTGGCGGGTTCACTTCACTTAAGCCTGAAATCGTTAGCTTTTGAAAGGCTGTTACAGCCGCTTCTCGATCATTCATAAGGTTAATCGCATATTGGTCGGCTCTCGTTTCCTGATACCTTGATATAAAATTGGATACTGGATTGGAGGCAAATAGTAAAATAGAGGTAATGAGTAAAAATAATGGATAGGAACGAATGCTACTGATTTTATTAATTTTTAAAACCTGCCCATACCGTGAAATCAAGCGACGCATAATTTTCGCCGTGAGCCATAGCCCTATCAGTATTAGCAATAAATAGCCTGCAATGCCAAAATAAATATGCTTTTCTACATAATGTCCCATTTCATGTGCCATGATAAATAAAATTTCATTGTCCGTTAGCCTATTTAATGTAGTATCCCATAGCACAATTCTCGAATTGCTCCCAATTCCTGTCACATAAGCATTTAAGGCATTTGTCTTTTCTGCCATATTAACCTCATAAACATGCTCTGCCGGAATATTGGCCTGTGTAGCAAGTGAAAGTATCTTTGTTTCCAGCTCTTTATTTTTTAATGGATAAAAATCATTATACAAAGGATCAATGACAACTGGCTGAATGAACATCACAAAGATTGTAAAAGGGATGGTTAAAAGCCAAGCATAGAGCCACCACCTTTTTTCACTCTTTTTAATGAGCCAATAAATCACCGTAACAATAATCAAGCTAGTGCCAAAGTTCACCCAAAAATCAATGACACCATCCTTCATCCAAGATGCAAATGCTTGTGTACTGATACCATAGCTTTTGCTAAGATGATAGCGATAATAGTCAAGCGGGAATAGCACGATATAGAGTAATAAAGATAATAGGAATAAGTAGCCTGCATTTTGCAATAGCTTCCACTTCGTTTGGGAGGTCGTCACTTTTTCGAAATACCGGGAAACACCCATTAGTAAAATAAAGAAGTAAATAAGCCATTCTAAAGGGGTGGCTACAAAGAATAAAAAGTTCCGTATTTTTGAATATTCACCACTTAAAAAAAGCTCCTTGCCAGACATAAACATCACTGGATCTGCAGCCGTTCCTTGTAAGGCACTCGGTATTTTACCACCGCCGCTCTGGAATATATACCAGTACATACAAAGCACGTAAACACCGAAAAGTAGTAGTGTAACAATGCCCATTTTTTTCGCTATGTTATTTCCCCCTCATATCACCCAAAGTTTGTCCTATAGTAAGTGTAAGCGAAATTATCAAAGTTAGAACAAACATTGACCTACTTTTTTAATCTCTCTGTGGCCAAAGAAAAATTTCGCCTCATTTCTATATGAGGCGAAATCATTACCGTCCTATTCATTTATCCATAACAAATGCCGTTTTACCACGTTGATCCCCACTTAGATAGCCAGTGGATAATAGCTGCTCATACCATTGCTTTTCTATAGTAGCTGCTTGAGCCGCATCATCTACCTTCGTAGAAAGTTCAACCATAATGTCTCCTTTGTACTGCCATACCTCTATATCCGCTTCATGTCCTAAAAAGCTTCCTTTATAGGTCATAGCACTAGCAGGCCCATATACGACAACTTGAGACAACGTATTTTTATACCATGCTTCGGAGTTCCAATTTACAATTTTCTTTGGCGCATTTTCAAGAATGAGTTTTTTAGCAACATTTGTATCTACTGAATCATAAGAGACCTCAGCAGAAGTCTTCAAGGATTCCTTCCGGCTAATCGTAAATGTACGATGATCTCCCTTAATATCTAGCTCAAACTTATAATTTGACTCAGAACCAGTAAAACCATGATTCATAGTTTCTGCCATTGCTTCACTTAAAGGTGTGTTTAAAAAACGCTTTTTGTAGGTTACATCCATTTTATTACTACCCTTATATACACGTAAGCGATGTATATAATCATTATGGAGAAACGATTGGTCAAGCGTATCATAAAAATAAACTTTTACGTCATCCTTTTTAGTTGCTTGAAAAACCTGGACAATAGTTGATTCCTTAAAAATCTCAGGTTTAATATTGAATTTAATTTCATGGCCTGGCTCAATGGCTGCTTTCGCTTGTGTTGTATTCACACTCATCATACTCATCACTATCAAGCCCAAGACACATATATATAATGCCCAATTTTTTAGTTTAGTCATGCTTTAATTCCTCCTTCGGAAATGTTGTTGTTAAATTTGTATGTGTACTGTGA
The DNA here is from genome assembly GCF_000772935.1 of Lysinibacillus boronitolerans JCM 21713 = 10a = NBRC 103108. Taxonomy (GTDB): domain Bacteria; phylum Bacillota; class Bacilli; order Bacillales_A; family Planococcaceae; genus Lysinibacillus; species Lysinibacillus boronitolerans. Next base: position 46,317 of record NZ_JPVR01000080.1, read on the forward strand.
AAATAGATCGTTTGTCGTGCACGAAGACTCTGCGACAGTGCCACTACATCCCAATAGTCTGGATGTGTTTTATAGAAGAATTCCTCAGAGATATGCTTTAAGCTAGCTGGATTGTAAGCATGACGAGAATAACCTGTATGAACAAAAATTGCCGTCGGATAATCCTTTGCAAGCTCCTCCACTTGAGCCGCATCCTGCTCTGAGACAAAATACAATACATGGTCACTGTCCTGTTTTTGCTTGAGTCGTTCTAAAAGCATCACTTTATTCGGCCAAATATTTTCATGCTCTTCCTCATAATGCGCCAATAAAGATTGTAGCTTTGCATCTACACGAATGGCTCGAGTTGTATGTTCGGATAGATACGTCATAATATCAACTGTTTTGCCCGAAAAAGAGGAGGGGAATATAAATGAATGATTGGGATGAGCCTTTACATACATAGCCATTTGCTGTAACACCTCAAGATTTCGAATGCATTTTTCCGCATGTCCACTATCAATAAACGCTACATCATAAACCGTTCCATCCTCCTCTGGCAAGGTCGCCTTTAATAAATACGAATCGACTACATAATCACCAGAGAAAAAAATCATTTCATCAAAGAAACGAATTTTGTACCACACGCTTCCAATTAAATGCCCACTATATCCCCATTGAAAGGCAAGATATTCATTGACCTCTATCCATTTTCCAACCGTATCTGGATAGAAAGTTCGGACTTGTGGAAGAGGCAGTGGAAGCTGCTGAGCAGTTGTATGACTCATTAGTATCGGTCCCGTATAGCCCATGTTCTGTAGTAATGGCAATGCCCCTACATGATCAATATGCGAATGAGAAATAAAGACAGCAGCTAGCTTTTCAATATGATTAGATGTAATATTTGGTGGCGTTTTTTGTGTATCTTTCATAATGCCACAATCCAATAAAATGGCCTGCCTCTGATTTTCAATATAAAAACAATTGCGCCCATATTCGCCTACACCACCTAAAATTTCAACACTAAGCATTGGCCTGCCCTCCTCGTTTTTGCAGCCAACCTAATAGGAACATAAAAATAACTGTCATAAGGACGGTTATAACAGCTACTGCCATCCCAACCCCTACATTACCTTGCTCAAATTGGCTATAAATAAAGGTTGCCCCTGTCTCTACTGATGGTGGCAAAATTAAAAGGCCAGCTACAAGCTCTCGCATTGAAATAATAAAGGTCATCATCATTCCCGTTAAAATACCCTGCATCAAAAGTGGTAGGATGATACGACGATAAACAGCCATGTTACTACGTCCAAAAATAGCGGCTGATTGAAAGATAGAGGCATCTAATTGTGAAAAAGAAGACTTTATATACTGCACCGAATAAGGCAAAAACAATACACAGTATGTGACTACTACCATTGCCTTTGTGTTATAAATCGTTGCGGGAAGCCAAGGAGCATTCCAAAACATAATTAAACCTACAACAAAGACAATCCCCGGAATAATATTAGGCATTAAACTAAAGAAGTCTAATATTTGCTGCTTTCTCGTTTCACCTTTTTTAATATAAAGAGCGATGAATAATCCTATTATGGCGGTTATCAAGGCCGTCATGATAGAGAAAACGAGGCTATTTAAAAATGCTGTCAATCCTGCGCTTCCACTAGTGAAGACCTCTTGATAAGAAGCCAAACTGAAATTCCCTGCCTGTAAACCATCTCCCCGTACCTTTTGCAAAGAGGTCACGATAATAGAGAAATAAGGAATGCCGATAGATAGCAATACGACAAGCCCTACAAAAGTCCACGAAGCTGTTTTTATATACCATTTGTCTTTGATCTCACGTCTAGCAGGTGTTTTTCCTGATAGCACACCATATGTGTATTTGCGTCCAATGAGATTTTGGAAATACCAAATGACTAAGCAAACAGACAATAAGAATAAGGATAGCGAGGTTGCCATGCGAATATCGACTGGCCATCTTGATAAATAGGAATGAATTTCGGTTGTAAACACTTGAAACCCAATTCGACTGCCGAATGTAGCTGGCGTTCCAAATTCAGCAAGCGTCTTAATAAAAATAAGCAGACTTCCCAAAACATAGCTTGAAAATAAAAGGGGTAACACAACCTTTAGCCAATTTTGCGAAGAGCTTCGCCCAAAAATCAGCGCTGCATCTAAAAATGAGCCATTTATGCGAAGCAATGTATTTTTCAGCATTAAATACAAAAATGGAAACAGGTGTAAGCACATGATCACTACCATGCCAAATAAGGAAAAGAAGGAATCTGTCATCCAAGCAGCACTTGGAATAAGCTGCTGTAAAAAACCATTGTGCTGCATAAACAAAATCCAGCCCATTGAACCAATATAGGGAGGTGTCATAAATGGAATTGTTAACACTATATCGAGCCATTCATATTGAGATAAACTTGTTTTCGTGCGAATGAAAGCCATAGGTAATGCGATAATTGTTGTCCCAATAATAACGAAAACCCCTAAAACCATCGAATTCCCAAGTGTTTTCCATATTCTATCGTGTGCAAACATTCGACTAAACTGTGAAATATCAACATGTCCCTCTTTTATAAAGGTATAAAATAAAATGGCCATCAACGGTGCGATAGCAAATATGATGACAATTGTTAGTAAAAATCCAAAAGCTCGTCTTCCTTCCATTATCATGACGATTTCAACCCTTCTCTATGAAAACTAGAAGGAGGTATATTAACCTCCCTTTATTTAACGAAATAAATCCGTAAACTTTGTTAGTACTTCCAGCTGTTTCGCTTCCGCACCCATCCAATCAACTGTTAACTGTGGAATTTCATCTAATGCTGCACGATTTTTCACAGCAATATCTTTATTCCCTGGTAATAAGTAAGCATCTGCTACTAGCTTTTGCCCTTCATCTGACAATAAAAAATCAACATAGGCTTGTGCAGATTCTACATGTTGTGCATCCTTTAAAATACCTACTGCTCTTGGACTAACAACTGTCCCACTCGTCGGATAAATGATTTCCACTGGCTCACCGTCTGCTTTTGCTTTATAAGCCATATAGTCTACACCTGCAATCGTGGCATTTTTCTCGCCTGTAATAACCGCATCCAAGGCTTCTTTATTCGCACCATTGACTTGTAAGCCATTTTTCTTCCAACTATCAATCGTGCTCCAAGCTGTTTTTTCTGCTGCTGTGTAGCCAAATAAGAAATCAACAGCAGATCCTGACAGACTTGGATCGGGAATATTTATTTTATTTTGCCAATCAGCTTTTGCTAAATCAGACCAATCCGTAGGCGCCTGTGTCGTATTTTTCGTATTATAGGCAATACCTAAAGCAGAGGCACTGTAGCCATAAAAATATCCATCTTGATCCGACCAATCACTGTTGATTTTGTCCTTGTTTTTAGCCGCTTCGTAGCTTTGCAATTGATCTGTTGCTTTTAATCCATCCATTGAGGCGACAGAGGCAAGTACAACAATATCAGCTACAGGATTATTTTTTTCCGCTTCTAAACGAGAGAGAATTTTACCCGTAGTTCCTTGAAACATTTCCACTTTAATCCCTGTTTTTTCTTCAAATGCTTGCTGAATATTTGCAGCTAAACCATCTGGCCCAGCAGAATACACTGTCAGTACTTTCTCCTCCTGTGTCTTTGCACTTGCTTCATTCGTCTCTTTTGCCTCTTTATTACCACAGCCAGCTAATGCTAAGGTCAATAAAATGCCAGCAGTTGCCCATAATTTAAAATGTCGTTTCTTCAATGTAAACCCTCCAATTGATAGATTTGTTCTTCATCAATAAAAACTTGCAATCTTTTTCCTTGCTCTAATGGCTGCTTCTCATAAAAGCTCCAAGACTGTCCATCTACCTGTGCTTGTACTAAATAACGATCGCCAACAAATGTACTTTTCACAATCTGCGCTTGTTTGGCAATCGTACCAGGACGCGATACCCTCGAAACCCCTTCAGGTCGCACAATTGATTGTCGATTGTGAAGCCAATTCACTTTGCCAATAAAATCTGCCACATAGGGCGTTGCTGGTGCACGATAAATTTCCTCAGGCGAGCCAATTTGAGCAATCCTCCCTGCCTCCATAACAATAATTTGATCAGACATTGTCATGGCCTCTGTTTGATCATGTGTTACGAAAATGGCTTGGCAATTAAGCTCATGAATGAGGTGCATAATTTCATCTTGCATTTGCTCTCTTAAAACAGCATCGAGAGCGGATAAAGGCTCATCAAATAAAATTAATTGCGGTTTGGTCGCTAAAGCTCTAGCTAATGCCACTCGCTGCTGCTGTCCACCCGATAATTCACCTGGCTTTCGTTTCTCATAGCCTTGCATTTTTACCAATCGCATCACATGCTCGACTCGTTCAGGAATAGCTGATTTCGGAATAATGCCCTTTAAACCAAAGGCAATATTTTGGAAGATGGTCATATGTGGCCATAGAGCAAAATCTTGAAAAACCATGGCAATATTACGTTTATTTGGTTTGACATTTTTACGAGACGCCGAAGAATAAATGACGGTGTCATCAAATCGTATTTCTCCTTTTGTTGGCTGTTCAAGACCAGCTATCAACTTTAATAAGGTTGTTTTGCCACAGCCTGATTGTCCGAGAATCGTAATAAATTGCTGATCTAACTCCACATCGATCGGCCATAATGCTTGAGACTGCCCATATTTTTTCTCGATATTTTTTAATGAGATTTTCATAAATGTCCTCCTCGTTACTTACAACTATAAATTCCAGATATTTAGAAAATATTAATCTACTATTAATAACACGTTAAAAAAAATCTAATAAACTAAAGCAAATACAAGATTTTTTCTAATTTCCTTTAGGAGGATAAAATGAACAATAGTAAATTACAGGCATTTTGCTTACTTGTAGAATTAAAAAAATTAGCCCCTGTCGCCAAAGCACTTGGCATTACAGCCCCCACCGTATCCTTTCATATTCGCTCTATAGAGGAGGAATACGGTATTCGTTTATTTCGAACAAATGCTGGAGGATACCGTTTAACAGAAGCGGGCGAAGGTGTGTATCATTACGCTCGTCAAATGGTTCAACTTCAAAAGGATATGGATCGTTTTATTGAAAATCTTTTAGCTGGCCATATCGGTTCATTACGATTTGGGGCGAGTGGCTTACCTGCCCATATTTTTATGCCAGATTTAATTCATCAAGTTTCAACGACCTATCCTGAGATTCGCATTTCATTAGAAGTAAAAACAGCACCCGAAATTGAAAAAAAGGTAGCACTACAAGAATTAGATTTCGGGCTCATCATGGAGACTAAGCAGGAAAATCCTTTACTTCAATACGAAACGATCGGTGAAGATGCACTTGTATTGGCATTCAGCCCATCACACGAGCTAGCAGCACAAAAAGACATCACTAAAGAAGATATTCTTAAGTACAAGCTATTGTTGCATACATCCTCTAGCTCCACGAATCACTTCATTGAAAAGTGGATGGACCCTTTTCAGCCTTCTATTTACACAATTGAGTTGGATTCTGTGAGCACGATTAAAAAGATGCTGACCTTTGGCAAAAACTTGGCGTTTCTATCTGTTTCCTTAATAGAAGAAGAATTAAAATCAGGTGTACTGCTGAAGAAAGATCTACATGATGTAACACTAAATAGAAAAATTCAATTGATTTATCCGAAAACGCGCTTAGATCATAAAATGGATGAATTTGTAAAAATGTCGGTTTATGAAATAGCAAAGCAATTAAAAATGTCTTCTACGATGACATAATTCCACATACCGTCGTAATAACATGGAATGGGAAGATATTTTTATGAAAGGAGGGTTGTCCTTGCTAACCAAGCTGTTGACAAAAGATTGTATACAGCTTGCAAACTTTGTCCAATCATGGCAAGAAGCAATTCATTTAGCGGCTAGCCCATTAGTACAGCAACACAAAATTGAACAGCGCTATGTCGAAGCCATGATTCGATCTATTGAACACTATGGTCCTTATGTTGTCATCACACCCAAAGTAGCTATTCCTCATGCACGGCCATCTGATGGGGTTCATGAACTAGCCATAAGTTTGCTACGGTTACAAAAGCCTGTTTTTTTCAGCCCTAATCAGCCTGTCTACCTACTGATTGTGCTAGCTGCCGTTGACAATGCTTCACATCTACAGGTGTTGGCTGATTTGACATCAGTACTACAAGAACCCGATCAGATTGATGACCTAATCGCCTGTCAACATGCGGACACGATATGGGAGAAAATCAAACAATATACGACAAAGGAGTCAACAGAATGAAAATTTTAGTCGTGTGTGGGAGCGGTTTAGGAAGTAGCTTTATTTTAGAATTGAATGTTAAAAAAGCATTAGAAGGATTGGGGAAAGATGCAGAGGTAACGCATACAGATTTAGCGTCTGCCAAGGCGGAGAAAGCAGATATTTATTTAGGGGCAGCAGATATCGTGAATGAATTAGCGAAAGACAAAGGAATCATTGTGAGCATCGTTAATATGATGAGTATTGCAGAAATAAAAGAAAAGCTTGAACCATTGCTTTAGCATAAAAAAATTGGATAGGATGAGGTGTTGATATGTTAGATGTTATCATGCATGACATTTTAGGAACACCAGCTATATTAGTCGGCCTATTCGCTTTTATTGGTTTACTCATTCAAAAAAAATCAAGTTCCACTGTTCTGTCAGGTACATTAAAAACGATAATGGGCTTCGTCATCCTCGGAGCAGGGGCCACTGTCTTGATTGGCTCCTTAGATCATTTTAGTAAAATGTTTGATCATGCCTTTCAGGTACAGGGAGTCATTCCCAACAATGAGGCCATCGTGGCAGCTGCTCAGACTAATTTTGGTACAGCTACTGCATTAATCATGGTATTTGGTATGATTATGAATCTACTATTTGCGCGATTTACGCCATTAAAATATATCTTTTTAACTGGACATCATACATTATTTATGGCTTGTTTAATCGCTGCTTCATTGTCAGTTGGGGGGATGAATGGGACACCTCTTATTATTGTCGGGTCTATTATTCTTGGGCTTTGTATGGTCGTGTTCCCTGCCATTTTGCAGCCGACGGTTCGACAAATAACAGGTAGTGACGACTTTGCAGTTGGTCACTTTGGCAGTGTTGGCTATTATGTTTCTGCAAAGATTGGTAAGCTCTTTGGCAATAAAACGAAATCCACAGAGGATATACAGGTTCCGAAATCATTAGGCTTTTTACGAGATACCTCAGTGGCTATTTCTTTAACAATGAGTGTGTTCTTTGTGATTGTTGCCCTTTTTGCTGGCCCTTCCTATATTGAGACACAATTATCAGCTGGCTCAAATTTTATTATTTTCGCTATTATGCAAGCGATTACATTTGCAGCGGGTGTGTATATTATTTTAGCAGGTGTACGGATGTTAATTGCTGAAATTATTCCAGCCTTCAAAGGCATTGCAGATAAACTTGTTCCAAACACAAAACCAGCGCTTGATTGTCCAACCATTTTCCCCTTTGCCCCAAATGCTGTTATCATTGGTTTCATTTTTAGTTTTGTAGCAGGACTGATTTCCATGTTTATACTCCCCTTCATCGGACTTAAAGTGATCGTACCAGGTCTTGTTCCCCATTTCTTCACAGGTGCTGCAGCGGGTGTCTTTGGAAATGCTACTGGCGGTAGAATTGGTGCGATGTCCGGAGCCTTTGCCAATGGTTTATTAATTAGCTTTATTCCAGCCATACTCCTTATCTTTATGGGGGATATTGGTTATGAAGGCACAACATTCGGCGATTCAGACTTTGGCGTAATCGGCATTATTATTATTAATTTATTAAAATTATTCGGCGCTGTTTAGAACATGTAGTAAGCCTAACGCTATTTGCGTTAGGCTGTTCTTGAGCTGTACATTCAAGAAGTGCTACGGAAACCTTAATAAATCCATTACTTTATTAGTAATCTAGCTTTATATTTTTAACTTATTATGTATATTGAAATGAATCATTATTCTTAGATATCCTAAGAAATTTATTTTAACCGATGTCTGACATCAGACTAAAAATATTAATTTTTTGCCGATATATATTTTATACACAACAGGAGGTACACATAATTTGAAGAAATTAATCATTAGTTTTCTTTTGATTACGCTGTTGATAGCAGGCTGTTCCTCAGCACCAACAGAAACATCAACTGAAGGATATAAGATAGGAATTCTACTATCAGATGCAGGACTAGGTGATGAATCTTTTAATGATTCCGCTTTTAAAGGATTAGAAAAGGCGCGAGATGAGCTAGGTATTTTGTTTGATTACAAAGAGGCTCCTGATGGTAATTACGAGGAGAAGCTAAATGAGCTTGTAGCAGAAAAATATGATATCATCATTGGTCTCGGTTTTTCTGTACAAGAAGCACTAGAAAAAACAGCGAAGCAATATCCAAGCCAACAATTTATACTGATTGACGGACAATCTGAAATGGACAACATCATTTCGATTACCTTTAAAGAACAAGAAGGTAGCTTTTTAGTTGGAATGATTGCCGCTATGACAAGCAAAACAGGAAAAGTTGGCTTCATTGGTGGAGCAGATGCTCCTGTTATCCATCACTTTGAAAATGGTTTTATTGAAGGAGCTCGTTATGTACAGCCATCAATTGAAATTATGAGTGACTATGCTGGAACCTTTGACGATACCCAGGCTGGTGCAGCAATAGCAGAAAGGTATATCAAAAATAACGTTGATTTTATTTACCATGCAGCGGGCTTTACTGGCTTTGGAGCGATTAAAAAGGCCGAAGAAATGGGGATTTATGCAGCAGGTGTTGATATTGATCAGTTTTTCGTTGCGGAAAAAACAGTTGTCACATCCATGCTTAAAAATGTTGACCTCGCCGTCTACCAGCTTACTAAGACATTAGTGGAAAATGGGAAAATTGCTGAGAAATCATTTGCATTAGGTTTAGCGGATCAAGGCGTGGGACTAGCAGATATTCGGGTAATTCAACTGACAGCTGAGCAACAGGCTACCCTTGAAAAAGCCAAAGAAGCTATTATTTCAGGTACGATAAAAGTTACTGCAGAAAAGAGGAATGGCCAGTGACACTACGGAAGAAATTATTTATGAACACACTGATTCCAATCGTACTGGCTATGGCTATGATTGGCTTTATTATCATTCAAACATTCACGATCCAGACAACAGCACAGGACGATACTAAACTTTTACTTGCAGTGAAAGAACTAGAGCAAAGCTTAGTTGTTGCCAGTCAATCTTTAAATAATTTTACCTACTTAGATAGTGAAGCCAATAAAAACGAAGCGCTCGCTATTTTGCAAGAAACAAAAAGTAATATAGAGGCATTAGCCTCCCTAACGAGAATGCCTGAGCATCAGACAATCGTCGAAAAAATAGCTAGTAAATTTGAAAATCTAGAAAAAGCGACTGAAAGCGGCTTTCAAGAAAACAATCGCTCTGAAATTAAAAAGCAGTCCATCAGAATAAAAGGGATTTTAAACGATATGCATTTGCTCAAAAAAGAAACGAACGAATGGTATCAAGACATGATACAGGTAACAAAGCAAAAAATAGGTTTCATTACAACCACTACTATCATAGGTAGTGTGTTATTAATTATTGCTACGATACTTTATTCCTATGTGGCTGCGAAAAGAATTACCAAACCCATTAATCAGATTGTAGATTGTGCACAGGCCGCAGCAACAGGAAACTTAACCATTGATACATCTACCCTTTCCTATCAAGCAAACAGTCGATATGAGATTGATCAACTAACAAAAAGCTTTTCAGAGATGATGAATAATTTAAAAAGTACCGTACAATCCATCGATTATATTGGAAAGGATGTTAATTTGTTTACACAAGAAGTGACGAGCCATATGAATAATATTCATGAAAGTAGTAATCAAATCGCTACCTCAACAGACGAATTAGCAAAAGGCAGCTATACGATGTCTGAAGACATTCAATCAGTGGCAATGAAAATGAATAATATGGCAGATCAATTTAAGGATGTAATGCGTACAAGTGAGCAATCGGCTGACACTGGCAAACAAGCTCTGGAGGCTGTTCAAAATGGTCAGTATTCTTTAGAAAAACAATCTTCTATTGCAAAGGATATTTCAACTACCTCACTTGATATTAAAGAAGCTGTTACCCAATTCTCTCAATTTACTTCAGAGATTGAAGGAGCAGCCAATGCTGTCCATACGATTGCCAGCCAAACAAATTTATTAGCCCTAAATGCTGCCATCGAGGCTGCACGAGCTGGAGAAGCAGGCAAAGGGTTCGCCATTGTCGCCGAGGAGGTTAAAAAGCTCTCTTCTGAAACGGAGAATGCAACGAATTTAATCACTTCCATGGTCACGCATATTCAAGATGGCATTACGCACATCCTTACTACGGCTGAACGAGGTTATCAGCTATCAAATGAGCAATCACAGTCGATGGTAGAAACAGAACAATCATTTGCTGTTATTGCCATGCATATAACAGATATCCATCACGATTTACAAAACCTCACAAAGGAAATGGCGCAAACGAATGAAGTGAGCCAGCAAGTAAATAGTACCATTGAAAATATTTCAGCCATTACTGAAGAAACGGCTGCAGGTACAGAAGAAATATCCGCATCAACACAAGAACAGTTACTGTCCTTCCAAAAAATCAGTGCTAAAATAGACGAGCTTCAGGCTATGACGGATACGTTGATGAATGAGCTCAAAAAATTCACCCTATAGTGATTCGGTTCTTTACCGCAAGAAATCCAGTGAAATGATTCACTGGATTTCTTCTTAGGGTTGAAAAACAAAACAGTCAATTAAAAGGTAGAAATGGATTTCCGTTGCAGGCTACTTGCTTTATTGTGGGCGAGCACCGAGTCGTTTTACTCCGCTACCGCTCCGTTTAGTGGCTCCCCTGTTTCGCTATCCCACGGGAGTCAAGTAGCCTTCCATTTGAACCTCCAAAAATGTTACCTTTTTAGCGAAGGTGTTCACTACTCTTTATGAAGAGGTGTTGTCACGCATCACTTCTCCACATTGAATTGAAAATATGAGCTTATCCCCTCTAAGAATACGGATAATAGACTCTTTGATCGCTATGCTACTAGTTGATTGGAGTGGAGCGGCTCATCGGACGCCCCCTGGAAAGGACGCTGGCGGAACGGAAATCAACCTCTCACCTTGCAAAGTTTCTTCTGCCGTTGACATCATCTTTTTCAACAACAAGAAGAAATCCAATGAAAATGATTCACTGGATTTCTTCTTTCATTATAAAGTTAAGCCACCATCAACTAACACGATGGAGCCTGTCATATAGCTTGCTTTGTCCGATGCTAGGAACACAACCATTTCTGCTAATTCCTCTGGTTTCGCATAGCGTCCCATTCTCATGTTTGGAATTTCCTCTGGCACATAGCCACCTGTTTCAAACATGGCCGTTACACTGTTTGTTAATGCCGTTTCTACTCCACCTGGACAAATACCATTGATACGGATACCTTTTTTTACATACTCTAAAGAGGCAGATTTTGTTAAACCAACTACTGCATGCTTACTTGCTGAATAGACAGCCATACTATGCTCACTACGAACACCCGCTGTCGAAGCTGTATTAATAATAGAGCCGCTTCCTTGTCCCTCCATTTAAACATGTTTTAAGCCAAGGAATACACCCTTCACATTGATTGACATAATACGGTCATATTCTGCATCTTCAATCTCTGTTAGTGGAGAAATTTTCTGAATAACCCCAGCATTATTGAAAAATATATCAATGCGTCCATACGTATCAACAGCCGCATTGACATATTTCTGAACGTCTTCACTTTTTGAAACGTCAGCCTGAACGAAGATACCTTCTCCACCTTGTTCTTTAATCAAGCTTACTGTTTCTTCTCCTGTTTCTTTGTTGAAATCCACTACTACCACTTTTGCGCCATTGCTAGCAAGTTTCAAACTACTGGCTCTTCCAATACCGCTTCCTGCGCCCGTTACTACTGCAATTTTATTTAAAAGATCCATCTTCTCTTCCTCCCTAACATTTTGAAGTCACTATCTATTTTATTGCTACTTCCCCTTCATTTATTGTATTATTCTACACAAAATAGTACTTTCTCAATGTCTATCCAATAAAAATGTAAATGCTTTCATTTTGATAGCACCATTACGAACTGAGGTATAGGAACATGAAAATTACCACTATCGATCTTCAATACATAAGCCAATTAATCTATGAAACACACCATCTTCCAGTCACTTATATTAATTCATTGGGGGAAATAATTTTTGACTATTCATCAACAAATAATTCATCTTACATTTCTTTAAAGGAGCAGCTCAAAACATACCCTTACCATACAAATTCAAATGATTATCCAATTTTTTTCTCTTATGCTGAATTTAATTTCTTCTATATTAACTTGAAGACTGATGATCAATATTTAGGGGCAATTGTAGTTGGTCCTTCCTTTTCTGCAGAAGTGGAAGACATAAAGGCAAATGTTAATCAAGAGCTGATCCCTATTCTTCATTATCAGCAATGTTTAGCCATTAGTTTATTTGTGTATTACTCCATCTATCAAAAGAAATTAAATAAAACAGCTGTCATTTATCACAACCAAGCATTAAAACCTCTCATTCGTCATGAGGAAAATACGGCGCTTGAGCTCTCCCATGCTAGAAGAAATGATATTATTCATACAAATCTTTACTACGAAAAAATATTGTTAGACAATGTGAAAAATGGGCGTATGGAGAAATTAAATGAAGTTTTGAATTATTCCATTGTCGAGCAAGCAGAACTTGGAATACTTTCAAAACGTAATAATTTAAGAAGTATTCAATATTTAATGATTACAGGAATTGCACTTATTTGCCGTGCAGCGATTGAGGGTGGATTAAATGAAGAAACAGCCTTTACATTAAATGATTTTTACATTCAAAAGCTAGAGGATCAAAACAGCTTAATCGATATTCTTTCGTTAATGGAGGAGGCTATTTACGACTTTACAAGCCGAGTATCGCAAGCCAATAAAATGAAATATTCAGCACCCATTACAACCTGTATCCATTATATTGAAAATCAATTATATGGGGATCTAACACTCGACCAGCTTTCAGTTATTTGCCATCTAAGCCCCAACTATCTTTCATCTTTATTTAAAAAGGAAGTAGGGACTTCCTTTAGTGAATACATTCAGCAGCAAAGGATTGATGAGGCGAAAAAACTCTTAACATTTACCAACTATCCAATCCTAGATATCGGCTCATTACTTAATTTCACAGATCAAAGCTATTTCATTAAAGTTTTCAAAAAATTTACAGGGATCACTCCTAAACAATATAGAACTAAGTATTCTCATAAATAATTCGTTATAGAGGGAAAGTAAAAAGAAGGTAGGAATCAACTTTTACTTTCTCTTTCCTTTTTTGAAGTACTAACCATATCCTCTATGTCATACCCTGTATTAAAACGTAACCATTACACTTTAAGGAGGTCTATGTGGAACGTCTCCATTTTTCTAAATATGTATTGAATTTTTGGTTCCTTTTCATTTTATTCATAGGCATGCTACCACTACTGTTATTCAACGTCTCAGCACTAAACGACCTTAGTTCCTCTCTACTCAATTTAAATACGATATTTTTAAGTATTTTAATTGAAGCATTACCATTTGTCTTAATTGGAATACTGATTGCAGGCTTTATTCAGATTTTTATTACAGAGGAACATATCCAAAGGTGGATTCCTCGAAATCCTGTGATGGCTGTTATCATGAGTTGTTTTGTAGGTGCATTATTTCCAGCCTGTGAATGTGGGATTGTTCCGATTGTTAGAAGATTGATTGCCAAAGGCGTACCAATACATGCAGCTATGGGTTTTATGTTAACTGGTCCACTTATTAACCCTATTGTTATTCTTTCTACCTATATGGCATTTGGCAATGATTTAAGAATAGCGAGCCTTCGAATGCTCGTTGGCTTTGTCATTGCTATTGTAGTAGCATTACTTATCAGCTTTTTTTTCAAAGGCTCACAATTTAAGGTCTCCTTACAGTCCTACTCATTGACAACCACTAGTCAACAAACATCCTTCATCACTAAACTAGTAAATATGGTCAAGCATGCCATCGATGAATTTTTTGATATGGGCAAATACTTAATAATTGGGGCATTTTTAGCTGCCTTTGTACAAACCTATGTATCTACGAAAACACTCGTAGCCATTGGAGATGGTGATTCCTCCTCCATTCTAGTTATGATGGGCTTAGCCTTCATTCTGTCACTTTGTTCAGAGGCAGATGCCTTTATTGGCGCATCCTTTAGAGCTATTTTCTCCACTCCATCCATTCTGGCCTTTCTTATTTTTGGCCCTATGATCGATTTGAAAAATACCATTATGTTGATGAGCGTATTTCGCTTAAAATTTGTATTTTGGTTAATCGCCTTAGTGGCTACAGTCGTCTACATTAGTATATGGATTCTTTCAGCGTATCTCTAAGGGGGAAAACCATGAAATTTCATGTTCAACTAGCGATAAGAGCCTTACTGTTACTTGCCTTTTCAGCTATGATAGCCAACCTGCATTGGACCGGTGAACTAACAAAATTCATCAACCCGAAATATGAAGGGCTGAGTAAAACAGCCGCCATTTTGTTTTTTATACTATTTCTTGTTCAAGTGACAAGAGTAATATCTTTTTCAAAGGCTCCCCACTCATGTGATCAAGCAGGACAAGCTTGCTGCTCCCATCACGACCATGGTCACTCAGCCTTTACACGTAAAAAAATGATTGCCTACCTTATTATCATGACACCAATAATGACAGGCTTCTTCGTGCCAGCAAAAATTTTAGATGCTGCCATCGCTGATAAAAAAGGGGGTGCCTTTATTCTCACCCAGCAAAATCAATCAGCTAAAATAGAGGATTACCTCACTTCAAATGAAACGATTGATGAAAACATCTCTGATGAGCATGAAGCTGATCCCCGACTGACGGAGGAAAAACTGGAAATGACAAAAAAGCAATATGACAAATTAAAGCAACAGCTATCCCAACAATCTATGCTGAAAATGACCGATGAGGACTATACAATCTACTATGAGGAAATTAACCAAAATTTAGAAAACTATTTAGGGAAGAAAATACAGCTGAAGGGCTTTGTTTTAAAAGAAGAAAGTTTTACAGAAAACCAACTAGTTATTTCAAGATTTCTTATTACGCATTGTGTTGCCGATGCAAGTATCGTCGGCTTTCTGACAGAATTTCTGGAGGCTCCCATTCTCACAGAAGATACATGGATTGAAGTAGTTGGTACAATTAGTCAAACAACATATGAGGGTGCAAGCTTACCTGTTATCCATATTGATGATTGGGTAACAATTGAACAACCCGAATCCCCTTATCTTTATCCTATCAATATTCGAATGAGTTTCTAGCAATAAAAGGGCAAAGCTTATGGCTTGCCCTTTTTCAGCTATTAATGGGGGATCGCCCATCTAAGCCTAAATGGGAACGTAATGTGCTACCTTCATATTCTGCTCTGAATAACCCCCGCTTTACTAACAGGGGAATAACGTCGCTAAAGAACAAATCTAAAGATTTCGCAGGGCCACCTGGTACAGCAATAAAGCCATCCAATGCACCCTCTTCATAAAAAGTAACGATTTGATCGACAATATCCTGTGGTGTACCGATTGCTACAAGGTGGGCTGAGCCAATTACCTCTGGACGTGCTAACAATACCGCGACAGTTGGTTCATTATTTAAAATATAACGACGTACCAAATCTGCATGTGTTTTACTACGTACTTTTTGATCTTGTGGTGGTAGCATATCAACCGTTACCTTATCTTCAAGTGACAAATGACGAATATCCATACCAATCACAGATTCTAACGCACTGTAGCGTCGCTCAAGTGTTACATGTGCATGTGCTTGTCGGTGCATTTCGTTTGCTTCTTCATATGTATCACCTATAAAGAAATAGAGCCCCGGTAATACGCGAATATCGTCGGCTGAACGACCTACTTCTATAGCACGCTGACGCAAATCATTCCGCATCTCAATGCCCACCTCCATAGCTGGTGTAGCAGCGAAAATCGCATTGGAAACAGTAGCCGCAAATTGACGCCCAACATCCGACGCGCCTGCTTGGAAGAGCGGAATCTCTCCTGCTGGATGCATTGGGAGATTTAAGGGACCTTTTATATGGAAAAATTCGCCTTCATGCTCAATTGCCTTGACAAGCTCTTTTATTTTTTCTATATTCCCATCCGTTTCTACCACTTCATAGGGATGACTATGCCATAGCTGCTTGACCACCTCTGTACATTCTGCCGCTTTAGCATAACGCGCCTCTGAAGAAGGCATAGGCTCATTGCTGAAATTATGTGCTCCATCTATAGAGGTCACGATATTCCATCCCACTCGCCCATCACTAATCCAATTCAAAGACTGCAATTGACGTGCAATCAGATAAGGTGGCGTAAATGATGTGGAAATCGTTGTTACTAAGCCAATCTGTTTCGTTTCTCTTGCCACCATCGCCATTAAAAAGCTAGGATCTATGCCAACTGTACCTTTCATTTTAGCCATTAATTCTGGATGAGCTATTAAATAATCGGCCTTAAATACAAAATCTAATTTCGCTGCCTCAGCACGCTGTGCAAATGCGATATGATCATCTATTAACGCGCCCTTTTTGGCATGATTACTGTGAACAGCTAAATGCATTCCAATAATAAGATGTCTTTTCATTGCTACTCCCCTCCAATTGAAAATGATTATCATTTTCATAATAATCATTCGTGGCAGAGATTGCAATGAAATACTTTTTAAGTTTTGAAGGTCATTTACAAATGAAAAATAGGCACTCCATTTTAACGAGCACCCAAACTAATATTTGCCAGTAAGTTAGATAAAGGTATTATTGAGATAACTTAAAAATATTTAAGCGGAGGAACCATGAGAAAATTTGCCTCTTTTTTATATTTCCGCTTGATGAGCACCTTATATAGCTGATCATATAAACAGTTTGTCTATTCCGCCTACCCTAGCTGCTACTGCTGAAGAACCTCATTCTACTAACACAGCTGTCAAAGTGATGGAATGGATGATGGTTCTCCCATGCTTCTTTCAACACCTGCTACTCTTCCAACAGGTCAGGGTTCAATGAGCTTTAATTACAGTAGATATAACCCTTTAGCTTTTTTCTATTCAAATAGGTGATGCAAAAATTTGTTTTTCCGTTGGGTCCCAGAGAACAATTCCAACATCCTGCTTCTGATCGATTACCCGAATGGTAATGGGAATATAGTCAAATAAAATTGTATTTATTTTTGTACTAGTGAGCTGTAACAAGCCAATTAATTCAATATCATTAACCAGTGGAACATGTATTTCTAGATTAATATCTGTTAATTTACCATCTTCATAACGAAGTTTTCCCATGATTTTAGGATTTAAATGTTTAAATCCACCTTGAATATCCTCTTTAAAAATTAATAATTTATTATACATATTTTGGTCCAAACTATATAAAGCATCTGATGGGAATATATAATGCTTTTTATCTATATCAAACCATTTTGTTATGGTATCTGCATCTTTCGGAATAAAGGTTTCAGCTAAAAATATGCCTGGCATAATATCGTTTATATTAGATTCTTGATATAAAGCTAAATAAATAGGAACTCTCGGATACTTTTCATTTTTTCTAATATCCTCAAGAATCCTTTTAGCTGCTTCCTTCCCATAATTTTTAACATCGTTGATATCATCATTATTTTGGTCTACTTTCACTTGGCCTGTGTAAATTAAACCATTGGCATCGGAAACTCGTATATCATAAAATTCATTTAACGAGATCGCGATCGATAGTCCCTCTACTTTGTTATTTTCTTTATTAATAAAATTTTGTTCTAATACATGTGAGAGAATCAAAGGATACTTTTTTTCATCCTCTAGCACATTGTCACTGCTCGTTTCGATGGCTGGGTTTAACCCAATACCTTCATCTGTTTTTCTGCTTAACCATTGACTGATCGTTTTCTCTTCCAGATATTGACCTTCCTGCATATAAAACTTTTCTGTTGAAAAATGATTCACCGATAAATTCATGAGTCCTCTTTCAATTTCATTAATATTTAAAGCATTATTCATATTTTTGATGATTGAACCTCTAGCAATATTGACTTTTGCAGGCTGTTGAATCTCATAGACTTCCTTTTTCTGAATCGATGAAATATACTTTTTCTCATTAGCAGTAACATTTTCGTCCTCACTACTACAAGATGCTAAAATCAATATTGGTGCGAATAAAAATAACATAAGCCTACTTTTTTTCATTGCCATTTCTCCTTGAATGCTATGTATCGCTTGATAACTTCTCTATTTCAACCATACCAAATTTACCAAAATAAAACATTACATATTTACAATTCTCCCCATGTACCTATCAGGTGTTCAAAAAAGACCTATGCTCGCTTTCTCGAACATAGGTCTTTCTGCTTTCTAGTTTTTTCATCTGATTAAGAGCGGCTCTAACCTTATTAGGAGCGAATGCCCTTCCAGTCAAGGCGATTCACCCCTCAATACTATTTGGCATTTTTATCAGGCTGGTGAATACCAAATACATTGCCTTCTGTATCAATATAGTAGCCTTGCCATGCCATCCCTGGTAATGCATACTTAGGCATGGCTACTTTACCACCGTTTTCAAGAATTTTTGCTTCCGTTACATCATAGCTTTCAACACCCATTGTACAAGCAAAGCCATTCAATGCTTGGTTTGTTTCTGGTGGAGGACCCTGGCGTTGCATTAAAGCACCGTTAATGCCAAGTTCATCATCTTCACCTGTCACGGCACCGAAGTAAGGCATGCCTGCATATTCACTCCAGTCCTGAAATGACCATCCAAATACTTTCCTATAAAAATCCTTTGCCCGTTCCATATCACTTACATGAATTTCAAAATGAACTAATCTCCCCATAATATCCTCCTTAAAGATGAAAGTTTTGATCATATTTACTATATATCATTTTTCTGAAGATTAAAATTAATAAATTATTTTTGTAATACCAACAACACGTTGGTTTATAGAGAATTATATGGAATCTCCCAAATATTAATCAATTCTATTATTTCTATAAAAACAATAGAAATTTTCTATAATATAACTACAAAAATGCGTGATTAGAAAATGAAATATTCTCCAATCACACACTATTAGGGGCTAGCCATTTAGTAATGAAGTTATAATTGACTATATACCGACATAGCATCAGTAATATTATATTGCTCCGTTCTCGGGTTGCCGTCCGCTCCTACTGTCACTAACACATATTCTTGTCCATTTATAAGAGCTAAGCTTGCTAAACATAAGCCTGCATCTTCTGTATAGCCAGTTTTCCCACCTAAGATTTCTCCTCCTGGCAATATACTTGACGGCATATGTTGAAACATGCGACTTGTAAAAGTAATGCCTTCAGGATGAAGGTTTGTTGATTTTATAGAATATCTTTCTGCTGTATAAACATTTCGAAACTCATCGTTTGTTAAGGCGTATTGTAAAAGTAAAGACATATCCTTTACAGTTGTATAATGATCTGAATGGTGCAGTCCAGTTGTATTCACAAAGTGCGTATTTTTCATGCCTAGCTGCTGCGCCTTTTCGTTCATCAGTTTCACGAATCCACGTTCTGACCCCGCAACATATTCAGCTAAACCTAGTGATGCCTCTGCACCTGATGGCAACATGGAGCCATACAATAAATCTTCTAATGTCAGCTTTTCATTTGGGAGAAATCCAGCTACTGAAGCATTTTCCTCTATTAAATCCTGAAAGATATGTTTAGGTAAAATGATTTCTTCTTGTAAATTGGAGATCTGCTCAATCGCGACTAGTACCGTCATCATTTTTGTCAAAGAAGCCGGATAAATCTTTTCCTCACTTTTTTTATCTAAGAGAATTTGATTTTCATCCAAATTCACTAAAATTGCATTCGAACTGTATATATCAAGATCAAGCATATGCTGACTGGAAGTTTGTACTACTTTTGGTGCATGATCTATTTCCTGACGTAAAGCCATTGGCGATTCTTTCAATAGTAAATAAATAAATATCATCACGAATAAAAACAATAAACTCAATATACCTTTTCTCTTGAACATAAAAACAACTCCTTCTCTTTATGCTTTTATTCAACCATAAAAAAAGGAGCTTATTTTTAATTTACTATTAGTGAATTCTTAAGGTTTCTTAAGAATTGGTGGGAATCATCACGGTGAATACGGTTGTATCATTACTAGAAGTTGCGGTAATCGTTCCGCCATGGGCCTGTACAATTTCATTAGAAATGGCTAAACCAAGCCCAGCACCTCCTGTTTGGGTAGACCTTGCACTATCTAAGCGGTAAAACTTCTCAAATATCATTTTTAATTTTTCAGGAGGGATCGTCTTCCCTGTATTCGTAAACGAAATAAATGTCTGATTATTTTCGCTTTGCGCACTAATTTCAATTGTACTATTTGGATCACTGTAGGCAATTGCATTTTTTAAAATATTATTAAATACCCTTGCTAATTTATTACCGTCTGCATAGATAGTAATATCTTCATCTATTTTGACGATGGCTTTTTGCCCCTTTGGTGCCAGCAATGGATAAAACTCGTCGGCCACTTGCATTAACATATGATGTAAAGGAATAGGATCTTTCTCTAAAATGATAGATTGTAAATTAAATCGGGTTATTTCAAAAAATTCATTGATTAGTTGTTCCAGTCTATAAGATTTTTCTAATGTAATCGTCACATATTTTTCTTTCTGCTCTACAGGCATATCCCTCGCTTCATCTAAAAGACTTAAGTAGCCAATAATGGAGGTTAAGGGTGTTTTAATATCATGCGCTAAATAGACAACTAAATCATTCTTTCGTTGCTCCGCTTCTTGCGCATCCCTTGCACGCTTTTCTAATTTATATTTGACGTTATTTAATTTTTTCTCCAAAAAGTCGAGTTCAGCTGGGAGCTCAATTTCCTTCCCTGACTCATCTGCAAGCATCGTGATACTTGAACTAATTTGATGAAAATATCGGGTAAATCGAGACAAGGCGATATAAAAAATAATCAACAATAATAAAATAAATCCTATTGCTAGCCAAAGCGGTTTATTTTGTCGAAATAACACATGATAGGCACTACTTGCGGCATAATAATCAAGCTGCAAGACATTTTCACAAAAGGCAATAAAAGCATCTGCAAAGGGAGCTTGCAAGACCCCATCAATAAATGCAAAATTAATAAAAAAGCCTATGATGCTTGCGATGACAAGTATCGAAATAATTTGTAGAACCATTTTCCTTTTCAGTTTACCAAACTCATTTTTCAATGGTATACCCCACTCCCCAAACCGTTTTAATATACTTTGGGTTCTCCGCAGAATCTTTCATTTTTTCCCGTAAATGTCGAATATGAACCATTACCGTATTATTGCTGCTAAAGTACTTTTCCCCCCATATTTCTTGGAATAATTGCTCTGAGCTAATAACTGTTCCTCGATTTGCACATAAATACCAAAGAATAGCGAATTCCGTAGGTGTAAGGGATATAGGCCTTTCATTTAAAAAGACTTGCCGTGTGTTTTTGTTAATCACCAGGCCAGCAAAATCAATGATATCTTCATGTTGCTTCGAGCCCTGGTTGTACAAGGTAAATCTTCGTATTTGCGCCTTTACACGAGCAACCAACTCCAATGGACGAAACGGCTTTGTTATATAATCATCTGCTCCTAGAGAGAACCCATTAATTTTATCAATTTCTTCTTCCTTTGCCGTAAGCATTATCACTGGAAAATTCAATGTTTCTCGTATTTTTCTTAAAATAGTAAAGCCATCTATATCAGGCATCATAATATCAAGCACAGCTAGATCTACATTTTCATGCTCGATACAAGCCAAAGCCTCTTGCGCTGTATAATATTTAAATACATGATAGTTTTCATTTTTCAAGTAAAGTTCTATTAAATCTGCAATTTCCTTTTCATCGTCAACAACTAATATATTCAACTGTATTGCCCTCTCCTTCTCCCCACTTGTTTTCCAATGATTTTTCACAGGCATTATAGCACTTACGTATGACTATATCTATTAATAAGGTAGTACCTTTGAAAGCTAATGAAAAAAGTAGAGATGGAATACTTCTTTCCAACTCTACTTGCGATAGTTTATGTTAGCAAAGGGGCTACACGAAAAAAATATTCAAGTTATTTTCCTCAGGATACGCTATAGCTTAATAATGAACGATTACTACACAAACAATAGGCTTAGCCTTTCATGTTTCTCGTGATTCATTTGTTGGATTGATTGCTGTAGCAGTAGATTTTCTACTCATATCCTGTGTTACCACTCTGCCTGAGTAATATAGCATTTGTTTATTTAATTTATTCTCTTTTGCAGTTAAATTGGTTGGCTTCACTTTCAGAACAAGCGTTTTGCTCCCTAAAGATGATTGATATTTATCGATATGCTTTTTTGACAAAGGCGCTTGGTAATAATCTGGTACATATTTATCAAGCATGGCCTGCATAGCAGCAGTAGCTTCATTTAAATCTGTGACAATTTCCACCAAGCCATTTGCGATTATGCTCATATAAGCCGTATCAGTCTTAGCTGGAATGGGATCTACCATTGTTCCATAATTTTCACTTACTGTGATACATGCATTTTGATTGGTTGCTAGAATGTCTATTTTTCTTCCCTCGTTGGCACCGTGGAAATAAAAACTTCCGTCTTTGTAGACATAATTTAGCGGAATAACATATGGCATATGTTGTTCCACTAAACCAAGAAATGCAGTTTGGGCACCTTCTAAAAATTGCTTAATTTGTTTGTCGTCTGTACAAGCTCTATTGATCATCCGAATATTTGTTACCATGATCATTCCCCCCATCCTCTTCTAAAAAGGAGTCTACAGCAGTATTGCACACTAAAAAAGGGACAGTTTGATGAAAGGGAATGGGTACAAAGGTAAAAATACTAGTTTATCAGAAACCCATACTATTTCACTTAGAAGCTTTGCAAATCTCTAAGTGTTATATTTAATAGTTCATCGCAAATATCATTCAACAAATGAATGTCATATAGTGAATTATTATTTCTCCAAATTTTCACCTGCATCACGATAGAATAATTTAAGTTGTGCAACAATCATAATGCTAATGACTACAAGTAAAAACCATGAACTGATTTTACCGAAATGAACAATCGACCAAGACACCTCCTGATTCGGATATGACCATGCTCCAAAAAACGTTGCAATATTCTCCGCAATCCAAATGAAAAAGCCAATCAAAAAGAACGATACAACGATGGGCATTTTAAAGACTTTGTTCCGTACGGTAAATTTTACAATAGTACGATAAAACACAATAAATAGTAGTGCCATTAACAGCCATCTGAAATCATAAATAAAATGGTGTGTGAAAAAATTTAAGTAGATAACGGCTCCAAGTGGAATAGCTACATAACTTTTTGGCCAACTTACAATTTTTAAATCAAACCTACGCCAGGCTTGGCAAATATAACTTGCCACACTCGCATACATAAATCCACTATATAAAGGCACACCCCCTATTTTTGTCCACGCTTCTTCAGGATATGACCATGAATTGAAATTCACTTTATATAGTTCGAGCACGAGCCCAATAATGTGAAACAAGCAAATGACTTTTATTTCATCCTTTGTTTCTAAACCAAATTTATACATCAAGTACTGAGTCAATAGACAGATAACCAGAATAAAGTCATATCTTCCTACCCCAGGTATTTGAATGGCTTTAGAGAATGCAAGTGTAGCAAATATCACAACAGGAAAAATACAAGATAATGATTGATGATACGTAAAGACTCCTAAGTCTTTAATAAAATTCTTCAACATGAATCCACCTCAA
Source organism: Lysinibacillus boronitolerans JCM 21713 = 10a = NBRC 103108 (assembly GCF_000772935.1). Classification (GTDB taxonomy): domain Bacteria; phylum Bacillota; class Bacilli; order Bacillales_A; family Planococcaceae; genus Lysinibacillus; species Lysinibacillus boronitolerans. The sequence continues at coordinate 70,270 of NZ_JPVR01000080.1, forward strand.
ATGAACTTGTTCATAATTTAATGCTTCTTGTATGAAGAATAAACGATAAATTATCTAATTTCAATATTTATTTATTGAAAAACGATAAATTTTTTCTTTTAATATCGAAACTATTTCTAGTTAAATACGTCTTTGTTGTTCTTTATTCATGAAGAAAAGAGTAGCCACATAAGCAGCTACTCTTTGAAATTAAAGATATATTTTTTGATTTAATTTTAATTGGACTTCTTGTTGGTTTATTTCTAAGTTCGTCACTTTTTTCACTTTTAAATAATAAACGATATAACATCCAATGAAGAATGCACCACCACAGTAGAGTGCTAAACGTTGTGCTGGATCAAAAGCCAAGCTTACCATTACAATACAGTTCGCTAATAAACCTAATATAGGGATCACTGGATACAATGGCGCTTTGAATTTTAAATCCTCTACTTTTCCTCCTTGACGTATATAGGAGCGTCTAAATGCAATTTGAGATGCTGTAATCGCAATCCAACCAATTTGTGCACCTAAGCCTGCTAGAGATAATAACCACACAAAGACTGTATTAGCAGCGAAGACACTTGACAGTAATGATAGACCTGCTACAGCGAGTGTGATTAGTAATGCATTCATTGGGATACCTCTTTTATTAACCTTCCCTAAAACGGGACTTGCCATCTTTTCGACAGATAGTGAGAACAGCATACGTGTTGCAGCATAAAGACCAGAGTTTGCGACAGATAATAAGGCTGTTAGGATAACAAAATTCATAATATCTGCTGCATATGGAATACCTATGCTATCTAATACAACTACAAATGGACTTTCCACAACCCCTGCTTTATCCATTGGTATCATAGCTGCAAGTACAAATACCGATAACACAAAGAAGAACAACGTACGCCAAACAGTTTGCTTAATAGATTTAGGGATAGTCTTTTCAGGATTTTCACTCTCCCCAGCAGCAATACCAATTAATTCTGTACCTTGGAATGAAAAATTCACGGTAATCATTGTAATAAGCAGTGCTGTTACGCCATTCGGAAATAGTCCACCCTCATAAAAATGAGTAAGGAAAGGTGCATTTGTTCCATCTTTCATATCGATTAGCCCAAACATAGCTGCTCCACCAACCGCAAGGAACATAATAATTGCTAATATCTTAATGCTGGAGAAAACAAATTCTGCTTCACCAAATGCTTTTGCTGATAAACCATTCAATACAAAGAGCAGTGCAGCAAATATTAGGCACCACATCCATACTGGTGAATCAGGGAACCATCTTTGCATAAGTTGTCCAGCTCCTAAAAATTCAAGAGCAACAGTTACTGCCCAACCTAGCCAGTATAGCCATCCAACGGCAAAACCAGTAGCAGGACCGATAAATTTCGTCGTGTACGTTTGGAACGAGCCTGATACCGGCATAGCAACAGACAATTCACCCAAACATAGCATTGTTAAATACATAACTGCTCCGCCTACTAAGTAAGCGAGGATGGCACCAGTTGGCCCAGCTTGGTTAATCGTGTAGCCTGATCCAAGAAAGAAACCAGTTCCAATACATCCGCCAAGTGAAATCATAAATAAGTGTCTTGCTTTCATACTTCTTTTTAATTCATATTGTTCTGCTGCCATAAAAAACTCCTTACATTCATTATCTTGTAAGCACTTTCTTTTTTTCGTGCAAAACAGATAACAATCTAAAATTTGAGTGATTAATAGATAAACTGTTTTATATATTTTATGAACTGTCAATTTTCTGACAAAATAAAGGCTATTGATTAGCTAAATTGTATTGTAAACTTAATATAGGGAGAGCTACTTTCTTATAGTTGGTTGTCGCGACCTAATTTTTTAAGAAAGTTCTTCCTTTTGGGATACAAAATGACTTCTATTCATGGCTTAAAGTAATGTATCGCCAAATAGTGAGCTGATTAAAGCTACTGCAGCAATAGCCGTTTTATTGTATTGATCTAATACTGGGTTAGTCTCAACAAATTCTGCTGAAGTAATAATATTTGCTTCTGACAGCATTTCCATAGCCAAATGACTTTCACGATAGCTAATACCACCTGCTACGGGCGTACCTACACCTGGTGCATCATTTGGATCAAGTCCATCTAAATCTAATGATAGGTGAACACCGTCTGTACGCTCCTTTAAATAGTCAATCGTTTCTGACATCACTTTCGTCATTCCTAAACGATCAATTTCATGCATCGTGTATACTTTAATACCAATTTCCTTAATAAGTTTTTTTTCTCCTGGATCTAAATCACGAGCACCAATAATAACAACGTTTTCAGGCTTTACCTTTGGAGCATAGCCTCCGATATTTGTAAGTGCTGGATGCCCAAGGCCTAAGCTTACAGCTAAAGACATGCCATGGATATTTCCTGAAGGAGATGTTTCACCAGTATTTAAATCGCCATGGGCATCATACCAAATGACCCCTAGATTCTCATAATGCTTGGAAACTCCTGCTAATGTTCCAATAGCAATACTATGATCTCCACCTAATACTAAAGGAAAACGGTTTAAAGAAATTTCATGGTCTACTTTTTGGCCTAGCTTCTCGTTACTTTCTGTGACAGTTTTTAAATTTTTTAAGTTTGTCTTTCCTTCTGCGTCTTTATCTTCGTGTACGAAGTCAATAGTTAAATCTCCTTCGTCATAAATCGAATAACCAAGGCCCTCAAGTCGTTCAGTTACCCCCGCATATCTGATAGCACTTGGTCCCATGTCTACGCCTCTTCTTGTTTGACCTAAATCCATGGGCACCCCAATAATTGTCACTTCTTTATTCATGATGTTTTCTCCTCTCCACTAATTACTTTCACAGTATAAAGAATTTGCAACATTGACTCAACTCGACATTTTTTTAAATTTTTATACAGTTTAAATTATTAAAAACATAGATTTATTCCTGTATAAACGAATGCATAAACGCTATTTCAATGCATACCAAAACATTTTTTTCCTTTTAAACGTGTTTTTTTGTAAGAAATTACTAAACAAAATATTAAAACTGTTCTTTTTTTATAGTTTTTTCCGAAAATTTCGTCGGTAATTTTATCTATAAATGCTATATATTAATAAATAATCTCTAAAACCATCCAATTTTTCTTCTTTTTTACGGCAAAAAAAGCCTTACTACAATAGTAATAAGGCTTTTCAATTGCCTATTTTAATAATCGCACAATACTATTCAAACAGGTTTCTTTATAAAATTTATGTTGTTCTTCTAAATCGCAGGTTAACCACTGAATTAATGAACCATCAATCATTGCCCTCATCATTTTTGCATAGGTTAAGGAATCAATGTCTGAACTAAAGACACCTTCTCTTTTTCCTAATTCAATAATTTCTTGTCCAATTCTCCAGCAATTCTCATAAAATTTTAAGTTAATTTTTTTGTACTCTTCATTGCTATTTGCCTGAGCTAAAAAATCTAAATAAACTCTGTAAAATTTTTTATTTTCTATAGGGGATACAAAAACAGCATTTAAGTAGGCCTGGAGCTTGTCTATAGCTGTTTGATGCTTGCCTATTTCTTGTATTTCATAGCTGTAGATTTTGCTCGTAGTGGATTCCAGTAATTCTAATAAAATGTTTTGTTTGCTTGTAAAGTAGTAGTGAACTACCCCTTTTGAGACACTGGCATGATTGGCTATGTCTTGTAGTGTAACCTTATCATACCCTAATTGTGAAACAGCGTTAAAGGCTGCTTTCATAATCTGTTTTTTACGTTCTTCCTCTTTCTTTTTCATAGGAGCCTCCGATGATTTGATAGAAGTTATTATACATGAAGAGTAGCAACAATCCAATTTTATGTTGACCGGTCAGAATAATTTTGTTACTGTTTAATGGAATAAAATTATAGGGGGACGTTTACGATGACGGTAGAAAATTTTAGTGCGTTAGTAGTCAATAAAGACGATGCATTTACAGTGAAAGTGAACGAGTTAACTTTAGAAGATCTACCAAAAGGTGAGGTTTTAATTAAAGTTAGTTATTCAGGTATTAATTATAAAGATAGTCTTGCCTCTATTCCTGATGGTAAAATCGTTACGTCTTATCCTTTTGTTCCTGGCATTGATTTAGCTGGGACTGTTGTTTCTTCTGAGGATCCTCGCTTTAAAATTGGTGACGAGGTCATCGCAACTAGCTATGAAATAGGTGTCTCTCATTTTGGTGGTTTTAGTGAATATGCTCGCATCCCAGCACAATGGATTGTACCGCTTCCAAAAGGACTTTCCCTCAAAGAGGCTATGGTAATTGGTACTGCAGGATTTACAGCTGCATTATCTGTTCAAAAGTTAGAGGAAAATGGTATTCCTCCTGAAAAGGGAAAAATTCTTGTGACAGGGGCTACAGGTGGTGTAGGTAGCTTTGCTGTCTCTATTCTTTCAACACTGGGTTATCAAGTTGAAGCGAGCACAGGAAAAGAATCTGAACATGAATATTTACAATCACTCGGAGCTACTACAATAGTAAATCGTGAAGAGGTTTATGATGGAAAGATTAGAGCATTAGGAAAACAAAAATGGGCTGCTGCTGTTGATTCTGTTGGTGGAGAGCCACTTGCCTCTTTATTAAGCCAAATTCAATATGGTGGGGCTGTTGCAAGTAGTGGTTTAACAGCAGGTACACAGCTTCCTACAAGTGTATTTCCCTTCATTTTAAGAGGCGTGAGTTTACTTGGAGTTGATTCTGTTTATTGCCCAATGGACATTCGATTGAACATTTGGCATCGATTAGCGACTGATTTCAAACCAGCAAACCTTAATGATTTCATTCAGCAAGAGGTAACACTACAACAACTTCCTGATGTTTTACCTATCTTACTAAAGGGTCAAGCAAGAGGCAGAATCCTTGTTGCATTATAAGGGGGTTCATCAAGCTTCCTTCTCCATTGTATTTCCCAGAAAATAATTCTAGTTGTCAAATAAGCTACTACGCATAGCGAGCGTGGTAGCTTTTTTTTATGGTTGACATCTCCCTGACATATAAGCACTTTATAGTAACTCATGAACGACCCACCTGTTTCCTTTAGACAAATTTAGGCACCTAAACTTGTCTAAATTAGTACTACCAAGCATACCAATAGAGTATGTAGACAGTGTTCTGGGAATTCAATACTATAATTAAAATTTTGGAGATGAGCGTATGAAGCGAGCACATATTAATGAATTAAATATTACACGAGCATTAGCCATTCTAGCTGTCCTTCTTATTCATTCTACTAGTACCCCTGTAACGGCTTTATCTAGTGACTCAAAACTATATCCATTTTATGTATTTTTTAATATTTCCCCTAAATTCGCTGTTCCTGTTTTTATTTTCTTAAGTGGATTTGTATTATTTTACAATTATATACAAAAGGATTTAACAAAGGAGCTTATTAAAAATTTTTATAAAAAAAGAGTGACACAAATTCTCATTCCTTACCTCTTTTTTTCTATCTTTTATTATGTAGCGATGCAATTTTATGTGACATATGATTTAGCAGAAACTTGGCGCTCCCTATTTAGTATCGAATTTCTGGAAAAACTATTATTAGGCAAAGCGTATACCCATCTATACTATATTTTTATTATTGTCCAATTCTATCTTTTGTTCCCATTACTCCTATATATTTTAAAGAAAAAACCAGCCCTATCTCCTCATTTAATTTTGATTGGCTTTGCTCTTCAATGGGTCTTTATTCTATTAAATGCGGAGTTTTGGCAGTATCCCTATAGAGGGAGTATCGCTTTCTCTTATCTCTTTTATTTCTTAACAGGGGCATTTTTAGGAATCTATTTTGAAAAATACAAAGGATGGCTTCAACTAAAAAAAGAAAATTTTCCTATCACGATACTTTTTTTGTGGTGTATATGGCTAAGTTCTACGATATATAATGTATATTTATATTACTATGTTTATTCATCACAAACCTATCTAGTGAACAGCACCATATTTGAGCTAGTTTTTCAGCTACAATCTTTTACAGCCTGTATTGTCTTATTACAGCTTTCTTTCTGGATCTATGATAAATGGAACCAAGCTATTGTAAATGGCTTAATCAATCTAGGAACAGTATCATTTGGCATCTATCTACTACATCCATTTTTCCTTTTCCTTTATAGACAATTAAGTACTGGCGGTAATAGTATTATCTATCACCTTTGGAGCATTGGGGGCTTTATCTTTTCTCTCTTCGTTCCATGGATGGTCGTACTATTGATGGGCAGATTCTTTAAGTACCATTGGATTGCCTTTGGTCTTATCCCAAGCAAATTCCCTTACAAATAGCCGTTCTATATACACAGCCAGTTGTCGATTAGTTTCCGTCAACCGGCTATGTATTTCTTTGAGAGCCTATTTACCCTTGCTATATTTTTTAAAAAAATTTGGGTTTCTTCAGGGGTACATTATTAATAAGAAGAAACTAATAAAAAAAGCCCTGTAGAGACCTCTCCACAGGGCATTTCAATGAACGATTTAATTATTTTGCAATTGAACCGTCTTTTACTTTGTTGTTATTAGCATCAACTAAGTTTGTAGATTTGAATTCAACTACAATACTATCCGTTAAAGCGTAATCCGCTTTAGTTGTCACAGTTAATTTACCATTAGCTACAGCAGCTGAAGCAACCTCTACAGTTGAACCAGCAATTTTAACTGTTAAACCTGTTGGTGCAACTTGGTCAGCAATACTTTCAGTGAAGTCAACAGTAAATGTTTTGCTATCTACTACCGTTACTTTAGATGCTACAGGCACAATATTTTCTTTAAGCGCTACTAGAATTGTAGCTTTTCCACCTTTAAGTGTATTACCTTTTGTATCTACTACATTTTTAGCTTCAAGTACATAACTACCATTAGCAGTGATAGAACCTTCTGGTAAAGTGAATCGTACTTTTTTAGTACCATCTACAAATTGAAGTTGAGTGCCAGCAGGTAGCTCTTTTCCTCCAATTGTGTAGTTAGCAGGATTTGTTGCTGTTGCAGTCACATCTTTAGCATACTCAACTGTGAATACGTTATTGTCAGTTACAACAACTGGAGTAGCTCCGAATACTAATGAATCTGTTGGTGTTTCAGGTGTAGCTTCAAATACGCCTGTTGTTACATTGAAAGTAACAGTATCAGCAGTTACATTGCCAGCTAAATCTGAAACTGCTTTAGCAGATAATTCAAATGTGTATGTTGAATTGCTATCTAAATCAATGTCCACTTTTACAGTGTTTTTCTCTGCACCCTCGATTTTACCGTTACCATCTACATCGAAACCAGCAACAGCTTTTACTGCTGTTTCTTTCCCAGTAGTGTAAGCAATACCATTTTGAGTTTTAACTGTTAATTTACCATCTACTTTTACTGGTTCACTAAAAGTAAGGTATAAAGCATCTACGTCTGTAGTAGCATTTACATCATCAGCCACTAACATTTTAGAAGAAGCAGCTACTAAAGAAGCAGGCGTTAAATCTTTAGAAAGAATAGCATTGAACTCAAATGCATCTCCAGCATTACCAGCTAAATCTTTTTGTCCTTCTACCTTAACATTTGTATTGATGAATGTAGCAGTACCTAATGCAGTTTTTGCATCAATTGTAAATACAGTTTTATCCTCTGTATCTTTAATATCAGCATCTGTTAAATAGAAAACAGTTGATCCAACAGTTACTTTTGCATACCCTTTAACTGTATTATCTTTATCAACAACAAAATCTTGTTTCTTTAATTCTTCTGAGAAATCGAAAGTGATTTCAGTACCGTTCACTGCTGTTGAAACAGTTGGTTTTGAGTTATCAACGTCTGCTTTAAGAACTGTGAAGTTAACAGCAATCGGATTTGCGATATTATTAGCAAAGTCAGTTGCGCCAACGATGTCTACTTTGTAAGTTTGTTCAGCAGTTAAACCATTGATTGTTAATGTTTTACCAGATAACGTGTAGCGATCCTTAGCAAGTTCAGCACCATTTAAGCTTACAGTTCCTTCACTTTGTACAAGCTCATCGAAAGTGATAACTGCTGTAGTACCTTTTGCTTCAACCGTATTTACACTTACAGGAGTAGTGTCTGCAAATGTGATCAATTTGTTAAACTCTTCTGTTAGAACTTTTGCATCTGCTTTTGTTTTGATTGGCTTTACAGTCACTTTGCCATTTGTTAATTTAATCTCTTTATCAGTTGTTAAAGTAACAGTCATTCCATCTTCAGATACTTTTGCATTCGTAATAGCTACACCTTCAATAGCATATTTCGCTGTCACTGCAGCATCTTTAGCATCAACAGCTGTATTGAACTTCACTTCCAATTCTTTTGCATTAAGTCCTTTTACTGAATCTACAGCTGGTGTTACCTCTTTAGTTGTTGCATCAATTGTACGTTTTACCATTGTAGCGAATTCTTCACGGCTGATTTTATCCTGTGGTGCTAATAATGCCCCTTTACCATTGATTACACCATTTTCTACAGCTGTTTCTAAGTAAGATACAGCCCATTTAGAAGCTTTAGAAGCATCTGCAAATTGGCTAAGATCTGCTTTACCTGTTAATTGGTAACCTTGAACGATCACTTTAGCAGCTTGTTCTCTTGTTAATTGAGCTTTAGGCTCAAATTTACCATTGCCCATACCATCAAATAATTCTGGTGAAGTTGCAAGTACTGCGTTATAGAACCAGTCATTTTCATTTACATCAGAAAAATCTTCTGTGCCTGTAGCTTTTAAATCTAATGCTTTAGATAAAATTTCAGCAGCTTCTGCACGTGTAAGTGTACCAGCTGGGTTGAAGTTTCCTTTTTCATCGCCTTGGATGTAGCCTTTATCAGTTAAAAATTGTACAGCTTCTTTTGCCCAAGATGAAATGCTAGCTGCATCTTGAAATTCAGCAGCTGATGCTACTGGTACGATTGCTGATGCTACAAGTGCTGCTGTAGCTGTAGTTGCGAAAAATTTACGACCCTTGTTTTGTTTTGTCATAGTATATTCCTCCAGAATTTAAATAAATTATATTATTCTGTGAGAACAATATTATCGCGCTATTTAATTATAAAATTATAAAAATATGTATAAATCGTTCCCACAAATAATAATTTAACCAATTATATGTAAAGCAATCTTCTAAATTTTCCATGATTAAATATCCCAATCAAACTGTAATTTGCTTTACAACACAATAATATAACTTCATTACCAATAAATAAACGCTAAAAATAAGGTAATATTAATACTACATTGGCTATGTAGGGAATCTTTTCATAAAAAATTTCTAAAATAAGGAAACATTATGCTGAAGTGCGACAAAACAATCCATTTGGATGAATTTTACAGACACCTATTTTTTTCTTCAATTTTGTTCTAGTATTTTTTTAATATAATAATAATAATTCCTTTAAACGCTTATTTTTATACTCCTTAAATTTCATCAGGATTCAAATATATGCAATTACTTATATAGATAAACTCATCTTTAGCGAAATTAGATTAAATGGATGGTATAGAAGAAAAATACTGATGCTTGAATAACCGAGGCTCAAGTTTGGGAACAACAAAAGGAGATCGTTTAGGGGCTCTCACTATCTCAAAATTATCGATAATTAGTGGAAAACTACGGATATTTATCTAGTAGAAGAATGAAAAGTGTGAGCTTTATCTTTGCTCAATCGTTTTTTAGGTTAGGGCAATTGTTTGTAATCAACACTTCGATGAATGTCGAAATATTTATCTTTTACAATGGGTTCTGATAGTGAAAATATTTTGCGGGAGGAACTTATAATGAAAATAATGAAACAAATACCAAATACAAAAATAATAAATCCTAAAATTCTATATTATGGATTTCCTGTAATTTTACTGAGTACGTTAAATGAGGATGGTACAGTGAATATTAGCCCTTTATCTTCTTCTTGGGTATTAGGAGACTGTATTGTCTTAGGCATTGGACTTGGTGGAAAAGCAATTGAAAATTTAGAGCGACATCCTGAATGTGTCATTAATATTCCTGACCCCTCTCTATGGGAGAACGTGGAACAGTTAGCTCCATACACAGGAAAAAATCCAGTTCCAGAATTTAAGAAACGGATTGGCTTTACATTCAGAAAAGAGAAACTTGATAGTAGTGGTTTAACACCTATTGGATCTACAACGGTTATTCCTACTCGAATTATGGAGTGTCCAATTCAAATCGAAGCCCAGGTAAAACATATTCGCATCCCAGATTATTCTCCTAATTTTGCTATTGTTGAGACCCAAACGATACATGTTCATGCCCATGAGGATATAATTATAGAAGAAAATCATATTGATCCAAATAAATGGAGTCCTCTCATTTATAATTTTCGTCATTATTTTGGTTTGGGTAGCAACCTTGGTAACAACTTCCGTTCTGAGATCTAAACATTGGCATTAAAACATATGGTTCACAAATAGTAAAAAAAGACCAGGTTCTCATTTAAGCGCCTGGTTAGTTGTTTCATTAACTAATTGTGGTCAAGATAAAATACTTGCTGTTCAGAGGGATATACTATCCAATGACAAAATGCTGATCAGGGCTATCGTTTGATAATTGGTCTTTTGCACTCAGTTGAGAATCACTTCAGTTTATTCTGTTCAAAAAAATTCTCTAAAGTTTTTAACGATTTCCTTTGCTTTTGTACGATATAAATAGTGATTAAGGATAGCTTATACAATGAAGGTGTACTGCCTATGACAACCATATGAACGGAGTATGAACAAAAAAATAGTACGTCGTTATATAAAATATAGAGAGGGCCCAAGGATCCATTTGTTATGGCACTACTTAATTGATATGAAAAAAAGGATCTTCAAATCGAAGATCCTTTGGCGAATTTTTTGCTGGATTTTTTGTATTTCGTTTTGACGTTTTTTAACAATCCATCTTTATCAAGCAATGTAGGTAAGCTGATGCCGATAACGATTGTTACGATACCTGCTATTTGCAAAGTTGTAACCGTTTCGCTTAAGAGAATAACGGATACCATCACCGCGATTGGCAATTCAACAGCACTCAATATGGATGACATACCTAATCCCACTTTAGGCACTGCAATTGTGAATAAGAAAACTGGTATAATCATGCCAAATAACCCTAATGCTAAACCATAAATCCACAGTCCCTCGTTAAACAAGGTGCCATTCCAAATAATTTCTGGAGACTGAAAAGCCGCCGTCGTCATGAATGCAAAGAAAGAAACCAAAACTAAACGGTTGGAGGTTGTCATACTTGCGGTTGTCTTTCCGTTTACATATAAAAATAAGGAGTAACAAAGAGCAGCTGCTAAACCCCATAACCACCCTTGAAAAGGTATTTGAGACAAATCAACATCAATTATACCAGCGGCTGGTATGGTTCCAGCTACTAATATAATTAAAGAGATGAATTCAATTCTGCTTGGAAATTGTCGTTTTGTGATACAAGAAATCAACATACCGATCCATGTAAATTGAAACAGTAATACTACTGCTAAGGACGCAGGCAAAAAGTTTAATGAATGACCATATAAAATATTTGTTAACCCTGTTAACAAGCCTGCAAATAAAAGGATTTTAACGCCTTTAAAGCTAAAGTTTGATCTATTTGTAACTAAGGAAATACATACTGCTATACAAAACCCGATAAAAAACTGACTTGTAACTGCCTCAGCTACAGAAAAGCCACTACGCATTGCCAGTTTTATAATAGTTGAAACGATACCAAAACTACTAGCTGCAATCACTACTAATAGGGGATAAAGATACATCTTGATTATTCACTTCCCTCTCAAAATTTGTCTTGATGAAATTTTGTTTATGATTTTGAGATGTCGAAAAAAATCATAATCTCCAATATATATCACTGATTGTTATTTTACAATCTTTTTTTTCGTTCATAAGGAATTCTCCCGTAGCGAAAATGACAAAAAAAGCCAAAACTCATATATATAAAGGGTTTGGCTTTTTTCTATGTATTTTTTATTAAAGTATGTTAAATTGAATGTTTTTTCTCAATTTTCTTCAGCATATTACAATCTTATTCTGTAATAATCCAATCAAAAAACACCTCCCTCTATAAAAAATATAGAAGTGAGATGTTTTTAATGTTCACTAATATTATTATTAATGAACGGCCGCAAAATGTTTAGCGTGACTCTTTTGGCGGTTGGCATACATCACATTTTCGTTGGTTTTTATTTTTAAATTTTGTAAATGTTTTTTCAAAGTTACTACCACATGCACATTTAAATAGTAGCTTTTGAGAAAAACCATGATATTCTGTCGTTAACAACTTACTTTCTGAATTGTTCTCAACAAATTTCTGAATATCACCAATCGTCCAACGTTTATTCATTCACTTACACCTCCATATTTGATCGTTCTGCGGAGGCTTTTCCTGGCATCCGTTATAAGTACCTTAAGTGCCTCATTATAACATGAGCTGACTCACAATAAAATAGATTTTGACAAGCCTTTGACTCGTGCTAGGAAGCGGAATTCTTGCCTGTTACGATTCGAGCAAGCCTCCCAGCACTTGGCATTCTAAGGAGCTTCCATCTTTAATCAATCTTTTTAAAATTCAAAGCTTTTGAATCTGCTCTTTAATATCCACCTTGCATAATCCACCGTGATAACAAATCACAGATTCAATGTCTAGGTCTGCATATTTCTTTAAAGATTGTTGAGCAACCTCTATATCCAAAGTGGTTGGAACATGAATCCCTCCCAGTGTACCATTTATACTATACATCGAATCGCCTGCAACAAGCGTTTTAATTTGCTTTAAATATAAACTGATATGGCCAGGCGTATGTCCTGGTGTATGGATAACTCGTATTCCCCCACAATATGGTAGTTCTTGACCGTCTTTCAAGATCTCATCTACTTTGCTCTTGGGTGGATTTGCTAGATGCCCGTCTTTCAACAATGGTAATTCCCCCTGAATATAAGGCTTATCTAATTCATGCGCATATACTTTTATATGACTTCCACAATATTGTAATATCTCAGGAAGACTGCCTATATGATCGATATCCTGATGTGTCAATATCACAACTTTTAGTTGGTCGAACGACACGCCTACCTTATCCATTGCTATACGTAGATCTTCCATTTGTCCTGAACATCCAGTATCAATTAAAACAGCCATCTCCTGATCCCATAATAGCGTTGGATGAATGAAGGCCCCATTAAATTCAAGCTCCAGAATCTCTACTCCATTAGAAATTTTCATTTTCTTCCCCTTTATAATTAGATTTTATTATTCAGGAACAAGTTAATTTTTCATATCCTGAAGAACAGTCCCCTTCCGCCAAAGTAACTCTCTCAACGTTTCGAAATTGACTAGAATCGTTCCAACAATAATTGTCATAGTACCTATTCCTGTTAGCCACGAAATATATTCATGATAGAAGGTAACACCTAATATAACTGCAATTGCTGGTGAGATATACAGCCATGTGGAGGGAAAAACAGGATTTGTTCGTGAAACAAGCCAATAATAAATAGTGTGACCGATCATTGAACCAAAAATAATCAAATAAAAAAGAGAACCCATTGAAGCTGGACTTAATAGATAATGAAGCTGAATGTTCTCAGTAAAAAGTGACAAAATGATTAATAAAATCCCTCCATGCATCATTTGTGCTGCATTTAAAGCAATTGGGGATGTTGTTGCGAATTTTTGGATAACATGCTTTGTATAAATCGTTCCAGATGCGTAAAATACTTCACCTAAAATAATAGCGAAACAACCAACCATCCAGAGAGGACTAATCTCAATTGCAAAACTAGGTAAGATTAAGCACGTAACACCAATGACTCCGACGACACAGCCAATGAATGATTTCCGATTTCCTTTTTGCTTCAATAGGAATGTCTGAATCACAATAATCATCATCGGACCTGTAGCAGATAAGACAGCCGCGATTCCAGATGTCACATACTGTTCTGCCCAGTATAATGTGGCAAACGTTCCAAAGGTTAAGCCCACTCCTGTAAAAAACATTTCTTTCCGAAATAATAACCGGATTGTCGTTTTTTTGCGCCAAACCATAAAACTAAATAGTAGTAAACCAGCAATGAGAAAACGAAGACCAGCTGATAAAAACGGAGGAACTCCTGCATCAACCCCAACTTTAATTGCTAAAAATGTTGTCCCAAAAATCAAACACATAAAGAAATAATTAAAAATTACCATATCATACTCCTCCTCTTTTTCTATCATAAAAGAAGGAGGATAGAACAGATTGAAAAGGATAGAACAGATTAGAGCAGTTCGTGGTACAATCGTTTTGAATAGGAGGGATCGATGTGGGCAAAGCAATTCAAAATGAAGATTATCTTTTTAAGAAAATCTATGATAATGTACTGCACAGAATAGAGCGTAAAGAATGGAAAGAAGATGAAAAGCTTCCCTCCGTCCGGCAATTAGCATCTGAAATGAATGTTCATCGGCTAACGGTTTTAAAGGCTTATCAATTATTGAAACAGCATGACAAAGTTTATGTAAAAGATAAATCAGGCTATTTTGTCCAATCAACTGTATCGAAAAATCTTGAATATCTAAATCAGGAGAATCCAATTATTTCAGCATACGTAAAAAAAAATCATTTATCCGAAATCCATCAACCATCTTTTTCTTATCACTTTTCTCAGGCATTGATTGATCCTAATCTTTTGCCAAATCATTATTTTTCTGATTACGTAAAGGAAGTGTTTGACCTTTATCCAAAAGTACTGGCAACCTACTCCACTGTGCAAGGTGATTTAGAGCTGCGTGAAACACTTACCCAATATTTTATCAACCAGTATAAAACTCATCTCAGTGCAGATGATCTGTTAATAACGTCTGGCTCACAGCAAGCCATTCACTTAGTTGCGCAAGCTTTTATTAAGCCAAGAGACGTCGTTTTATTGGAACGTCCAAGCTATAGTGCTGCGATTGATATTTTTAGCGCACAAGGAGCACAAATTGTAACCGTGGATATCCATCCTGAGGGCTACGATTTAGAACAGGTTGAATACTATATTAAACAATACAAACCTCGCCTATTTTATCTCAACCCCACCTTCCATAATCCTACTGGTTATACGGTTTCAATCGAGCAGCGCAAAAAGTTAGTAGAATTAGCTGAGCACTATCGGTTTCTATTAATTGAAGACGATGCCTATCACGACATTTATTTTGATGAAGCCCCACCTCCACCGATTTACACATATGATAGTGCTGGGACAGTCATTTATATCCGAAGCTTTTGCAAATACATCTCTCCTGGTTTGAGAATTGCGACTGTTATTTGTCCATCATCATTGATGAAATCACTATTAACAGAAAAATCGCTAGCTGATAATGGCTCACCACTTCTCAACCAAAAAATTTTTCTCCATTACTTCTCCTCACTAAGATTGCAGCAGCATTTGGAGAAAATTCGGATCGCCCTGCAGATTCGGAAGGAAATTATGGAGGAGGAGCTAGCTGTAACAGGCTGGCGTTGGATCAGCCCAAAAGGCGGTCTGAATTTATGGGTACAGCTCCCAGATGATGTTCCAACTGAATTATTATTATCTAAAAGTATCGAACAATCGATATCCTTTGTCCCAGGTCAAGTTTGTGATCCACTAAAACAGCTATCATCCTGGATACGTTTAAGCTATTCTTATGCTAATGAAAAACAGCTAAGTGAAGGAGTAAAAAAATTGGTTACAGTGGCGCAATCGCTTTCTAAGTGATCGGACCGTCGAATGAACTTTGGCTAATTCATGTTCCTTAACTTATTGTTGGAAACTGGGACTACCGATTATTTTATCTATAAACGATGGTTCATAGCTTTATCAACCATTTTTAATTATCCGTTCATAGTTGACGCGAATTGTAAAAAGCAGTGAACAAAGTAACTCAGGCAGTCACACAGACCTAACATATTTAGCTGTCAAGATGAATAATATGAAAAAAAGCTATACACCTAGCTCTTATCTGTATCAAAATCATTGCAACGAAGGACAGATCCTTCAGATTCGATGAACCCATATTGACGCTATACCCCCAGCAAAATAACAGTCAAATTAAAGCAGCCTCTGTTAAGGAGAATTACTTTTATTATTGAAGAGCGAGATTTAGAGAAATTTCTATTCTCATAACCTCCCTATAGAATGATAGAATGTTTTTATACAGTGATAGAAGGAGGAGAAAGATATTGTCTAATCAAAATGAGTCTTCATTAGATAAGGAAAAACAGCCTGATCCGAAAGTTAAAGTAGAAAGAAAAGAGGGAGAACCTACTGCTGCTTTCAAGGGGGCTTCCTGGGCAGCATTGTTAGTAGGTGTGACGGCTTATTTTATAGGCTTGTTTAATGCAACGATGCAACTAAACGAAAAAGGATATTACCTAGCTGTTTTAGTATTTGGACTCTATTCAGCAGTATCCTTACAAAAAGCTGTAAGAGATAAAGAAGAGGGAATACCAGTTACGAATATTTATTATGGTATTAGTTGGGTTGCACTTATTGTGTCGATTTCATTAATGGGCATTGGGCTATATAATGCTGGAAGTATTGTTTTAAGCGAAAAAGGGTTTTATGGTATGTCATTTGTTCTAAGTTTATTTGCATCCATCACGGTTCAAAAGAATATTAGAGACACACAGCAGGCAAGAGAAAGAGATTAAGTTCTGAAAGAGTCGAGAAGTTCATTCTCGATTCCTTTTGTCATTTTTTCTTAAGCTCCATGCTCCACCAGACTATAAAAAAGAGCATGGCTGTCATCAGCCATACTCCTCTCAATTTTATTAATTTTCTCCGCTTATCTCGACTAAAATTTTAGATTGCGTTTTGTCATTTGTTAACGTTTTGAATCCTTTTTCAACAATCTCATCTAATTCAATTTGACTTGTGATGATCCCTTGAGGATTTAGTTGACCAGCGCTCATTGCATCAATTGTTCGTTGGAAGATTGACGGTGTATAAACAATGGATGATAATACATTAACACCTGTGTTTGTAAGCTGCATTGGATTCCATTCGATTGGTCTTGCAAAAATCGAAACAATCATCATGTTACCACGAGGTTTTGTTACATCAATTGCTTGTTTAAAGGTTGGGGCAACCCCCGCAACCTCAAAGGATACATCAACCCCATCTGCAACAATCGCGCGAACTGCTTGTACAGGATTTTCTTTCCCTGAATTAATAGCATGGGTTGCACCTAATTCTTTTGCCTTTTCTAATCGATCATCGGATAAATCTAATACAATAACTTTACTAGCACCTGATGCTTTTGCAGCGATGACAGTTAATAATCCAATAGGTCCAGCCCCAAATACAGCAACAGAATCACCTAATGTAACCCCAGCATCTTTGACAGCTTGTACAGCAACAGCCATTGGTTCTACCAATGCACCATCTTGTAATGTTAAGTTATCTGCTAATCGATGTATATTCGTTACAGGGACATTAACATATTCCGCAAATCCACCGTTTCCATGTAAGCCAATGAAGTTAAATCCATCATAACGATCGACTTCTTCATGTTTTTTTCTATATGTTAATGTAGGATTGATGACAACTCGGTCCCCAGCCTTAAAGTCAGTAACCTTAGAGCCAACTTCTTCGATGATACCAGCAAATTCATGTCCCATTGTAAGTGGGGCAACTTCACCTGTTAAATCAGCTTTTTCATCAACTGGTACGAAAACCGGACCTTCTTCGTATTCATGCAAATCACTTCCGCAAATACCAGCCCACGCTACTTTTACTTTCACTTCTTCTTCTCTTAAAGCGCGTAATTCAACCTCTTCAACTCTAATATCTTTCACACCATGCCAAACTGCAGCTTTCATTTATGTTACCCCCATAAAATTATTTAAATTGGTACCATAAAATAACATCCTTAATAGCTACTCGTGCATGATCAAAATCCGACACTTCTATACACTTGATAAAAGTATTGATGGACATATGATAGGATTCAACTAGATTCATCTTCCATTTTGTTTGTGCAGCTACATTTGTAACAAATATTGTTTCTTTAAAGAATCGTAGCATCGCAATATTTCCTGTAACATCAAAAAACAATTGTAACAAGTGGGCAAACGAAACAACATATTCATAAATATTTTCAGCAGACTTTCTTTGTTTCATCGCTTCAAAACGATGTAATAGTTCATTTTGCAAATCAGCAGTCCATTTAGATTCACATT
Source organism: Lysinibacillus boronitolerans JCM 21713 = 10a = NBRC 103108 (assembly GCF_000772935.1). GTDB lineage: Bacteria > Bacillota > Bacilli > Bacillales_A > Planococcaceae > Lysinibacillus > Lysinibacillus boronitolerans. The sequence goes on from NZ_JPVR01000080.1 coordinate 88,432, forward strand.
TGGTAAGTGCAATATCCAATAGATGATAAAGCGCTTCCAAATAATCCTTTAATTCCTGATCCGTTATAATCTTCACTCTTACACCTTTATGTTGTACTTTTTCAACTACACCATCTTTTTGTAAAAGATAAAGGGCCTCACGGACAGGTGCATGACTTACTTGTAACTCCTTTGCAATTTCCGCCTCTATTAAGCGCTGACCTTGTTCATAGTAACCAGAAAATATACGAAATAATAATCGTTCAGCTATTTGCTCAGAAATTGTTTTTTTTGAAATTGAATTTTCATCAAACCCCATTAAACCACTCCAATAAATTTATATCTTTTTATTTTAACATAGTTCAGTGTATAGGGTGATTAGCTAAAAGTGTTATATATTATGGATTATAGATTATCGATAATCTATAAAAGTATTCTAATCTATAAATTCATTTCTTTCAATTATCTTGTTTCGATTATAACTATTCCCAGAAAATTGGATATAAAATCACTATAGTCTTCAAGGTCAAAATTTTTCAAAATCATCACCATCTTTTTTTCTCTTCATATTCTATAGAATCAGAATATTGAGGGGGAAACGTATGGGGATTGAATTCACAGCTCTCCATTGGATTTACGTGGTTTTTATTGTGCTCATCATCGGATTTATGGTTAAACGTCGCGATACCACCCTCATTTGTGTAGTAGGCATCTTTATGCTAGCAATTGTTGCGACAGGTGATTTTACTTCGTCTATAAGTGGTGTGTTTAACAGCTTTATTTATGCCATAACTGAGCTGCTATCAACGATTCTTATTATTTCGATTATCGTAGCGATGAGTCGGGTCATGATGTCTTCAGGTATTAATGAGGTTATGGTGGCCCCTTTCACAAAGATCATTAAAACACCCGCACTCGCTTATTGGACAATTGGACTATTAATGATGCTTATTTCTTGGTTTTTCTGGCCATCACCTGCCGTTGCACTTTTAGGAGCTGTTCTTTTACCTGTAGCCATTCGAGCAGGTTTACCTGCATTGGGTGTTGCCATGGCGATGAATTTATTTGGGCACGGTATTGCGTTATCGAGTGATTTTGTCATTCAAGGGGCTCCAAAATTAACGGCTGATGCTGCGGGTATTCCTGTTGGAGATGTTGTTTCAGCTAGTATTCCACTTGTTATCACAATGGGTGTTGTAACGACAATTGTTGCTTATATTTTTTTACGACGTGATATGAAACGAGGAACGCTACTTTTAAATACTGGCAACAATGAGGAGATGGATGTTGAACAAGAAACTGCAGAAAACTTACTGTCAATTGGGCAAAAACGATTCTTCGCCGTACTTATTCCTATTGCCTTTATCTTAGACGTTATCGCTATGTCAGTATTCGATTTAACGGGCGGCGATGCAACGGCTTTAATCGGGGGAACCTCTGTTTTTATTTTATTGTTGCTTAGTATGGTTGCTCATAAATCAGCGGGTTTAGAAAAGACAACAAGTTATTTGATTCAAGGATTTCAATTCGGCTTTAAAGTCTTCGGACCCGTAATTCCAATTGCTGCTTTCTTCTATCTTGGAGATGCTGGCTTTACACAAATTCTTGGAGATCACCTCCCCGCTACTTCACACGGTATTGTCAATGATCTTGGTGTCGGTCTTGCAGCAATAGTTCCGTTAACAAAGGAAATTGCTGTTGTCACGCTAGCAGTTGTTGGTGCTATTACAGGATTAGATGGTTCTGGCTTCTCAGGCATTTCTCTTGCTGGCTCTGTCGGTAGTTTGTTCGGCAATGCCATTGGTGGAGGAACAGCCACTTTAACTGCTTTAGGGCAAATTACAGCCATTTGGGTTGGTGGTGGTACATTAATTCCATGGGCATTAATTCCAGCTGCTGCAATTTGTAATGTCAGCCCATTTGAGCTAGCACGACGAAACTTGATCCCTGTAGTCATTGGACTGATTGTGACGACAATTGTGGCGGTGTTTTTAATTTAGTTTCAACCACCAAAGGAAAAGAGATGGTCACTATATTAGTAACCATCTCCTTCGCTCTCTGTATAATACTTTTTTAAAATGTCATAAAACATTTCTTTTAGTTGGGATTTTTTCATTCCTAAAATATAAGCCTCTATTAATAGTTGCTCCATATTCATAGTTATTTGTTGAAATGAAATAGTCGTTGCTTTACTAGGATCTACGATAACAAATGCTCTAGAATGAGGTTTAATGGTGATGATCCCCTTTTTTTGAAGCTCTTTGTAGCTTTTATGAACCGTATGCAGATTGAGATTTGTTTGTGCCGCTAAATTGCGAATGGAAGGCAAATGGTCTCCCTTATTTAAATTTCCAGTCACTATTGCTAAAAGCACCTGCTGTGTGAGTTGCTGATAATATGGCGTTTTGCTTCTTCGATTTATTGTTACATTCATTTGTCGAGAATTTCCTCTATATTAAAATTTCTTTTTGGCAATAAAATGATGCATGTTAGCCATCATGAATAGTACAAGTAACAGTGTGATAACAATAGTGAAGCCATACCATGTTTCAACGTCACCTGTCATTAATATCGTTGTAGCATGCAAACTATTACTAGCAGGATTAATGACATCTAAGAATGGATGTAAGCCAGCACAGAAACGACTAATAAATAAGACACCAATACTGATTAATGCAATAAATGGTGCACTATTAAAAAATGTACTAATCATGGCAACAAATGTAATGACAAACAACAGCCAAATACAATAAAATGCTAAAGCTATCAATGCACGAGTTATCGGTACAGAGGTAAATAAATAAGATGTATAGCCAAAGGACATTGCATAGCCAAGCGTAATACATAGAACAGCTAAAACATAATGAGTAAGAAGCTTGCTATTTAAGTAGGATGAGATAGATACTGGCCTTGTTAAAATGAATGCCATCATCCCATTGGCTTTTTCTCCCTGAATAATACCCATCGTTGCAATGGCAAGTATGATTATACCTAATTGATCAAATTGCGAATTCAGTGTTGAGGCGAGCACTTCTTCTCCCCCTGGCTTTGCCATTGTAGGATCAATCATAATCCCTTCAATACCACCCATTAATTGTAAAATAGTAGGTAAGAAATACATCATGATTGGCTGAGTTAAGCCTAGTAGGATATAGACAATCGGTAGCCAAACGACTTTATATTCCTTTGTCATTTGATTCATTTCTTTTTTACTTAATGCTATAAACGTATTCACTCCAGGTTACACCACCAATTCTAAAAATATTTCTTCTAAGCTTTCCTGCATGCCTAGATCATACTTTGTAAATATTACGTTTGAATCCAATCCATACTGCAGCAATCGATGGGCATCCGCTTCCAAGTGATTGACATATACTTTAAAACCATCACCACAACTTTCGATTTTCTTTACATAAGGTAAATGTTCAATCGTTGTTAGCCACTTAACATCTTTCTTTTGAACCATTAAAAAGATAGCTGGATCCTGATAGCGATTAAGTAACTCTAATTTTGTTGCATCTTCTATTTTGTAACCATTTTTAATGACTACAAAGCGCTCACAAACTTCCTCCGCATCGCCTAATATATGCGTAGAAAGTAAAATGGTCGTTTCTTTTTTTATGTCTTTTAATAGATTCAGTACTTCACGCCTACCAATTGGATCTAGTGCTGATACTGGCTCATCCATAATGATGAAAGCTGGCTTGTGTAATAAAGCTTGTGCGATGCCAAGACGCTGTTTCATACCACCTGAAAATGTTCCAACATGAGCATGTGCTTCCTTCCCTAAGCCCACCTTTTCTAAAAGAAGTGGAACATCTTTTTGTAATTGGTTTTTCGAAATACCAGAAAGCGTCCCCATAAAGGATAAGGTTTGAGATGCTGTCATCCATGAGTAGAAATTAGGATACTGCGGTAAATAACCAATATGATTTTTCATCTTTGAAATTTTTTGTCCATCAAGGACAATGTCCCCTTCATCTGCATAAAGAATATCAGCAATGATCTGAATTAATGTGGATTTCCCTGCCCCGTTTGGTCCAATAAGCCCTACACATTCATTCGAATCTATAACCATTGAAAAACTACTTACGGCCGTTTTCTGATTAAATTTTTTCGTAATATTGTTAATTTCTAAGCGCACGTTTATTGACATCCTTTCTCCCCATCACGAAATATAGAACAGAACCAATTGTATTAAAGAACAAAATAATAATTGCCCACATTAGTATGTTTTCTCTGCTATCTCGATGTTTATATAAATCAATTAGTGCAACAGTGATAAGTAAAAAACCTACGAGTACAAATGGTAAAAGAATTGGCAGTATGCTTGCCCAATCAATTTGATTTAAGTCTTCAAAACCATAGTGTAATTTCATTGTAATAGCCTCCTTCATTATCATTATCAATAATGATAACAAAAAGATAAAAAAATTTCATTACCTTTTTACTGTACATCTATAAAAAAACGCTATAGTATATTTTTTGATAATGTTCTCAAATTGATAACATTTGAATGCTTCCCTTGATACTATCTCATTTTCTGGTAGGAGGATCGGTTTATGCGCAATAAAGCAGAGGTATTAATGCACCCTGTGAGAATGAAAATTTTACAAGCTCTGATGCACAATAAAGAAGAGGGTTTAAGCACATTAGAGATGATTTCTGTCATTAAGGATGTACCACAAGCCACTCTATATCGTCATATCCAAATTTTAGTCGATGAAAATATCATAAAAATTGTGAAAGAGCGAAAAGTTCGTTCTGTTACAGAGAAGTTTTATGCATTAAATGAAGGAGCAGCAAAACTTAGTAAGGAGGATTGGACTCAACTCACAACCAAGCAAAAATTAAATTATATTTCCTACTATCAATTGGCTTTACTATCTCAATATCAAAATTATTTGCATTCACTTGATGAAAAAGAAAGCACGACAGATTTAGCAACATTTTCTTTAATCGACCTAACATTAACGAACGATCAATTCAAGAATTTTGAAAATGAATTAAACGATTTATTTACTAAATACTATAATATGACCGACTCAAATAAAGGTTTTGAGACTAAAACAATTGCTCTAAATATTATTCCAAAACCTTAGGTACTATTGACGTAAAGAAATGGAGAAGATTTATGAAAAAAAGAAAGTCACTAGAAAATACACGAAAATTAATTATGATCATTATTGGCGCTGTTATTGCCGCTTACGGACTAGAGGCAGTACTAATTCCTAATGCTGTCATTGATGGCGGTGTAACGGGTCTTAGTATTATGGGAGCACACCTCTTTGGAATCCCGTTAGGCGTACTGCTCTTTGTATTAAACATTCCGTTCATTTATATCGGCTATAAGCAAGTTGGAAAAACGTTTGCCTTAATGAGTAGTGCTGGTATTGCAGCTTTATCGATCTCGACCGTTCTTTTACATGACGTCAAAACCATTTTAGGCCCAAATGATCCCCTCCTAATTGTTTTATCGGGTGGTATGCTGCTTGGTGTTGGGATTGGGATTGTCCTACGAAATGGTGGCGCTTTAGATGGCTCAGAGGTTTTAGCAGTATTATTATCACGTAAGATCCCATTTTCAGTCGGCGATATTATATTATTTATTAATGCCTTTATTTTCTTAGGGGCAAGCTTTATCTTTGGCTTAGAGAGTGCTCTTTACTCAGCGTTAACTTACTATATTGCCAAAAACGTTATTGATATTATCCAAGTTGGTTTAGAGAAATCAAAAGAAGTTCGTGTGGTTAGTGGAAAATCTGAGGAGATTGGAGACGCTATCCAAGCTCGCTTAGGACGTGGTGTTACCTATACACATGGACGTGGCGGTTTCTCCAATGAACCAACAGAAATCTTAAACTGTGTCATTAACCGTATGGAAGAAAATAAATTAGTTTCGATCATTAAGGACATCGACGAGGGCGCTTTTGTTGTCATTTCTGATGTGTCAGAAGTTCGTGGTGGTAACTTTAAGAAACGAGATATCCATTAATTTCAAAGTAAGTAAGGCGCACTATACCTTACTTACTTTTTTTAGTTGCTTCTATCATATTTTACGCCACCTATTAAACATAATCCTCCCAGCATTACGACGAAGGAAGCCCCGACTAAGGCATACTGATAGCTATTTGTATAATTTGCAAGTGTTCCCGCAATGGATGGACCAATCATTTGTCCGAGTGCATAGCCAGCCGTTAAATAGCCTATCATTTGATGACTATTCACTGGTGCAATTTCCCTTGCTAATGTTGTACAAACAGTCGTGATTCCCATAAAGGTTGCCCCAAAAATAAAGGCACTCGCATAAAGAGTCGCCGAATTTGTAGCTAGCGCAGGTAAAACAATGCCTATCGCTTGCAGTAGCATAGAGATGAGCAAAATTTTCACATAGCCATAACGCTGTGCTAGCTTAGACCATACGATACAGGAGGGAATTGCTGCAACACCCACAACAAACCATACAAAGGCGGCATCTCCATGAAAGCTTGTCGACTCCTGTGCAATCGATACTATAAATGTACCTGTGACAATATAGCCAAGCCCCTCTAAGCTATAAGCGATGATTAACCATTTCATCCAAGACCCAGGAAGCGTTTTCTGTGAAATAATTTTCTGGCTTTCTACTCGTTGTTTACTTTGTGGAATGGGTTTGATAAATAGCACTACCAAGACAAACATTACAATACAAAATAGAGCTAATACGACCCAAGTGCCATTCCAATGGAAAATTGCTTGGATTGGTGAAACAATCACCGCACTTAATGCAATCCCTATCCCCACCCCACTATAGAACAGCCCTGATAGATGCATATGACTACTGCTGGCTAATTGGTCTAATACAAGGCTTGTTATAACAACAAAAATAAAAGCACTCATAACACCTGAGATAAACCGTAATATGTACCAAATGATGATTGCATTTGTAAAGCCCATGAAGGCTGTTGTTAAAATGCTGACAACAAGTGTAATTTGCAAAAAGAGAATACGTTTATTCCCTATTGGTAAACGGCCTGCCACCCAGGCGCCAACCAAGTAGCCTAAGTAATTACTCGTTGCTAAGTAACCTGCTGTTGATCGGCTAAATTCAAGAGCTTCTTGCATATAAGGTAAAATAACCGTATACGAAAAACGGCCGATGCCCATAGCGATTACTAAAGCAAAAATGCCCCCGATTAAATATCGTACGGTTTGCTTGTGCATATTATCACTCCTTCAATTTCACTATATCGAATATCTAGGTATCATAAATAGACCCAATTCTTTATAATAAGTATCAATAAAATTGATAGCTGGAGGGCATATGAATATTAATGATTTAACGATTTTTCGAACAGTCGTCCAAACAGGTAGCTTTTCTAAAGCTGCCACAGCACTTAATTACACGCAATCCAACATCTCTATGAAAATACAAAGTCTTGAGGCACTCTACGAAACAACCTTTTTTTATCGTGGACATCGAGGGATACGGCTAACACCAAAAGGAGAACAATTTTATGAATTAGTCCTAAAAATGCTTCATCTCTATGAAAAGTCTTTTGAAGTCATGCAAGATACGGAGGAACAACGAGGCGTTTTACGAATTGGTTCGATGGAAACAACTGCTGCATTGCATTTACCAACTCTTTTAACAACATTTCATCAAGCACATGAACAGGTGGATATCACGATACTAACAGGCCCTTCTCTGCACAATATTGAACGGGTAGAAAACTATGAACTAGATGGTGCATTTGTTACAGGACCTGTTTATAAAGAAAATATAATGATGAAAGAGTTTGTCTGTGAAGAGCTTGTTATTCTCACTTCTAGCAAGCATAAATCTATTAAGCATCTACAGGATTTAGAGGGAAGCACCATGATTACATTCCGCCATGGCTGTTCCTATCGAGCCATCTTGGAACATTGGTTACATGAAGAAGGGGTTCGACCACAAAATCGCATGGAGCTTGGTACGCTTGACGGTATTATTGGCTGTGTTGCTGCTGGGTTAGGTATTACCTTGCTACCACGTGCCATTGCGGAAAAATATATGGCAACACAAGCATTAACATTGCACAAGATAAAGAACAAGCAAGCACATATTCCTACATGGTTTATTTATCGTAAGGATGAAGTACAATCTCCCATCCTAACGCATTTTTTAGAAGCCATAGAAGCTTATGACTATCCAACGGTTTGAGGGTTCTATCCGTCAGTTTTGAAATTCTATCCTTCAATTTTTGGAATCTATCCGTCAGTTTAATAAAACTATCCTTCCCCTAATAAAAAAGCTGTTCAGCAGATTCTCCACTGAACAGCTTTTTCTCTGTTTTCTTTTGACGACTGCATGCATTTCCATTAGGCTGTAATTAGACACTGAAGGGAGTTTTCTATGGATATTTTTATCGCCAGTAACCGCCAATTACCGATCCGCTACTATGTGCAGGAAGCAATTTGGATTCGACGTGGTGGCAGTATAAAGCTGCCAGATTTAACACTGCCATTTTTCGTTGAGGTAGAGATTAAAAACCAATATAATTTACATATCATTGCAGATTATATTATGGACTTTCAACGACAATACAAGCAGACAGAAATCCAATTATTAGTCCGAAACACAGCTACCCTAGCAACCCTACAAGATATGCTTTCACAACATGTACAAACACAACATGCCATTAGTATTGTTCCATTGTAGTCAGTTATGAAGCTGCTAATGGCAATGTGATAATAAAGTACAGTGTCTCGTTTTTGTATTTTGCGTGAATGGTTCCTCCGTGAAGCTCCACTATGCTTTTGGCTATCGCTAGTCCAAGCCCTGAACCCTCGGTTACATTTGTTCTCGATTGATCTTTTTTATAAAACCTCTCAAATAAACTAGCAAGCTCCACCGGTGTAAAGGCATCACTTTGATTCGCTACACAAATTCGCACATGGTTTGCTTGTCCTTCAAGGGAAACCATAATTTTTCCTTCAGCTGTACTATAATTGATCGCATTGATGAGTAGATTATCAAATACTCGTACAATCTTTTCCGAATCCAGTGCAGCAAAAATTCGTTTCTCTGGAAAATGTTTTATAAAAATACGTTGTTTCTCTTCTGCTAATGGTACTAATTCCTCCATTAGTTGTTCGAGCAGCTCATTTACACAAACTTGTTGTCGCATTAAAGTATTTTTATCATTCGTGAGCTTAGTATATTCAAATAAATCGTCTATTAAATTTTTTAATTGCTCGGATTTAGAGAAGGCTATTTTCAAGTATTCGTCATATTGCTCTTTCGTCTCATACTTCTCTTCTCTTAATAAACGCAAATAACCCATAATTGAGGTAAGAGGTGTTCTAAGGTCATGTGAAACATTTGTAATAAGCTCGTTTTTTTGTTGCTCAATTTTTCTCTCCATCTCGATACTTGTCATAATTTCTTCTGCCATTTGATTAACATTATCCGTTAGTAAAGCAATTTCATCCTGACCTTTTTTCTCAATACGAAAGGCTAAATTTCCTTTTGCGATTTCCATAACCCCCTCCGCTAATGCCTCAATTTGATTCATTTTCCGTTTTGTTATAGAGAAAAATGATACGATAAACAGCATAACCCCAATGAAAAAAGGTATGGGCCCTTCATTCGTACTTGTGATGGCTTCTCCTTGTGGAAGCCCACTAACAAAGAAATAATAATTTTTATCTTGTAAAGTTAGTGGCACTAATGTAGTAAATTCCTCCCGAGAAGTTTCGATTACATGATAGGCATTTTCAAAAGGTTGATTCATTGTAAAGCCCATGACATGTCTCATTTCTTCATGCAAATCGATTTGTTGCTCTTTTACCTGCTTTGTTTTATATAGGATCTTTCCTGCCTCATCTGTCACGACAATTTTTAATGCATTGTCCTCATTTTCTATTTTTTCATTTTCTTGATCAATCAATTCTCTCAATGCTTCAACACTATTTTCTTGGGTTGCCAATTCTGCTGTATCCTGTGCATGATAATACATCATCTTCATACTGCCACTATAATCCACAATCACTGTTTCATTGATACTCTCAAAAAATGGCACAACCGCACGTGCCACTAAAAAGCTGCCAAGCGCACATAATAAAAACGTTGTAAATAGTTGAATACGAATGCTCCGCTGAATATTATTTTTTATTTTCGCACCAATATGCTTTAGAAATCTTGGGAACTTTAAAAGCCTAAAGATCTTTTTCAACTTTATACCCTACTCCCCATACGGTTTTAATATATTGAGGATTTCTTGGATTTGTCTCAATTCGCTCTCGAATTTTTCGAATATGTACCATTACAGTATTTTCCGATTGAAATGCCCCCTCTTTCCAAACTTTTTCATAGATTTGCTCTGCACTCATGACGATGCCTGGATTACTAACAAGCAACTCCAATATAGCAAACTCTCTAGGTGTCAGCTTCACTCTTTCATTGTTAACAAAAACTTCATGTGTCGCTGTATTGATACGTAAATCACCCACTTCTTTCTCCTCATTATTAGTACTATTTATACCACTCATTTTCAAATAGCGACGAAGCTGTGATTTAATACGGGCAATTAGCTCTAACGGATTAAAGGGCTTTGTTACATAATCATCGGCACCTATCGTTAAACCAACAATCTTATCCATATCTTGAGATTTCGCAGTCAGCATAATAATTGGCATTTCTGCTATTTCTCTTACCTTCATACACATTTCAATGCCATCTACTTTAGGCATCATTAAATCCAATACAATTAAATGTACTTTATGCATCTTTACTAACTGTAAGCCCTCTTCTCCATCACATGCCTCTAACACATGAAAACCCTCATTTTTCAAATAAATGGAAATCAGATTTCTTATCTCTTTTTCATCATCTACAATTAAAATTGTTTCATTACTCATCTAATCCCACCATTAATCAAATATTTTCCATTCATAATGTTCCTCTATTTTATCTATTTTTTTATTTTCCGTATATAAAAATAATAAATACAGCTAATAGTGACGAGGAATAGCCCAAAGTAAATACCATATTTCGTTGCAATCATAGAAAAATATTCAATTTGACTGCCAAATAATAAACCTAGTGTAAAATAAATCAATGTCCAGACAAAGCCTGTTGTATAGGAAAATAAAGCATATGTTCTAAAAGGCATCTTATTCATTCCCACCAAGTAAGGGAGGATATGTCGAACAATTGGAATAAAGTAACTCAGGACTAATGCAAAGTGTCCATATTGATCTAACAATTCTTTTGACTTGGATAAGTACTTTGCCTTTTTCTTTTTCACAAGTTTATCGAGTACACGATGACCAAATAGTTTTCCAAGAATAAACCCTAGAGAAAGCCCTGAAACAACGCCTAAATAAGTAAGTAAGAAAGACTTCCATATGACCAATTTTCCTAGCGACGATAGAAAACCACCACTCATGACAATCATTTCATCTGGTAGCGGCATGCCTATGATTCCTAGCCATAAACTAAAAAACAAAGCAAAATAGCCATATTGTTCAATAAATAATAAAAGATCCTGTAGCTCCATTAGCTGACCCTCGTATCTCCTAGCCTACAGCTCAATACATAGGCTGGTGGCATATTGAGCCATACTTTCTCATGTGAAATATCCTGAAAATAGGTATGAAAAAATGACTTTTTCACAAGTGAATATTGGAAAGTAATGAATTTTCCATTGTCCAAACAATCCTTCACATTTCTTAAAACACAACATGATACTTCTGCCTTCAACGATGTAAATGGCAGTCCAGAAATAACATAATCTATTTTTTCGATATTCAAGTCCTTCAAATATTGCTTCAAATTTTCTGCTGAACCATGGATCACTACAACATTGGCTACATGAGCAAATTGCCTACGCAGTTTCTCACAAAAAATCGCATTATGTTCAATGAGAACAAGTAATGTAGCTGGCTTTTTTCTTTTCACAAGCTCCTTTGTAAAGGCCCCCATCCCAGGGCCAAGCTCTATAATGCATTGAGCCGTCTCAAAGCAAATAGGTTGCACCATTTTATGCGCTAATTTCTTAGAACTAGGTGATATGGCGCCTATTGTTTTTGGATGCTTTATAAATTCAGTAAGGAAGGTGATGAGCTGCATTTCGTTGTCTCCTCGCTTTGCTTTCATTATTGATGGTTTTAACTATAAAGAGACTTTCTTAAAGATTTGCAAGGAGAATTCTTAACTTTTTCTTAATAATTTACATTATTTAGCTAGTAGATCAACACGATCTCATATGGTGAAAAGCAAAATATTCTTTTATCTATAAAAAATAAATTGTAAAGGACGGTAATTCTTCTGTATTAACTTCCTCCTGAACATCAGTACAATTTCCCTTAAGATTCATAAAAGATTAAAAGGTACTTCGTTCTAATGACTATTTCCTACATAAAATAGGCATACAATTGCTGCCAATCGAATAGAAACCTATATAGGGAACATTTAGTCATGGGAAAAATAAAGTGGGGTGTGTAAGGATGCTTAAAGTAAATGATGCAAAAGAAATGGTACTTGAAATTGTGCAAGATGACCCATTGTTTGTGGCACTGCAACATACACCTTTAGAGGAAAACCTCTATAATGATGGGTATTTAGCAGAGATCGATGAATCGAAACACTATACAATTGCAGAAGTCGCGGGCTGGTTTGATATTACAGACGCCATGCTGCGCTACTATTTAAAACCGTTTGAACAGTATATTTTTGACAATGCTTCGCCCAATACAAATAGCAATATTCGTTTAAACCTACCTGCTATATTGAGATTGCGCATGATTTTATTATTGAAGGATGAGTATCGTGTAAGGGGGATTAAATTATTGCTAGGTATTGATGATAACGGTCAGTTGCTGAAACACCAAATTACCGCAACGACCATGGATTCTGAGGATTTATCACATAAAATCGATTTGCTTGGAAACGTCCTACAGCAGATGATTCAAACAGGTCTTTTTCAGATTTTGCCGAATGAAGAGCAAGGGACATTACAAGTTAACATTAATCAGGACTTTCTTGACAAAAACATTCAACGTCTTTCGACCGATTCTGTCCTTCAAGTGGAAGAAATTCAAAAAGAAACGTTGGAGCTAAAGCAGGAAAATGAGCATCTACAAAATCAAATTACCGAGCTGCAAGAAAATAGCGTGAAGGACATTGTCCAAAAGATTAGAGAGCGTCATATAGAAAATGAAATCGTCTCCACATTACGTACAGAAGCATTACAGCAATACTCCCAACAAAATAAAATCGGTTTTTTCACCAAATTTTTTAAGTCCGCACAAATTGAAATGGACAAAGAGCAATACGTTCTCAGCTATATTTCAAAGCATCTAGAAGAACGTCTAGAAATTGCATTGAACGATTATTATGATAAGTAAACTAGAGCAATGGAGAGCATGAGTGAGACTATTGGAAATGGTCACAATCATGTTCTTTTTTATTTTCCCAAATTACATTGACCACAGTAGTCAATTTCAATATAATGGCATAAAATATGACGAAAAGGAGTAAAAAATTGTACCAAGCTTTTATGAATTTAGCAGAAGATAAACGTCAAGCAATCATTAATGCTGCCTTAAAGGAATTTTCAATCAATCACTATGCTACCGCTTCAACAAATAGAATTGTGAGCAATGCCAGAATTTCAAAAGGCATTTTATATCACTATTTTGGTAGTAAAAAAAATTTGTATCTTTTCTTATATGACTATACAACTACTATATTTTCCGAGGCACTTAATCGCCAAATTGATTTAGCAGAGCCTGATATTTTTAAGCGTTATCAACAGATTATGAAAATTAAAGTTGATCTCATGAAGCAATATCATGCTCTGTTTGATTTTTTGAAAAAGACCTTTGCTGAAACAAGCTCTGAGGTACGAGATGAACTAAATCATTATAATGCCACTATTCAAAAAAATGCTTATGCAAAGGCGTTTGAAGGAATTGATATTAGTTTATTCCGAGAAAATTTGGATATAAAAAAGGCAATCGATACTATTCAATGGGTAACAGATGGCATCAGTCATCGTTATGAGGAAAGATTAAAAGCGCATGTAGATAATCAAGAGCTCTTTAACGAATTAATCGAGCAATGCATGGAAGAGGCTAGTGAATATTTTCTATTTTTGAAAACATTATTGTATCAATAAAATGGGGTGAGTGACATGTCCATGATTGAAGTAAACCATTTAACCAAAAAGTTTGGCGATTTTTATAGTATACAAAATGTTCATCTACAAATTCCAAAGGGAGAAGTGTTCGGTTTTTTAGGACCAAATGGGGCAGGAAAGTCCACAACCATTCGCCATTTAATGGGTTTTTTACAGCCAACTGAGGGCTCTTGCTTCATTAACGGTTTAAATTGTCGGGAAGCATCTGCAACCATTCAACAGTTTGTTGGCTATTTACCTGGAGAAATTGCGTTTATTGATAAAATGACCGGGAAGCAATTTATTCACTTTATTGCTCAGTTAAGAGGTATGAACGATTACACGCATGCTGAGAAATTAATGCATTTCTTTGAATTAGATGCTTCTAGGCTCATAAAGAAAATGTCGAAAGGTATGAAGCAGAAGGTTGGCTTAGTTTGTGCCTTCATGCATCATCCCGAAATTGTCATTTTAGATGAACCTACTAGTGGTTTAGACCCGCTCATGCAAACAAAATTTATTGAATTCATTTTAGCTGAAAAGGACAAAGGAACGACCATTTTCATGTCCTCCCATATGATTGAAGAAGTAGAGAAAACTTGTGATCGTGTAGCGATTATTAATGCAGGTAAAATCGTGGCGACTGAAACCATTACAGATTTAAAGAAACGTAAATCTAAAAAATACATGCTTGAGTTTCAAGATGAGCAAGAGCTCACTCGCTTCCTTGATGAGGAATATGTACTCGAACGAATCTCTTCTACCAAAGTTATGATTACTATAACTGGAGACCTTCAAGCATTTCTTCATACTCTATCTAACTATAAAATTATAGATTTAGACGTTATTTCCCAATCACTAGAAGATATTTTTATGCATTATTACGAAAATGGAGGTGCTCAATCATGAATTTTACCTTATTCAAGCATGAGCTATTTGCCTCTCTTAAACTATTTATCATTATTCTAGCTGTGCTAATGCTATATATTGTCAGTGTGATTTACATGTATAACCCAGAAATGACGGACACGCTAAAAAAATTAACGGAAACAATGCCTGAGATGATGGCAGCCTTTGGTATGACCAGCATTGGCGATACCTTGATAGAATTTCTCTCCACCTATTTATATGGATTTTTATTCATGATTCTACCTATGGTATTTTCTATCATGTTAGCCAATAAGCTCATCATGGGCTATATTGATAATGGTTCAATGGCATACTTAATCGCTACACCGAATACACGCTTTAAAATTGTCCTTACACAAGCACTATTTTTAATTATTAGTCTTTTTACATTACTTGCCGTTACTACGTTGGTCATGATTGTCTTTGCAGAAGTATTATTCCCTAATGAGCTGGACATAACGGCCCTACTGCTGTTAAATTTCGGGCTATTTTTATTGCACTTTGCCATTAGTGGATTCTGTTTTCTTATGTCTTGCAGCACGAAAGATTTAAGAACATCCTATGCCTATAGTGCTGGCATTCCCATTGCCTTTTATCTGATTGAGGCACTGAGCAATATGGGTGGTTCACTAGACAAATTACAATACATTACAATCTATTCATTGTTCGATTCCGTTCAATTAATCCAACAAAATAGCTCTTGCTGGTGGATGCTAGGTACACTTTTCTTCATTGGCTTGCTTTGCTATAGTCTAGCAATTCGTTTTTTTGTAAAACGAGATTTACATCTCTAATTTCTAGCCGCTACAGATCCAGTGCTGTAGCGGTTTTCATTAAATAGTACCTACTACATTTCCTAAAAAACGTATTAATCGAAAATGTAGAGCGACCATTTCTTCTACCGGTAAGTTCTCGTTCCCCTTGTCCAACCACTCCTGAATCACCCCTAAAATGGCAGATGCTATAAAGGCTTGTAAGTATTGTTGAAACTCTGGATCTTGTGCTTCCTTGCGTATAAGCGATAATCTGTCCAAAATATGACTCCCAAAGATCATTTTCACCTTTTGTGTAAAGCTAGGGCTCCCCTGCTCTCCTAATAACATACGAAAAGCTGGTGCATGCTCTTTTATACACGTTATTACCTTGATAAATGGCTGATAGAGTTGCCCCATTTTTAACGTTTGAAAAGCATCCAACGGCTGAACATGTTTGACATAGCGTTCTAACTCCATTAATAGCTCTTGCTGCAAATCCTCCATCACATCATATTTATCTGAATAATGTAAGTAAAACGTACCACGATTGATTTCAGCTACTAACGCTAAATTTTTTACAGTCACACGCTCAAAGCCTACCTCCTCTACTTGTTGGATAAAAGCATTTTTAATGGCTTGCTTCGTTTCAAAATTCATTTTCTCATGTACAGACACCTATTTCCCTCCATTTACTTAACACTTGCTGGCAAACTGTTGATTGTATTTGCTCACATGCTACCGTAAAATTTTTATCAAATCAACATTGTGTTCAGTGAAGGAGTGAGGACCATATGGGCAACCAGGCAATCTCTATTAAATCTCTCGAAAAACGATTTCAACATAAGCAAGTAATTGCCCCCCTATCTTTGGATGTTCCTAAGGGACAGTTAATGGGCTTACTCGGTCCGTCAGGCTGTGGTAAAACAACACTCATCAAAATGATTATGGGAATGCTGAAACCTGATAGTGGTACTATTCAAGTGTTAGATTTGACTGTTCCTCATAAGCAATTATTAAATGATATTGGCTATATGGCACAATCAGATGCACTTTATACAGATTTAACTGGGGAAGAAAATCTACATTTTTTTGCAAAGCTTTATTCATTATCCAAGGCGGAACGAATAGAAAGAGTAGCCTATGCGGCAAGACTCGTTCGTTTAACTGATGACTTACAACTTAAAGTGGAAAATTATTCAGGGGGAATGAAACGTCGCTTATCTCTTGCTATTGCCCTTATACAGAATCCTAAACTACTCATTTTGGATGAACCCACGGTGGGGATAGATCCTGTCTTAAAAAAGGAAATTTGGCAGGAACTTATTCGTTTAAAAGAGCAAGAACAAAAAACCATATTAGTGACGACGCATGCGATGGATGAAGCGGAAAGATGTGATCAATTGGCCATGCTGAGAAGTGGACATATTATTGCACAGGGTACCCCACAAGAGTTAAAAGAGCATTATCAAGCAAAAGACTTTGATGAAGTGTTTGTAAAAGCTGGAGGTGAGGTTCAATGAGAATAGGTGCTATCGTCACAAGAATCATCCAACAAATGAAAAGAGATAAACGGACTCTTGCTTTATTATTTTTAGCCCCACTTCTTGTCTTGTCCCTAATGTCTTTTATTTTCAATAGTAACGAGGCTTCTTCTGTTACACTTGTGATCTCTAATGCGCCCGCCCCATTGATCGACAAATTGAAAGAGACTGATTTTATAATTATCGAGGACAATGCTTTTTCTAAAAAACAGCTACATGATAAAGAGTATGATGGTTGGCTAGCAATAGAACAAAATGCTAGTAAGTTAACTTTATTAAATGATGATCCTTCCCTGGCAAAGACATTAGCAATGCAACTGGCACAAGTTTTACAACCTTCACAAGCTGCTATGGGCAGTTTTGAAACAGACTATGTTTATGGTGATGAAGATACAGCCATTTTCGATATTTTTAGTCCTATGCTAATTGGTTTCTTCGTGTTCTTCTTTGTCTTTTTAATTACGGGCATTGCCTTATTAAAGGAGCGTACTTCTGGAACATTGGAGCGTTTACTGGCGACACCGATTAAACGCTCAGAAATTGTAGCTGGCTATATGGTTGGCTATGGTTTATTTGCGTTCCTGCAAACAATTATTATCGTCCTGTTTGGTATTTATGTGCTCGATATTGTCCATGTAGGCTCCATCTGGCTTGTCCTACTTATTAATATGATGGTCGCTCTTGTATCGTTATCCTTAGGTGCGTTGCTATCTAGCTTTGCCGCTTCAGAATTTCAAATGATGCAATTTATTCCGCTTGTTATTGTTCCTCAAGTGTTCTTTTCGGGTATTTTCCCGCTCGATAGTATGGCGGAATGGCTTCAAAATATTGGGCGAATCATGCCTCTATACTATGCTGCGGACGCATTGAATGGTGTAATGTATAAAGGTTATTCACTTCCTGATATTATAGTGAATCTCAGCATTCTTGCTTGTTTCGCCATTGTTTTCATTACATTAAATATGATCAGTTTAAAAAAATATCGTTCTTTGTAATCAAACCTTAAAAGTTCTGCTATTTGAGAAGCAGAGCTTTTTTATGTAATTGAAATGACTAAAAACAGGAAATATAACCAATTTAATTGAAGTGAACGGTGGATTTTCATTATAATTATTTTGTGGTGAAGAATTAACCTAAAAGGTGTGTGAAGATGACAACTATTTTGGAAGTACAAAACATCTGTAAACAATATAATAGGAAAAAAATTTTAGAGAATGTATCGTTTTCAATTGCGTCCAATCAAATCATTGCTCTAGTGGGGAAAAATGGTTCTGGAAAAAGCACTTTACTCAAGATGATTTCATCATTCATGAAACCAGACAGTGGTTCTATTGTGAAGCATAAAACGTCTTTAAAAGTTGGCTATGTACCAGAAACAACTCCTTCTCATATTTTATTTACCCCTCAAGAATATCTTTATCACATGGGCTGTATACGAGGTATGGCTAAAAAGCAGCTTTTACAGAAGATAGAAGAATTACTTGAAATGTTTCAGCTAAAAGAGGAAAAAAATACAAGGATTATCCATTTCTCTAAAGGAATGAAGCAAAAGGTAATGATTATGCAGGCGATGCTAGAAGAAACTGATCTACTGATAATGGATGAACCATTGTCAGGACTTGATGCCAAGGCACAAAATGATTTCGAACAAATCTTAGCTAGAGTAAGAAGCAAAGGACTAAGTATCCTCTTAACCTGTCATGAAACCAAATTACTTGAAAACCTTGTAGACTCCGTTTTACTTATTCAAGAGAATACGGTCATTCAGATAAAAGAATTCGATAGTAGCCCAACTCATCGATTAATTTTTGAGATTGCTAGCCTATCATTACTCGATGAACTCATACCTTCTATGGATATTCAACAAAAACAACTTTTAGTGAATGGACATTATGAAATAGTGACGATTGTTCCAGCAAAGGATTCAGATCAAATTTTACTGAAATTATTACAACAAAATGCTTCAATTAAATATTTAGCTACTGTCCACCACAAAAAAGAACAATTCTCTTCTCATTTTTGAAAGGAGGAATCGAAAAAGATGAGCAGTTTATTGCGCTATCAATTGATAAATTATTTAAGAACCTATCACTACGTTCCACCTTTTACAATCTTCATTCTATGTCTTATCGTTAATTATACTTTTGTCCCTAATCCAATATTAGATAGCTATTCATTTACATCGCTTTTGCTCTTTTTTTTAATGGGCTGGTTTACTGTTACATTATTTCATGCTGAAGATGAAGGACAAAAAATGATTACTACCCTTCATACGAAAAAAACAATAGACTACAATTTAGGGATATTCATTATTTGTGGTCTACTCGCCTTTAGCCTAAGCTGTGTTTCTGTCATCTACCCAATTTTAATAGAGGCATTTTTTGAGAAGCCCAAACTATTACATATTTTACTAGGTTTCTTGTCTCATTTCAGTTTATCGTTACTTGCCATTGCACTCACTGCTTTATTTACTAGGGAACTCGTGAAAAATAGACGAAATACGTGGTGGGGTGTAATAGGCATCCTTATTATTTCTGTCGCTATCGCTACTTTAAAGGATTCTATTCTAACTGGACTACTTTGGTTACTTCCACCTCTTCATTTTTCATTAGAAATGATGAGTGTTGGCGATCAAATTGACGTTATACCCAACGTTTTTTACTGGCAATACGCATGGATTATAATTTATGCATTCCTTATCATTGTTTTGTTTTTTTTCCTAGTCAACCGAAGAAAATGATTGAGACATCTTACTGAGGAGAGATAGTATGTATGCGCAACAGGAACATCAAAGTACTAATTGTTGAAGACGAAAATGATATAGCTAATATTATAAAGGACTACTTAAGTGTTAATCAGTTCGATTCACATATTGTGCGAACAGGTCATGAGGCAATCCATTATTTGCAAGAATCTAAACCTGATTTCATTATCCTTGATCTTTCTCTACCAGATTGTGATGGCATTGAATTATGTCGTAAAATCCGTGAAAATAGCAATGTTGCCATTCTTATTTTAAGTGCTCGAGGAAGTGATACAGATAAAGTACTGGGATTAGGCTTTGGAGCAGATGATTATATGACAAAACCATTCTCTTTAAGTGAACTTGTCGCAAGAATAAACGCTCATTTACGAAGACAAGATAGATGGCTTCAGGATAATGGTGGTCATAGAGGCGTAGATGTAATTCATATAGATAATATGGTCATAAATAAACAGGAATATATTTTTTTACGCGATAGCAAGCCAATACCACTATCTGCCAAAGAGTTTGAACTACTATTTTTCCTAGCTAAAAATAGAAACCAAGTTTTCTCTAAAGGTCAGTTACTTGATGCCGTTTGGGGTTATGAGACCTATGGAGATGAAAATACAATTACGGTTTATATTAGAAGACTTCGTGAAAAAATTGAAGTCAACCCTTCTCATCCAGTTTATCTTCAAACGGTTTGGGGAGTTGGTTATAAATTCAGTACAACCAATCACTCATAGGAGAATCAAATGTACCTAAAAAATTGGATGAATAAATGGGTATGGGCCCTAGTAATCTGTGTTGTACTATTGTTTATCGGTGTTCTTTCACTATTTTTTGCAACAGAGACTTCTCAAAAAGAATCACAAGATAACTATGTTATTAATCAAATTCGTATATCAGTAAATCCATTATTATTGTACATAGAAGATCATTTTCCAAATTTAGCATTAGATTCAGCTATACGTAGCACGCTACAGCAAATGAGTAATGACAGGAATATTGATATTACAGTAGTTCAACTAGATGGAACAGTAAGTTACTCTTCAATTAAAAATGATGTTTCAACTACTATTCATCTTAAACATGCTATACATTATGATTTATTTACCTCACAACAAGAGCCTGGAAAGATTAAAATAGCCTTTCCGATTATGAATGGAGAAAGCAATGAACAGATAGGTAATGCTATTTTTTCCCTGAACAAAAACATTCTCTTTCCTTTAAAACAGACTAATTCCAGCTCGACTCTTTTATTAGTCTTTATTGGCTTCTTGAGCCTTTTGATCATTTGCCTTGCCCTATTCTT
Organism: Lysinibacillus boronitolerans JCM 21713 = 10a = NBRC 103108; assembly: GCF_000772935.1. Taxonomy (GTDB): domain Bacteria; phylum Bacillota; class Bacilli; order Bacillales_A; family Planococcaceae; genus Lysinibacillus; species Lysinibacillus boronitolerans. The sequence goes on from NZ_JPVR01000080.1 coordinate 109,821, forward strand.
AGTAAGGAAAGTTCATAAAGATATTTTAAAGCCTTTACATGAGCTGAGGAGCAACACAGAGGAAATTGTAAAAGGAAATTACGAACAAATTACCATCCATTCGAAAAAGGATGAGATTGGTGAATTGTATGCAGTATTTGATCAAATGCGATTAGAGATTAAACAGTTAGCCATCCAGTACAATGAACAAGAGCAAACTCAAAAGAAGCTCATATCTAATATATCTCATGAAGTGAGGACTCCCTTAACCACAATCAAAGCATATTTAGACGCTATTTCAGAGGGAGTTTGTCGAGATGAAGATTCACTTATGGCCTATATTCAAATCATGCAGTCTAATACGGATAAGATGTCGAGGCTAGTTGATGATTTATTTATTCATACCTTAAAGGAGCTTGGTCATATCCCAATCCATTTAAAAGAACAATATAGCCAAGACGTTCTTACAAACATTCTGAAACCAATTCAATATTATGTCCAAACAACAAATATTCATTTTATAAGACCTACTAGGATTCCTAATGTCCTTATTCTAGTAGATGCTGATCGACTAGAGCAGGTGATCTCCAACCTTATTACCAATGCGTTAAAGCACTCTTCTAATGAAGATACCATCACCATTACTACTTATATCGAAAATCAATCACTCTATATCCAAGTAATAGATACTGGAAATGGGATGCTTCCCGAAGATATGCCTTTTATTTTTGAACGTTACTTTAGAGGGCGGCAACCTGGAAGTGAATCAGTCATTAAAAATGAAGGAGCAGGACTTGGCCTATCCATTTGTCAGCATATTATGGAAGCACACCATGGGTCCATTTCATTTCATAGTAAGCCCAATGAAGGCACTACCTTTACACTTATACTCCCAATCTCGTAAAAAGACTCCCATTTTAGGAAGTCTTTTTTTCCTTCAACGTTCTTTTCTTATATGCTAAAAAGAAAGAAAGTGTAAGTATACTACCAAAAAATGAATCGATAATACGGACAACCCATATTCCATAACTTCTTAAAGGAATGCCGTTAATAAGCTGCCATAGACATACATATCCAAGCGTTAAAACAGCTAGTAAACTCCAAAAAATGATCTTCTTTCGTGGCGATAGAGCTGGTGTTTTTTTATCTTTGCTTAAAGATGCTCTGTAGTATATATAGCCAAAGATTAACATAATACCAAACATTGTACTCCCGTGTTGTAGAAATTTATAAATCGGTATTTGATAGCCAAAGATAGTATATGTTTGAGTAAGAACTCGAAGTTTTGTCACCATCAGCCCGTTTTGATGAGTAAATGAATCCCATATGACATGCGTTAACATACCCAGCAATGCAGAGTAGCCAAAAACGAATATTTTCCACATGTTATTTCCTGCAATTTGATGGCTATCTGTATCTTGTAAAAACTCTGGTAAATGGCTCATGATTGGCTGTTGAATAAACCTTTGATAAATCAAGTAGATGAATAGAACGAGCGGGAGATTGAATAAAAAGAACCCTGCAAATGTATGGCCAATCTCCCCTATTGGCCTTCCTCTTAAAAAGTATTCAAAATCTGGAGCCATACTTCCTAAAACCAATGCAGAAAAATGAATATATTTACTTTTTCGAGAAAAAGGTAAGACTGCCGCTGGATGAGCAAATGTTAAGGGCATATCTCTAACCTCCTTATTTATTCCATCTATTAAATCGCATATTATAACGTTTACTATTAAGAAAGGTTACTCTGTCTGTAAGAATTTATTAATAATTTCATAAGAACTTACTAATAATTACATATTACACTAAAAAAAAATGAGTCTAGGAGGCCTTATCATGGAAAAAGAGATACTGATTCGAGCCCAAAATTTATGTAAAACCTATTCAACTGGCAGCGAACAATTCCATGCTATTAAGAATATGAATGTCGACATTTATAAAGGGGATTTCACCGTTATTATGGGGAATTCGGGTTCTGGTAAATCAACGCTTCTTTATCTTTTAAGTGGGCTTGATGCCCTTACAGCAGGTGAAGTTTATTTTCAAGGAGAAAAACTTGATACCTTTTCTGAACGAAAGTTAGCTACCTTTCGTTCACAGCAGGTTGGCTATATCTATCAAAGTAGTAATCTCATTCCAGATATGACGCTACTAGAGAATATTGCTCTTCCTGGATTCATCGCGAAAAAAAATAAAAAGGAAGTCATACAAAAAGCGGAGCAACTACTAAGTTTAATGGGACTTGAAAAGCAAAGAAATCGATTACCCTCTCAAACATCAGGTGGACAGCAACAAAGAGCTGCCATTGCTAGAGCGTTGGTCAACAATCCTGAAGTGTTATTTGCAGATGAACCTACTGGTAGTTTAAATTTTGATCAAGGTGTAGCAGTATTAGATACCTTAACGAATTTAAATAGAAATGGGCAATCCATTGTCATGATTACACATGATATGAAGGCAGCTTGTCGTGCGAATCGCCTAATCATCATTCAGGATGGAAAAATAGATGGGATCTTAAACTTTGAAAAATATGATCATACCAACATACAAGAACGGGAACACATTATCTTTTCTTATGTTGCCGGGAAGGAGTAAAAAATGTACGCGATTATAACCCTTTGTTCTTCCTATATAAGAAAACGGAAAATACAAAATGGACTGATGATTGTCCTTATTTTTCTATCAACACTTTTACTGGCGACTTCTGTCACTATACTGACTAATACAAACAATATTTTTGAAAAAGCCCATCATGATTCAAATGGTGCCCATCAAATTTTAACAATGGGTAACAATATTCATAACCCATTCGCTGTAAACGATTGGTGGCAGGAGCAACCAGGCGTAACTACTTCTAGTCTCATACCCTATAGAAATTTATCTAGATTTACCTTCAATGGGAAAGAAGTATCCAATATCTATTTATTTATGATGAATACGCCAAATACACCGTTTATGATTGATCAATTACTATTTTCTGAGGGTGAAAAGCAACTCTCTCCTCCTGAGGGTACGATTTGGATTCCCACATCATTGGCATCAAGCGCTACCATTTCGCTCGGTGATGCAATTGAATTTCATACAGGTGAGAGCACGTTTAACTTAACAGTGTCAGGTATTGTGGTTGATATGCCATACGGAGCCCTTTTACAACAAATGCTCGTATTTGGATGAACAATACTGACTATCAACAGCATTTAGCAACCATGACAGGTTCAGATCAGTACATGATGGCATTACGCTTTAATGACTATCAGCAAAACTCCAATTATTGGGGTGATTTTGAAAAATATCTGCAGGGACCTTATCTAGAATCTAAAATGGAATATGAAGAAATAGCTTCTTTTTATTTGATCATTAATAAAATCATTGGCTTTATTATGATCGCCTTTGGTATAGCTATGCTTCTGGTTTCCTTGTTTGTTATTGGTTTTAGCATTTCCGATGCCATTTTAACAAATTACAGAACAATAGGCGTTATAAAATCTTTGGGTCTTTCTTCTAGAGAGATAAGTATCACTTATGTATTACAATTCGGATTGTTATCCGCTGTCGCGATTATACCTGGTATCATCATTAGTAAGTTCCTTTCTAGAATAATTATAGAAAGCTCCTTATCCTATATGAAGGCAGGAAATCACTTAACCATACATCAAGATACTCTACTCAATATGGTGATTGCTCTCATCTTATTTGGCATTGTGCTACTCACTGCCTATTTCTACTCACACAAGGCGCGAAATGTAGAGCCTGTTCAAGCCATCAAATATGGGATGTCAGAAAGTGCAAATAGTAAAATGAATCGGCGCAGAAACAGCTCGAATAGATTATTTCGATTAAGTAGTCTACCGATTCAACTTCAAATTGGTCTTAAAAGTATCATAAAAAACATAAAAAGTTCCATTCTTGTTATGGCACTTACTTCCATTACGTCTGCCATACTAGTCTTTAGTGTAGTCATATTAAATAGTTTTACTTCCATCAAAGAAACATCTCCTTCATGGGGATATGATGCCTCACATGTAGTAGTAACGGTATCTAATAAAGAAACCTTTACAAAACAACAATTTGAAGATTTTTTAATGGCTGATGAACGGGTTAAAGATCATGCATGGCTTGATCAATTCACAGGAGTCCTCCCTAATGACAGCCATCCCCCTTTAAATATTAATGTCAATGTGATTGAGGGTAGTTTTGATGCCGCTGGCTATGTGACATTGTCTGGCCGTAATCCAAACAGTAAGAACGAAATTGCGATTGGGCTCAATGTTGCGCGCGCTTTAAATAAAAATATAGGCGATATTGTCGAAGTTTATCTTGAGGGGAAACCGCATTTTCTTATTGTGACCGGAATCTATCAATCGATAGCAAATATGTCGAATTCAGCAAGGATTACAGCAGATGCTATTAAAGTGAATAACACAACCTACACTACTTCAGAAGTAAGTATGATTAATCTATTAGATGAAACAGTCGCTACGCCATTCGTTGAGGATTTAAATACGCACTTTAAAAGTTCTGTATCAGCTGTCACACAGCAGCTATTATTAGATGCCGTCTTTAAAGAAGTCGTGGCAGTTTTAGTCATTCCGCTTTCAATCGTTGGTATTTTATTTATCATCGTAACCTGCATCATTATTTTTAGTGTATCACGAATTAATGTTAGAAAAGAAAGTAGCACGTATGGCATTTATAAATCCATTGGCATGACCTCTACAAATATTAGATGGTCGATTACAATAGGTATTTTCATTCTATCCATAATGGGTGCATTAGCAGGAATCTTTATCGGGATAAAATTAATTCCTCTAGCTCTTCAGTCGATTATTTTAGATTATGGCTTACGCGAACTACCGCTTGTTATAAACTGGCCAATAAGTATCGGTATAAGCTTTGTAAGTGTGATAGCTGCCATTTCTGGCGGCTGGATTTCGACCAACGTCATTGCTAAAACGTCACCTCGCATATTAATTGTTGAATAATTAAATTTGGCCCCTACTAGTTAGGGGCCTCTTCTTTAATGTTAGTATTAACTATTCAAAAAAATTCTCTTCAGATAGCACGACAATATTGTTTCTTCGCAGCAAAGCCGTAGTTACTCCTTCGCCAGCTAATTTTGTTCCATTAAACGCACCGTTATAAATCTTTGCACTGCCACAGGATGGGCTATATTCCTTTAAAATGACATGAGTTGCCCCTACCTCAAGCGCTTTTTGTAAAGTTGCATAGGCTCCCTTCAGATATAAATCTGTGACATCTCGTCCAGAACTTTCAACCACTGTTGCGTTGCCATCAAGTACATCTTGTCCATTGCCACCTATAATTTCAGCAGGTTCACGAGGCGTTGAAAAGCCTCCCATCAGCTCTGGGCAAACCGTGACAGCTTTTTTTTCTAACACAAGCTTTTGTATTTTTTCATCTAGACTGTTTGTGCCATTATAACGAACATTTAAACCTGCTAAGCAAGCACTTATTAAAATCATCGTTTTCTCACTCCCTCTACTATCTTTATTTCACTATAACACGCGTGCTACACTATTTTTATGAAGATTAAGGGAGGAGATAAAATGCCTGATCCTATTTTGATTTTACCTTATACAGATGAGTGGGCTAAGGAATTTCATAGCATAGGCTGTCAATTACGGGAGGCCTTAGGAAACATAGCGCTGAGAATTGATCATATTGGCTCAACCGCTGTAACAGGATTAGCAGCAAAGCCTGTAATTGATATACAAATATCCGTCACATCGTTTACACCATTAGCAGCATTTAAAGCTCCATTAGAATCTCTAGGTTTTAGTTATCGAGCAGAAAATCCAGACAAGTCTAAACGCTATTTTCGAGAGGCTCCAGGAGATAGACGAGTACATATTCATGTTCGACAGGCTGGTAGTTGGGCAGAGCAGCTAGCCTTATTATTTCGAGATTTTTTGCGCTGTCATCCAGATTACTGTCGTCGCTATGAGCAGGTAAAATATGAATTGGCTAAGAAATATCAACATAATCGTCAACTTTATACAAAATCTAAAGAATCAATCATATGGGAAATTTTAAAACAAGCAAATCATTGGAGTCAGCAGACTGGCTGGTCTCCTGCCAATTCAGATAACTAAAGAAAAAGGAGGAACAAACTTGGCTGAATTTACAATTTGTTTTCTGAAGAAGGGTGATTATATCCTTTTATTGAATAGAGATAAGCCTCAGTGGATGGGCGCATGGAATGGTGTTGGTGGCAAAATTGAACAGGATGAAACACCATTAGCTGGTGCCTTGCGAGAAATTAAAGAAGAAACAGGCATTACGGTTGAGGATATTACCTATAAGGGTAAGATTACCTGGACAGATGGCGTTGTGAACTATGGCTGTATGTATGCGTTTATAGCGGAACTACCTGAATCTTTTACATTTGAAACACCGATAAAGGTTGCTGAGGGCATTCTTGATTGGAAAGAGCTTACTTGGATTTTCCACCCTGAAAATGTAGGTATTGCGGACTTAAAATATTATTTACCTACCATGCTCAATGAAACAGCAAACTATGATTATATTTTTACATATCAAGACAAGAAATTAGTCAATATCTCTTCCGCACCAATTGAACAAACATCTACTGTCTAATAAAAAATAAGCCTCGTTCATGCAATAGGTGCATAACGAGGCTTGTTTTTAGAATCTTGGTTGTGCAAAGCGCATTCTGCACATTGACCAATTTAAGCTTGTATTTTGGATGTCATCATGTATTTCCCATAAGCTATCCACGATTCGCAATTCAACATTGCGCTCCAATAATGCTTTAGCTATATCATTGATCTCTGAGACATTGATGGGCATTTGTGTTATTTCACTCGTATAATAGCCCGCAATATCATCCTGTAAAGTGAATCCATTACTATCAAACTCATATAGGTAAAGACTTGTAGTTTTCAATACTTCCAACCACTTGTTTTCTATGACTACTACATGTGAAGCTTGAGGTAGATATTGCTGTCTGTCCTGCTCTGTTGTTTGATCTCCTGCATGGAAGCAAACACGCGGACAATCTCTAGGCGTTAAATAGTTTGGCAGGCATCTTTCGTTGATTGCCCATACTAGCCCTTTTTTGGCATCTAAATCTGGTCGCTCAGGCAGTCGAGGATGAAAAATCATAATAGTAGGGTCTTCACTGACATGAAATAAACGCATGTTACTTCTCCTTTATTTCTTTAATTTAAAAACAATAAAATCTGCACAATGCAAATCTTCCACAAATTGAGGATACTTCTTTAGCATGTCTTGTGATGGCTTGGGCTCTACAATAGTCTCAATAGTAAATCCAGCTTGCCTAATTGCTTGCACATAGCTTGTTAATGTTCGATGGTATAGAACGATCGGTGGGTCAGCATCTAGCTGGTGATACTCCCCTTCATAAAAATAACGTTGGACTTTCCAATACTGTTGATCTAGCTGCTCATGTCTCAACCATCCACTATTAGGTGTCACAAAGCATGGGTGTAAAATCGAAAAAATAAAAGTGCGATTAGGTTTTAATAATCGATACATCTCACATAGAGCAGTCTGATAATCCTCTAAATCTTGGAGAACCATATTTGAAACAATACCATCAAATTGTTCATCTGCTAAAAATGGTAAATTTTCACAATTGCCATGTAAAAATTGAATAGCTTCCTGCTGTTGTGTTCTTTCCATAGCAATGTCTAGCATTTTTTGTGAAAAATCAACGGCTGTTACTCTTGCACCCTTCTTTACTAGTAATCTGCTTAAATAGCCTTCTCCACATCCTGCATCTAATAGATGCTTTCCATCTACCTCTCCTAGCAAAGGAAAGATAGTGGGATTTAACAGTACAACACGATGAATGTCACCCTGCTCATCGTAGTTTGCTGTATACCTTTCCGCATATCGATTCCAGCGTTGAATGGCTTGTTCTGTGTTCATATAAAGTCCCCATTTCAAAGTAAAATCGTAACGTTACGTCCTTTGTGCACTTGTCTATTTTTCCATATAAAGAAAAAAATATATAGACTTTTATTTTATTTTTTAATATCATGTAGATAGAGGCACGGCTTCTTTAAGTAAATGATAAAGCCAGAAATCCAAATAGGATTTCTGGCTTTTATGCGTTATATAGAAAATGTCTGTTCAGCAACAGCTTCTTTTTTTACAGTGAGCCATCTACCAATTACCATAACAAGTAATGCAAGAAACACAACGACACCAGCAAATACAAGTGCTGCTTTATAGCTGCTATAAACTTCAACCAGTTTTCCTGCGACGATCGGTCCGATAATTTGTCCAAAAGCATAAAAGGTTGTTAATAAAGATACAACGAATCCACTCTGTGTCGGGAAAAGCTGTCGTGCATAGGAAGTAGTTAGCGTAACAATTCCTACAAAGGTTAGACCGAATAAAAACGATGCTAGTAAAACGCTCCATACCGTTTGTGCAAAAACAGGTAATAGGATACCAACCACTTGCAGTATGTACGCCACAAACAAAATTTTTATAGCTGAAAACTTTTCTAATAAGACCGTCCAAACAGGAGCTGATGGAATAGCCGCTAGCCCCACAATGACCCAGCTATAGGAGGAGTAAGCTTGAAGAGAAGGAATATTATGAATAATATCGACTAAAAAAGTACCTGTAATAATATAGCCTAACCCCTCTAAGCCATAGGATAAAATCAGCCATGGCATAAAACCCTTTGTCATTTTTGTATCAAGAGATTTCGTAACTTTTGTGCTGTCCGGCACTGCTAAACCTCTCCACAGATAATAGGTAATAAGTAAAAATACTGCTGATAAAATCCCTAAGCCTAACCATGTACCCTGCCAAGCAAATCTTGCTTCTATAGCAGGTACACATAAACCTGAAATAGCAATCCCTAAGCCTATTCCACTAAATACATAGCCAGACCATCGTGATAATGAATGCTTCGCCAAGTAATCCATAATAATACTCGATGTTAACACAAAAATAAGGCCCCCTGTAATGCCAGCAATTAAACGCAGAACTAGCCAGACACTATACACTTCTATTAAGCCCATTAATAGAACAGATAGGACATTGGTAACAACACTTGCCATTAAAACATTTTTACGTTGACGATAAATGAACCCTGCCCATAATGCGCCAATGAAATAACCAATATAATTGCTTGAAGCTAAAAAACCAGCCACTTCCAATGAAAATCCTACATCATGACGCATAAAGGGAAGAATTGGTGTGAAGGCAAATCGACTAATCCCCATTGCAACAACTAATAATAAAATTCCTCCTAAGACAATTCCTATATGTTGTCGATTCATGATGAACCCCCCTCTCATATTATTCTACTGTAATTAAAAGGATACAGAGCGCAAATTAATAAATCTAATATATAATGTATATAAAAGCATAAAAAAAATTTATGAAAGGTGTAACGACATGAATTTACATGCTCTACGTTTATTTACAAAGGTGGCTGAACTCAATAGTGTTTCCAAAGCGGCACAGACGCTTATGATTAGTCAGCCTGCTGTAACCATTCAAATTCGAAATTTAGAGAAAGAACTAGGTTTGACATTGCTAGAATCCAAAGGTAGGGGCATTTCGCTAACACAAAATGGTACTTTTTTATACAAACAGGCACAGCGCTTATTTGATCTAGAAACTGATATTGAAAATAAAGTTGAACAGCTTAAAAATACGGGCAATGAAGAATTGCAAATTGCCTCCACACATGTTCCCTCTCATTTTTTACTACCTAAATGGTTAGCTCAATTTAAACAAGTTTATCCAGCAACACATATTCATTTAAAGACCGCCAATTCCCAGCAAGTAATTGAGGATTTACTCCATTATAAAGCTGATTTAGCTTTTATCGTCAAAGAAGATGGACATCATGCTGATATTAATTATCAATTTCTAATGAATTTGGATTATTGGTTTATTGTGCCGTACAATCATCATCTGGCAGGTCAAACAGTATCCCTTGCAGAACTTATGCAGCAGCCCTTCGTCACAAGGGAGGATGGTAGTTCCACAAAAGAATACTTAAATGCCCTATGTAAAGTGCATAAAATTCCTCCACCGAAAGTAGGTTTACAACTAGATGGGATTAATGAATCCATACATGCCATTGCAGCAGGTTTTGGTACAATGCTAGCACCATCCATAGCAGCTTCTAGCTTTATTCTACAGCAGCAAGTTGCCCGCGTTTTTATTAAGGACATTGATATTCAACGTCCGATCTACCTTTGTACAAGAAAAAATGAATTGCATCACTCCACATCCTTTAATAATTTTCTTCACATCATCAATGAATCGATCATGTAGAAAGAAGGCACTCTCAAATAGGTGCCTTCTTTTGTTATCTATCAACGCTTGTCAAAGCTGTAAAAATGTAGTTAAAAAGGTGCATATATTTCTTTAGTCACCATACTAATATTCGTTTTTTTATAGACTTAATAGTTTTTATAGCCTATAATAATCCGTGTTATTATCAATAAACGAACATTAAGGTGGTTTTTATGTCTGAATATACGCATATTTTTAAAGGAACAGCTTTTACTAGTAAATCTGCTACTGACGTTCACATTTTAAAGGATTATTTATTTTTCATTAATGCTGACGGCATGATTGTTAAAACTGTCGCTCCTGAACAAGCTGATTACCAACAACTATTAATTACATATCAAGATCAAAATAACTTCCATGCATTAGCTGAAGGGCAATATTTCCTACCAGGATTTGTCGATTTGCATGTACATGCACCTCAATGGGCACAATCTGGGACAGCTTTAGACATTCCTCTTTACGATTGGTTAAATACATATACTTTCCCTATCGAATCAAAATTCTCCGATTTAGCATTTGCTCAAGAAGTTTATGAGGATTTAGTAAGCACACTTCTTGCCAATGGTACAACTACATCATTATATTTTGCGACGGTTCATAAGGACGCCAGTGTACTTTTAGCGAAAATCTGTGCTGAAAAGGGACAGCGAGGACTAGTCGGAAAAGTAGTCATGGATGACCCTGAGCAGAATCCTGATTTTTATCGAGATGAAAATACAAAAACCGCATTAGAAGATACGGAAGAATTTATTTTAGCTGTAAAAGATTTAGCCAAAACGACTAAACAGGGTGTTTATCCTGTTGTCACGCCTCGCTTTATTCCAAGCTGTACGGACGGTGCCTTAAAGGGCTTAGGTGAACTGGCTGCGAAATACGATACACATATTCAATCACATTGTAGTGAAAGTGACTGGGAGCACGGCTACGTCAAAGAACGATTCAACAAAAATGATGCCGTTGCCTTACATGACTTTGGTTTGTTAGGTGATAAATCTGTCATGGCTCATTGTAATTTCTTAAGTGATGAGGATGCCCGATTATTTGCTGAAACTGGCACTGCCATTGGCCATTGTCCAATCTCTAATGCCTATTTTGCAAACAGCGTGATTCCAATCGCCCGCTTCCATGCAATGGGCGTTGATATTGGATTGGGCTCAGATGTTTCAGGTGGATTTTCTCCTAGTCTTTTTGATAATGCAAGACAAGCTGTTATGTCATCGAGAATGTTAGAGGATGGTGTAGATACAGCTATTGTAGCTGAAAAGCGTGGTGTGCCAAATTCACGCATTACCATTAATGAGGCCTTCTATCTCGCGACAGCTGGTGGTGGAGAAAGCTTAAGTCTTCCAATTGGCCGTTTACAGGAAAACTATACATGGGATGTACAAATTATCGATACAAAAATCTCTACTGCTAAGCTTCCGATTTTTGATCAAAATGAAGATTTACACGATATATTCCAAAAAATCATGTATCTTGTACGCCCAGAAAATATCCGCGAGGTTTGGGTGCAAGGAAATAAAGTTCATACGAGAGACTAATCATTCTCTTATTCTCTACTAAAAATCTATCATTTTGAGGTGTACAACTTCGTGGAAACACAACATAGAAAACTAACTAATCAAACAAAACAAACACAATTAACCGTATTACCAGATGAAAAAATTTCGTTCGGTCAGTCTGCTCTACTCGGTTTACAGCATGTTATGGCTATGGATGTATACGTGGTGCCCTTTTTAATTGCCATGCTAATCGGCTTACAAACTGGTCAGGCAAGCGCATTGATTCAATCAACCTTTATTGCAGCTGGGATCGCGACGATTGTGCAAACACATTTTTGTATGAAATTACCGATGGCACAAGGTCCATCCTATGTTCCACTTGGTGCCATTATTGGGATCTATGCAGCAAGTGGTAGTGGTGATCTAGGTTGGAGTACTGTGCTAGGTGCTAGTTTAATTGGAGCCATTTTGGTTATCATTTTAGGCTATACAGGCATCTTCAATAAAATTGTCCAAACATTTATTCCACCAATTGTTGGTGGAACAATTATCTTTGTGGTAGGGCTGTCCTTAATGCCTGTTGGTTTAAGTGATAATATTTTTAATGGAGCAGGTGCATCTATTAATCAAAACATCTATTTAGCGCTGATCACAGCATTCGTGTTAATTATTTGTGTCATGTTAGGCACAGTCTTCCATCAAAAAGGACGTCTATTCCGAATAGCTTCTGTCATCATTGCCTTAATTGCTGGTAGTATTGCAGCAAATATAATGGGTGTTTTAGATTTATCTCCTATATCGCAAGCCAAATGGTTTAGTATGCCACAAATTCCATTTGCAGATTTTAGTTTTAGCTTTAATATTTCTGCTATTATCACAATGATCATTATATATATTGTCTTAATGGCAGAAACAACAGGAACTTGGTTTGCTATTAGCAATGTCATCGACCAACCTTTAACAAATAGACAAATTAATCGTGGGGTTATTGGTGAAGGAATAGGCTGCTTTATTGCTTCTTTACTTGGTTCCACTCCTGTTACTGGTTACTCCACAAATGCAGGTGTTATTTCTATTACTGGAATTGCGAGCCGTCGAGTATTTATAGCAGCAGGTATTTGGTTTATCGTCTTCGGCTTCTCTGGTAAATTAGCAGCACTTATTTCAGCGATTCCTTCAGCCGTTATTGGCGGTGTATTTGTGATCGTCTGCGGCATCATTGCCATTAGTGGCTTACAGGTCATGAAAAATGAACACATTGGTGAAAAGGAAATGTATGTTATTGCAATTCCTGTTATTTTAACGTTAGCTTTGACATTATTGCCTGATGATTTCCTCTATTCATTACCTACAACCGTTCAATATTTATTTGGTTCGCCTATTGCGACCGCCGCGCTCGTAGCGATTTTCCTTCATAAAATTCTACCAAGCTCAAAATAGTAGCTATCTACATCAAACAGCACCTCTAGTCCATTCGGGTTAGAGGTGCTGTGTCTATTTATTTTCTAAAATTTCTGTTTCCTTCTCTATAAATCTGTTATACTAGAGCAAAAAAGTAGGGATTAAAATGGACTATGATGTCATTATAGTTGGTGCTGGCTCCATGGGGATGGCGGCTGGTTATTATTTAGCAAAGGAAGGCAAAAATGTACTTATGCTAGACGCCTTTACTCCCCCACATGAAGAAGGTAGTCATCATGGGGATACAAGAATCATTCGCTTTGCTTATGGTGAAGGAGCTAGCTATGTACCTTTCGTAAAAAGAGCTGGCGAGCTTTGGCAAGAGCTAGAGTCTTTAGCAAATGAAAGCTTATTTTTACAAACTGGTGTAGTTAATATTGGAGAGCCAACATGTGCTTTTATTCAAAATGTGAAGGCGAGTGCTGTGCTCTATGATTTAGCGCTTGAACACTATTCAGCTGATGAAGCGATGAACAAATGGCCAGGGCTATCCTTGCCAAAAAATTTAGTTGCTTGCTTTGAACCAACAGCTGGTGTCCTTCGTGTTGAAGCATGTATCCAAGCCTATAAGAAATTAGCCTTAGAGGCGGGTGCAAGCCTTCGAACAAATGAAAAAGTATTGGCTATCCAGGCTGGTGAAATTGTACAGGTACAAACAGTACATAATAGCTATAAAGCAAAGCAATTAATAGTAACTGCAGGTGCATGGGCGACAGAGTTACTGCAAACAGTAGACGTGAGCATACCCGTCACACCAACGCGGAAAACCTTTGCATGGTTTGAGGCAGATGAGCAGCTGTATCGGGATGAAATTTTTCCAGCCTATTGCTTTGAATTTGCTGATTCAACCTACTACGGTTTTCCAAGTATTGATGGATCGGGGTTAAAACTTGGTCGACACGATGGTGGTGATGTGGTTAATCCAAACGACCCTCTACGTCCGTTTGATGCATCTGATGCTGTTGACTTACAAAACTTCATTGAGCAGTTTATGCCTCAGCATGGAGCACTTAAATATGGAAAAACATGTAAGTATTCGATGACACCAGATGAAGATTTCATTATCGACTTTTTACCTGAACATCAGAATATTGTGATTGCTGCAGGTTTTTCGGGTCATGGCTTTAAATTTAGTAGTGCCGTTGGGGAAGCTCTTGCAGATTTAATTGTAGAAGGAAAAAGTAAACAAGATTTATCTACCTTTAAGCTTAGTCGATTTTAGCAAAAAAGGATTGGTGCAACGACTAACCGTTGCACCAATCCTTTATTTTATTAACATCATTTGAAACTCTTGCCAATCATCTAAACGTGGAAGATTTACATGCTGGTTATAAGATTGATTCTTTAATATTACCTTAGTTGTCACATCATGAAGCGTTTCAAGTACTGCAGGTTTATCATCTACATAAATATCTAAAGCAAGCTCTTTTATAATGGCTACTTTTTCTGCATCTTGCATGCCACAGAAAAAATGACCGTCTGTTATTGGAAAGCCCTGTGCTTCCATCCAAGCTTTTGTTTGCGCACAATATTGTTTTGGACGAGATGTAATATAGTAAATGTCATGTCCCTGCTCCGCTAAAGTTTGGAGGGTTTTTAAAGCACCTTCAAAAGAAGGACAATCCGTAAAATAGATCTCTTCTAATACGCTATTCCACATGGCTGAACCTTCCTCATCTGTTAATCCAAATGGTTCATGAATTTCTACTCGTTGTATTGCTTGAAAGGTTTCAAAGGAAACATTTTTGCCAAGCTTTTTATTATAAAGTGAAAAGGCATGTGCGCGTAAATCAATTAATGTGTCATCTATATCAAAGCCAAACTTCATCTAGTTGTTCGTCCTTTCACGAAGCCTTGTTTATAAAATTAGAAGCAAATGTTTGCTCTTTTTCAATTTGTTTTGCTAATACTTCCTCAATGGCTTGCTCACGCATTTGTTGAAAATATTGTACGTTAAATTGTCCTAGCGTGTCTTTATTTAGCAATGCTGCAAGACAATCTGCATCTTTTAGTGCACTATTTAGCCCAAAAGCGCCTGTTGGTGTCATTGTGTGAACGGCGTCCCCTAGCAAGACAAGGCCCTTTGTCCCCCAACTATTACAATGGCTACTAAAGACATCAAGCAAAACAAAATCCTGCCAGGATGTTATTTGTGCCTGTACTGTTTTCGTTAATTGTGGAAATGCCTCCACAAGCTGCTGGATAAAGGGTGTAAATGCTAGTTTTCGAAGCTGAGGGAAACTACCTTGCTCAATATTCCAGCCTATTTGAATATAACCACCAACTTGTGTAAACAATGACAGCTGCTTATCATCGATGAGTGCCATTTTTATAGATGGCTCCCAATCAGCGGGTGCGGGAATTTTAGCCCACAGTAAATCAAAGCCATGCTTCTGTTTCTGAACATCAATTTGTGCTTGCTTACGAATAGTAGAATAACGACCATCCGCACCGATAATTAACTGACTATCGATTTTTATAGGGTCTCCATTTTTTATCGCCATAACGCCACTATAATGACCTGTAGCATCCACAATCAGCTTGGTAACCTTTGTATGTAGCAGGCATGTAAAGTTAGGGAACGGTTGTGCTTTTTGTAAAATTGCTTTTAATAAATTTGCCTGTGGTACATGAATGCCTAAATGTCCTATTGCTTCATCTGGAAGAATCGTTTTAAATGCTCTGCCACCAACATAATACTCAAGCTTCTCCATTCGTAATATACCGAGTGCCTCGACTGCTTCGAAAAGATGATGGCTTTTTAAAACAGCCTCCCCCTCCTCATTTAAATGCTCGCCACGAAATGCCTGACCAAGTGCTATGTTTTGCTCTAGTAGAATCACCGACAGCCCTTTTTTAGCAAGGAGGTAGGATAACAATACACCAGCAGGCCCTGCCCCTACTATACAGACATCTGCTTGATAGTTCACTTTTCTTCACCCTGCTTTGGATAAGCAATAATACGCAAATCCTCACCTATTTTATCAAATGAAGCAAATTCAACATTCCATGCCTCATGCATGAGAGAGGGGTTATAGCCAGCAAACGGTGTTAATGATAGATTTCCACCTAAAACTTTAGGCGCTATATATACCACATATTTATCGATTGCACCTTGCTGTAAAAAGGAAGCATTTATTTTACTTCCACCTTCTAGCAAAATATCTGTTATGCCATGTGTATAAAGTTTTTCCAGCATCTCATCAATCTGTAGTCCATATTCATTTTTTTGTACAGGTAAAACTGTAACGCCTTTTTCTGTAAATAAAGCAATCTTTTCTTGGCTTACATCATCACTACAAACAAGAATCGTTGGTGCATCCTCTGTATTTAATACATTTGCATTGTCGGGTGTACGTAGAGAACTATCCATAATAATACGTGTTGGGCTTTTTCCGTATCCTTCTTTTAATCTCGTTGTTAAAGAAGGATTGTCAGCAATGACTGTACCCACGCCAACTAGAATTCCATCCACTTCATGACGAAGATGGTGAACATCCTCACGTGCAGCCTCACCAGTTACCCATTTTGAATGCCCTGTATGCGTGGCAATTTTCCCATCTAAAGTCATAGCAAATTTTGAAATAACAAAAGGGCGTTGTGAAAGCATATTGTGAATAAAACGCTCATTTAAGCGGCGCGCTTGTTGCTCTAAAACACCAACTTCTACCACTATTCCCGCATCTTTCAGCAATTGAATACCACGACCTGCTACAGTTGGGTTCGGATCTTGCATAGCAACTACCACTCGACTGACACCAGATTCCTTCACTAAATTTGCACAAGGCGGTGTCTTACCATAATGTGAACAAGGCTCTAACGTTACATATAACGTAGCACCCTTTGCATGCTCTCCAGCCATTCGAAAAGCATGCACCTCAGCATGTGGTTCTCCTGCTTTTCTGTGTAAACCTGTGCCTACAATCATGTCATTCTTCACGATTACAGCCCCAACAAGTGGATTAGGGTTCGTATTTCCTTTGGCACTAGCAGCTAAATCTAATGCTAGTTGCATATACTTTTCATCTACATTCATCATCCTTGCAACCTCCACCTATTGCTTTTCACGTATATGTCCAGATTTTTCAACTTTCGTTTCTAAATAAAAACGATTCGTCTCTGTCAAACCGCCCCATAAAGGAACATGCCCTTCCGCAGCCATGCCACGAGCCTGTAATGCAGCCAGTTTCTTCGGATTATTTGTAATAAGTGTTACAGGTTTTGTACGCAGTGTAGCTAATACAGCAAGTGCTTCTTCATAAGATCGTGTGTCATCTGGGAAGCCAAGTGCATGGTTTGCTTCAACTGTATCTAGCCCCTCCTCTTGCAATAAGTAAGCAAGAGATTTTGAGAATAGTCCAATACCACGGCCTTCATGATCGGCTAAATAAAATATAGCACCACAGCCATGCTCAACAATCATTTTCATAGACTCATGCAACTGGTATCCACAATCACAACGCTGACTGCCAAATATGTCGCCCGTGTGACAAATACTATGCATTCGGATTAAAGCATCTTCTGAATGGGTAAAATCACCATATACAAGCACTGAAGATTGTTGCAAAAATGCTAAATTGGCAGTGGCTAATCCATCAATGATTTCTTCTTTTGTTAAATCTGCATCAATTTTAAGCCAGTTATACCATTGAAAAGTTGCAGAAAAATCACCTTGTTTTACAGGTAATTTCACTGGTCCAACTAGGCAAATATTCTCTGTATTTGTATGCTTTACTATCGTCATTTTATCTTTCACTATGTCCATCACTTTAGTCGTAATTGTCATATTAATCTCCAACCTTCTATAGAAACAGTTAGTGAAATTCACCAACTGAGCACATGTATTTTCACATCACTTACATAATGTAACTTAGTTTATAATAATAACTAAAAAGTGTCAAACAACAGCTATTACTCTAATAATTATAATTATAAGTGATGGGAATTTTATTATTACTTTTTCATCATATACTACTAGCTTATGGAGATGCTATTTTTTCTGTGCAGGCTAGTCTATAATAAGCTGTGGTACTGTAATGACGAAAGGAAGTTTAACATGAACTTAGAAAAAACTGTTCAACTAAAGCAACCAAAATATCAACAAATAGCCATTGATCTCGCCTCCAAGATTGTTGAAAGAAAATACCGCATTGGCGATAAAATATATGCAAGATCCTCTCTTGCCAGTCAATATAATGTTTCCGCTGAGACTGCAAGAAGAGCTATTGCCGTTTTGCAAGACTTAGAAATCGTGGAAGCTTCTAAAGGTAGCGGCGTAATTATAAAATCGTATGAAAAAGCGGCTCAATTCGTCAGACAGTTTCATGATGTACAATCGATTCATGAAATACAAAATGAACTTTTGACAAGTATTCAAAAGCAACATCATGAATTAATTAATTTACAAGATAAGGCAAAGCAACTAATTAGCCGCACGGAGCATTACCGATCAGTCAATCCGTTCATTCCCTATCAATTAGAAATGACAGCGGATAGTCCATGCATTCATCAAACTGTCCAAGCTTTAAATTTTTGGCAAAATACTTCTAGCACCATCGTTGGTATTAGACGCGGTAATGAATTATTACTATCCCCTGGTCCTTATGTCTCATTTGAAGAAGGTGACATAATTTATTTTGTTGGAAATGATGAAAGTTTCGCTAGAGTTCAAAGCTTTTTATACCCAAATTAAAATCCGTTTAAGCGCTGATATAACAGCGTTTAAGCGGGTTTTTTCTTATTTGTCGATTTGACAAAAGTAACAACCCTTTGCTACAGTAAGGTTGTTACTTGTTTATTTTTGGGTATCATTATCCTCACATAGTAATAATCTACGAAAGGAGTGCTTCTATGGAAAAAATTAAAATAGAACACGTATCGAAAGTGTTTGGCAAACATATTCCCCAAGCACTAGAACTCGTTAAGCAACAAAAAAGTAAGACTGATATCTTAAAAGAAACAGGTGCAACTGTTGGTGTATACGATGCAAGCTTTACTGTCAACGAAGGAGAAATCTTCGTTATCATGGGATTGTCAGGAAGTGGCAAATCCACGCTTATACGGCTTTTAAACCGCCTAATTGAACCAACGAGCGGAAATATATATATCGATGGAGAAAATATTTCTACCATGGGAAAAGAAAGTCTACGGTCTGTAAGAAGAAACAAAATGAGCATGGTTTTCCAAAACTTCGGTTTATTCCCCCATCGAACATTACTTCAAAACACCGAATATGGCCTTGAGATTCGAGGTATTTCAAAAGAAGAACGGCAAGCAAAAGCTGAACAGGCTTTAGAAAATGCTGGATTACTCGCTTATAAAGACCAGTATCCGAGTCAATTATCAGGTGGTATGCAACAGCGTGTTGGTTTAGCACGAGCCCTCGCTAATGATCCTGAAATATTGCTAATGGATGAAGCATTTTCTGCACTCGATCCATTGATTCGCAAGGAAATGCAAGATGAGCTACTCGATCTACAACAGACATTGAAAAAAACGATCTTATTTATCACACATGATTTAAATGAAGCATTACGCATTGGGGATCGCATTGCCATTATGAAGGATGGCTCTATCATTCAGATTGGTACGGGAGAAGAAATATTAACCAACCCAGCAAATGATTATGTCAAAACATTCGTGGAAGATGTGGATCGTTCTAAAGTATTGACAGCTGAAAATGTCATGGTACGACCAGTTTCTGTCAATACAGACCTAGATGGCCCTAAAGTGGCACTAAAACGTATGCGTCAGGAAGCTGTTAGTTTATTAATGGCTGTTGATAAAAATAGACATTTAAAAGGCTATATCACTGCAGACGATGCACTAGCTGCAGCAAAGAAACAAGAGCAAACCGTCCATTCTATTGTGCAATCAGAAGTATTAACAGTTCCACCAGATATGCTACTACAGGATATTTTAGGGATGATTTATAATTCTCCTACTCCTATTGCCGTTGTGAAAGATGGTCGCTTGCTTGGTGTACTAATTAGGGGCGTTGTCATCCAAGCACTGTCAACGAGCGATGAGGAGGCCGAAGCACATGAATAACTTTTTAGATAATATTCCAACATTACCACTAGCTCCGTGGGTAGAATCAGCTATGGACTGGTTGACGAGTAATTTTTCAGCGTTCTTTAACTCTAATCAGCAATTTGGAAAACTACTCATGAATCAGGTCACTGATTTATTAATTAGTATCCCAGCCATTATTCTTATACTTCTTGTCGTGATATTTGCCTTCTTCGTTTCAGGCAAAAAGTTAGGGCTTGCTGCATTCTCTTTAATTGGCTTGTTGTTTATCTATAACCAAGGATTATGGACTCATCTTATGGAAACAACCACGCTTGTGATCTTTTCCAGTATTATATCCATCATCATCGGTATTCCACTTGGTATTCTAATGTCAAAATCAACGGTAGCTGAAAACATTATTAAACCAATACTAGATTTCATGCAAACAATGCCTGGCTTTGTGTATTTAATTCCAGCTGTTGCCTTTTTTGGTATTGGTATTGTACCTGGTGTCTTTGCATCCGTTATCTTTGCTTTACCCCCAACTGTACGTATGACAAACCTTGGTATTCGTCAAGTACCAAAAGAATTAGTGGAAGCTGCTGACTCCTATGGTAGTACAGCTAGACAAAAATTATTTAAAGTAGAAATTCCCCTTGCTAAATCAACCATTATGGCAGGGATTAACCAAACCGTTATGCTGTCACTTTCTATGGTAGTTATTGCCTCTATGATCGGTGCTCCAGGTCTAGGACGTGAAGTATTAACAGCCCTACAACGTACCCAAGTTGGGAATGGCTTCGTTGCAGGTTTAGGTTTAGTTATTTTCGCGATCATTATTGACCGCTTAACACAAAGCTTTAATAAAAAGAAAGCACTATAATTGTCATCTTTCTTGCTACCTTCCATCCTCCGATGGATGCCGGCAGTTTGATATAAAATGATGAAGAGAAAGGGAGATTCGATGAAACTGAAAACACTTTCAAAGTTAGGAATGGCTCTAGGTCTAGGCTTCATGCTTGCTGCATGTAGTGGAGGAGACTCAGGCTCAAGTTCTGGAAAAAACAGTGATTCTAAGGAGGTAAACCTAGCCTATGTTGAGTGGGATACAGAAATTGCCTCAACGAATGTTGTTGGGCAGGTACTCGAAGATTTAGGATATGATGTAACATTAACTCCTTTGGATAATGCGATCATGTGGGAGGCTGTCTCAAAAGGAGAAGCTGATGGAATGGTTGCTGCGTGGCTACCACATACACATGCTTCACAATATGAAAAGTATAAAGCTGATTTAGATGAGCTAGGTGAAAACCTTGCTGGTGCAAAAATCGGTTTAGTTGTACCAAGCTATATGAATGTCAATTCTATTGAAGATTTATCTAATGAAGCAGATCATACAATCACTGGTATTGAGCCAGGTGCAGGCATTACTGCTGCTACAGAAAAAGCAATAGAAGAATATGATAATTTAGCAGATTGGAACTTCATTACTTCGTCTTCTGGCGCCATGACAACTGCATTATCAAAAGCGCTGAAAGATAAGGAAGAGATTATTGTCACAGGCTGGTCACCCCACTGGAAATTTGCGAAATATGATCTTAAATACTTAGAAGATCCAAAGGGTGTATATGGTGGAGAAGAAACGATTAATACATTCGTACGTAAAGGCCTAAAAGAAGATTTACCAGATGTATATTCAGTACTCGATAACTTCCACTGGACAGCAGAAGATTTAGAAAGTGTTATGTTACAAGTAATGGATGGTAAAGATCCAAAAGACGCTGCGAAAGAATGGGTTGATGCTAATCCAGATAAAGTGGCCGAATGGACAAAAGACGTAAAAAAATAATATAAAAACAGGCACTCCTGCATAAGGAGTGCCTGTTTAATTATGATAGCAATTTCAACATGATTGCTGCTCCTAATACAAGGACAATACAAACGATGCGTCGCCAGTCCTTAGATTCATTAAAAAACAGCATACCTAGCAGTGCTCCCCCAGCTGCACCAATCCCTGTCCAGATCGCATAGGCAGTACCCATTGGTAATGTTTCCATCGCATAGGCAAGGCCTGCAAAACTTAAGGTGAATGCACTAATCAACAGTCCTAAATTTTCCATACTCTTCGTCTTATTATATTTACTAATCATATATACGCCCATCATTTCACATAACCCTGCAACAACTAATGCCATCCATGCCATTATTCATTCACCTCTTGTTCCTTAGGCTCTCCCGTTACAAGCTTTAAGCCAACAACTCCTGCAAGCAACACAACAATACATATAATTTTTGCTAATTTCCACGGCTCTCCAAATAGCAAGCTATCGGCACATACAGTACCAGCTGTCCCTAATCCGACAAATATTGCATAGACGGTCCCAACTGGTAGATGCTCACCTGCTTTAATGAGTAAATAAAAACTAATAAAAATGGCAATTGCTGTACCAATCCATTCCAGTACACTTGTTGCATGCTTTAACCCAATGACCCAGCCAACTTCAAAGCAAGCCGCTATAATAACGCTGATCCATTGTTTATTCATGATAAATACCTCCATTTTATAAGACACGGCCGAATAACTAGCTAATTCAACTACTTTTTCAGCATTCGCCGAATGACTCGATTTTAGCCAAACAAAAAAAGCCTGAAGAAACTGTCTTTAAACAGTATCTCCCAGGCTTTTATCCTTCCGTGTCACAAAATCAATTTGTGGTTTTCTCTCGGACCAGACTAGCAAGCGCTACGGAACCCTAGAAAACTTTTATTCGATTATTACTCTTAGTATAGCAAACTATTTAATGATTTTCCACTGGTACATAGCCAACCTTTTCTACTATTGCCTGCCCTTCCTCAGAAAGTATCCAATCAATCAGTTTCTGTACATTTTGATTTTCTGTTCCTGCTGTGATGGCATAAAATTCAGACACTAAAGGATATGTCCCATTTTGAATATTCTCTTTTGTTGGTGCTACTCCGTCAATGGATAGTAATTTGATCTTTTTGTTACCTACCATCTCTGTAGAATAATATCTAAATGTAAAACCCAAGGCATTTTTATAATTTCGATATTGCGACACTTCACGAATGATTCCCCCCATTCCTGATGCAACATCTTCAGTGGGTGCCTCCATGATTGGCGTATTGCCCATCAGCTTTTCTAGTGTCGTTTGGCTTCCACTATCTGCTGGGCGTTGGAAAGCACGAATGGCCTCATCCTCCCCACCCACCTCACGCCAATTAGTTATTTCTCCAGCATATATTTTTTTGACCTGCTCAAGTGTTAAATTATCGATTTTATTTTTACGGTGCACAAAAAAGACAAATGCCTCTCGACCAATTGGCGTCATATCAAATGTAAGTCCTTCTTTTTCTGCTTGCCATTCTTGTGAGGTGGACGGGGCTGCCGCAAATATTAAATCAACATCTCCAGCAATTAAATTTTGATAGGCCTCTGGTGTACGACTTACTTGAACTCTACTATTATATGGAGGATATTCCCCTTTGGGATAAGTAGCTTCCACAAAAGCCGCATATAAAGGGTACATGGCTGTTGCACCATCTAATCGTGGTAATGACTCTGTCAATCGTAAGGAAGCTTTATTCTTCACTACTTTATTGCCAGGGACAAATGGCTGATAGACTGTTACATCAATTTCCGCATCAACAGTGGGAATACTCATTTTATAATAATGTTGAATCGGTTTGATGGCTGCAATCAACAGGGCAATTCCCATGACACCAAATAGCAAGCCCCTTCGTTTTTTTGTGTTGGTCCATTTAAACATGCTACAAACAATCCAGACAAATAAACAAACAGGTATAGTAAAGACCAAATAAATTAAATGCAGTCCACCACTCAATGTGATAATGAATGCCACCATTAATGTCACAAAGGATAAACCAATTAGTATAGATACTATTTGTATAAACTTAAGCATACAAAGACCTCCCTAGTGTAATTTTACACTCTTACACCAATGGTACCCGAAAGATACAGCATTCACAACTATATATTCTGAAAATTATGGTAAAATTAAATTTGTCTTGATTTAATGAATGCTTTTTGTGTGAATGTGGTATATCAAATATAGAAAACGCTCTCTATAGAAATGGGAGCTTTTCGATGTATCTCAAAAAATCTCGACAACCTATGCTAAGGCATAATTGATATTAGTAGGAGGATGTACATATGGCAATTGAAAAAGTACGCCGCCATTTAGCACAATGGCATGTAGAACACAAAATACAAGAATTAGAAGAAAGCTCCGCAACAGTTGAATTAGCAGCACAGGCGCTTGGCTGTGAGCCAGAGCGCATAGCCAAATCTTTATCTTTTCTTGTGAATGATGGAGCGATCTTAATTGTGGCTGCTGGTGACGCAAAAATCGATAATGCAAAATATAAAGCCGTATTTGGTACGAAGGCAAAGATGTTATCCAAAGATGATGTGGAGACGATGATCGGCCACGATGTCGGGGGTGTATGTCCTTTTGGTGTCAACGAGGGCGTAGCCATTTATTTAGATGAATCACTGAAACGTTTTACTACAGTATTTCCAGCGTGCGGTAGTAGTAATTCAGCCATCGAGGTAACCATTTCAGAGCTAGAAACGTATGCTCCCTATAAAGAATGGATCGATGTCTGTAAAGGCTGGAATGAATAAGGACCAAACGATTGGCGATACTTTAAAAAGTCTCGCCAATTCATGTTGTTGAAAAAAGATAATATCGCTAGGAGAAATAATACCTTTTGGCAAGGTAAGGGTTGATTTCCGTTCCGCCAGCGTCCTTTCCAGGGGGCGTCCAATGAGCCGCTTCTCTCACTTACGTTCGCTCCAGGGTCTCATCAGTGACGCTAAATCCTCTAGGAGTGACGCTGGCTCCTCTCCAATCAACCATTCTGCAAAGTGTCTTTACTTTTTTAATAGTAGCATAGTAATAAAATCGCCCATTATCTGTATTCATAGAGGGGATAAGCTCTTATTTTCAATTTGGAGAAGTGATGAGTGACAAGAAGTGAACACCTTCACTTTATTTGAAAACCTTTGCTAAAAAGATAACACTTTTGTAGGTTGGAGTGGAAGGCTACTTGACTCCCGTGGGATAGCGAGTCAGGCGAAACCCTGCACGGAGCGGAGCGAAGGAAGCGGTTCGGCGCTCGCCCACAGGAAAGCAAGTAGCCTGCAACGGCAATCCATTTTCACCTTATAAAAAAATTTTATGGGTGGTTTTGTTTTTCAGCACTATAGATTTGCTATTCCTTGTAACCAACGGCTAACCAATGTGAATCCCATTCTGTAATTTGATTGCCTACCCGACAGCTTAAACCACATGCTTGGTTATCCGCAACAAATGAGCCAATTAGCCACTTCTTAGCGTGATATCCTTCTTTTAACTGCACAGTTATACTAGGCATCTCCACATACTGTTGGTAAATAAACAAATTATCATTATAATGTTTGGATGTGGAAGCATTTACTCTCCGCCCACTTCCTGCGTAAATTTCTACTGTATTTCCCTCACGAGAATAAACAGGCTTCTTGACATAGGGTATATCACCTCGAATAAATGGCTCTGCTGTCAGGTATGTAGGAAGCATATATTGCAAAATAGCTGCTCGTTCCTCAGAAGTAAAGAGCAATGGATCATTTCTCCGCTCCCATATTAACCATAATAAGATTTTCGATTGTAATACATAGGCAGCAGGTGGATTAATAATTGCCAGCTGTCTTTTTTTGACAAGCTCTAAAAGATGCAAGCCAATGCGATCACCATCCGCTGCCACATCATCTATTAAAAACTCTACAGGGTGTGCAGGTCTAAATAAAATATCAATTTTCTCCATTGTGGGTGTATACAGACCTTGTGCTACCTCAGATGTATCACTAGAAAAGATAATAAGTTCTTGAATGGGCACATACTCAATGTCAAAAGGAATACAGGACTTGATAAACTGTACCTGACAATATTCTTCATAGTCCTCTTTCGCTGTTTTACCTGTGATGACAATCTTCGGCTTTTTGACATCATGTAAATAGTGGATGGCAGCAAAAAGAGCGCCCGACAATGCTTTTTGTAAGGCTGATACATCATTGGGATTTTTATAGCCAAAATGCTGACATAGAGCGTCATTCATCTTGAAGGTTTCTTGTACAAGAAAAGGTGTTTCTCCATTTAACTCTAAACATTTAATGTAGCCCTCCTCCGTACAAATAAAATCAAATCGTGCCAGAATGGATTGCTGCTGTAAATAATCTAACTGAATATATGGGATCATTTCTGGTCGAATACCTAAGGCTAAGAGCTGATCGACTGATAAATATTTAAATTGTTTCCCGACTTTTAAAAAGATGCGCCAAAGTATTTGTGTTGCATAATAAAGTTGATCAATTTGCTGCTTTGGTAATTCTAAAACATCATATAATGCATACTCTAAATCCTCAAAGTCAGGAAAGAAGTCAGGAAATTTTGAGTAAAATGCTTGTCGTTGCTGTGTGTGATTCATCATGTTCTTCACTCCTTACCCAAGCCTTACGAGGAGGACGAGCCGCCACGAGATGTCCCACCAGTACCAAAGCCTGATTTTCCTGTGCTTGTGGAAGAGCTATTGGAGTAGGAATTGGAACTCTTAGATGAACTATCCGTCGAATAGGAGCGTTGTCCACTCGAATAAGAATTTGATCCACTTGAAGTTGAGCTACCTGAAGTTGAACTAGCCTTATTTTGCGTACTGTTTGTTATACCATTTGTTGGTTTACTCTCATCCTTAGCGCTTGATGACGATCGTGGCACTGCTGAGCCGCCGCCATTGCTTTGCTCATCTCGCTCTGTACCATTTTTTAAATTGCGACTTTTATATATCGCACTTCCTATCATGGCTCCAGCCGTTGCATACATCAAACCATTAAAGAAATGCTGTGCATAGTAAGGTGAATTTTCATCGATACATTCAAAGGAACCATCATCACCTTCTTGCCATTCATCACAAGCTTCAGCCATTTCACTATTGTAAACACTTTCTATTTCATCACTTGTAATGGCTTGATTTTGATCTTCGGTTACCTGATTAGAAGTAGTTAAAGGGTATTCTTCTACTGTTTGAGTTTCACTATTTCCACATGCTGCTAGCTGTACAGCCATCAAAGATGCCGTTGTCACAGCCATATATTTTTTTATTTGCTTTGCCATATTATAAGCGCTCCTTTATTTCTGGTACCTAGTTTACGATTATCTCCCATTTTAGGTTTCGTTTTTTACAAAAACATACAATTTATTTTAGCAGAAAAAATCCCAAACAGTAGGATTGTTTGGGATTTACAGTGTTTTATGATTGTTTTGATACGACTTTTTTTCCATAAGTCATATAGCGCCATAATTTTTCAAATGGTCCTATTGTAAAGAACTTAAACCAAATCACGCTAAAAATTATTTGAATGATAAACGTAATACTCGCTATCACTACAATATCTGATGGTGAAACTACTTCTAGCCCCATGAATGAGATGATGGCTGTTCCAATAAAGCTTTGCGCCAAATAATTTGTAAAGGCCATTTGCCCCACACGTCCAATTGGCTGAAGTAGCTTCGCTATTGTTTTATGTTCTAATAGAATAAACAAACCACTTAAGTAAAAATAGGTTGTTGGAACAACCCCTAAGCCAATGATAGATTGGAGCTGTTGGTCATCTGCTTGTGAAGCAAACCAAATCCATAATGAGAATCCAATAAAGAATGGGAAAGTACTATAAAGCAACCATTTTATTTTTTGACTATGCGCTCCAATATGCCCAATCCAATCAGCTTTTGCTACTAAAAATCCACTTAAAAACATAATAAAGATAGCTACTGCATCATTGCCTAAAAAGCCAAAAATAGCTGACGAAACGGCATTAGACGGCATATACATTTGTCCTAATAGTGCCAGAATATGCAGTGTGATAATGGTAAATAACCATTTAGAAATGGTTGAAACCTTCGCAGAGTAAAATGGTAGCAATAAAAAACCAATTACTGCGTAAATGGATAGGATAGAGCCCCAAAAAATAAAAATATGAATAATACCAATAACGAATAAAGCAAATAAGCGTCTTGCAAAGCGCCATCTCGGTCTATCCCCACGCGCTTCTGCACGTGAAGCAAAAATATAAAAACCAACTCCAAATAGGAATGAAAAGATAGAGAAAAATTTCTTTTCTATAAAAATATCAATAAGTGAATCAATCACCCCATTGATTCCACTCATATCAGGCATTGGTGCACCCTCCATTAAGAGCTGATAGGCACCTACATTAATAAATAAAATACCAAATAACGCTAATCCTCGTATAATATCTAAGGAAATGATTCGTTCTTTTTGTGTAACGGATGGATTCATGTTGAAAAACTCCTTATCTTTTATGCTATAGCTAGCATAACGCACCATCCTTACAACTAATTATTTTTAAGCTTACAGGAACCTTACAAATCAAAAAGAATAGTCTTATAGTTTTTTATCCTCTTCTATGATGAAATATTACATATTTTATAGAAAAGACATCGAAAAGAGAGGTTAAGGAGATGAATAGAAATCGCAAGCTCGGTTTTTGTTATCCTGGCTACCGATACTGTGGCCCTGGCTGCTCAGGACCAGGTATGCCTACAAATGCAGTGGACGCTTGCTGTAAACTGCATGATGAATGCTATGAACGACACGGTAGAACAAAATACTGTGATGAATTGTTTCAACAATGCCTCCGTCCCCATATGAACGCACCAAATAAAATGGCTAGAGACGCTAGACTATTCTATCGAGTTTTTGAATTACGCAATCGTTTCTTTTAACAGCGCATAAAGCTCACGATGTTTATAATAACCTCGTGGGCTACTTTTTTGTATAGATAGCATATTTTTGCGGAGTCGTAAAACCAAGCTTTGTGCCTAGGTGAATGGAGCCTGTATTTGAAATATCACAATCCCAACAAGGCTTTAGCTGGTTGACTAGACAATGATCTATAAAGGCTTCTGCAATGCTACTTGCTAATCCTTGTCCTCTATAGTTTGGATCTGTTATAATATCAATTTCTGCATAGTCATTTGACTTAAATATAGAGACCGCTTCACTAATGATTTGTTCTTTATGTACGAAACAAAAGCCAAAGCCATTTTTGAAGAAATTAGAGGTAGAATCCCAATATTCCTCATAATATGTCTGATCAAATTCCAGTGAATTTTTAATCAGGGGTTCAGTAATAGATTTGACTTCGTATTCACGTTTCCCATGCTTCTCTCTATGATTATAAATATTTTCATCAAATGTAAATGTATAGCGTTCTCGCTTTCTCAGCTGATTATTTAACAATTGTTCGATTTTAGTATTCCACTGTTCAGAATAAGAAAATAAGGTAAACCTTTTCTGTTGTTCTATAGCCTGTTGAAAACAATCGGTAAGCTGATAATCAATCGAACTCTTACCTTCATCGCCATATACATAGTATATCCCTGATTTCGTATGGAATAATAATGTTTGAAAAGCAGCTGTATCGGAATAGACAGCTCCTTCTATCATTCGATCTAGTATACTATAAACAAATGTCGGGGCTCTTGAAATAAATTGTTTAATGATAGGATATCGTTCTTCCGAGACTTTTATCATGCGATTTCCTCCAGTATTTTGCAGTATGTATCCTTTCTATTATAATAAACTTATATCCATATGAAGGGACTGAATTATGCGCAGATAGCAATATTTTTCATCCAACATCATCATAATTTTGGAGGTAAAAGTATTGATTGAAAATATCGACACGGAAAGATTACGGTTACGAAAAATGGGGAAAGCTGATGCTAAAAGTTTATTAGCCATTTGGTCTGATCCTGATGTAACCAAGTATATGAATATTAATCAGTTTACACAAGAAGAGCAGGCTCTGGAAATGATTGAACTTCTAGAACAATTAGCTAAACAATACAAGGCAATCCGCTTCTCTATTTTTGAAAAGGCATCCAATCATATAATTGGGTCATGTGGCTTTAATATGCTTGATTATGACAATGCTCTAACAGAGATTGGCTATGATTTGGGCAAGGAATATTGGGGAAAAGGCTATGCAACAGAAGCTATAACTGCTTTAATTGATTATGCCTTTGAGCACTTAAAAATGGAAACAATTGTGGCAGAAGTTGATGCTGCCAACATCAATTCAATCAAGGTTTTAAAAAAATTGAACTTCATTTACCAAGAGAAGCACAATACTGAAGATACTCTACAACTTTACACTTTAACAAAATCATAAGAAGAAAAGGCTAAGCATGGTAGAATTCAACCAATACTTAGCCTTTTTGATTAATGATACATGCCGTGATTTATTTTCCCTGTCAGCTTTTCTATTTTTACTTCAAATAGTTCGATTTTCGGCATAATCGGATAGCCCTCTCTTTCAAATGTCCATTCAGGATTTCCATACTTATCCAGTAGCGCATCAAAGAACCATACTTTTTTTGATTCCTCTTCAATTCTTTCGATATGTCCAAACAGAACCACACTTTGATAAACTAGTGCGGATTGACAGGCATATTTTTTGCCTGGATGTAAATCACCCATATCGCAAACTTCTATACAAATTTTAGGATTTTGTTTGATATTTGACCAAAAGTGACTTTCTCGAAGATTACCAATATGCAAGTATAGTTTGTCCTCCCCTTCATATACATAGACAAACGGAATAACATAAGGAAAACCTTCCTCATCAACTGTTGCGACATGTGCCACTTTTCCCAACTTTAAGTATTGCTGTGCGTCCTCTTGTGAAATTTCCACACGTTTGTTTTGAATCGTACCTCTCATCATTTATTAGCCCCCTTATGAAATTATGTAACGATTAATAAACGCCGCTAAACCGTTTATTTTAAACATACATATATTTTACATCTTTAACAAAGCTAAAAAAAGGGTGAATTTTTTCAGTAGAATAATAAAAGCCAAGGATGCACTATTGCACCCTTGGCTTTCTTGTTATTTAATTGGAATCCAAATTTCTGAATACGAATCAGGGCTATAAGCATCCTCTTCAGGATAAACCTCCAACTCCGCTGTTCCTGCTGGTTCATATGGGTTGGATGGGAACCACTCTGAATAAATTTGTTTCCATGTATTTTGCATTGCATCAGGCATAGGTCCATGTACTTCAAAGATAACCCATTTAGATGCAGGTACTTCCATTGTTAAGAGATCTTCTCCTACTTCTCCTACATGGTCAGTAGCAATCCAATAATCAATGAAGCCCTTTTGTCCCTGTTCTGTATTTGGTACACAAACACCTAATACGCCATTGACCGTGCCATTATTTAATTGGTATAGCTGATGATCAAAGCCACTTTGGTTGACCTCTTGCCAAAATAGAGGTATTTCCGTTGTGTTCTCCCCATTTTGACAGTTGTATGTTCTTTTTACACCGACAATTTGAAACTTGTCTTTTTCAATAATTTTATACTTCATTGGTTCTGCTCCCTTCAAGCTTACCTGTATGACCAGGCGATTATATGATTGTAATGGTCCTTGCTTCTTTCTTGCTTCACTAGGCGTTACATGGTGTTGTTTACGAAACGCTTTAGTAAAGGCTTCAGGAGTTTCATAGCCGTATTTGTAGGCGAGATCGATTATTTTTTGTTCAGTACCCAGCAATTCTTGTGCAGCTAATGTTAATCTTCTTCGCCGTAGATAATCTGCAATAGACATATCTGTCAAAATGGCAAATGTTCGCTGAAAATGAAAGACAGATGAATTAACCTCCTGTGCAATCTGTTCAATCGTAATATCCTCTAATAAATGATCCTCCATATAATTAATGGCCTTTTGAATCGACTCAATCCAACTCATTGCTCTCACTCCTTGATTCCATCATAAAATAGATATGGCTGCTTAACCTGTCTTTTTATGCTAACTTTGGACAGGCTAAATAGAAAGAATTTTCTTTAAATTTTCTATTGAAATACATTAAACTCTGACCAATTTTTCAGGACAGATTTAACAAAATCAATTGAATTAAGAATTAGGAAGACCTAACCGTATTTTATTATCCCTCCTTTGCTTAACCAACATTAAAAAAAGATAAGTTTATTATATACAGAAATGAAATGGAGGTTTTTTCTTGGTCAAACGGCAAGATGTTGCTGCTTTTTGCTTAAACGAAAGATAATCAATTATTAATGGTTTTACAAGGAAATAAGGATGAAGCAAAAATACGGGCAGATCCATCAGGTGGTAAAGAGGCAGTAGAAGACTTTGAGACACGCTACATTCGGTAGGGTTTATGAAGAAACAGGCAATCTCATTAAGATTATTAAAGAAATTATTATAGACATAATGAAGTTGTGGAGGTTCATTATTTTGAAACGGTCCTGGTTAATCCAGATGAATTCATTTATGACATTGCATAAAAATCAAAGGAGGAAGTTACCCGAATACCTTTAACCTCCCCCAACACTCGAGTTTATCTTTTATTAAAAAAAGTCACGTCTCATCGACATGACCCCTCTTGTTAAATGGTGTAATCGCTTTGCTGATAAATAATTAAAGCAGAATGGATGACCGTCTGCTCTCCAATAAAGAGCGTATTGTATTTGATATCAAGTATGAAAAAGCCTTTTAAATCTACTAAAGCTCGGTTAATATCAAGTTCAAATTGCACAATATCATTGTTTTGAATTGTCACAACTTGAGTTATCTGTGTCATTGTCCACACTCCTTTAATCTTATGATAGAGCAAAAAGAAGTACATGTCACATAAAAAAGTTGGAGCTAAAACAGCCCCAACCTTTAGTACATCGTTAAATACTCCTCACGTTCCCAGTTATGGACACGTGTGCGATATTTATTCCATTCAATCTCTTTCGCAGCTGTGAATTTATCGTAAATATGGTCACCCAGTGCATCACGAACAATGGCATCCATCTCTAATTCGATTAACGCAAATTCTAATGAGGATGGTAAACTATCAATCCCATTCAACTCCCGATCCGCTGCTGTCATTTTATAAATGTTACGGTCTACTGCAGCTGGTGGCGTTAAATCTTTTCGTATACCATCCAGCCCAGATGCTAGAATAACAGTCATTGCTAAATAAGGGTTTGCTGCTGGATCCACTGAACGCAATTCAATTCGTGTAGATAGTCCACGAGCTGCTGGAATACGAATTAATGGTGAGCGGTTTTGAGCAGACCAAGCTACATAGCAAGGGGCTTCATAGCCAGGTACTAAACGTTTATAGGAATTGACAAGTGGATTTGTGATAGCCGTAAAGCCATGCACATGCTTCATGATTCCTGCCATAAAGCTACGTGCGGTTGCACTTAATTGCAAGTCTGCATGTTCATCGTAGAAGGCATTTTTATCACCTTCAAATAACGAGAGATTAAAATGCATTCCTGACCCATTGACCCCAAATAGTGGCTTTGGCATAAATGTTGCGTGGAGGCCATGCTGTGCAGCAATGGTTTTTACAACTAGTTTAAATGTTTGGATATTGTCACATGCCTCAATAGCACTCGCATACTTAAAGTCGATTTCATGCTGGCCTGGTGCTACTTCATGATGAGACGCTTCAATTTCGAAGCCCATTCCCTCTAGCTCTAAAACAATATCACGACGACAGTTCTCTCCCAAATCAGTTGGCGCTAAATCAAAATAGCCCCCACTATCATTTAATTCCAGTGTCGGACGCCCCTTTTCATCCAACTTGAATAGGAAAAATTCAGGCTCTGGCCCTAAATTAAACGAAGTAAAGCCTAGCTCCTCCATTTCCTTCAATACTCGTTTTAAATTGGAGCGTGGATCTCCTTCAAACGGTGTACCATCTGGTCTTGCAATATCACAGATAAAGCGAGCCACTTTCCCCTTTTCAGCAGTCCAAGGAAAAATCACGAAGGTATTGAAATCAGGCTTTAAATACATATCCGATTCTTCAATACGCACAAAACCTTCGATTGAAGAGCCGTCAAACATAACTTTATTATCTAGCGCTTTTTCTAATTGACTGACAGGCACTTCCACATTTTTGATTGTCCCTAATATATCTGTAAACTGTAGGCGAATAAATTTCACATTTTCTTCCTTCACTCGACGTATAATATCTTCTTTGGTATAATGTTTCATTTTTCACCACTCCAATGTAAATTTAATTAACATACTTTTTTTTATGACTGATCTAAAAATACATTAAAATTGAATAACAAGCAATATGTATGTAATGTTTTATAACATACATTTTATCGAATATATTAATCCCTTTTTTAGATTAATTTTTCTTACCACATTTCCATCTCCAATAGCGATCTTTCACCTTAAAAGAAGGGCAAAATTAATACTTTCTACAAAAGGCCTTTAGTCTTACAAAATCCTTCGTCACTCTAAAAATGTACAGTCAAGTATCATGACTAGAGACGAAGCATTCTCTACTTCCTCATGCATCAAATGCAGATATATCAAGAGCATCGTTAAAAAGTTAACCCGTGAACCCTATCCAAGAACCTAGATGTCAAAAATCCTATTGATTAAGTTTTACTTTATATCACAAAAGCCTTGTATAATGCGATATTTATTGGTAAATTTATAGCAAATTAGAATTTTCATTTATTCATATTATAAGTAAATACGGAGTATATAATTATGGTTAGAAATCATTATGTTGGCTTCCAGGAAATATTTAGTTATAGATACATAAGGCGGTGAATTTAGTAGGCATGTCAGTATTAATTATTGGCAGCGTAAGTAATGATGTGCTACGTCTGCAGAAATATTTTCATCGTATCAGCATCCCAAATATTCATTGCTTTTCAACAACGGAAGCAGCAATGAATTATTTAGTAGATTCATCTTTGAAAGATGAGCTGGAATTAATCGTCCTCGACACTAAAATGACACTCAGCAATTGCGAGGAAATTTGTCAGCACATTCATGTACTTAAAAATTGGATAGATGTCCCTATCCTTCTATCCACTACCTACGAAAAAAACATAACAATCGATAGGGTGTTTGAAGCAGGTATTTTCGACTTTATTTTAAAGCCGTTTGATTTTACTCATTTTAAAACTCGAATTCAAGTAGCCTTAAAATATCAGAAGGAAGCCACGCTTCGAAAGCAGCAAGAAAGTATGATTCAAAAAGATTTATTCGTTGCAAAAAAATTCCAAAAGAACGCACTATCTCCTCCATTAAATCTTGAGCAAATACAGATTGATGGTCTTTATGTAACATCTAATACACTAGGAGGTGACATGTACTGTTGGTTTAAGATTAATGACCATTTAACCGCCATTCTTCTGTACGATGCAATGGGGCATGGCATAGCTGCATCACTCGTTACGATGTCCATTAGATCATTATTAAAAGGAATGATTACTAAGTTAATTGATCCAGTAGCAGTAATCCAAGAACTTAACCGCCAAATATACGAGCTATTTTCTGATGAAGATATGGACCGTTTTTTAATGACGGCGATTTACATACTTCTAGATACGAAAAATGGAACATTGCACTATGTGAATGCGGCTCACCCTTCTGGTTTTTTATTTGGAAAATATGGAGAAACAGTCTTCCTCCCAGCGAATACACCTATCCTCGGACTATTCCCTACTATTCAAATAAATAAAAAAACAATACCTTTATCAGGCTGGCACCGTATTATTCTTTATACAGATGGATTATTAACATTGAACGAGCAAAATTCAATTGATATGGACTTTTTCTACGCTTATGCTTCACAGGATAATAGCTATGCACTACAAAAATTTTCTCAAAAATACAATTTAATTGACAATGATTACAGCGATGACATCACAGTCGTTTCAATAACAATTACATTAAAGGGTAGGTGATTGAAGATGGAATTCACACTCAATGTAAATCCTGATACACAAGCTATAGCCTTTATTGATCAAATTATGGAGAATTATACAAATTTATATAATCTACCTTATAAACGAGAAATAAGATTTGTTGTTCATGAATTAGTCATCAATGCCGTAGAGGCTATGGGGAAAATTAATATACCCACTCAAAAGGAAATTCAAATACATGTAACTCAATCAAACGAAGAAATAAAAATAACAGTCACTGACGAAGCAAAAGGTATTGACGAAAAGGACTGGGACAAAGTTCTTCAATTCGATTTAGACAAACTTGATTATGCTGATCGTGGACGCGGTTTATTTTTTGTCAAAAATATGGTAGACCATATTTGGTTCGAAAATATTTCTGAAACAAAATTTTTAGTAGGTATTTCCAAAAAGTTTCATCTATAAAGTAAACGTAAAATTGGGGGCGTTTTAATGAAGTTATCTATACGAAAGAAAATGAATCTGCTTATATTTGGTTGTATTATTTTACTTACTTCCCTTTTAGCAGGCGTCAATTTTTTTGTTGCCAAGAACAATCTATTAGAAAGTGCTGATACAAAGCTTTTATCAGATATACAATTGAGCTATGAATATTTAGATGCTAAATACCCTGGAGAATGGTCCATAAAAAACAATCAGCTCTATAAAGGCGATATCAATATGGTAGAAAACTTTGAGGTGGCTGATAAAGTTGGAGAACTTACAAACGGGAATGCTGTATCCATCTTTCAAAACGATACTCGTATCAGTACCAATATAGTGGATAATGGTGAGCGTGCTTTAAATACAAAGGTTTCTGACGAGGTTGCAACTGTTGTGCTCGGAGAAAAAAAGCGCTTTATCGGTTCTGCAAATGTCTTAGGAAGTTTGCATCAAGCAGCCTATGATCCTATCGTAAATAGTCAAGGCGAGGTGATCGGTGTATGGGCAACCGCTGTCCCTACCGCTCCTTATATAAGCATTGCAACAAAATCAGCACTGGAGAATGTAGCTATTTCCTTAGTGATTGCCATTGTAATGATCGGAGGAATTAGTTGGTTCTTACAAAAGCAAATTGTAAATCCTATTAACATTTTAAGTACCAATGCCAAGGAATTAGCAGAACTAAATTTAAATGTTAAACTGTTAAACCCTAAAGGCAAAGATGAAATCGCTGAATTAGCACGCGCATTTAGTAGTATGAAAAATCATTTAACAGAGACGATAAAGATTGTAGCTGGTAGTGCACACCAAATTGCAAAGTCGTCACACACTTTGGCAGAATCATCACATCAAACAAGTGAAGCATCTAATCAGATTGCACTAACAATGAATGAAATCGCCGTTGGTACTACCACTCAATCTGATCAGGCTGAACGAATAGTTTCAATGATGCAAAAAACGATTGAAGAAGTATCAAAGAGCTTACAAAAGGCTGAAATCACTTTAAATAGCGCTATCGAATCCACTCATATCGCACGTAAAGGAGAAGAAGCCATCAATGAAGCGATTATGCATCTAAGTGATGTTACAAAAACTGTGTCTTATGCAACTGATTCTATCCAAAAATTAGGCAAGCGCTCTGAAGAAATTGGTGGTATTATTACCGTTATCACTGGGATCGCAGAACAAACGAATCTGTTAGCACTCAATGCAGCCATTGAGGCAGCACGAGCAGGTGATCAAGGAAAAGGCTTTGCTGTCGTTGCATCAGAGGTTCGTCAACTTGCAGAGCAGTCAAGTTTAGCAGCAGGACAAATTACAAATCTTATTAATGATATCCAGGCTGAAACATCTGTAACCGTACGAACGATGGAAAGCAATTTACTGGCTGTCGAGGAGCAGGTTACGATCATCAATAAAGGTGGAAGTGCCCTTAAGGAAATCGTAGAGAAAGTTGTCGAAACTGAGGAAGGCGTCGAACAAATGAAAGTTGCATTTACACATGTTAACGACAACTCTTTAAGCGTACAACAAGCAATTCAAGATATTTCTCGTATCATTGAGGACGCTGCCGCAGCTACAGAGGAGATTGCAGCAACCTCAGAAGAGCAATATGCGACTGTTGCAGAAATTACACAAAGCTCAGATGAGTTATCATCAATTGCTGATAATTTACAAAATGAAGTGAATAAATTTAAGTTTGAATAAATCCCCAAACAAGAAAAGAATAATGGAGGCGCTATAGGATGAATCAGAAGAAAATTGCAATGAATATTGACACAAAGGCTGATTATATTGTAATTGCGTTTACAGGCGATTTAGAATACGGGATGATTGAAGAAATAAAGTCAGAGCTTCAAACACTTAGCTTAGACACAAAGCATGGATACATTATCGATATGCAAAAGGTAACAAATATTGATAGTACTGGATTCGGTATGATCGTTAATTTTGCTAAGAAAGTGTCTGTAAAAGATAAGAAAATCGCCATTATTGTCGTCGATGATTTCATTCGCAACTTATTCGCTATTTCACAGGTTGATAAAGTATTCCCTATTGCCAAAAGCGAAGAACAAGCAAGGAAGATTATTAAAGAAGATTGGCTAGGTGAGCTATCACTTAACGATTATTAATCTTTGTAACCATAATAAAAAGGTGTATTCCTATTAGACGGAATACACCTTTTCATGTTTAAAAAAAGAAGATGTCCACGGCAGAAAAAGCAACTTTGCAAGGTGAAAGGTATTTCCGTTCCGCCAGCGTCACAGATGAGCCGCTTTACTCACTTCCATTCGCTCCAGGGTCTCATCTTTGACCCCTGGCTCCACTCCAATCAACCATTTTTTCATATTAGCATAGCGATTTCAATGTGGAGAAGTGGTGATTGACAGCACCTCTACATAAAGAGTAATGAACACCTTCATTTTATTTGAAAACCTTTGCTAAATAGATTAGATTTTTTTGGTTAGATAGGAAAGCAAGTAGCCAAGCAACAGATATCCATTTCTACCTTTCAATTGACTGTTTTGTTTTTCTTTAATACTGCAGTAGCATATTAACAAACACAACGAGAATAATAATCGGTACAACAACTAACATTAACATACGATATGTAGAATAATAGCCTTGCCCCATTTGACTACCCGTTAGCAATTCTCTCTTCACAAATTCTTTATCCACTACATAGGCAATAAAAATAGCAATGAATAAATTCCCTAATGGAAGCATGATATTCGACACTAAAAAATCGGTTGCATCAAAGATACTTTTCTCAAAAATCATTATATCCGATAATACACTCGAAGAAAGTGCTGCTGGAATAGCTGCAATAAATACGACTATACCAAGTAAAAGCGTCCACATCGGTCGGGATTTCTGACTATGCTCCATAAATGCCGCGACGATAATCTCATATAAACTAAATGATGACGTTAATGTAGCAAATAAAAATAGCAATAAAAACATGGCTAAAAACACTTCACCAAATGGCATTTGACTAAAAGCTGTTGGCAGCACCATAAATAGCAAACCCGGACCCGCTGCTGGCTCTAAATCAAAGGCGAACACCACAGGGAAAATCGCTAAACCTGCTAAAAATGAAACAAGCACGGTTAACAACACTACAGAACCCGCTGAATTCGGAAGACTGACATCCTTTTTTAAATAAGAGCTATATGTAACTAGACAAGAAAAGCCTACTGCTAACCCAAAGAACGATTGTCCTAGGGCTTCTAATAATGCTTTACCTGTAATATTCGAGAAATCAGGCCATAAGAAGAATTTTACCCCTTCCATTGCCCCATCTAATGTAACTGCACGCACAACAAGGACAATGAACATTATGAAGAGTAACGGCATCATCCATTTATTGGCCTTTTCAATTCCATTTTGTACACCTAATGAAATCACAAGTACGTTGGCTAATGTAAACAACACTAGTCCAACAAGCGTAATCCAAGGCGTACCTATAATTTTTCCAAATAGTTCAGCTGGATCTACTGCTGGATCAATTACCGCGCCAGCTACACCTAGCCCGCTATAAATAAAGATCCAACCTCCAACTACGCTATAAAAAGTTAATAATAAAAAACAGCCTAGCACGCCCATTCGACCAATCCAAGCCCAGCCTGGCTTAGTTGGAGCAATTTTTTTATACGCTGTTACAGCCTCGGATTGTGTACCACGTCCTAAAACATACTCGGACAATAACATCGGTAGTCCTATTAACAAGGTAAATAACACAAAGATAAGGAAAAATGCTCCTCCACCACTTTGTCCTGTTACATAGGGAAGTTTCCAAATTGCCCCTAGTCCGATCGCCGCACCAGCTGATGCTAAAATAAAACCTAATTTACTAGACCACTGTCCTTTTTTTCCACTCATCTCTTCAAACTCCTCAAACATTCTAAACTCTTCTCTATTTTACATGAAAATATAGCTTTCGACTAGGTTGTAATTATAAAGGACTAGGTAGCTAGTTTATCCCATTACTTTTTTCTATAATTATCCGTTAGTTTGGCCTTTCTATCCTTCACTTTTAGTAAATTATCCGTCAGACCTTTCCCCTATCCTTCAATCCTTCCAACAAAAAACCTCAGGTATGTTTACCCGAGGTTAGTAAAAATTATTTTGTTATATAGATAGAACGCTGGCGGTCGATCCATTTGCGCATTGTTGTAAATAAAAACGCCATAATAGCCGTTAATAAAATACCTTTTACAATGTTAAATGGTAAAATCCCAGCGATGATCATTTTATAAAGCGAATCACCTACAACAGGCTCCATACCTAAGAAGTATGTGTACATCGGTAAAAATACTGCGTAGTTTAAAATACTCATGCCTACTGCCATTACAACTGTTCCAGTCGCTAAACCTCCAACAAGACCAGCAATTGTTTTAAAGCGATTAAAAATAAGGCTTACTGGTAAAATAAATAAAATACCTGTTGCAAAGTTGGCAATATGACCTACTGGCACACCTGTTGGCGTTCCCGAGAAAATCCAATCCAATACATTTTTAAATAATTCTACTAAAATACCAGCCACAGGCCCCATAGTGATGGCTGCTATTAATGCTGGCATATCACTAAAGTCGACTTCCAAAAATGCTGGGAATGGTGGAATTGGGAAATTAAAAAGCATTAATAAAAACGAAATACTGCTCAGCATGCCAATCGTAATAAACGATTGAAGTTTAACATTTTTCTTCATAGAAAACTCTCTCCTCTTTGCTGATTCAATCTCGCAAGAAGAAAGGTGACGATCTTTCAATTGTTAGCATGAAAAAACCCTTATGCATGAAAAGCACAAGGGAGAAAGGCATGACGAATAAGCGTCAACATAAACTATTTTTTAAGCACTGTTTAAAAAGTCATACAAAAAAAGCGCTCGGTCATAGTTCATTTCATAACAATGAATGACGATCGTACCTCCATCTTCTCCCATCCAGACTTTAACTGTCGGCCTTGGAATCACACCAAGTCAGCCATGCAAATAAATTTGCACAGGTCGCGGGCTGAAGAGCGAAGCATAAACCATTCGAGTTAATGAAAAACATTAACGGTTCACCACTCTATTACCGCCGGTCGGGATTTTCACCCTGCCCCGAAGATGAATCATATTATTTTATACTACAACCTTACTATAATTAATTATCAAGAAAAAGTAAATAGTTCTGCTTAAAAAAAATCCGATTAGATTTGTATGTATTGTAAAAATGGAGCATTCCATGTTACAGGAATGCTCCATTTTTGATTTTGACTAAGGCATATATTGTTTATTTGGCCCCACAGGCTTTGGCAAATACGTTTTTAAATCGAACCCTTCCCAGCTTTCTTGGACCACATTATCTAAGCGTAATTGTTGGTCAAAGCTAGCAGCAGTTAACATCATGGCCTCAATCAGTTGGGTAGCGCGAATTGGCTCCATCGATGCTAAATCTAAAGGGATATCGAATGTAACGACTACACCTTCTGCTTCCTCTTTCACCGTGTATGTCACATTTTCAGGAACAACTGTTACATAAACATCATCATTTTTGTTTTTCATTAATGTAAGTGCCTCTGTAACATTAGCAAATGTTTGACGGAAATCTGGTGATAGATATTCTGCCCCATTACCATCTTGGTATAAATAATAATTAAAATGTTTGGCGTTTGTTAATGACATGGCTTGGCTTGGCTCACCCTCTTGAGAAAACTCATAAGGTGTGCCATCTTCATTTTGAATCTCAACTTCCGTATATTCAGAATCCGAGAATGTATCCTCTAAAGTACCTTTGTATTCATTAACGGTAGCTGAAGCAACATCATAGTTATTGTCCTTTGGTAAAACGTGGACAAGCTTGTCATCTTTCTCCTTCAGTTCACCCTTAAAAGGATGATAATCCGTAAACCCTTTGGCTTCTTCATCAATTTGAGGAGCATATTTCTCATACATCTGTAAAGTAGAAGGTTTTTGCGTCCCAAAATCAGTTGCTAC
This sequence comes from Lysinibacillus boronitolerans JCM 21713 = 10a = NBRC 103108, assembly GCF_000772935.1. Lineage (GTDB taxonomy): Bacteria > Bacillota > Bacilli > Bacillales_A > Planococcaceae > Lysinibacillus > Lysinibacillus boronitolerans. Next base: position 152,387 of record NZ_JPVR01000080.1, read on the forward strand.
ACGCTCATTTGGTATCACATATGTCATTGGTACACTTTCTGCATCACGTCCTGCCAAACCAATACGAAAAACGACAGCATCTTTCACATCTTCCTCATAGACTGATGACCGTAAAGATAACATACGCTCATGCTCCGCTACAATACTGGATTGAAGTGCCTCATCCTGGGTAGCGGCCTCTTTAGCAGAACGATCTTCCTGTAATGTAGAGTAATTAGCCGTTTCCGGTGTACTAGCTAGATCTTTTTGGCTAGTGTTATTATTCATGACCATGGAGCCAACGAGCACCGTTAACGCGAAAACAGCTGCTATACTCGTAAAAATCGACATTTTTCGGAACTTAAATCGTGATGGTTGTTCATCTTGAATCAAAGGTTTACTTTCTTGTTGTGCTTCTTCATTCTCTATAGGTTGTTGTATCGCTTCTTGAAGGTGACTATTATCCTGCAAGCGAGCATCTGCCATTAACCGATTTAATATTTCTTCTTTTGAACGGCGGTCAGAAAGCTTAGGGGCATTGTTCAATACATGTTCAAGCTGTTCATCATCAAATGGCTTATGCGTCATTGCCGTTTCGCCTCCTGTTCTCTAATCGGCTGTAGCTGTTGCCTTAAAAATTTAATGGCTCGATGCTGGGTGGTTTTTACCTTAGCTTCTGTCCAATCTAGTATTTGCGCTGTTTCTGCAATTGATAAGTCCTGAAAATAGCGCATAATAATGACCATTTTTTGGTCGCCTGTACAGTTTTCAAGTGCTGATTCTACCTGCATAAATTCATCACTGGCCTGTAGCATATCTTCCGGTGATGGTGTGGTTGAATGGAGCTGTTCCGTTTCCCAGTCAAAGAAATCATGTGAATGCTTTTGGCGTACAGCTTGCTTTCTAAAATGATCAATCGCTACATTTTTGGCAATAGCAAATAGCCAAGTTTTCTCACTACTATTCCCTGCAAATTGATCGTACGAGCGCAACACTCGTACATAAACTTCATGTGCTAAATCTTCGGCAAGTGTACGGTTTTTTACTAAATATATTAAAAACTGAAACACGTCTTGGTGATATGCATCGTATAGTCGATGGAACACGGAGTCATTCAAAGCACTCCACCCCCGTTCTATAATATTTGTCGTCTTACATTCATAGAAGTTACAGCCAATTAATAGCAATACATGTTATTAATCGAACGGTAAATAAAACGTGAAGGTCGTACCCTCTTTCAGCACACTGTCTACCATTATATTACCTGAGTGTGCCTTCACAATATTTCTAGCAATGGCTAAGCCGAGACCAGTTCCACCCTTGGAACGAGTACGTGCCTTATCGGCTTTATAAAAACGTTCAAAGACATAGGGTAAGTCCTCTTGAGGAATGCCATGTCCTGTATCTTGGACAGATATTTTAGCAAATGTCGGCTCCTGCTCTACTTTTACAGTCACAGACCCTTCATCTGTATGTCTAAGGGCATTGTCAACTAAATTTGTAAGCACTTGTTCAATGCGATCCTCATCTATATTAATCATAGCCTCGTCATTAAATTCACTGTCAAATTGCAGACGAACGTGCTTTTCTTTTGCTACCTGCGCAAATTTTTGTGTAATTCGTTCGAATGTAGAATTAATCGGTAATTCATCTTTATATAGCGTCATATGCCCTGATTCCATGCGTGCTAAATCTAATAGATCTGTCACAAGACGGCCCATTCGCTTCGATTCATCATAAATAATTTTGGTAATCTCATTACGCTCTTCCTGATCCTGAATAAAATCATCATCCATCAATGCTTCCGAGTAACCTTGAAGCATGGCAATTGGTGTCCGTAGCTCATGAGAGACATTGGCTATAAAATCGGATCTAAGTTTTTCTAAGCGATGTTGTTCAGTCATATCACGAATAACAGCCACAGCGCCACGTATCATTTCACCACTATAAAGGGGACTAATAGTAAACGTATAATAGCTGCCGTCCATTTCAATTTCCTCTTCTAGTTTATCCTCAAACATCAGCACATGATCAAGCATATGATACAGCTCTGGCGGGATAGGTTTAGCACTTTGTGAGCCTTTATTCACAAACCACTTTTGCATTAGCCGTTCTGCTGGTGGATTACTTAATAATATTGTACGATCACGGTTAAATGTAATCACAGCATCTGTCATAGATGTCAAAATATTAGAAAGCTGTTCGTTTTCTTGATTGATGACCTCTAAATTATGCTTTAATTGACGGCCCATTTGGTTAAAGGCAACGGCAAGCTGACCAATTTCGTCATTTTGGGTAGTAGGCATTTTCGCTTCAAAATTCCCTTTCGCGATTTCAAAAGCCAATTCACGCATTTTTCTCAATGGCGAAGTAATACGTGAAGAAAGGAAAAATGCGAAGAATGTCGTCAACACAAATGCTATGAAGGCTGCTAAAAAGACAATTTTCGTTGTTTCCTTAGACGTTTTATGTAGCGCATCAGGGCTTTGATAGATGAAGACAGCTCCATGTACTGCATTTTCAACATTTAGCGGAAAACCAAGTACGACATAAGATTCCATCTTTTCTTGATCAGTTGAAGAAGGCATCATCATTTCTTTAATAATCGGTTCATCTGATTGAAACACTTCATGAAAAGATTTATTGGCTAAAATGGTATCTTGTATTTCTTTTTTATTGACACCCTCTTGCATTGCAAAGGACACTTCAACATGACTGATAGCGATCAATGCATTGGTCCCTGTAGGTAAAATATCTTTTAATAATTCCGAGGTAGATTCGGCTGTTTCATTGTCATCTACTATACTTGCTACCGTTGCAGCTGTTTGCCGCAATGAAATTTCTGCTTGCTGCATATGGTAATTTTGAAGAAATTCAAGCATTAACACCGTGAAAACAAATAATACAAATGAAACGAGAAGCAATATGGTTACCCATAGCTTCCCGACAACACTATTCCATATTCTATTCATTGACAACCTCAAATTTGTATCCAACGCCCCAAACCGTCACAATCATTTTAGCAGCGTTTTCAGAAACTCGGTTGAGCTTTTCACGTAAACGTTTTACATGTGTGTCCACTGTACGTAAATCACCAAAGAAGTCATAATGCCATACCTCTTTTAGTAGTTGTTCACGGTCAAATACTTTGTCTGGCGATTTCGCTAAAAAGTATAGCAATTCATACTCTTTCGGTGTTAAATTAACCTCAATGCCCTCTGCAGTCACACGGTGTGCATCATGATCAATCATTAAATGTTGGAACACCACTAAATCTTTTGAAGAAGACGCATTTGTCGTTGGTGAGAAAGCCTGTGAACGGCGTAAAATAGCCTTCACACGTAGCACAACCTCACGAGGACTAAATGGTTTTACAATATAGTCATCTGCACCAAGCTCAAACCCTTGTACACGGTTCGCTTCTTCGCCTTTGGCAGTTAATAAAATAATCGGTGTTGCTGCGCGCTCTCGAATTTCCGCACACACTTCTAGCCCATCTTTTTCAGGCATCATAATATCAAGTAAAATACAGTGATACTCTTTTTCTAAAGATTTCTCGATCGCTTGTTCACCATTTTCGGCCTCGTCAACAAGGTATCCTTCACGCTCAAGATACATTTTTAATAAGCGGCGAATACGATCCTCGTCATCTACTACTAATACTGAAATATTTTCTGACACTTTCACGATCCCTCTCTTCCAATCTTTCTCTAACTTCTATTGTACATGGTGTGACACATATTGAAAAGAAAAGAAAGCCTCTTCGCTACAGCGAAAAGGCTTGTTGCTTCACAGGTTACGCGTAGGAGTGTAAACCTGCTAGAATTAAGTTAACAGCAATTAGGTTGAATAAAATAATCCCGAAACCAATTAATGCTAACCAAGCAGATTTTCGACCTTCCCAGCCTTTTGATAGACGTAAATGCAGGAATGCTGCATAGAATAACCATGTAATAAGAGCCCATACTTCTTTTGGATCCCAACCCCAGAAACGACTCCAAGCAATTTGTGCCCAAATCATCGCAAAGATTAAAGCACCAAGGGAGAATACAGGGAAACCAATCAGCACTGAACGATAACCAATTTCATCAAGTAATTGTAAATTGACACGTTTAACAAGTGGTTGGAAAATGGCACTAATTCGACGGCGAGCAATTAAACGAATTAATAAATACAACACAGATCCTACCATTAATGACCAAACAACAGTTGTTAATTTTTTCGCATTAATTAATGCTGGCATTTCTACTAATGGCGACATGCCATGTTCTTCTATCACTTCATATTCATTCATACCGAATACTGGAGGTAAATTGTAAATAATTTTACGAGTAGTTCCTTCTTTATCCACATAATTATAACTAGACTCATAATCCATCGCACTAAATGTAGATGTAACTGCAACAAACCCAACAACTACTACAAGACAGTACATAACGGCCTCTAACCAAAAACGTTGTTTAGAAGGCTTTGTTAAATCAACTACTTTTAATAAGTAAATAAGTCCTGCCACAGCACTTATCGCTAAAATAGATTGTCCTAATGCAGCTGTAATAACGTGAATTGTTAACCAATGACTTTGTAAAGAAGGCACTAAAGGGCTTACTTCTTTTGGGAACATTGCTGCATAAGCGATGATCAAAAGCGCAACTGGCAATGCCACTAATCCAAGTGCAGTCAAACGATAAATAAAATAAATTAAGATAAACGCGCCGACAATGAACATACCAAAGGCAGTTGTAAATTCGAACATGTTACTTACTGGCGCATGTCCTGTATAGATCCAACGCGTAATAAAATAGCTAAGCTGTGATAGGAAACCAATAATGGTAACCACAATGGCAAGCTTGCCCCATTTATCAGTATTTTTACCAGTAGCATTCGCTTGCTTAATTGAACCACCAAATAATAATGTCGCTACTAGATAAGCAATAAATGCTACAAATAGTAAGTTTCCACTTATGTCAATCAAACTCATAAGGTGTTGTCACCTTCCTTTTCTTTAATGCCACCATTTGTGGACTCTTCGCTAGCCTCATCTTTCTCTAACTGATCTATATATGGAGGCAATGCAGCAAATGTTGTAACAGCATCTAAATCCTTTTTCATGCTGAACATATTTTTGTTGACATGGGCAGCCATTAACACACGGCCGTCTGGTTCCACTTGAAGCCATAGACGACGATGATTCCAGTAAGAGCCAATCGCAACACCGATCATAAAGATGACACCACCAACAAACAGAATAGGGATGGTACTATCTTTACGTACTGTAATACCTGACATATCACGCATTTCTGCACTAGCAAATTTCATTCTATATTTATTTTCACCAAGTGGTTCTAAAGGAGGCTGCATAATTTCAACAAAGCTTACTTCTCCTTCAGGTGTTTCTGGTGTAGTCATTTTAAATAAAAATGCAGGATTATTTGGAATAGACGTTTTAGTCTGAGGTTCACCATTTTCAAATCCATCAAAATCAGGTGTATAGACAAGAATTTGAACGGATGAACCATTCCCTAAATCATATTCCTTTTTAGGATTTGTTAAATCAATCTCTACCTTACCTAATGATTTCTCTGTCGTCTTATTAATTAATTCAAAGTTCATTTGTTTTAATTCATTAAGACGATAATCCATCTGGTAAAGCGCAAAGCCATCTTCTTTCAAAGGATGGTTTACACGAATGGAATAGTCTTTTACTTTTTCTAGATTTTCCGTATCACCTGGTAATGCATCTTCAGGTTGCTTGTATAGTGTAATATCGGTCTGGAAGTTTTTAGCCACTACATTCACACCCTGTTTAACTTGCTCGCCTTGAGGTGTATTATCATGTGTTTCTAAAATAAAATCACGGTTTTCAATGAAATAGCCTTCCATTCCAGTGATAGCTCGTGTTTCACCTTCACGCACCCATATCGATTCATCAACATAGAATCCTGGGACTAGACGTAGCATGACCCCACCTAAAAAAATGATGAGACCTACATGGTTTATGTACGGACCGTAACGAGAAAAGCGTCCTTTTTCAGCTAAGAGAGCGCTACCATCTCGACGAACAGAATACTTCATCTCAGTCATTTTTTGAGCCACTTTATCAAGCGTTTCCTCCGCACTGGCTGACACTTGTCCTTCTGCAACAATGCGCTGACGCTTCATAAAGCTTTCATGTCTTTTAACACGTTGATTCTTTAATGATTTATAAAGTGGAATGCCTCGGTCAAGACTTGCCACTATAATTGATACCGCTAGCATACCAACCAAAATCTGGAACCACCATGAGCTATATAAATCCGAAAGCCCCAACGTATAATAGATTTTACCGAATGTACCATATACGTCTGCGTAGTAAGCCCCCTTCTCCATATCAGAAGCTTTTACGTAAAACTCTTGTGGTAGTAATGTTCCGACTGAAGCAGCAATTAATGTGATTATAATTAAGGATATACCAACTTTAACACTTGAGAAGAAATTCCATATTTTATCAACAAATGATTTGTTATATGTTTTGGAGCGAATGGCCATACCATCATAGCGCATATCAACAACCTTATTTTGTTTTTCTTCCTCGGTTAAAGGACGACCACATTTCTCACAAAGCTTCGTGCCGTATGGATTACTATGACCACAAGCACAAATGATTTTTTCCATCGTCATTTACTCCTTATTTGGCTTCACTAATTCCATGTACGAAGCAATATCCTTCTCCGTCATTTCACCTGTAATAATTTTGGCCACTTTGCCTTCTGGATCGATTAGCACTGTTGCAGGTAATTGACCTACATTATAAGCAGTCATAACACTTTTTGTTTTATCGATAACTACTGGAAATGACAACCCATATCGATCGACAAAATTCTGTACTTCAAAATCTGTTTGAGCAATATTGACAGCTAATGTTTGTACACCATGATCTTTAAATTCTTGATACTGATTGTCCATCGCAGGCATTTCCTTCTCGCAAGGCTTACACCAAGTTCCCCAGAAATTTAAAAATACCCCTTGCCCTTTATAATCCGACAATTTATGTTTTTCACCGTTTAAATCTACTAACGTGAAGTCAGGTGCCTCAGAGCCTACTGCTACTAACTCTACTTTTTCCTTTGTTGCTGTTCCATATACTGTGTACCCGATTGCCAACGCTAACACAGCTAAAATGACAGTTCGCAGTACAAGACGTTTTTTCTTTTTCTCCAAGTTAATAAACCCCCTATCAATTACGGCTTGCGTTTGCTTTTACATAAGGAAGAGACAAATAGAACTTTTTCATGCTCTATACGTCTATAAGTATGTAAAAGCTTCTTTCACATTGACGTCAACAATACCGGATTAAATGTGTTACAGCTTTTTTGAACAAACTGCTACTAGGTGTACTATTCTCACCTATTATAGCAAAAGGATACAAAAACACTTAGCTATTAATTATGAATGATTTATGAACGATTTCACCACAAAGAAAGTGTAAACATCCAAATACCTCTTGTGGTATCCACACTTTCTTCTGGCAAAATTGCATTAATCAAGCTTTCCTGTTTCTGCTAACACACGTAGTTGCTTTACTTCATGCTTTGATAATTCACGGTATTCTCCTGGAGCAAGGCCAAATAAATCTAAGAAAGCAAAGCGTTCGCGTTTTAATTTGACAACGGGTGTTCCAATCGCTTCAAACATACGACGAACTTGACGATTGCGCCCTTCATGAATCGTGATTTCACAAATAGCTTTGCCCGCTTTTTCATCGAAAGATGTCATACTTACCTTAGCAGGTGCTGTCTTACCATCCTCTAATTTGATCCCTCGTTGAAGCTTTTTAAGCCCTTCAATTGTCGGCACACCTTTGACACGAGCGATATAGGTTTTGTCAATTTTAAATTTCGGATGTGTCAACATATAGGAAAATTCTCCATCATTTGTCAATAGCAATAATCCAGATGTATCATAATCAAGACGACCAACTGGGAAAATACGTTGCGGAATATGATGAAATAAATCTGTGACAGTTTTGCGTCCTTTATCATCTGTTACTGCAGAAATTGTTCCGCGTGGTTTGTAAAGTAAGAAATATACCTTATCTTCTTTTTCTAGTTTTACGCCTTCTACTTCAATTGTATCGGAATTAGATACCTTTGTTCCTAACTCACGAATCACTACACCATTTACTTTAACTTTACCTTCTAAAATCAATTGCTCTGCCTTGCGCCTTGACGCAACGCCTGCATAGGCAATGACCTTTTGTAATCTTTCCATTTTTTTCACCTCTAGTTTTCTTTCACATTGACACGTTCGTCATCATTCGATTTCGATCCAATGAATAGGGTTATTTTTCCCGCTAATCTGTGAAAATTATGTCATACTTTTAGACATTATTAAAGAAAAACAAATTTCACATTTTTTATTTGAGTATTCCAAATAATTTCTCATTCGCTAATTTCTTAACATTTGAACCGAGATTTTGTTTTGTTTACTAGCAGTATACTCATTTGGTAATCATGCGAATCGATTGTATAATGTTTATTTTGACAGAAAAAAAGCTACCATTCGGCAGCTTTTATTTGTATACATTTTCAATTGTTTGGCCACGTTGCTTTAACTCATTGGCTATATAGTTTTTAGCCAGCATCATGTTGCCTGCCAAAGGTTCCTCAATTGTTGAACCGTCTTGAAATGTAAAAACCAGATGATCAGGCTTTGTCACTCCACTTTTTTCTAGATTAACCTGCTCAACTTTCACTATTTCTTCCCACTCGACAAAATTTACTTTTAAACTAAAAAATGGATTCATATGAATACCTCTCGAATCTATCCATTTATAAGTATTAAAGCTTAATGCGATGAAACCTAAGGCAATTAATAAGGAAGCAGACACTAGACCACGTTGAATATTCTTTCTTTTTTTCGTTTTAGGTATGATCAAATAATTGATTAGTAGTACGAGGGCCATGACAAATAAAGAGACCATAAAGATAATATAAGCATTAAAATAAGGTGCAAAATAATAAAATTCTTTTGGTCGATATAGCATCTCTTGAATTGGATATAGTAGAATGACAGGGACAATTAAACTTGAAAAGAATAAGACAATTATTAGTCCAAATTGAATTTGTCTACCTTTACTTTCCATAGAAGCATTCCTCAATTTCCTCACCCCTTTTTCGAAAATTAAGAATTCTATCTTCATTATCATTCTACCAAATTTAACACTAATTAATCAAATAATGTAAAAAATCAGCAAATCGTTTTTAACGATCCGCTGATTCAACTTTTACTGGCGTTGCATAAATACGTTCTTCCCCTAAAAAGATCGACAGGACTGCTTCTTGACGTTTCCTTGAAACATGTAATACTTGCCTCACTTGTTCTTTTTCCTCTTTATTTAATTGTAGTCGAATAGGCTCTTGTAAACGAATAGCCAACTTTTTATTGACATTGTATTTACCCTTCTTCACTACTGTTTCAAGACTATAATCTTGCCATACTTTATTGGATAAGCCTCGATGTACATTCCAATCATCTGATTCATTTAATGTGACGACAATGCAGGTTTGCCCATCCTTTTGAAAGGCCGTTGCAAGTGTTCGTCCAGCAACTTTAGTAAAGCCTGTTTTTCCAGCAAATGCAGTACCAGTGGCGGACTTTAAGGAACTAACAGGCTGCTCTGTCTCATCATCTATATCTGCTGCTATTCCTGAACCTTCTCTTAATAGACGGTGTTTATTTTCCCATAGCATTCCGTTTACTGTATTTGCCCGATAAAGTACCGTTGAAGCAATTTTCTCAAATGTTTTATTTTGCAAAGCAAGTCTTAACATCTCAGCAGTATCTCTTGCAGACGATAAATGCTCATCATGATGAAGACCAGAAGGATTCATAAAGACGGTATTAGTAAGACCTGCAATAACGGCTCTTTCATTCATTAATTTGACAAAGCCCTCGACAGATCCCCCTACATGTTCGGCTAAAGCTGTTGCAGCATCATTGCCTGAACGTAGCATTAAGCCATACAATAACGTTTCAACTGTCACCGTTTCACCAGCCTGTAAGTAAATAGAACTCCCCTCAGCCATAGCAGCCTTCGGAGATATGACGACTTCTTCCTGCAAGTCACTATTTTCAATTGCCACAAGTGCTGTCCAAATTTTCGTTAGACTAGCAATAGGTAATCGTTCATCGCTATTGGACCCTATTAAAATCCGTCCTGTATCGCCATCTAAGACAGCATAGCCGCTTCCTCCTCTTGCTAAACTAGTTTGAGGAAGCATGGCCATTAACACAATAATCATGATCAGTGTTAAACGAAATAACCGAAGCAACGAGCCACTCCTTATTCAATGTGATAGGAATTTATAGATTTATATTTATGTTGAAGGCAACGCATTATACCTAACCATTATTTTGCCCCGCTAAATGTCTCTTGGAATTTTGTCATAAATAAATCTGTTTCTTGTTCTGTTTCAGCAAGGTCCTCTTCAGGTAGAGGAGGCATTTCTTCTATACTATTTAAGCCAAAATAATGTAAAAATTCTTTTGTTGTTCCATATAAGATGGCACGTCCAGTCCCTTCTGACCGACCTACCTCTTTAATTAATCCTCGTGAAACTAACGTCTGGATTGGGCGTTCACACTTGACACCGCGCAAATCTTCTATCGCTACACGTGTAATGGGCTGTTTGTATGCCACTATTGCCAACACTTCGAGGGAGGCTTGAGATAAGGATTGTGCCGTTGGATTTTCTACTAATCTTTGAATCGTATCGGCAAACTCAGATTTTGTAATGAGCTGATAGACGCCTGCAATTTCTTTCACCGTAATTCCTCTTGCTAAATCTTCTTCATAGGCTTCTCTCAATGTATTCATTGTTTGAAGGATCAGCTCTTCCTGTTCTCCTAAAAGTTGTGAGAGTTGTTTAATCGTTAAGCCATCATCTCCCACAACAAACAATAAGGCTTCAATTTTACTCTGTAACATCAATGTTTTCGTCATCTTCCCATTCCTCCTTCTGTAAGGTAACCATTAATTCTTCAAAGTTACCATCTTGCTCTACGATGACGACCTGACGCTTCATCAGTTCAAGAAGGGATACAAACGTTAGAATAAGTGTTGGCTTATCTTCATAGGGAAAAAGCTCGAAAAACGATGCACGTCCACCTGTTAATCGTAAAGAATCCACAACAGAACGCATTTGATCTTTTACTGATCGTTCCTGCCTTGCTACAGTTGTTTTTAATGGTTTCTTTAATTTTTTGCGACGCATCAATTTTTGAAATGCTCCAAGCATATCATAGATATTCACATTCAAATCAAATAAAGCCATCTGTTCTTCTGAGGCTAATCCTGTTAAATCAGCAGGTGGCCTCGTAAATACCTGAGCTCGGTCTGTTTCAAGCTCTTGCAAATTACTTGCTGCTTCCTTGTACTTTTTATATTCGATTAAGCGTTGCACCAATTCTTCACGAGGGTCAGGGCCGTCCACTTCTAATTCTGCGTCCTCCATCTCTCCTTCGTGAATTGGCAATAACATGCGGCTTTTAATTGCCAGCAACGTTGCTGCCATTACTAAATATTCACTTGCTTCATTTAACTCCAGTACTTGCATTGCATGTATATGGTCGATATATTGTTGTGTAATTTCAGCCATTGGGATATCATAGATATCAATTTCCAATCTGTGAATTAAATGCAATAATAAATCAAGAGGCCCTGAAAAGGCTTCTAATTTTACTTCATAAGACATTATTTTACCACCCTGAGATTCTATGTTCTTTTAGTATAGTGGAAAGGAGTCCAAAATGCATCCACAGCATCATACTTTATTTATAGATTACTGTGCTTATTTTAATGGCAATCAAGATTTTTTTGAATGCCATGAAGTGCTAGAGGAATATTGGAAGGAAATTGCTCCTGGTGATAAAACGCATCCGCTTGTCGGCTATGTACAGCTGGCAACAGGCTTCTATCATTGGCGACGTGGTAACAATACTGGTGCTAAACGAATTTTAGAAAAAGCACTTCATAATTTTCAAGTAAATGAAGGGCATGTTTTTTTCCAAGAAATTGATTATCCTGAACTCCTAACACAAATAGCAAAAGCTATCACTTTGATTAAAACGGGCAAGTCCTTTCAAACTTTCCAGCTCCCTCTCTCACCTCACTTGCTGGATTTAGCGCTAGCACGTATAAAGCTTTTGCCATCAAGTAGCTCAAATTATCTTCTTCATAAACATATGCTTCGAGATCGCTCACATATTCTTGCAGAGCGACAAGAAAGCAAACAAAGAAAAAGCAGACGTTGTTAATCGTCTGCTTTTTCATCGATACAATGAATACATTTTTGAACAAAACTGCGTGTTTCATCTGTAGCACGCACACTTTCATATTGGCCAATTTCTGCCACTTCTTGAAGCATCTCAGTTGCTACTCCCTCTCCCCTATAGGAAGGGATCACCGACACGTGCTGGATTGTGGCTATATTATGCTCATCAACAACAAGCCCTACAATGCCAACATATTCATCATTCTTTTTCCATAAGTATAAAACCCAATTATCGTCATTTTCATAGGAGTGGATGGTTTCTGTAAGCTTTTTTACGTCTTTTTCGTTAGGCATAAATGAAAGTAGCCCCATTGCTATTTTCTCTAAAGCTTTTTTATATCGAATTAACATATTTGTCTATTCCCTCTTTTTCTAGCTGTACATAATCTTTGACTATCCTACACGATTTGTACTTTTACCGCAAGCCAATTTCTGTCTTACGAACCAGGTCCGAGAATACCTTTCGACGCCAACACCCAATAGACTACGCCCCATAATAAAATAAATGTTGTAATGGACGCTAGTAATACCCACTTATTTTTCCTCAAATTTACTCACCCTTTTTTAAAGTTAGCGGGAGATCGTTTTGCACAATATCTTCATAACTTTCGCGGCGAATAGCTAGTTGATGCTGTCCATCCTCTACAAAAACAACTGCAGGTCTTGGCACACGATTATAGTTACTAGCCATCGAATACCCATACGCACCTGTACAGAAGATGGCTAACACATCACCTGAAGCAGCATCTTGTAGTTTAGCATCAATAATTAATTTATCGCCAGATTCACATAATTTACCAGCAACTGTATAGAGTTCATCTTTCGGCTCGTTCGCCTTACTTGCGATGATTGCCTCATATTTAGCGTCGTATAATGCGGGACGGATATTATCACTCATACCGCCATCAACAGCAATATATTTTCGCACATCTGGCACTGTTTTTTGTGAACCGATTGTATAAAGAGATGTTCCTGCATCACCTACAAGTGATCGACCTGGTTCAATCCAAATTTCCGGCATCTTCAGTCCAAGAACAGTTGCTTTATTTTTGACAACTGTAATCATATCCTCTACATATACTTGTGGTTCAAGCGGTGCATCTTCTTCAGTATAACGAATACCAAAGCCCCCACCTAAGTTTAACACAGTACATGTAAATCCGTGAGTCTTGTTCCAATCAGAAATTTTGTCAATCAATTTTTCTCCAGCCAAGCCAAAACCAGCAGTATCAAAAATTTGTGAGCCAATATGGCAATGTAAGCCAAGTAGCTCTAGGAATTCATGGTTAAATGTCTGTTGGAATGCTTCATCTGCTTGACCATTGTTTAAGTCAAAGCCGAATTTTGAATCTGCTTGACCTGTCGTGATGAAATCATGCGTATGTGCTTCAACACCTGGTGTAACACGTAATAATATACGCATTTTTTGCTGACGGCGCTCCGAAATATCTTTCAAAAGCTGTATTTCATAGAAATTATCTACAACAATACATCCAATCTTGGAGTCAAAAGCTAGCTCTATTTCTGCATTGCTTTTATTGTTACCATGAAAATGAATGCGCTCTGCAGGGAAACCTGCCTTTAATGCAGTAAATAATTCTCCACCAGATACAACATCCAATGATAAATTTTCTTCTGCTGCTAATTGATACACCGCTACACATGCAAATGCTTTTGAAGCATAAGCTACTTCTGCTTTTACGCCTAGTTTTTTAAACGTATCGATAAAGCTACGCGCACGCTTACGAATAAGTGCAGTATCATACACGAAAAGTGGTGTACCATACTCTTTTGCTAGCTCTAGTGTGTCTACCTGTCCAATTGTTAAATGACCATTTTCAGAAATCGCTTGTGTTCCATATAAATGCATGTGCATCTCTCCCTTTTCACATCGTTCCATCTTGTTATTTTTACGGCTTGATAGGGGATTGTTCTTTACTGTTTAGAGCCATCCCATCTAGAAATTATTTCCATCAAATATAAAAAAACAAATATATAGTACTTGCTTTTTCTTGAATGAAAATAATTTTTGCAAAAATCACAAAATACTATATGTGAACTTTATCACATGAAAAAAACGAGTGCAACGGCTCCTATGATCTTTTTCGCTGTTTGGAAGCGACTACATAAGGTCTTAGTGCGTCCGAAGTCATTGGGAAACGAATGATGACACGAAGCATCGCTGTTGGAAAGAATGGAACAAGCGGCCATAAATAAGGTGCCTGCATTGGTCGCAATGAACATAAATACGTAAACAATAAAAATAAACCAATAAATAACCCATTGACACCCCAGAGACCCGTCATTAGAAGTAACAGTAACCTAAAAATTTTAATGGAGATACTGAGCTCATAGGATGGAATAATGAAAATAAGAATGGCTGCAACTGCTGTATAGAGGACCACCTCTGATGAGAATAATCCAACATCAATTGCAATTTGACCAATGATTACCCCCGCAACCAATCCCATCGCTGTGGATAATGGTGACGGAGTATGAATGGCGGCCATCCTCAAAAATTCAATGCCAATATCTGCAATCAAAATTTGTAGTAATAAAGGTACATGCGATTTCTCCTCCGTACCTAAAAAGGAGAGGGCATCTGGAAGTAGGGATTCATTCGTTGCAAATACATACCACAACGGCAATAAAAGTAAACCCATAACAGAGCCAAAATATCGCATAAAACGTACAAACGTCCCTACTGTAGGTGCCTGACGATATTCCTCTGCATGCTGTAATAAATGAAACACCGTAACAGGCACTAAAATAACGGATGGAGAAGTGTCGACTAATATAGCTATATGCCCTTCAAGTAGATGAGCTGCAGCAATATCGGGCCTCTCCGTATAACGTACAAATGGCACTGGGTGGAACTTTTGTTTAAAAAGCCATTCTTCTAATGATTTATCAGCCATCGTCAAGCCATCATGATTGATTTGTCCAAGACGCTGTCGTAAACTTTCGAGCATATCTTCATTGGCAACATCCTTCATAAACGCGATCGCCACGTCGGTTTGACCGATTTTGGATATTTTATGTAGCTCGAAACGTAAATTACTATTGCGAATTCGTCTACGTATTAAAGCCGTATTTTGAGAAATTCCTTCTGTAAAGCCATCCCTTGAGCCACGAATAACTTTTTCATTATCTGGCTCTTCAGGAGAACGTCCTGGATAGTTTCTAAGCTCTGCAACATAGCAATAGCCACTTTTAGTAATAAAGGTGACTTGTCCACTCAAAATGGATAGTAAATAGGCCTTACGCTCTGTTTCCTCTGAACGTCCATGGAAATTAAAATAGGACTCAAAATATTCCTTCTCATCCTCTACATCAATCTCAATGTCCTCATCTGGAAGCATGCTAGACAGTAATTGTGTTAAAGCTTCTCCATCTACAAGCCCACTAATATATGCACAAAGGACCGGCAAATCCTTGACAAATAAGTGTTTAATACCAACGTCAAACGATTCGCCGTCACCAAATTGTTCTATAAGAAAATCTTCGGCTTCTTCTAAGCTGTTAAATAATTTATTTGTCATGCTGTCACCATTTTCTTAGATGTCTTTTTTTATTACTTCCTGCTCCACTGTTGCGCTTGTTGCCATCCAACTTTTCAGCTGGGCAAGGATTTTTTTCTCTAATCGGGATACTTGTACCTGCGATATACCTAACCTATTTGCAATTTCAGTTTGCGTGCAATCTGAAAAATAGCGAAGATATATGATAGACTGTTCTCTTGGCTCAAGTCTCGTTAGTACTTCTTTCAACGGGATATAGTCAAAGGGTTGCTCCGATTTTTCATCCTTCATTTGATCCATTAGTGTAATGGAATCCCCCTCACTCTCATACAATTGCTCATGAAGAGAGGCTGGGTCTCTCAATGCATCGGATGCGGTAACAATTTCCTCTGTTGTCACACCAAGCACCTGAGCAAGCTCTTGAATGGTTGGTGGATGTTCGTTCTTTTTAATAAATTCATCTGTAGCATGGCGGATTTTAAAATTGAGCTCACGAATAGAGCGGCTCACCTTCACCATGCCATCATCCCTTAAAAAGCGTTGAATTTCTCCAATGATCATCGGTACGGCATAGGTTGAAAATTTCACATCATAGGTTAAATCGAATTTATCCACAGATTTCATGAGCCCAATGCAGCCAATCTGGAATAAATCCTCAAGCTCAACACCTCTCGTTGTAAAACGTTGAACAATGGACCACACAAGTCTCGTATTGCCTTCTACCATTCGTTTACGAGCCTCATGATCGCCCTGCTGTGCACGTGCAATTAAATCACGCATTTCCTCCTGAGACAATAGCTTATCGGACGACTGTTCTAACGGCTTCACGGGCTTAACCTCACATTACCGCTGTGCGAACTGTGTAGAATTTCTTCGTGAATGTTACAGTTGTTCCTTCTTGCCATTTTGATATAACTGTTAGCTGATCTGAAAAGCTATCCATAATCGTGAAGCCCATACCTGAACGCTCCATCATACCTTTTGTTGTAAATAATGGCTCCATTGCTCGACTAACATCTTCAATTCCTATCCCTTTATCCATGACAGATACTGTCACAATATCATCCTCACGTTTAGCATGAACTGTCACAATACCCTTACCATCTTCTTCATAGCCATGAATAATAGCATTGGAAACCGCTTCTGAGACAACTGTTTTAAATTCTGATAGCTCATCAATAGTTGGGTCTAATTGTGCAATAAAGCCTGTAACAGCAACACGCGCTAAAGCTTCATTTTCACTAAGTGCCAAAAAAGTTAATGTCATTTCGTTATCCATTTACAATCCCCCTAACGCGATCAATCGCTTGTTCCTCTGTTGCATCCATCATCCACGGTCCTAACCCTGAAAATTGAAATACTTTTCGCATTGTTGGCGATGGATTCAATAATATAGTTCGCCCAGCAACTGCCTCTAGCTCTCGCATACGACCAAGCACTAAACCAACTCCTGAACTATCCATAAAAGATAGTCCTTCCAAGTTCCAAATGATGGTCGTCACAGTGCCTTGAAAAATTGCTGCAGAAATTTTCGCTCGAATTTGTTCCACTGCATGATGATCGAGCTCCCCAAACAAACGTATAACGACTGTCTCTCTTGTGACCATTTCTAATTGATAATGCATGAACATCGCCTCCTCCTCGTGCAATTCCACATTCATTAGGGTGAATCCTTGTGGCTGACAGAACTAGTGCAAAGTCTTCCGAAATAGTGTCTAATCGACATACTTATAGCTTTTTAGGTTAAGTGCAGTATGGGATAAATCAACAATTTCTAAACGCCATATTTCTCTAAATTTTGGTGATTGATGGAACACAAAAAAGCGAGAGCCCTCTTGAAGTGAGGGCTCTCGCTAATAATCTTTAGGCAATTGTATAAGCTTGCTGAATTTTATTAATTGTCTCTTCGTCAATCGGCTGATTTGAATACAAATAAGCAATCGTATCGCCATTAGTGACATGATCACCTTTTTTGGCGATTAGCTGAATACCTGCATCATAATCTAGCTTTGATTCTTTCGTTAAACGTCCAGCGCCTAGACTAACACTTGCTTCACCAACTAATAAAGCATTTATAGTTTCCACAGTGCCTTCTGAAACCGCTGTCACTGCTACTTTATGAGCTGTGTCATTTTGAACAATATCAGAGACTACTCCGCCTTGCGCCACAATAAACTCCTCGAATTTTGCAGCGGCAGAGCCATCTGCTAGCACTCCCTTAACCGCAGCTGTCGCTTCCGCTTCATTCACACCAGCCGCAATTTGGTACATCAAGGAAGCGATGACAACACATTCATCAACTAAATCTTCATGCGTTTCTTCCAAACGTCCACTTAATAGGGCATAAGCCTCTACTACCTCAAGCTTATTACCAATCATTTTCCCTAATGGATTATCCATATCACTAATATGTGCGATGACTTTACGGCCAAGTTTTTCACCAATGGCCGTCATTGTATCTGCTAAACGCTGTGCTTCTTCCTGCGTCTTCATAAACGCACCAGAGCCACATTTTACATCCAATACAATACCATCGGCACCACTAGCAATTTTTTTACTCATAATCGATGCGGCGATTAGTGGAATAGAATCGACAGTACCTGTCACATCACGCAATGCATATAATTTTTTGTCGGCGGGTACAAGATTACCTGTTTGTCCAGCAACTGCAATTTTATGCTGATTGACATTATCAATGAATTCCTGGGATGAAAGCTCTGTTTTAAAGCCCTGAATGGATTCAAGTTTATCAATTGTTCCCCCAGTAATCCCTAAGCCTTTACCACTAAATTTCGCAACAGGAATTCCGAGAGCAGCAATAATTGGCGTAACAACAAGCGTGACCTTGTCACCAACTCCCCCTGTTGAGTGTTTATCAATTTTAAAGCCTTCAATAGATGTTAAATCAATAACATCGCCTGATTCGATCATTGCCTTTGTTAAATAAAATGTCTCATCATCTGACATACCTAGTAAACGTATCGCCATTAATAAAGAGCTTGCTTGATAATCTGGGATTGAGCCTGTCGTATAGCCTTCAACAAAATACTGAATTTCAGCTTGAGAAAGCTCTAATCCTTGTTTTTTCTTTTCAAACAATTGAACCATATTCATACAAAAAAACCCCCTTATTTCAAATCATGTAAGAAACTTTTACCGAATGGTGGTGCTTCTACATGAAAGTTTTCTGCAACCGTTGCTGCAATATCAGCAAAAGTTTCACGTAGCGGAAGTTCTGCCCCACCTTTGAAACGTGGTGAATAGACAATTAGTGGTACATATTCACGTGTATGATCTGTCCCTGGGAAGGTTGGATCATTGCCATGATCTGCTGTAATAATTAATAAATCGTCCTCTGACATTGCCTCTAGAATTTCTGGTAGACGTGCATCAAATTCCTGTAATGCCTGTCCATAGCCTAGTGGATCACGACGATGGCCGAAATTGGCGTCAAAGTCCACTAAATTTAAGAAGCTCAGACCGTGGAAGTCACGACGTACAACTTCTGCAAATTGATCCATACCATCTCTATTATTTTTTGTACGTACAGAATCTGTCACACCTTCACCATTGAAAATATCCGAGATTTTTCCAATAGCAATGACATCTAATCCCGCATCCTTCAAAACATTCATCGTTGTTCGACCAAATGGCTTTAACGCATAATCATGACGATTGGATGTACGAGTAAAGTTTCCAGGTGTCCCCACAAATGGTCGAGCGATGACGCGACCTACTAAATATTCAGGCTGTAATGTTAATTCACGAGCAATTTCGCAAATTTTATATAGCTCTTCTAGTGGGATGATTTCCTCATGAGCAGCAATTTGTAAAACAGGATCGGCTGATGTATAGACAATAATCGCACCTGTTTCCATATGCTCCTTCCCGAAGTCTTCAATTACTTGGGTACCACTTGCTGGTTGATTGCATAGCACTTTACGACCTGTACGTTTCTCTAGCTCATCAATTAGCTCCGCTGGAAACCCATCTGGATACACTTTAAATGGTTTATCAATATTTAGTCCCATGATTTCCCAATGGCCTGTCATCGTATCTTTACCAACTGATGCTTCTTGCATTTTACCGTAGTATGCTTTTGGGTCAGTAGTTGCATGCATCCCATGCAATGGTTCAATATTCGCTAAACCAAATGACTCCATTACTGGCATTGTAAGCCCATTCATTTTTTCAGCGATATGTCCTAGTGTATGTGCGCCAACATCCCCAAAATTTGCAGCGTCTGGCGCTTCACCAATACCTACGGAATCCATGACAACAACATGGATTTTGTTAAATGGTTTATTCATAATGGTTGCCTCCTAATCTCATGACTCTATTTTACCAAAAAAATGCGAAAAATAAAGGTCAGACATCCGACTGAAATATAATTTTTTCCTATTAACTTTTAAGCACGTGGATGGAATTGCTTATAAACCTCAGATAATCTTGTTTTGCTAATATGTGTATAAATCTGCGTAGTAGATATATCTGCATGACCAAGCATCTCCTGTACCGCTCGTAAATCAGCTCCATTTTCAACCAAATGAGTGGCAAAGGAATGACGCAATGTATGTGGTGTTAATTCATGTTGGATGCCTGCCTTTAAGGCATGCTCCTTCATTAATTTCCAACAACCCTGCCTTGTTAAACGTTTCCCTCTTTGATTAATAAAAAACGCATCTGTTTTGGGGTACTTTCCCTGTAATTGACCCCGAGCACCATTTAAATAGGCATTTATTGCCGAAAGTGCGCTTTTGCCGAGTGGTATGATTCGCTCCTTGCCACCCTTCCCAAATACACGTACAAAGCCCATAGTTAAATGAATATCAGCTAAATCCAGTGCAATAAGTTCACTGATGCGCATACCAGATCCATATAATAACTCTAGCATAGCAAGATCACGTATACCTTGTGGCTTACTTCGATTCGGAGCTGTTAGTAAAGCTTCAATCTCTTCGATCGATAAGATATTAGGCAACTTTTGCTCAATTGTCGGCATTTCCAAATGGACTGTCGGATCGGTTTCTGCCCGCTTTTCTCGTAATAAAAATTGGTGGAAACTCCGAATAGATGAAATATGACGGGCAACGGTACGACTTGTCTTCCCCTGTGCCCGCAATTGCTCTAAATGGCGTAATATAGTTGTCCGTTCCACCACACTAAAATCAGACATACCTTCTACTTCCTTTAAAAAATGCACATAGCTTTCTAAATCTCGGCGATAGGATGCTAATGTATTAACAGATAACTGCCTTTCCACTTGAATAAAATGGATATAGTCCTCTACTGCATATTGAAATTCATTCATCACAACGCCCCCTCACTGTCAATTATTCTCTATTTTAGCATGGCCTTAAGAAATGTGCTAAAAGCCCCTCCATTCGACATAAACCACCAACTATTATGGCGTTCTATACTCCAATAAAAAAACAAAAAACTGTCCGATTCAATCTATACCAAAGATTAAAACAGACAGCTTTTTGTTAATTTTCTTCATTCGATTCGTCGTTTTTATCATGACAGCGCCAGCATATGCCGTGGAAAGTTAGTCGGTGATCTTTTATGATAAAGTTCCAACGTTTTTCAACAACGGCTTCCACATCTTCAAGCAAATCTTCTTGAATTTCATCAACAGCACCACATTCGATACAAACAAGATGATGGTGGAAATGGGCAGCTCCCTCTTGGCGTAAATCATAGCGCGATACGCCATCGCCAAAGTTGATTTTGTCGACAATTTTGAGCTCAGTTAATAATTCTAACGTTCTATAAACAGTCGCTAGACCAATCTCAGGTGCTTTTTCTTTTACTAAAAGATAAACATCTTCAGCACTTAAGTGATCCTCTTCGTGCTCAAGCAAAACAGCAACTGTTGCTTCTCGCTGCGGCGTCAGCTTGTAACTAGCACTATGCAACTGTTTTTTTATACGATCAATTCGGCTCTCCATGTGACGCCCCCCTAAACTCTTTCCATTATACCAAAGGAGTAAATCCTATTACAAGATAGTGAATAGATTTCTAACATGCTTCTACTTTTTTATCTGATCACAATTTTGGTCCATTCAATCCATCATTTTAACACATAAGAAATAACAATAAACTCAGCAACTATTATGATGAAAAATGAGATAAAATTCAACAAAATTGTCCGACCAGATACTTGTTTCCCGATTTTTCGCTTTGACCAAGCAGGTACAAGTAAATTGCATAGGACTAGCAACAATATACAATAGATAAGCTGAAATGGAAACCACCAAATCGTATAAAGCCAAAAAGCTTCAAGTTTTTGTAATAAAAAAACCGAACTAAAGCCAAAAAAAGTGGCACGCATGGCTACAGTCACACGCACTAACACCTTTAAGACGCTATGAGTTGCTAGTAATAATATAAGACCTATGGAAATAGCAACAGGCAGTACTAAACGAAAAATGGATTGCCTGTCCCCATCTGCTAAACGAGGCTCTATAAATAATATAAAGGGTTCCGCTTTCGGTCCACCAATAATATGAAAGAAAATAACGCCACAAACAAAACTTACTGCAATGATGGAAGCGTGATAAAAAATAGACACCGTACGAGACATAAACATGCTCCTTTTCTATCAAGGTTTGTACAGCTTATGCTCGTCCGTCTCTATTATGCTAAAAGATTATTTTCTAAATTTGCAGCTAGCCATAGTACTGCAAATGCTGTTTTAGCATCATATATACGTTGGTCAGCCACCATTACTTGTGCTTCTTCCAACGAAACTTCTAATAGTTCGACAAATTCATCCTCATCTAAATCTGCTTTATTATCTATTGTATATAATCCCTTCGCCACAAACAAATGAATAACTTCATCCGCAAAGCCTGGTGATGTTGCAAATGTTTGTAAAAAAGTAAGTTGATGCGCGCCATAGCCTGTCTCTTCTTCTAATTCTCGGCGTGCTGTCACTACTGGCTCCTCACCTGGCTCAAGCTTTCCAGCCGGTATTTCAATAATAGAACGCTCCAGCGCTTTGCGATATTGTTCTACTAACACTAGTTTACCCTCGTCCGTAACAGCAATCACTGCTACGGCACCTGGATGCTTAATTATTTCACGTTTTGCAACCTGTCCATTTGGTAAAGTGACATCATCAATTTGTAATTTTATTATTCTTCCGTCATAGATCGGTGTCGTTTTCGTTGTTTTTTCCTCGAACTTTTTCATTGACGATAACCTCGCTTGTTCTTCAGATATGTTCATTGTACCATTACAAGTAGAGAAATCGAAGGAGGTCATTCGTATGAAAAAAAGACAGCTTGGTACAAGTGAATTGTTTATTTCAGAGATTAGTTTAGGAGGCATGTCTCTTTCGACAGATAAAACACAAGCAGCTACCATTGTCGATATGGCATTAGATGCTGGCATTAACTATATAGATACAGCTGATTTATATGATTATGGTGCAAATGAAGAGATTATTGGCGCAACGTTAGGTAAGCGTCGTCATGATATCATCCTAGCAACAAAGGTAGGTAATCGGTGGGCAAAAGGGGTAGATGGCTGGCATTGGGATGCATCACCATCCTATATAAAAGAAGCTGTCCATGCTAGCTTACGACGTTTAGGAACGGACTATATTGATGTATACCAATTACACGGTGGCACAATCGAAGATAATTGGGATGGGATAATTGACACATTTGAAGGGCTTAAAAAAGAAGGGCTCATTCGTGAATACGGTATATCCTCAATTCGCCCTAATGTATTGCAGCAATTTTTACCTGCAAGCTCAGCTAAAAGCGTTATGATGCAATACAGTGCTCTCGATCGCCGCCCTGAAGAATGGTTTGATTTTATTGCGAATCAAGGTGCATCTGTTGTAACACGTGGCACAGTGGCAAAGGGCTTATTAACGAATAGCTGGCAACAACGTCTACAACATGTTAATGGTTTTAACACCTATACTGCTGAGGAGTTAACAACAACGTTAACAGACCTAGCCTCACACTATGATGATTTGCATGCTTTGGCTATCGCTTTTAATCTGAAAGAGCCGACAATCGCTTCTACGGTCATTGGCGCAAGCTCACAACAACAACTAGCACAAACGCTTGCTTCCTACGAGAAAATTAATTCAATAACAGATTTCAAGGTAGCTAATGAGCTAACAAAAAATGAGAACTATCAAGAACATCGATGAAAAAATGGCTAATTTTTATCATTTGTCTAGTTGTACTAGTAATTTCCTCTAGTATGACCTATGAACAACAGAGTATTCTACCAGAATTAGAAGATTTGCTTGCCAATAAACCTTTGGAAAAACAACTTTCTATTTTAAAAATTCCCTATTGGGGAACCATCGTTTCAGTGGAAGAACGAGGTTATTTTCCATTTGTAGAGTTTTTAATTCGTAAATTGACACACTTCATGGGATTTGGATGCATCGCACTTGGCCTTTACTTCGCCTGGGGAAAAAGACGTTTTGCAGCAGGTATTGCTATCGGTGGAACGGCTACAATCGCGGTGCTTGATGAATTTCGTCAAAGCTTTACGCCAGGTCGTACAATGAGTGCCCAAGATGTGCTTGTCGACACAGCTGGAGCCATTGTTTTTGTTAGTCTCGTTGTTGCAGTAAGAAAAATACTCAAAAATAAAAGACAAAAGGCACAATTATAGCCTTTTGTCTTTTATTTTAAAGTTGAAACCGCCAAAAATAGAGGGACTTCGTTACTTTATACAAGTCAGCCCCTGCTTTTTCTAAAACTCGATGGGAAGCCATATTATCTGTTTCGGTATCTGCAATAACGTATTTTACATTTGGCTGATGAAGTAACCAGTTTTTAAGAGCTATGATTGATTCTGTCATATAGCCCTGCCCCATATAAGGAGGCAAAGTATAATACCCGATCACAACTTCCTCTTGCTCACTTGGTATTCCTTTTAGCATTATGCCACCAATAGCACAATTTTTTTCTTTTAATACAAGTAACCAATTTGTATGCCATAAATAGTTTTGCTCATCTTCCAATACTTTGGAAAGTCTAAAATACAATGCTTGTTTAAGCTCGTTATCTAAACTCCCTTCACCTTTTCTTAAGAGCAACTCCTCCGCCATTTGTTCCTCATGCTCTATTAGTAAATTTAGATACTTAGCGTTTAAAGGAATTAATCTTATTCTTTCTGTCTGTAATTCTACCATGTTGTTCTCCTAACATAATTTAATCGATACTAAACTACAATTAGGTATATGTTATTGGCAGCGTCTCCCGTTCGTTTAAATTCAAAAACCTCTCCCTCTATATCGACCACAGCCATATAAATTTTATGCTGTAAAATACAAAACAGTGAACCCACTTATGTGAATTCACTGTTCTCTCTTAATATTTTGTACCTTTATCGCCGTATTCGTTTAAAAGTTCTTCAAACGATTTGTTTTTTTCTCGTTGTTTACGTTCAAAAGCTAGTTTTGCCTGACGCTCTTCTTCTGCCGCCTGCTCTTTAGCAGTTAAATCTTGCTTCGCTGCTTTTAATTTTGCTAGCACATCGCCACCTAGCTGATCTGCTAATGTGACGGCCTCTTGCTTAGGTAGACTAGCTGTTACGCTATTGTCAGTATGCTGTTGCTGTTTTCGTTTCTTTCCCATTTCTATTCACCTTCTTATTGACATCAAGGGCGCTTCACAACTGTTGCTACGCCTTGTCCACCACCGATACATAATGTGGCTAAGCCCGTTTTCACATCACGCTTTTCCATCTCATGTAATAGCGTTACCAAAATCCGAGCACCACTTGCACCGATTGGATGACCAAGAGCAATAGCACCCCCGTTAACATTTAGTTTATCATGATTAAAGCTTAATTCACGATCTACAGCAATTGATTGTGCTGCAAATGCTTCATTTGCTTCAATTAAATCGATATCGTTTAAAGTAATATCAGCCTTTGTCAGCGCTTTTTGTACTGCTTTTACAGGACCTGTCCCCATAATTGCAGGATCTACACCAGCACTAGCATTCGCTGTAATGATCGCCATTGGTTGAATGCCTAGCTCTTGTGCTTTTTCCTTTGACATCACCACTACCGCTGCCGCACCATCATTTATACCAGACGCGTTCGCTGCTGTGACAGAGCCATCCTTTTTAAATGCTGGTCGTAGCTTACCTAAGGATTCCGCTGTCACACCTGCTCGTGGAAATTCATCTTTATTGAAAAGAAGTGGCTCTCCCTTACGCTGTGGAATCTCGACAGCAACGATTTCATTTTCAAACTTGCCAGCTGCAATCGCTGCCTCTGCGCGTTGCTGAGAACGAGCTGCAAAAGCATCCTGCTCTTCTCGAGAAATTTGATACATATCACATAAATTTTCAGCTGTAATGCCCATATGATAATCGTTAAAAGCACACCATAGGCCATCATGAATCATTGTATCTACTACCTTTTGGTCGCCCATTCGGAAGCCTTCACGAGCATTTTTTAATACGTATGGAGCCTGGCTCATATTTTCAAATCCACCTGCAACAACAATCTCTGCATCTCCCGCTAAAATCGCCTGTGTTGCTAAATGAACAGCCTTTAAACCTGATCCACATACTTTATTAATTGTTAAAGCTGATACCTCTTGAGGTAACCCCGCTTTAATTGCCGCTTGACGCGCTGGATTTTGTCCAAGCCCAGCCGATAAAACATTCCCCATAATGACCTCATCAACCTGTTCTCCTGCTACGCCAGCACGCACTAATGCCTCTTTAATGACAATGCTACCTAACGTTGTCGCTGGTACGTCTTTTAATGTCCCCTGAAATGAGCCGATTGCTGTACGCACCGCACTCACGATTACTACCTCGTTTGTCATAATCATTCTCCCCTTTTCCCCGTTCAAGAATCAACACTGCATGCATATGCTACTAGCAGATATGTATATTTTAACAAATATTTTGACGATTTTCGATAATAGAAATAATCGCAGTTTTGCCAAAGATATTGTAAAATGTTGACGTGTTTTAAACAATCTTAGTTGGGAACATTACAAATAAGAAACAGCATGTGGAGGTGTTTTATGATGAAAAAGAAGATGCTTTTATTCTCTGGTATTACAACAACGCTAGCCGCCGCTGCAACAGGTCTGTTCGGCTTCGCGCTTTCCAATAAATTAATGTATATCCAACAAAAAGACCCTGAATTTATACGGGAACGAGAAACGACCGCAAAGCGCTTTGATGAGGCTTGGTACAATAAAAACTTGAAATGTGAACTAAATATTGATTCTCCAAATGGCTATACAATTCGAGGCATTATGTTTCAGCCATTGCAAACAAATAACACGATCATCATTTGCCACGGTGTTACCGAAAATAAAATAAATTCCGTGAAATATGCTCGCCTTTTTGAAAGACTTGGCTATAATTCCGTTATATTTGACCACCGCCGCCATGGTGAATCTGGAGGCAAGACAACAAGCTATGGCTACTATGAGAAAAACGATCTTGATGCTGTGGTGAAAACAGTAAAAGCCATGATTGGAGAGGATGCTATACTTGGCATTCACGGTGAATCGATGGGTGCAGCAACCATGCTCCTCTATGCAGGAACAGTCGAGGATGGCGCTGATTTTTATATCTCAGATTGTGCGTTCTCTGACTTTTCTATGTTGCTCAAACAAATTGCAAAAACTGAATTTAAATATGGCTCCATTATTCCTATTCGTTTTGCTGACTTTTTTGTTCGCCTCAGAGATGGTTACTCATTTAAAAGTGTAACACCTGCCGAAGCCGTCACACATATTGAAAAACCTGTGCTCTTTATCCATAGTATTCCTGATACGTTTATTCCAGCTTCCATGTCACTCGATCTCTACAATAAAAAAACCGGTCCAAAAAAATTAAAACTTTTTGATACGGGGGCACATGCACAATCCTTTAATGAAAATATGGATGAATATGAGGATTTAATTCATGATTTTCTAGACAATTTTATTTATCAAAAAATCAATCGGGATTCTTCTTCTTCGAATGTCATTCCATTCCATTTTTAGGGCAATGAAAAACCTTGCGTCATTTTACTCGCAAGGTTTTTATTTTATTTAATCTTCAAAAATAATATGCCATTCATCACGTTTCGCTAAAAACTCTTTCGCTAATGCTTGAGCCCCTTCTAAACTATGGCTAGCAGCCCAGCCACATTGCACTTCATTGCAGGCAGGCACTGCGGTTGCCTTTGTCACATCTGTAAATGTGTTCTCTAAAATAGTTAATAAATCCTCATAATCATTATGATTGATCAATGATACATAGAAGCCTGTTTGACAACCCATTGGACTGAAATCAACAATATGATCAGAGTAATTACGGATAATGTCAGCAGATAAATGCTCTAAAGAATGTAATGCAGGCATTTCCATATGCTCCTTATTTGGCTGTTTAAAGCGAATATCGTATTTATATACTTCATCGCCATTTTTGCCCGTTTTCACACCTGCTAAACGAACATAAGGTGCCTTCACTTTTGTATGATCTAGATCAAAACTTTCTACATTTGTTTTTTCTTTTTGCAAAATACACAACTCCCTTCCGTATAGTAACTCCATTATACATAGTTTACCGATAGAGTTGTATGATTTTTAAGAATTATTTAAATACTATTAAAAATAAAAAAACAACTAGTTAAGCTTGAACTAGTTGCTCTGAACATTCCAAATTACTTCTGGAATTTATTCATTTGCGCCATCATTTGACGTACTTGCTTTTCAGACGGCGTACGACCCATTTGCGCCATCATCATACGAATCATTTGCTCATTAATAGGTGGGTTTTCTTTCAAATATTTCATCATAGCTTGACGAGCGAAATAGAAACCAAGTGCTGCGCCCGCTGCTAATGCGATAATTACGATAATAATCCAGCCCCATGTAGGCATACAACCAACCTCCTCCACTACAATATACCGAGAAAAAACTCTCCACGCTCCATTATACACCAAATAATAGCGTGTTACTATATATTGTAGTGAATTTTCCTAGTGCATTGTATACTTCATCGGCTTTAACCACCCACACTCATTATCCTGTTTATTAAAAGCAATAAAACGTTCACTCATTTTAGCAAGCATTTGAAATAAATCTAAATCTAGCATTCGCGAACCTTCACAATAAACACAAATTTTACGATCTACTAAATAAATAGCCATTTTACCTTTTATCGGATGTTCTAAAAACAAAGCATTACGAGCTCTTTCTAGGTGTGCATATTTGGAATCAAGTTGATGCTCTAACATGGCTGCAATCTCCTCAAAACGAACGGATTCACATATATATGCAAGCTCTTTTAAGGATTTCTCATTGGCATCTTCACAACCTTGCATCATCTCTAACAACTTACGCTCTCTGCCAAAAATAAACGTTAAATGCTCTTCTTTTATCTTATATATAGAATAGGTTCTCACCAGAAATCCTCCTTCGCTCAGTTTCTTTTTCATAAGTATAGCTCATTCAATCTTGTTTATTTGTCAAACGAGGGAGGGATCTCTCTTCTATTTTTGTCGAAAAAATTCTAGTTTCGGGTCTATAAATGACTTTATGACAAATGGTATTTCCAACCAAAAATAATTAACATTTTTCCAAAAACAAGAAAAAGTCTTATTAAACACGGCCAAAAACCTTCTATTTTGGCTGCTTAGATGAATCTCAGCCTCAAGACCTAGTTCAAAATCAATTTCGAGTCCGTTTTAGACAATCTTGTAAATAGGTAACATAAAGGTACAAACGAAAGGAGCTAAAACAAATGAAAAAATTTCTTTTATTAACTGGAGGCGTCATTGCTGCATGTGTTGCACTAGCGTTAATTGGACCACTGGCAGGGTTATTATTCTCTGGACTCTTTGTAGCACTGGGCATGCACTTCTACATTGCTAGTAAGTCAACATTCGGTAAAATCTTCTGGTTTACAGTTGGTCTAATCGGTGTCCTATCAGCAATATCTAACATTCCAGCAATGGTTGGTCTTGCAGCAATCGCCATTATCTATGTTATCTATAAAAAATGGAATGGCGAAGATGTAAAAATCCCAACAATCGAAGGGAAAAAAGAAGAAGATCCGTTTACAAACTTTGAAAAAGAATGGTCAAACTTAACAAAATAAAAGGAGCGAATTTAAATGAACTTATTTCAACGTTTTAGATATACAGTAGAGGCAGACTTACACCACTTATTTGATAAGAAGGAACAAAAAAATCCGATTGCGATGTTAAATCAATACATTCGTGAAGCAGAAAAGCAAACGGAACAAACAGGCAAATTATTAGAGCGACAAGGGCAATTAAAAGAAAAGCTAGAGCAAGAATATAAAGAGAACGCAGATTTACTAGCGAAACGTGAATCTCAATTGGCATTAGCAAAATCTAGCGGAGAGCAGGACTTAATTGATTTCGCTACGGATGAAGTAACAGCTTATTCAGCTCGTAACCTTACATTACAAGCGAGCATTGAAGCAAGTACTCGTGAATACTTCGAGCTTGAGCGTAAATTTGAAACAATGAAGCATAAAATTAAAGATATGAAAGTGCGTCAATTACAGCTGATGGGAAAAGAAAATGTAACTCGTGCCCATCATCAAATGGATGGAATGATTGCCAAAAATAATAAAACAAACTTTGAAGATTTAGAAGCATATATCGATAAATTAGCTTATCAAATCGATAAAGACCATGAGCTTACAACTTTTGAGGCAAGACTGGCAGAATTAGAAAAAAAAGCAGTAGAAGAAAGCTCACCACTGCTAATTGAAAATAAATAACATGGTATAATGAAAGCAATGCGCCAACATTAAAGGGCGCATTCTTTCACGTTTAAGAATAGAGGGTCCCATTCCCTCTCTTATACTATTAGTAGAAGGAAGGGTGACCCTCTTGCAAAATTTCACAACAAATAAGCTCACATTTTGGGTACTTTGCTTCTTTTTACTCGTCTTTGTGGAGCTAACTATTTTTAATAATGGTGGCGCCTTCTGTTTATTGATTGGGGCTGTACTTCTTTATTTAAGTTTTTCCAAAAAAGTTCGATTTTTTAAATGGACAGGAATTTTCTTTATTGCCATTGCTTTGTTCACGATGTGGAGCTTACGTTTATTTATCGTCATCATGCTCTTATATATGCTCTATCAATACTTGCAAAGAGAAAACGAGCCAAAAGTAGTTGGTGCTGAGCTTTTTGAAAAGCTTCCTGCAATTAAAAATGACCTAATTGGCACAATGCAAGCGCCTACAGAAGCATATAAATGGCAAGATGTACAAATTCAGCGTCTTGCAGGAGATATTACCATCGATACAACGCAAACGATTTTACCTGCTGGTACTAGTCTAATTACAATTCGACAAGGTATCGGTAAAGTTCAAATTTATATTCCTTATGAAATTCCATTCCGTTTACAATATACGACGTTATTTGGTGAGCTCTCCTGCTTACATGTAGGGCCACAACGTATATTAAATGAAAGTATTACTTTCTCCGACGGCAACCCTGAGGATGCTAAACGTGTACTGATTATTCATGTCGCAACCTGGCTTGGAGATTTGGAGGTGCTACGAAAATGATTGCCTTTATCTCAAGATTATTTACATTATTTTTTATTTTAATGAGTGCTGTTTTCGGTCTTCTTGTTGCACTATGGGGCAATCCTGATGAAAAAACATGGGAGCCCCTATGGCAGCAGAATTACGATAATATCCCTCTAGGTGGCATCATCATAGTTAGCCTGTTTATACTTAGCTTCCTGTTTGCCAGCTGGATCAGTATGACTGCAAGGGCACGAGAAGCGCAGGCAACACGAATAGTGAAACAATTAATCGAGCCTGATTTTGTTTTTCCTAAAAAACAAGCGCTTCCGAAATCGTTAAAAAAGGCAATTGTCCAAACAAGTGAATTAATTGATACGCAACGTAAAAGTTTACAGCGTTTGTCCAATGAACGTGCTGAGGCCAATGATAAAATTATACAGGAGCGTATTATTGCTGAACGTCAACGACTAGCTAGAGAACTACATGATTCTGTGTCACAGCAACTATTTGCTGCCTCTATGTTACTCTCCGCATTAACTGAAAATGACGAACATGCTACTAGCTTAAAACAGGTAGAGAAAATCGTTCAACAGGCACAGCTAGAAATGCGTGCATTACTGCTACACTTACGACCTGTAGCTTTACACAATAAAACATTGGCACAAGGCTTAGAGGAATTGATTATTGAGCTTCAGCAAAAAGTTTATTTCCATATAGAATATGAATTAGAAGAAATGGCCTTAACTAAAGCAGAGGAAGATCATTTATTTCGTATTGCACAGGAGGCACTCTCCAATACACTGCGTCATGCCAAAGCAAGTGAGGTGGAATTACTTCTTGTGGCACGAGACGACTTAGCTATTTTACGAATTCAAGATAATGGTTTAGGCTTTGATGTAGAGGAAGATAAATCCACATCGTATGGTTTACAAAATATAGCTGAACGAGCAGTTGAAATTGGCTGCACCTATAAAATTGTATCAGTGCCTGGTGAAGGAACAATTGTAGAGGTTAAAATTCCTTTACAAAAGGAGGAGGTCAATGTCGATGATACAAGTGCTCATAGTGGATGATCATGAAATGGTACGGATTGGTGTGTCAGCCTATCTTTCAGCACAGCCAGATATTACGGTTGTAGGTGAGGCTGAGAACGGTAAAGAGGCTGTGGAACGTGCCCTAGCGCTAAGGCCAGATATTATTTTAATGGATAATGTGATGCCTGTTATGACAGGGGCAGAGGCAACAGTGGAAATATTAGCAGCATGGCCTGAGGCAAAAATCATGATGGTGACTAGTTTTTTAGATGATGATAAAGTCTACCCTGCCTTAGAGGCTGGCGCGGTAAGCTATATTTTGAAAACATCTAATGCGAAACAGATTGCAGATGCTATTCGTAAAACGATGGGTGGCGAAACGGTATTAGAGCCAGAGGTCACTTCCAAAATGATGCACCGCATGCGCCACGGCAATAGTACACCACTATACGAACAATTGACTGAACGTGAAATGGAAGTATTATTGCTAATGGCCCAGGGTAAAGCCAATCAGGAAATTGCTGATGAGCTATATATTGCCCTAAAAACTGTGAAAACACATGTTAGTAATATTTTAGCAAAGCTAGAAGTTCAAGATCGTACACAAGCCGTCGTCTACGCATTCCAAAACGGACTTGCTAAATAATCCTACATAAAAAAACTGCATGCTGACATGCAGTTTTTCGTGTTTTTAAAGGTGTTTTAGGAGATCATTTACATGGTCCACAATATATGTAGGCTCTTCATTTTTTAATTCTTCTAGTGACCCAAAACCATATGTCACACCGATAGCATCGATTTGATTTTCACGAGCGCCAATCAAATCATATTTTCGATCCCCAATCATAATAAATTGCTCTTTTGGATAGCAATCAAACTGTTGAAGTACCTCTGCAATAATCTCACCTTTGGCAGAACGCGAACCATCTAAGTGACTTCCTACGACAAGATCGAAATAGGACTCTAGCTGAAAATACTTTACGATTTGTTCCGCAAAGACAGTTGGTTTTGAAGTTGCAATAGTCAGTATGTACCCTTGTTGCTTTAAATGAGCTAACAAAGCTGGAATATCTTCATATAGTTTATTTTCAAACATTCCCCTTTCCGTAAATCGTTCTCGGTAATCACTAATTGCTTGCGTTATTTGTGCATCATTGAATCCATAGATTTCTTGAAAAGATACTTGTAATGGTGGTCCGATGAATGGTTCCAGTTCATCCAAATCATTCACCATGACGCCTGCCTTCTGTAAAGCATGTTGTACTGATTTAGTGATTCCTATTTTGGGATCAGATAACGTTCCATCTAAGTCAAATAACACAACGCTATAGTTTTTCATTCGCTCACCCTTTTTATTGAGTTTTTACATGACTATGTTTGCCGCTAAAAAAAGTACCACAACACATAGCTGATGTTTATTCCGCTGAGTGTTGTGGTATTTGTTGTAAATTATAGTGCTTTCACTTTTGCTACTACGTTTTCAACAGTGAAGCCGTATTTTTCCATTACTAATTCACCTGGAGCAGATGCACCGAACTTATCAATTGCTAGAACATCGCCTTCAAAGCCAGTATATTTATGCCAGCCGAATGATGCACCCATTTCAATTGCAAGACGTTTTGTAACAGCTTTTGGTAGAACAGATTCTTTATAAGCTGCGTCTTGTTTTTCGAAGCGATCCATAGATGGCATAGAAACAACTGCTACATCTATACCGTCTGCTTTTAATGCTTTTTGTGCTTCGACAGCAAGCGAAACCTCAGAGCCTGTTGCAATTAAAATAGCATCTGCCACTTCTTTTGTAGCTGGAGACACTGTGTAAGCACCCTTTGCTACGCCCTCACGTACTGTTTCAATAGAAGCGTCAAGAACAGGTAAGTTTTGACGAGATAATACAAGAACAGTTGGTGTTTTTTCTGCTGCTACTGCAAGCTCCCATGCAACTGCTGATTCATTTGCATCCGCAGGACGAATAACAGATAGGTTTGGCATTGCACGTAATGATGCAAGGTGTTCGATTGGTTCATGTGTTGGACCATCTTCCCCTACTGCAATCGAATCATGTGTGAATACATATGTTACAGGAAGACCCATTAATGCAGATAGACGAATTGCTGGACGAACGTAATCAGAGAATACGAAGAATGTACCACCGAATACATTTAAACCACCGTGAAGAGCCATTCCGTTCATAGCAGCACCCATTGCAAATTCACGAACACCGAACCAGATGTTACGTCCAGCATAGTCGTCTGCTGAGAAATCTCCTGCACCCTTCATCGTTGTTTTATTGGAGCCAGCAAGGTCAGCTGAACCCCCAAAGAATGAAGGTGTTTTCTTCGCAATAGCATTAATTGCATCGCCTGAAGAAGAACGAGTTGCTACAGATTTACCTGCTTCATATACTGGTAACTCAGAAGCAAAGTCTTCTGGTAATTCACCATTCATCGCTTTCTCGAATTGAGCTGCTAACTCTGGGAATTCTTCTTTGTATGCTGCAAATTTTGCATTCCAAGCTTCCTCTGGTTGTGCGCCTTGCACTTCAGCAGCCGCATTAAATGTATCGTAAACTTCTGCAGGAATTTGGAATGGTTCATGTGCCCACTCATAGGCAGCCTTCGTTAAGACAACTTCATCTGTACCAAGTGGTGCACCGTGAGAATCTGCTTTACCAGATTTATTTGGAGAACCAAAACCAATCACTGTTTTCACTTCAATTAATGTTGGTTTGCCAGTAGATTTTTTGGCTTCTTCAATGGCTGCATTAATAGCATCTACATCCGTACCATCTGCCACTTTTAAATAATTCCAACCATAAGATTCAAAGCGTTTTTGAACGTTTTCTGAAAATGACTTTTCTAAGTCACCATCTAAAGAAATATCATTAGAATCGTAAAGCACGATTAATTTTTCAAGTTTTAAGTGACCAGCTAATGAAATCGCCTCTGCTGCTACGCCTTCCATTAAGTCACCATCGCCACATAACGCAAATGTGTAGTGGTCAACGATATCATGACCTGGTTTATTGTAAGTAGCAGCTAAATGACGCTCAGCCATTGCCATACCAACAGTCATAGCGATTCCTTGTCCAAGAGGACCAGTTGTTGCCTCTACCCCTACTGTATGACCATATTCAGGATGTCCTGGTGTTAATGAATCCCATTGGCGGAAGTTTTGAATTTCTTCCATTGGTAAACCATAGCCTCCAAGGTGAAGTAAGCTGTATAAAAGCATTGAACCATGACCTGCTGATAGTACAAAACGATCACGGTTAAACCATTTTGGATTTGCTGGATTATGGCGTAATTGTTTTGTCCATAGCGTATAAGCCATTGGCGCTGCTCCCATTGGTAAACCTGGGTGACCAGAATTTGCTTTTTCAATAGCATCGATTGACAAAGTTCGGATAGCATTAATTGCTAAAAGATCCGCGTGTTGAGTCATTATATTGTGACATCCTTTCTCGTCCTATATATTGTTCTTTTACAGTTTAGTCAACATTGCTTTAGAAAACAATGCTTTTGTTATACTATTTGCGTTTTCATACATACTTTATTGAATTGTGTCACATTAATTTAGAAATTTATTTTTTTGCGCTTGTTTTACCTTCTCAGGAGTTACATCATTGCCTTCTGCATCGACCACTTTAACGTTTTCAATCGTATCTCGCATCGTTGCTCTAAACGTATCTAAATACTCCTTGCGAAGCGCTGTTCGCTCCTTTGCTTCTTCCTCTGTTAATTGTCCGCTTTTTGCTTTAGCAGATAATTCATTAATTCGGTTAATTTTTTCCTTTGATAACATCGTTACACACCTTTCAGTACCTAGCTTAATGACCTCAGTATGCAAAGTATAGCACGGTTTCCCTTAAAATGCAGTTATACCAACCCTTAAAAACACTTCTTAGCCATTATTTACATGACTTCCAGATGTTAGAGGTGTATAACTAATAATAAAAGGAAAAATTTGATAGCTAATAGGAGGAACTATCATGAAGATCACAACACCTAGACTACTTATTCGAACATTTGAAGCCCAAGATTGGCAGGCTGTTTATAGCTATATGTCCGACAAAACAGTCATGCACTATATGCCAGATGGTGTGTTAAATGAAGATCAGGTTCAAAATTTCATAACAGAGAATAGCAACGAGCATGCAAAACATTTCGCCATTGTTTTACGTGAACAACAGCGAGTCATTGGTCATCTTGTTTTCCACAAATACTTTGGCGACCATACGTATGAAATTGGATGGGTTATGAATCCTGCCTATCATAAACATGGCTATGCTTCTGAAGCTGCTCAGGCCCTATTAGACTATGGCTTTAATAAAATGAAACTTCATCGAATTATTGCCACATGCCAGCCAGAAAATATCGCTTCTTACCGAGTCATGGAAAAGATCGGTATGCGCCAAGAAGGATTTTTTAAAAAATGCATACCTCATGGAGAGACTTGGTGGGATGAATACTATTACGCTATTTTAGAGGAAGAATGGAACAATCTAAAGGTA
Organism: Lysinibacillus boronitolerans JCM 21713 = 10a = NBRC 103108; assembly: GCF_000772935.1. Classification (GTDB taxonomy): domain Bacteria; phylum Bacillota; class Bacilli; order Bacillales_A; family Planococcaceae; genus Lysinibacillus; species Lysinibacillus boronitolerans. Next base: position 189,264 of record NZ_JPVR01000080.1, read on the forward strand.
AGAGGTGTATGAAATGAAGAAAACTGCGGTGTTATTATACCCACAATTTAGTGAATATGAATTGAGTGTTGCTTTGTCCATATTAATGCAAGGAGGGAAACCCATCGTCACACTAGGATCGAATACCGAACCTATCAGAGGAGAATCTGGTTTAAATTGCATAGCTGATTTACCCGTGAATGAAGTATAGCTTGACGATATTGATAGTCTACTATTACCAGGCTGTATGGATATTTCAACATTACAACTTGAAGAGAGCTTACTAGATTTCATTCGTCATCTATCTGCAAAAGGAGGATTGCTTGCAAGTATTTCTAGCTCCCCTTACCTATTGGCAAAAGCAGGTGTCTTACAAAACAAAAAATATACAGTAGGGCTACCTTTAGATGGCATGAAGCAGCTAGGGTGCTTTGAGCTTCATAACTATTCAGATGAACTAGTGGTACAAGATGGCAATATCATTACAGCAAAAGGAAGAGGCTTTATTCCTTTCGGTATTTGTTTTGGTCATGCGTTAAAGCTAAAATTTGATGAAAATTGGTATTAAGTGATATTTAAAACCTGCATGTCCAATTAATCGGACATTTCATGTTGTTAAAAAAAGATTATGTCATTAGTAGATTGAGACCTTTTAACAAGACGGGGTGATTTCAGCTCCGCCAGCGTCTTTTCCTTATCAGTAGTATCGATCATATACCCCATTATTTGAATTAGGGCTTTTATTTTCAATGTAGAAAAGTGATGTCTGACAACACGCCTCCATAAAGAGTAAAACACCTTTACTTTTTCTGAAAATCTTTGCTAAAAAGTTAAATATTTATGGGTTAGAGCGGAGGGCTACTTGACTCCCGTGGGATAGCGAGACAGGCGAAATTCTAAACGGAGCGGTAGCGGAGGAAGCGATTTGGTGCTCGCCCAGAGGAAAGCAAGTAGCCTGCAACGGAAATCCATCTCTACCCTTCAATTGACTGTTTTGTTTTTCAACACTCATAAATGTCTAATTAGTTGGACATTTTTTGATTCTTATTTTACGATATATCTAATACTTTAGACAAAATGGAGGGATAATTCTGAAGAACATCATCAAAATTTTGAGAAAAAAATTAGGTATAACACAAGCTGCACTTGCAAAAGAATGTGGGGTTGTGAGGCAGACCATTAATAGTATTGAAAATGATAAATATGATCCGACCCTTGAATTAGCTTTTAAGATTGCTAAGGTTCTCAATAGCCGTGTTGATGAGGTGTTTATCTATGACTAAATTTCACCCAGATTATATGATTACAATGAAGGATTTCGTGAAAGAACACTCGGCAATTTTAAGAAAACGGACTCAAGAAGTGGCGATACCTGTGACCAATGAGGACCGAAATACCCTCCTAGCCATGCTACAATATCTGAAAAATAGCCAAAATCCAACTCTAGCAAAAAAATATAAGCTTCGCCCTGGAAGTGGACTCTCTGCTAATCAAATTGGTGTAGATAAACGAATGTTTGCTGTACTCTTTGATGACCAAGAAATGATGCTGATAAACCCTAAAATAATGAGTCATTCCATCAATATGATTTATCTACCGGAGGGAGAAGGCTGTCTATCTGTAAATCGACCTGTTCCTGGTTTTGTGCCGAGATATGAGAGGATTAAAGTCAAAGCTTACGACATTGATGGACATGAAATCATTGTACAGTTACAGGGCTATGGGGCCGTCGTTGTACAACATGAAATCGACCATTTAAATGGCATCATGTTTTATGACCGAATAAATAAAGAGCACCCTTTCCAACTGCCTAAAAATGTTATTATCGAGAGCTTTTCTTCCTCTCAGTAGTTTTTTACAAAAAAAATTAGCAGGAATATTATTTTCCTGCTAATCTTTCTTGGTGCTCTTGGAAACGACGATGGACAGTCGCCTTACTTACCTCAAAGCCTAACCCTCTAAGCGTTATAGAAATTTCTTCAAAGGTAAATCCACGTTTGCGTAGCTTTACAATTTCATCTACAGGTAGATCTTTACGCTCCTGCCCCTGCGGATTACCTCGGTTCGATAAATTATTTTCAGGACGATAGCCGTTTTCTACAGCACGTCGCATACCTCGTCGTATTTTAGCATTATGAATTCTACGCTGATATTCCTCTACAATCGCTAAAATTTCTAGCAGCATCGTGTCCATTTCATTTAATTGAACTGGGCCAGCATCGCGCATAGAAAAAACATCCGTTGCTGATTTTTGTAATAAATGCAATACAGCCATTCTTGCATTGCCTCGTCCTAAACGAGTTTCATCTTGTACAAAAAGGGCATTAATGTTTTTATCTTTTATGAAATCAAGCATTTCTAGTAAGCCTTCACGTTCTACATCATAACCACTATGCTGATCTTTAAACATGCCCTTCACCGCATAGCCTTGCTCCTTAGCATAGCGCAGCAACTCTTCCTGTTGACGCTCTAATGAGGAGCTTTGTGTTTCTTTTTCAGTACTTACGCGACAATAGACAACAGCCGACAGTTGATTATTCATCATTGTTCATTTCTCGCAATTTCGATAGTATTGATGGGACTGGCTTGATCACTCACTACAGGAATAACTAGAGATTTTCCCGCTACAATTTTAATATCTGCTAGTTCATTTTCTGTTTTTACAAGCTTTATCCAATCATCAGTACTCATTTTACCACGATATTGCTCCGCTAACGACCACAAGCTATCCCCATGTTCGATTTGGATTTCTGCGTAACTAACTTTTCCTGGATCAGTAATGTAAAGGTATGCTGCAAATAGTAGGCAAGCTCCTAATAAAATTGAGATATGTGTGTTTTTCTTAAACCATGTCATAATCATTACCCCTTTTTGAGAATGTTTGTTCGGAATGTATGTTCTCATAATAAAGCGAACAAACGTTTTTGTCAAACACTTTTCGAACCTATGTTTGCATACATGTTCGCATTCTGTTATACTATCAAATAAGAAGATTGATTTTAGAAAAAAGAGGTGAGCACTCATGAAAAAAGTTTCGAAAAGACAAGAGGACATTTTAGCTTTCATTAAGGAAGAGGTACGAGCTAAGGGATATCCGCCATCAGTACGTGAAATTGGTGAAGCAGTTGGACTTGCTTCCAGTTCAACTGTTCATGGACATTTAGCTCGATTAGAACAAAAAGGCTTTATTCGTCGAGATCCAACAAAGCCACGCGCAATTGAAATTTTAGAGCCTGAAGAATCCATCCAAAAGCAACAGGTGATCCATGTCCCACTTGTCGGGAAGGTTACAGCTGGTTCTCCAATTACAGCAATTGAAAACATTGAAGAATACTTCCCATTACCCGATACGTACGGCACAAGTGAAGATCAATTGTTCATGCTAGAAATTATGGGGGAATCAATGATTGAAGCCGGAATTTTAGATGGAGATTTAGTCATTGTAAAACAAAAGGCAACAGCTAATAACGGGGATATTGTTGTAGCTATGACAGCTGAGGATGAAGCAACTGTAAAACGCTTCTTTAAAGAGAAAAATCATTTCCGTTTACAGCCTGAAAATTCTTCTATGGAACCTATTATTGTCGATCAAGTTTCTATTTTAGGACAAGTTGTAGGTCTTTACAGACGAGTACATTAACTATTAAAACAGGTTTTGAGGATTATGTTCCTTCTAAGAGCATGTATCCTCTTTTTTACGCAAAAAAAAGAATCCACAGACGATTGGATTCTTTGTACAATGCCCACTAAGCTTCCTTCTTAAATTTTAAGCTAGCTTCAACAAAGGCTGAAAATAGCATTTGAGCACTCTCATCTCCTGCTATGGCTAGTTCCTCAGGATGCCACTGAACAGCCAAGCAAAATGGCATTTCCTCATGAACTACAGCTTCGATAATACCGTCATTTGATTTTGCCGCTACTTTTAATTTTTCTGCTAATACATTCACCGCTTGATGATGAAATGAATTCACTGCTATCTTCTCTTGTTCAACGATAGTCGCTAATAAATTGTCAGCAATAATCTGTACAGTGTGGGTAGCTACAGCTCTACCTGATTGCTGCATATGCTGGAGTAATTTAGTGCTAAAATGATCACTATCAATATCTTGATATAAGGTACCACCTAATGCAACATTTAGTATTTGAATCCCTCGACAAATCCCGAAAATAGGCATCTTTCGTTGGAATGCGGCTTCAATTATTGCTAACTCCACTGTATCTCGCGCGGGATGAATTTTTCCAAGTTTTAATGAAGGCTCAGCCCCGAACAGAAATGGGTGCACGTCATGACCCCCGGATAATAATAAACCATCTGTAAGGGCTAAAATCTGGGCTGCCTCTTCTTCTACTCCAATTGGAATAATCAGTGGAATTCCACCAGCATCAATAATACTTTTGCTGTAAGCAGCATTTAATCGAGAAGATAAATCATCCTCCACAAAGGCTGTAATACCAATAATCGGTTTCACTTGCTTCCCTCCACATTCTTGAAGATTGAACAATTACCAAAAGCCTAAATACCAATTGATTAATAGATCGCCATAGAAATAAACAATGACTGCGGCCAATGCAATAGATGGCCCAAATGGAATGGGTGTTTTTCTCCCTTGTTTGTTCTTCGATAACACGATAATCCCGACAATCATACCAATCACTGCAGCTAGAAAAAGCGTTAATAGTGTATCAATCGTACCCAGAACGAGACCAATTAAAAAGAATAATTTAATATCGCCTCCACCCATGCCACCGTTAGATAGCACAGCAATGATATATAATATGCCAAAACCGACGACAGCACCCACAAGAGAGTCCCACCACGGTGTTAATGGTGACAGAACTTGTCCAATAGCTAGCAAAGGTAAAAAGAATATTAATACCTTATCAGGAATTAGCATATAGGCCAAATCTGACACAACGATAATAACTAATAAGGAAATAAAAAAGAACGCTACTATCAATTCTATGCCCCAGCCTAGCTGCCAATAAGCAAAGGCAAATAATACACCTGTCATTAATTCTATGAATGGGTAAACCCAAGAAATTTTATTGCCACAACTCCGACATTTTCCTCCTAAAAATACATAGGACAAAACGGGTACTAAATCAAGCACCGTTAGTCGTCTCTGGCATTTCGGACAATGTGAAGGAGGATGTACAATCGATTCCTTCTGTGGTACACGTAAGCCAACTACATTATAAAAAGAGCCAAAGATAAGTCCAAATAAAAAAATAAAGATCGTATAAGCCATTTCCAATTTCATGTCCTCCTAAACCAATAGGCGCCCATACAAATGAAGTATGGGGCGCCTATCAATAAAGTTTATTGTTGTTCTTCGTAATAGAACGTCGTCACTTGCACTGTTGCCTTTAACGTAAGATCTGCATCTTTCTCTAGCTGTGCCTGCTCTCCAGGCAATTTAAATTCAATCTTATCGGTTTTCATGACACGCTCTAATTGTTCAACCTCCTGTAAAAAGCTTTCAAGAGAATTAAAATCAAGCGCACCCACCTCTAATATAAAAGTAATAAGCTTTAAATTTGCTGGTAAAGAGTCTTTCGAAAGAGAAGCAATCGGTGTCGTTGTCTCCTTGTTCTCCTGATTACCATTGACCTCTGCTTCAGCCTGCTCCAACATATTGGGATCATTCGATACATCTGAATTTGTTACAGTGCCGTCCTCACCTTGAACAGTTAAAGACTGTATACGAGTTCCTGTCACCTCTTCAATCTCAGCTAAATCAAGAATAATCTTTTCAACGGCTCTTGTTGCAGGTAGCTTTTGTCTTAAGGCTAATATATTGATTGTAGGCTGTCCCTGCTCCTTGTCTAATTGAGCTAGTTGTTCTTTGACACTAGCTAATTCTTGCTTCACCTGCAACACATTACTCTCTTTTTCATTCACTTCATTCAATTTTGGTGAAAGCAAATAATAATACAGCGCAAATAAAATAGCAGCTATTAGCGCAAGTAACAAGATCATAGATGAATTTTTACTACTCGTTAATTTATTCATGAGCGTCGTCCTCCAGCTAAATACATAAAATCGATTGTCGCTGTAATGGACACTGAATAGCGCGGTACTTCTTTAAATTTTTGTTGGGGTGTTAACTCCCTTTGTTCACCTAGCTCTATATCAAAGTTTGAGACAGTGTTAATTTGAGCGTCTGTAAAATAGCTACTCATTAAAAGCCGCTCCACATATTTCGATATATCTGTCATCGTTTCAAAATCCACTTCAATATTCACCGTATTCTCTCCGAAAACGTAGCTACGTAAATAGGAATGGGTTGGTAATAAAGTTTTCGTTTCATCAATCAACGGTGTTACAGGATAAGAAACACCTTGAATAAATGTCACAGACTCTTCCAACGAACCCTGATCGACACTTTGTCGTGCATCTAACTCTTGCTGCAATTGATCAAGCTGTGTTGTTAATGCCAGTTCCTCTGCAGTCAATCGTGACAATTCACTTTTGGATGTAAAAAATAAAAAAAGTAAATAAGCTACAATAAGTCCCACAATGACAATTACCAAGCTATAAAAAAGCTTGGGGGAGGCTGTTCTTTTTTCAAGTTGTGGTAAGAGGTTTATATCTGGAACCATTAATGAACCTCCTTCAAAGCTAAGCCAAGCAACGTTGAAAATTCTCGCTTAAAGCGAGGAAATGATTTCTCAATCTTTTTCCCATCGACAACTCTTAGCGGTGGTTCTAAATTAGAAGCAAGTAAGTTTCCAATTGATTTCAATAACGGGTTATCGCCAAGCATAATAATTTCATCCACTGCTTTTTCACCTTTATGTAAAGAAAACTTAAAGAAATTCATCATCCGATCAATCTCTAGAACCTGATCCATTACGACCATTTGATAATTCTCTGCTTCGCCATTATAGATAAATTGATAGTTAAACTCATTCTCTTTCTTCCCCTGCCATTGAGTCATATCTACTTCTATGGATTGATAGCGCAAAAACTCCACTTGGCCATTGGAAAAAATACTGATAGAGAGCTCATTAATCGACCATTCCGCAATCAAATACGTTTTATTAGGCACTAATAATGACATATGCTCTAATAAGCGTATATTGCAAAGCGCACGAATATCGGCAGCTTCAGGTTCTAATGAAACATCTAGCAGCATCCCTACCATTTTCGTTATCTCTTCAGAAGGCGCAGCAAATAAGATAGCCTTGCCATCCTCGGCATCAGCATCATAAACATCAATTAAAGGGTCTTGAAATGGTAAATGAATGGAATGTCCCAATTCCATTTCAGCATATCCTCGTAATTCCTGAGGCTTGACATCTTTAGGGTGCTCAAAGTTTTTTAATAGAACCGTCGTATCAGGGACAAACATACGGACAGCCTGTTTTTTCCCTGTCCATTTCATTACTTGCTCTTTAATCACCTCAAAAAGAGCTACCTCATCGACGATTGTTCCATTTTCAACGATTCCAGCTGCTAAAGGGTATTCATAGCCTTGCCACTGATTAGGCTCTGGTCCTTTCGCCACAATCGCACGCAGCACATAATCCTTCAGTTCAATCGAAACATGCGACTTTCTTTTTCTCTTAAACATGTGAAAAGACCTCCTTATCCTATTCAGTATAAATGATTTTTTCAATTAGTCATCCATTTCCCAGCCAGAAACGCAAATTTTCTAGCGCTTCTGAGTGGGTTGGGAGGACTGATTATTCCTTACCTTTTGTATCTTTATTATCTTCCTATTTTTCCTCGCCGGCCTTTACCAATCTGTCATTAATCTCTTTTTCAGTTGCTTTATTATCTTTAACTTGAAATTCTGTTAACTTAATATCCTTTAATCTAGGGTACGTAACTTCCCAACCAGTTGTTGTATTTAATTCAACAACAGTACCAGCTAAATCTACACCATCTACATACGGTTCTAATGATTCATCATCACATTTATTTTCTTTACATGCCCCATCAATATAAGCAATTTTAGCCCCCGCTAGAATATTTGATGCTTCCGCTAAAATTGCACGGTCTTTCGACTTATTAATAATATTACCAATTGCAGGTACAGCGATTGCTGCGATAATTGCTAGGATAACAACTACAGCTAATAGTTCAACTAATGTTAAACCTTTCTCATTTTTCAATAGTTTTTTATTTTTCCATTTTTTAATCATTGGTAATTCCTCCTTAATAGTTTTATATGAAGTGTGAAAAACACGATCTTCTAATTTAATTCCCCAAACCTTAATTTTTTAGCAAATCTGCAAATTACATATTTTCATATAGTTGGAACATTGGTAAGAATATAGCCGCTACAATGACTCCTACAACTAGAGCCAGTACCACAATCATTAAAGGCTCAATTAGTGACTTCATGGTATCGACGGCACGGTTTACTTCCTCTTCATAAAAATCAGCTATCTTTTCAAGCATGTAATCCAAGGACCCTGTTTTCTCGCCAATTGAGGTCATTTGTGTTACAAGCGGTGGAAATAGCCAGCTTTTTTCAAGTGGCTCTGATAATGTGCCACCCTTTTCTAAATTATCGCGAGCTTCCAGTACTACTTTACCCATTACCGGATTACCACCAACCTTTTCGACAATTGTTAGAGCTTGTAAGATTGGTACGGAGCTGCTAAAGAGTGTTGACAAGGTTCTTGTCATTCTCGCGATAATATCCTTTTGCAAAAGCTGTCCAAAGATTGGCATACGAAGTAAAAATACATTGACGGCATAATGAAACTCTTTATTATTTTTATAGAAATAGTGTAGGCCCACTACTAATACCAATAGCCCTAAAATCACAAGGTACCAAAACTGTATGAGCCAATCACTAATACCCACTACAATGACCGTTATTAACGGCATTTCCAAATTCATTTCCTTAAATGCATCCATAAAGGTTGGCACAATGAATACCATTAAAAACATACCAACCACTAGAGTTAAAAGCGACAAAATCGCTGGATAGGTCATAGCAGATTGAATTTTTTTCTTAATGTTATATTGCTTCTCTAGTGTGCTTGCAAGACGATCTAATGTATCGTCAACGTTTCCTGTAGCCTCACCAGCACGCATCATATTGACAAATAGCAATGGGAACACTTTTGGGTGTTTACCTGCTGCATCTGAAAATGCCATCCCATTTCGAATATCCTCTTCAACCTGCATCAATGCTCGCTTCAGTGGTTTACTCCGTGTTTGCTCACCCAAAATATGGGTTGCTTCAACGACAGGAACGCCAGCACGAATTAATGTCGCATATTGCCGACAATAAATAACGAATTCCTGGTGCTTCACTTTTGTACCAAAAGCAATATCTTTATGTAAAATGCTATTTGATTCTTGAAGTTCTCTTGCATTAATTCCTTGTGCTCGAAGCTTTTCCATGGCTACCTTTTTATTCGGTGCCTCGATAATGCCCTTTTTAGGTGCTCCTGTTTTGGTACGACCACTATAACGAAATATCGTCAACTATAATCACCAGCGTTCATATATGGTCTTGCATCCTCTAGTGAAATCTTACCTGTCGTAATTAGGTGCTGCATCGAATATTCCAATGTGTGCATACCCAAAGCTTTACTTGTCTGCATCACACTTGGAATTTGATGAATTTTTTCATTACGAATTAAATTTGAAATTGCAGGTGCCTGTACTAAAATTTCTGTCGCAGCAATACGCCCTTTTACATCCTTACGTACAAATAAACGCTGAGAAACAATACCTTGTAGTACATTCGCAAGCTGCACACGAATTTGACTCTGCTGATGCGGTGGAAATACATCGATAATACGGTCGATCGTCGTTGGTGCACTACTTGTATGAAGTGTTGCCATGACTAAATGCCCTGTTTCAGCAGCCGTAATAGCCGTTGAGATGGTTTCATAGTCTCGCATTTCCCCAACTAAAATAATATCTGGGTCCTGACGTAATGATGCACGTAAGCCATTGGCAAAGCTCATTGTATCGACACCAATCTCACGTTGGTTGATGACAGACTTCTTATGTGTATGCAAATATTCAATTGGATCCTCTAACGTAATAATATGTTTAGATCTTGTTTCATTGATATGATCTATCATTGCTGCTAAGGTAGTTGATTTCCCTGAGCCTGTTGGGCCTGTCACTAATATTAAGCCTTGTGGTTTTTCTGCAAGCTTATATAACACCTGTGGCATATTGAGCGCTTCAATAGAAGGAATTTTAGCCTCAATTAAACGAGCTGCAATCGTTACTTCATTTCGTTGATGGTAAGCATTGACACGGAATCGACATTTCCCAGGCAATGAAAAGTTAAAGTCCGTTTCTCCCTTGTCCTCAAATTCCTGTTGTTTATGGACAGGAAGAATGACCTTTACCATTTCCTTTAAATCCTCTGTTTCAAGTGGGACTGTGCCATAATGCTCCAGTTGCCCATGGATACGATATACCGGTGGAATACCTTTTGTTAAATGAAGATCAGATGCTTTCTCTTCAAATGCACGTGTTAATAATTCGACGATTGAATATGCTGTCATTTTTTCACCCCTAGTCTGCACTTGCAACACGTAATATTTCTGATGTGGTTGTTTGGCCTGCTACAACCTTTTGTAATCCATCCACTAATAGGGTATGGTAACCCTTTTCGTTCATATAATCACGGAGGACGCGATCACCAACACGATTTAAAATCATATCCTTTATTTGGCGATCAACAGGGAGGATTTCATGAATCGCCATACGTCCTCTGTAGCCTGTATGATTGCAGGCAGGACACCCACGCCCTTTTTTACCATGCGTTACGCCTTCAACCCCATTGTCCTCAAGTATTTCAAGCTCACGAGAAGTAAATATATATGGTTCAGCACAATCACGACAAACTTTACGTACAAGGCGTTGCGCCATGATTCCTACAAGGGAAGAGGATAATAGAAATGGCTCGATTCCCATGTCATGTAGTCTTGATATAGATTCGATGGCACTATTAGTATGTAGTGTACTTAATACTAAATGGCCTGTTAGTGAAGCACGTATAGCAATTTGAGCTGTTTCAAGATCACGAATTTCCCCTACCATCACAATGTCAGGGTCCTGTCGTAAAATCGATCGTAACCCTACTGCGAATGTTAAACCAACTTCTTCTTTTACTTGGATCTGGTTGATACCATCTAACTGATATTCCACAGGGTCCTCAACCGTAATAATATTGACGCCTTCTTCATTTAAATGAGAAAGTGCTGCATATAACGTAGAGGACTTACCTGAGCCTGTTGGACCAGTAATCAGCATCATACCATTTGGATGGGCAATCATTTTCCTGAAAAGTGCTTCATTACTTGCACTAAAGCCTAATTTATCAATATCATTGGCTGAATTGGTTAAATCTAAAATACGCATCACTACCTTTTCACCGTAAACTGTTGGTAGTGTCGCTAAACGGATATCGACAGGTCTAAAATTAACATTGGTTTTAATTCGTCCGTCTTGTGGAATACGATTTTCTGTAATATTTAAATTACCCATAATTTTAATACGAGCCAATACGACATTTTGCATGTGCTTTGGCAAGGATCGCTCAGTACGTAGCACACCATCAACTCGATAGCGGACACGAAGCTCTGTTTCTTGTGGATCAAAATGGATATCACTTGCGCGCTGTGCGACACCATTGGCTATGATTTGATTCACTAAACGAACAATAGGTGAATCCTCATTCTCGATTTCCTCTTGTGTTTCCGTACTAGTCGCAGCCAAATCCAACATTGCCGCATCCATTGATTCCTGTAAATCATAGTACTTTGTTATCGTCCGATATAAATCATCTTTTGCTGCAATACTTGTCTCGATTTGACAGCCTGTCGTCATACGAACTTCCTCAATGGCGAAATAATCCATGGGATCTTCCATTGCAATAAACAATTTATTTTTTTCTTTACGAATCGGCATAATATTTGTCCGCTTTGCCAGCTCCGCGGGAATGAGCTGTAATAATTCGGGACTAATTGAAAACTGATTCAGGCTGATATGAGGGATACCAAGCTGGAATTCTAAAACCTCAATAAGCTGCTGCTCTGTTAGGAAATTTTCTTTAATAAGGAAATCTCCAAGCTTCTCATTTTTCATTTTAGTAGTTAATGCGTACTCTAGCTGGTCAGCAGTGATAACACCTGATTCCACCAATAAATCCCCTAAACGTTTACGCCCTGGCTTCATTGCCATAAACATACCTCCAATCGTTATGGACTTGTTTGTACAAAATTACCACCCTTGTCATAGTAGCCATAGACAATTTCTGGTCCATCTTCTTGCTTTGTTTCCTCTGGTGTTGAAGGTTTCACGTCAGGCAAGCCATTGCCATCTAAATCCACTTCTAAATCAGGATCAGATGCACCTGCGCCTACATTTTGAGTAGGTGTTGTGATCGTAACGGGCGCCTGCGAAGAACGCGTAACAATTCGATTTTGAGGTGCATAATAATCCCTACTGATGAATTGTTCTTCTGTTGCTCCGTTCTCTACAATGGAACGATAAACCTCCACTCTTGAACCCTCTTTACCCTCTTGTTCCACTCGTTCTTGTCCAGCCTTTAAATCCTCCGAATAGCGATAAATAATGCGTGGCTTCACAATTTTATCCTTGCTAACACGTACTGTTATGTCCTTGTTTTTCGCGGCTGCAAAAACTTCTATCTTTAATTGATTACCCTCTATAGATGCTTTCAGTTTACCGAGCTGTTCAGACCGATTAATAAATTGTAAGTCCTTTGCTAATGCTGCATTGATATCTGCCTCAATCCCCTGCTGTAAATAGCTTGGATTTACTTCCTGCGAATGTCTTTCAAGAATTTCGTAATCCGTTTGAAGAATTACACTATATAGCATTGATGCCACAAAATCTAAACCTGCATCATTGACAACCCCAGCCTGTTCTCCTAAGAGTGAAAGCAACGAGATGGATTGATTTGGAACTAGATTTACATCATTTAATAACGGAATGATTTTCGCTACTCCTTGACTATTTGCTGGTAGCTCGGCAATCTGAAAGGCAATCCTTTCCCCGGTTTGCATGGAACCTTCATTGATAACGGCTTCGACCTTATGCTCCTTCAAATAGCTGGCTTGTAAGATTAGTTTCTGGAGTGTTTTATCTGTATCCCAAACACCTGCTTCATCTATTTGCTGCGTAATCGCTTCATTGACGGTAACAGGAATGGGAATATGAACTACTTTTTCTTTTTGCCAAAAAGCATACCAAGGCTTTTTTGTTAGCATTTCAAACTGAGAAATCGCTGTAGCTATATCAAAATTAAATTGTTTCGGGTCAATGGTTCTAGAAATTCCATCACTAACAATTTCTACTTCCGAGCCTTGCCATTCTGAGATTGCATTTTGTAGCGTAGTTGCTAAATCTGCTGTTTTCACATCATTGATCTCCATCCCTCCAATGGTTGAAGATTTGGGATCTTCTTTAGCAAAAACTGTGTCTTTTAGCACAAATGATGGAACAAAAAATCCCACAATTAGAACAATTACCAAAAACAAGCTAATTATTTTTATGTATATTTTCATCCACATCATCCTTTATTTAACTTAGTGGTTTTTCTATTTATATACAAATGATACTACAACTATGGTATTCTGACACTACCAAAATGCAACTTTGTTCCGATTTAATTTTAAAAAAACCTTAACAATTTCAAAAAAATTTAAGAAATTAGTTCATTCGAAGTACAACATATTAAAAATTCCATAGATATAGAGTAATAATTTCGTTATAATATCCATAACAGTAATAATTATCTACATTGAGTTAACTGCCCCTTAGGATAGTTAACTCAATGTAGATAATTATCGGGGAACATATAAAAAATTATTACTATTAGATGTTAATTCAAGTTATAAAAACATTTAAACACTATTACCTAATCACTCATAGAATGGAAGTGAACCTTTATGATTGTTAAGGACAATCAAACCGGAATTACACTTGTAGAAGTTATTGCCTCTATTGTTATTATTACTATTATCCTCACAAGCTTTTTATCTTTTTTTATAAGTACAGCTAAAACTACTAGTACATCAAATGATATTTTTGATGCTACTTATTATGCTCAAAAAGAGATGGAACATATTTATCAACTTTCTCAAACTACTAAATACGATGATAGAGTCTCAGAAATTACACATATTCCTCCAGATACTAAAGAAGAGAACAAGAAATATTATTATCAAGGCTCAAATACAAGCTTTGAGAAATTAGGGAATTTAGAAGCAGATCCGAACAATCAATATTACTACTCCTTAACATGTATTCCAAAATCGTATACCTTAACAACGATTGTTATTAAGGTATACGACAAAAAAGGAGGCGTTCTAAAAGCTCAAATGGAGAATGCTTTGGAATGGAGGGATAATAAATGGAACGTTCCAACCAAGCAGGAATAACACTTATTGAAACAGTTGCTGTAACCGTTATCATAGCAATAGTAAGCTTATTAATTTATTCCATTATCCATCAAAGTCAAACAAACTTTCATGAGCAAAACAATATAAATAAAGACATTAATGACGCTGCTTATGCTTTAAAGGTAATAACAAAAGAAATACGAAAAAATCCAACTAAAGTATCTATGGACTCGTTATCTGAATCTGAATTAACTATTAATAAAGGTGTTACAGGGAAGGAATTACACTTTGTTTTTGACAAGGATAAAAAAACTATAAATAAAAATAACGTTATTTTCGCTACAGGTATTCAAGATTTCAAAATCACGCTTAAAGAACAGATCGTTACCATTAAAATTACTAGTGAACATGGTAAAACGATATCAACAGAGTTGTATCTCAGAAGGGTAGGAACATAATGAAACGTAAATATTTACAAAAAAATAGCCATGGTTACACTTTTATGATTGCCCTCTTTGTTATCGTTTTGATTGCTGTACTTGGACTTGGACTAATGTTAACAACATCAAATACATTAAATATTACTAAACACGAGCGAAACGATCAGTCAATTTTTTATATTGCGGAGGCTGGGTTAAACGTAGAAAAGAAAGCTGTCTATACCCTTGTAAATAACGCTTATGATTTTACAAGAAACAAGCACAAGCAAACAAAAAAAGAAGATAGAGATAAAATTGATTTTGTCAGAATATTTATTGAACAAATAAATGACGGCTTACCTGATCAGCCTGTTTCTAATAGCAGCTTCGAACCTCAATTTAATCATCAGCCAGAAGCTTGTGTTAGAGTGACAATGGAAAGTGAATCGCCTTTAGCCATTAAAATTGAATCTACGGGATTCTTAAACTCTTCCGAAAAACCCATAGAAATTGATAAAGAATGTACAGAACGGATTTCCAAACATCATCGTGTGGTGGAACAAATCCTTGAAGTAGATGTAAATTTAAAGTTTTTAACTGATACTGATAATGGTGATGGAGATAAACCTGTTTTTGAATTACCAAACCTTGCTGTACAAACATCTGGGGATATTTCCTTAATTGGAAGCGCAGCAATCTATGGTAGCGTAGCAACAAGTAACGGATCTGTATTTCTTAATAACGGAAATGGAAACATTACAGAAAAAATAGGAGTAGATGCTAATAAGCTTTATACACCTGATTGGGGACCAGGTCCAAATAAATGGACAACAATTAAGAATAATGTTGTCCCTGTTAAAGTAACTGAAATTCCATTACCGCCATTTCCCATTGACGAATTCAATTCTTCATCAGCATTACCTGAACCCGCACCATTAAATATGAGAAACAAACAAATCATTTCAAATGGAAATTTCACTTTAGTAGATGGATCTAAGGATGGGAATAAAAGCAATGTTTATCCCTTAAACTTTACTCAGGAAATAAAGTTTAAATCCTTTAAAGTTTCAAACGACAATCTGCTTGAGTTAAATATAGGTAGCAACAATGTCAATTTATTTGTTGACACATTTACACTGGCGCAAGGACATTTAAATATTGTAGGAAGTGGTACTTTAAATATTTTCGTTAAAAACTCATTAGAAATAACAAATGGCAGTAAAGTAAATTTAACTGGTAATACTAATCAACTTAATTTTTATTATGCTGGAAGTAACCCAATAAATTTAACAAATAGTGATGTTAAGATAAACGGCTCCCTAAATGTGCAATCAGCTAACCTTAGTTTAGGAGGCAGTCTTGGCTTTCAAGGTAATATTATTTCAGGTGGCTCGGAAATTGTAATTAACGGCCATTCTAATTCAAATTCACAATTTATACTTGCTCCCAATGCTAATGTAATTGTGGGTAATAGTGGATCAATTAAAGGTGTTATTATAGGAAAAAGCTTGAGTGGCTCAGGTAATGCAAAAATTTATTATAATGATGATTTCGTTGTACCTCCGCCTTTCCCACCTTCTACCTCAAAACCTGATTACAGTGATCCTGAACATTTAATAACTGAAGAAAGTATGGTTGAAAAATAAAAATATAGAGGTTGGGACAAAAGTGTTTCAGCCAACAAAAAACCGAACTCTCCACTAAAACGCTTACGAAATGTTTCGGAATAGTTCGGTTTTTCTAGTTATCATGTTTTGTTAATTTAGATATTATACGACATTATGAAGGTCCCAGTCTCATTTTATACTCTATTTCCTCAACAACCTACCCGACAACAGCATGCCAATACCACCAATGGTAATAAATAGAACAGCTCTAATTAATAAATCAAGGGCAGATAAGTCAAAGAAAATGAGCTTAATAAATGCGATAACTAAAATAATAAAGCCTGTTGTGCGCAATGTTTTTAAATGATGTGTGGAACTAATCCATAGTGAAACACTGGCTGTTAAGAATAATGTAATAGTTGTAAGGGCGATGCTCAGCTTCCAATCGAGGGCGTTGTTATATGTGAACTGATGGATTAGCCCCCATATGGAAATCATCGTGAGCACGATACCACCGCTTACAATGGCGTCTACATATTTCCCTAGACGCTCCTCGTACAATCGATAAATAATTCCTTTTACAAGCACATCCGCGACAATCGCTACAATCACTGCTATATAAATTAATCTTGTAATACTGTTTAAGCTTTCTAACATTGACACTCTAGTGCTGATCATCAAGGAGACTAGTAGGAAAAATGCGCCAAGTACTGGCGTTAAAGCGCGTCCTTTGTAAGTTTCCTCTACAAATAGAGAGCCAGTAAATAAGGCAGCTAATGCGATACACATCATATATGGCATGCCATTTGTTGCTGCAAAATATACGGTATCTAGCTTGCCAATATAGGCTAAGAAATAGCCAGCTGTGACCACTGCTAAAATATCGATTACATATAAATCCTTCATGACCTTTTCAAAAGGTGTGAGTGTCTCTTTTGGACGTCTTGCATATAAGTAAATAATGATGAAATAGATGACTGGCATAAATAAGCTTAAATGATCGATACTGAAAAATGGACTTGGTTCATGGAAAACAAAGTTTAGTGTAAATGTCATCACAAGGGAAAGTGAAGTAACAACCTTCATTATACTTGCACGTATTCGTAAGCTCATCATCACGCCTGCAAATGCAATCAAAGGATACAATAAATCATCCACTTTATTCGGAATATTCAATAGCAGTATCATATTACAGAAGGATATAAACACGAGTGTCACAGCACTATCCACTACTTCCTGCCATTTTTGGCGATAGCTATAAAACGCTACAGCGCCCAATAAAACCATTAAGATAAGAAGTAGCATTTCTCCATTTTCAAGAGAACGGATAATCAGGTTCAGCAGTAATAAACTAAATGAGCCTAAAGAAAATTGGAGTCCGATGTGAAGTGGCTTCCATTTGGATTGAGCGTTATAGAGTAAACACCATATGGCATAAAAGATTGCTAGAATCACAAGTAAGCCAAGTGCAAAAACTACTTGCTGATCACTATTCATAAATGCTACAACACTCACTGCTAGCACTGAAAAGAATGTGGCAATATAAAGGGCTAGCTTTTGCTTGTGCTGGTAAATAACTAATTGCAATGCAGCAAACAATACGACCACAAATAATAAAATAATGACAGCACTAAAATCCATATATTCTAGTAAGTAAGGTAGTAATAATGATGTAAAGGCAACAAAAACAGTTAGTGCTTCATTTTTCTTTAAATAGCTAATGGCAATACCATAGCCAATATAAAGTAGCGTAATGCCTAGTGCTAGAATAAGACCAATGATTTCATATAATATGGCACTCGCTGCGGTTGTTAAAATACCGACAATAAATGCCCCACCATATAAAGAAATCGTTATAGCCGATGAGCCTACTTTCCTACGCTCTAGTCCATAGGCAATAACCGCCAATCCTACCGATAGTACATAGGCAAGGATGATTTTTACGCCATCCGATAAATAGCCATAGTCACTGACAAGTTTTAGACCCCAAAGTACGCCCATTACTAAAATAACCATGAATACTTTTGGAAGTGCCCACATAACACGTTCCTCCATCGATGGCTGTGGTTGCACTTCTTTTTCCGCTACTTTAGTCGGGATAGGCTTCGACTCCAGTACTGGTTTTGGTTTAATTGGTTCTGATTGCTTGATCATCGACTGTCTGGCATCAAGAGTATTCATTTTTTCAGTGCTTTGCGAACCTTTTAATACTGACAACTCCTGACGTAAATCTGCCATTTCCTCCTCGAGCTTCGCAATTCTGCGCTCCAATTCAAGGGACATTCAATCATCCTCCCCACTTTATCAATTTTCTAACATTATAACATATTTATCCTTATTGTAAAATTACACTTTTTGTTTATTTTATCTCGGTCTCCGATACATTAAGGCACGTTCACTATCACTGGTGCCCCGTGTGGTTGGATCAACAATGACCCCCATTAACACAAGAATGGATAAAACTGTATTTAATATAGATGACATTTGCTCACTCATCACACCTGTAAAATCATAGCCAAAAATTGCAGCCACTTGTTGTGCGAGTAAGAGCAACAATGAAAATAGCCCTAGTAGAAATGGAATATGTTGAAGACGAACCTTCCAATTAATTCTCATAAAAGCTCACCTCCCCCCCTCTTGCCACAGTATATGCATAGTGGTTATGTGACACATATGCAAAAATGGAACTCTTGCCAAGTTACTAGGATTTTTTGATAATATTTTGCGATGCAAGCTATTTTCAAAAAATAGAAGGCATGGGGAGGTTTATCATGAGTAACATATTCATATATTTTGTAAGGTTGCCTCGATTTCGAGAAGAATAATGGAAAAGGAGTAAGTGAAACGTCCCTACCAATACCAGCTACCTTCCCATTTTTTATGGTGTCAAAAAATTTTCTACCGTTGATATTACCTTTTTTAACAACATGAAAAATGCCAAGTCTATTTAAGACTTGGCATTTTAGTTAGAAGAGTAGATGACCAACCAATGCTGCAATTGGAAGAGAAATAAGCGTACGTAGGATAAATAAGACGACTAAATCCAAAAACTTCAATGGAATTTTTGTACCTAAAATAAGTCCACCTACCTCAGACATATAGATCAGTTGTGACACAGAAACAACGGCAATAACAAATCTAGTAACATCCGATTCAATCCCTGCACCTAAAATAGAAGGTAGAAACATATCGGCAAAGCCTACGACCATTGTTTGTGCTGCTTCAGCCGCTTCAGGTAAGCCAAGGACGGTTAAAATTGGCTCGAACGGTTTTCCTAAAATCGCAAAAATACTTGTAAATTCAGCAAGCATTAAGGCAATTGTCCCAAAAGCCATAACGATAGGGGCCACACCCACCCATAAATCAATTACATTTCTAGAGCCGTCTTTGAAAAATTGTCGAGGATCACGATTTGCATGCGCAACAGCAAGTGCATTTTCTAAGCCATGTGAGACAGAATTATAGCCCTCAGGTAATTTCTCACGTGAATAATCTACTGGTGTCCCATCTATATACGTATCCTCCTTTTTCGCAAGTGGATAGATTCGAGGCATAATAATGGCTAATACAATTCCACAAAGTACTACTGTCAAATAATAAGGAATAAAATAGCGTGCCAAATGGACAGTATCCAATACAACGATACAGAATGTGATGGACACTACTGAGAAACTTGTGGCAATAATCGCAGCTTCTTTTTTTGTGTAGTTCCCCATCTCATATTGTTTACTGGTCATTAACACACCTATTGTGCCATCACCAACCCATGACGTAAGAGCATCGATTGAAGAACGACCTGGACTTTTAAATAGTGGCCGCATAATTTTCACCATCATTGTCCCGAAAAATTCAAGTAAGCCGAAGTTTGTTAAAAATGGTAAAAGGAAACCCGCAAACAAAAAAATGGTAAATAAAAACGTCACAAGTCCCTCATTTGGATCCATGAGGAGTCCACCCGTATTTTCATTATTGATGGCAGAAGGTCCAAAATTGAAGACTACCATTGAAGCAAAGGCTAAACCGATAAAACGCGTAATTGTCCAAAACCAATTCACATAAAACAATGTATCTAAAATACGAGGTTCTTTAGCATTTTTACGAGGTATAAACTTCGCTATAAGTGCACCAATTGCGGAGATGGCAAACATTATAATTGTAAAATAACTAATGACTGGAGCCACAATCCCTGCTAAAACATTAGCTAATATGGCAATGGGTACTTTCCAGCCCTCTTCCGTTAAAATGGGGGTCATAAATAGAAAGATACCAATTAAAGACGGAATAATGAAGTAAAAATATGTAGCAACAGAATACTTTTTCATTTTTTTTATAAAACCTCATCTCTTTTAATCTCAATAATTTATGTATTTTGCATTCCAACAATTAAAATAGTGTTTATTTAAAGCATTTATTTATCAATCGCTGTACTACTATGTAGTTTTCATTCAATATCTCATCCCTCCTTCTGTTATAGAACGTTTTTAAAAACTTTGAAGTTTGAGCATTAAACAGAAAAATACTCAAATTATTCATGTTTTTATAACATAAACCTGTTATAAAACTATTGTAAACTCTACAATACATTTGGTTCAACCTCACAATATTCTGAATATTTATACATCCATAAATATATAAAAAGCCTAACTTCTAAATTAGAAATTAGACTCCTTGAATTAGCCGGTAATTCTATTATGCTTTAGCGATTATTTAGTTGTTTTACTGGACCTTTAGTGATTTCAGTCAGTTTTGAATTGATAGCAAAGATTTTTGCGTTGATAGTAGTGATTCCAAATTCAGCTAGCCTTTTTGAATGCATTTCTATATATTGTTCAGCTGTGCGTTTCGATTCGAATAGATAGATTCCGCCTGCTTCATTTGTTTCAGGGCTCTCTGTCCAAATTTTCCAAAAAAGTCCTTCCTCTTCCTGAATACTTTTTGCTAAATCAGAAAACGCTCCTGCCATCTCATCACCAAATGGTCCATCCATTTTAAAATCTACCTGTAATACGTACGTCATTGCCATTCTCCTCATTATTTAGTAGTAATATAACATTCACCGAGTATTTCCTTCATTTCATATTGATCTGAGGAAAGCTCTTTTTTCACATAAGATGTAATCTCTGACTTTTCCAGATCATACATGACTTCCATTTCTTTCGAAAATAGAAGCTTTTCTTTTTCAAGCAAGCTTAAAAGAGATGGCTGTTGTTTTGGTTGCAGCTCTTCAAAATTGAGAACCTGCTTTAGTCCTTCCACATAGTTTACAAATGGACGCCCACCAACAATTTTCAGCCCTTTATTATCCTCATTCATCATAATAATAGTTGGGAATCCTCTTACGCCTAAATTTCTTGCAAGGTCAAAATCTTCATTTAATAACTGTTGCCCGTTTGTTTGTTCTGATTCGTTTACAATAGCCGCTCCATCAAGCCCCAATTTATTTACAATGTCAATCATCACGGATTTATCAGCAATATTTTGATTAAATACAAATAGCGCTTCTCTTGCTCGACGCAAATATTCAAATGCTCTAGCATCATGATGATTTTTTTGAATTACTTTAAATACACGAGACGGTGGATAGGATGATTGCACTGGATTGTTCATCATCACTGTTCCATCTATTGGCATACGATAATATTCTCCAACTTCTCTCCAGTGTCCTACAACATCCGCAGGTCCTGATATTCCATTTGCAGGGTCTACTGGACCATCACCCCATTTTTCTAGTAGCCCTCCCATAATCGTATGAAAGTTAAAATAGTGTCCATACTGCTCGATAAAACGTCGAAGAACGGGTTCGAGTGCCCAACAATGAGAACATATTGGATCAGTTACATAGTATACTTCAATGGATTTCTTTGGTTGATTAAAATCAATCATCCCCAATTCATCCTCGTCAGCTACTCCACATATACCTGTCTCTAAATCACAAAGCATTGGATGATTCTTCAATTGACTATCCCCTTTTCTTCTTTTTAAGAATAAGTATATAACTCTCTTATTTGCCTTACAGTTGTATTTTATTCATAATAAAATCATCAATAAACCAATAATCTATTTGAATTGTTGTTTATACAACACTTTGAAGAAATTGTTTAAAAAGGAGTGTAAGTAATGACCTCATCTAAGACAGATCTTCGTGTTATACGGACTCGTAAATTAATCATGGATGCTTTCATTGCACTTTCTAGTAAAAAAGAATTTAAGGATATAACGGTTAAGGATATTACGACAGAGGCCATGATTAATCGTGCGACTTTTTATTATCACTTTGAAGATATATATGATTTATTAGAGAAGGTACTATCAGAAGTATTATTAATTAATTTGAATGATGACTTTCTACATCATAACGAACTAAATGAAGGAGCTTTCCTTATTCTCTTTAAAGCGATAACTAATTTTCAAAAGTCATTGTCTAATCGTTGTCATAGAGGCTATGAAGAGACAATTGCTCGTATTATTAGAGAGCAGCTTGAAATTATCTTTTACAAAATGTTAGTGAAACAAAATGCAGCGTCAGAGAACGGAGCGCTAAAAATGACTGCTGTAATATTAAGCTGGGGAATCTATGGCGCTTCTATAGAATGGAGAACTAGCAATCAAGAGATGCAGCCCGAGGAATTTATCAAACCTGTTATTCCTTATTTATTGGCAGGTATTGATGGTCAACATAAAAATGAGTAAACACTTATGAAATCATTTAAGTGTTTACTCACTTTTGGTGGAAGAAATTTTGTTGTTATGGTCATCTTTTTATTTTTGGACAAGAGATACAATAATCATTTGCTTCATCAGAGGTATGATAATAGAAACAACATGTTTTTCTCAAGCGTACAGGTTGCTCCGATTCCATAATTGTCACTTTAGGACCACAATAGTCCGTCAAAGGATTTTTCCTTTCTCCAAAAATGGAGCCTGGTGCTAGGTTTACAATATAGTGATAATCCTCTTGTATACGAGCCTTTTCTTGCACACTGGCCCCTTCCCCTAATTTCGTTTCATAGAGCCAATTCACATAAATAGCTGTGTTTTCCCATAAGATTGCTTTTGGAATTTTACTTATTTTCGCTAATGACTGCCAAACTTTCGCTAAATTATTCGCAAAGATTTCTCTAAGAATCTCATCACGCCATTTTTCACGGTCTTTAGTAGGTATCGACACTGTGCGATCGATTAGCCGAATAGTAGGAAGCCAAGGTTTTGTATATTCCGCTTCTACCCACAAATTTTCAATTCTGCAATGTAGTCCTTTATCGTATCTGGACATAGCATAGAATGCTGAAGCCATCGTTAAGACGCTATAGCGCTTCGCAAATAATGATGCCGTAACTAGAATAGAGGGCGATTGAAAGAAATGGGCAATTTTTTGTAAATAATCTAGAGCTTGAGCATTGTCCAATAAA
Organism: Lysinibacillus boronitolerans JCM 21713 = 10a = NBRC 103108; assembly: GCF_000772935.1. Taxonomy (GTDB): domain Bacteria; phylum Bacillota; class Bacilli; order Bacillales_A; family Planococcaceae; genus Lysinibacillus; species Lysinibacillus boronitolerans. Next base: position 213,039 of record NZ_JPVR01000080.1, read on the forward strand.
TTTTTGGCATATAAAGAGTAAGTAGCATCCACTGCTGGCTCTATCGTCAATCGATAGTCTCTTAGTAGCACTGATGATTCTTCTGCTGACAGTGTTAGACTCAACTGATCCCTACCTCCTCAAATTCCACTGTTTGAACTGTTCGCCCCTTGCCTGGCGTACCAAATAGCGGGTCTTTAATGGTACAGTCCATGCGAAAAACAGCCTGGACCATATCTCTGCTGTCACCGCTTGTCTTGAGCATAACCTGTTTATTACGCACCATCCCAATATGAAAGAAATAATCGATAACGATAATCATTATTAATTAAAGAGTATACTTTACGATTGTTTTATTGACAATATTTAATTTTAAAAAACATACTTTTATAAGAAATTATTTTTAAACTTATGGATGGTGTTGAAACGGAAGTCACCCCTTCGCCCTGCAAAATTGCTTTTTCTGTCGTTGATATCATCTTTTCAACAATTTGTCATGCTTCCATTTCACTCAAAGACGTAGGCAAGTTGATGATCGATTTTCTACTATTTTAGTTACCTGTTAGATTTACCTATGCATTAATAGGCAAATAAATAGACCCTATCAACGTATATCTCATATCTTAATAATGAACCACAACTTATCAAAACAGGAGGTAATAACATGTTTCAACGAAGACGCCATCCGGCAAAGGGTCCACACTGCTGTCCACCACAAATGATGCCAATGCAATATGATCCACCACAATTTTTACCACCAGAGCAATATGTACGCACAAATTATATCCATACAGTTGTTCCACACGTACAACCTGCACATGTCACTACAGTGAACAAACATATGATTGATCATCAGTACTATTTCCCATGCACAGAATCTGTCGTAAATGAATGCTGTGAAACACATACTATGTGCGGTATGCCACCTAACCCTTGCCATATGCCACACCATCATAAACATATGCGCTAATACTAAAATAACGATGGGGTTGTCACATGACCCCACCGTTCCTAATATATTCATAAAAAAACCGAGTACCTTTTATCAGGCACTCGGTATCTTTATGATTAATACATTTTTAAATATTGATCGCGTTCCCATTGATGTACTGTTGTACGATACATATCGAACTCGATTTCTTTTGCTTCTTTAAAGTTTGCATAAATATGCTCACCTAATGCTTCCTGTGCTACTTTATCTTTAGCAAGTAATGTTAATGCATCATCAAGTGCCGCAGGTAGGTTTTCAATACCATTTGCTTGACGCTCTTCTTCCGACATCACATAGATGTTGCGGTTAATAGCAGCAGGTGGTGTTAGCCCCTGACGAATACCTTCAAGACCTGCTTCTAAAATAACAGCCATCGCTAAATATGGGTTTGCAGAAGGGTCTACAGAGCGTACTTCAACACGAGTTGAAAGTCCACGTGCAGATGGTATACGAATTAATGGTGAACGGTTTTGTGCAGACCATGCAACATAACATGGTGCTTCATAACCTGGTACTAGACGTTTATAAGAGTTAACTGTTGGATTTGTTACAGCTGTGAAACCTTGTACGTGTGCAAGAACACCTGCCATGAATTGCATAGCTGTGTCAGAAAGACCTAATTCTGTAGATTCATCATAGAACGCATTTTCTTTGCCTTTAAATAGTGACACGTTAAAGTGCATACCAGAGCCTGCTTCACCAAATAGTGGTTTAGGCATAAATGTAGCGTGTAAGCCATGTTTACGAGCGATTGTTTTAACAACCAATTTGAATGTTTGGATGTTATCACACGCAGTAACAGCATCAGCATATTTAAAGTCGATTTCGTGTTGTCCTGGAGCTACCTCATGGTGTGATGCTTCAATTTCAAAGCCCATTTCTTCTAGCTCTAATACGATATCACGACGGCAGTTTTCACCAAGATCTGTTGGCGCTAAGTCGAAATAACCACCATGGTCATTTACTTCTAACGTTGGCTCTCCTTTTGCATCCAATTTGAATAAGAAGAATTCTGGCTCAGGCCCTAAATTGAAGCTTGAGAAGCCCATTTCTTCCATTTTTCTAAGAATACGTTTTAGGTTGTTACGTGGGTCACCAGCAAACGGTTCGCCTTTCGCAGTGTATACATCACAGATAAAACGTGCTACTTTCCCTTTTTCAGAAGTCCAAGGGAAAACTACGAAAGTATCAAGATCAGGATATAAATACATATCAGATTCTTCGATTCGAACGAAGCCTTCAATAGATGAGCCATCAAACATCATTTTATTTTCAAGTGCTTTGTCTAATTGACTTACAGGAATCTCAACATTTTTGATTGTGCCAAGAATATCTGTAAATTGTAAACGAATAAAGCTTACGTTTTTTTCTTCGATGAGACGTTTAATGTCCTCTTTTGTGTATTTACCCACAGTTTTCCACACTCCTATAATTTGTCTAGCTTTTATGTTTACCCTACCCTATTTATTAATAGAATCGAGATAAATCCCCACGTCGGATGGATGATTTTTGCATGCGCTGTGCTTGACGCATTTCTTCGCGCATAATTTGGCGTAATTCTGAATCACTTAAATCTTGTTCATCAGTTGTAGCAACAGGATTTTTCTTTTTAGCAAATATTTTTTTAATCTTCGCCATATTCATACCCTGTTCTAAGTAGTCTTTAACCTCAAGCAATGTATCGACATCATTTAGTGAAAACATACGTCGATTGCCTTCTGTTCGGTGCGGCTCAATTAAATGGTGTTCTTCATAATAACGAATTTGTCTTGCCGAAAGCTCTGTTAATTGCATCACAATACTCATCGATAATAACGGCATAGTTCGTCTAATTTCACGACTCATTTAAGTCCTCCTCCAATACCCGCTTATCATATAACGAAATTTTTTTACTGTCAACCAACCATGTAAGGTAACCTAACATGGTTGGTACTATTTTTTTCAATCCGAGTGAAAATTGTAAAAAACTATTCATATTTAGGCTTTATCTATTGTCTTATTATGATTTTTGAATAGCTTGAACTGCACTGCAAATAGCAAATTTAACGTGTTCATATGTTAGTCCGCCCTGGATAAAGGCTGTATAGGGTGGTCGTATTGGGCCATCCGCTGTCAGCTCAATGCTGGACCCTTGAATAAATGTTCCAGCCGCCATGATGACATCATCTTCATAGCCTGGCATATAGGCTGGTTCAGGAGCATAATGGGCATTTATCGGTGAGTTCGCTTGTATTTCGCGACAAAAGGCTATCATTTGCTGTGCTGTTTGAAAAGATACTGATTGAATTAAATCTGTACGCTTCGCATGATAGCTCGGAGAAGTGCTCATACCGATTTCCTCTAACATTGCAGCTGTAAAAATTGCACCTTTTAATGCTTGCGATACTACATGTGGTGCCAGGAAAAACCCTTGATAAAAGTCACCTAGTGTATTTAATGTGGCTCCCGCTTCGGCACCAATACCTGGAGAAGTCATGCGATAGGCACATTTCTCCACTAGATCTGCTCGGCCAGCAATATAGCCCCCAATTTTAGCCAAGCCTCCGCCAGGATTTTTAATGAGCGAGCCTGCCATTAAATCAGCACCGACCTCTGTAGGTTCCTGTGCCTCTACGAACTCGCCATAGCAGTTATCTACAAAAATAACAGCTTCTGGAGCCAATTTACGTACCTTTGCACACATAGTAGCAATTTCTTCAATTGTAAAGGATGGACGTGTTGCATAGCCTTTTGAACGTTGAATCGCAATCATTTTGGTTTGTGCTGTAATGGCTGCTTCAACACCTGCCCAATCAATGGCCTGATTATCTAGCAAATCCACATGTTGATAACCGATTTTATAATCCTTCAGTGAACCTGTATCTTTATCACCACCATCGACAATGGATTGCAATGTATCATATGGCTGACCAGAAATATAAAGCAGCTCATCACCAGGACGCAAAACACCGAATAGACTAAGCGTGATTGCATGTGTGCCTGAAATAATTTGTGGTCGAACTATGGCTGCCTCTGCACCAAATACTTCTGCATAAACACGCTCTAGATTATCCCGTCCCTCATCATCATAGCCATAGCCGTTTGATGGATGTAAATGATAATCACTTACTTGATGCTTTCTGAACGCTGCTAGCACCTTCTGCTGATTATAAAACGCCATTTCTTCTACCTTGGCATGATAAGGCCGAACTTGCTCCTCAATTTTTGCCGCTAACGATAGCGTTTGTATTGATAAATTTGATGTAAACGTCATTCTTTCTTCTCCATTTCACAATGTCTCGCATTTCAATCAGTAACATTTATTGACTATCTAAATTGACTTCAATCACTCTAGAATTACCTAACCAACTACTGGTATATGAACGCTTTTGACGAATGTTTTCTTTATTTTAATCACATTTTATCAATTTGTATGTGCACCTGTAAAACTTGCCTATTGTTTCTAAGAGCATTTTACGCTAAGCTAATGTGCGGACTTATTTCGAGAAGCGTATTTAATGACCGTTTTTGGCTATTAAATTCATAGATTCTGTTACGTAAAATAGTCTTTTAACTTTAAAAAAGTTTATTTATTGATAGAAGGGGTGAAAGGGATGGCTTGGGAGGTTTTTAGTATCATAGGAACAATTGCCTTTGCTATTTCTGGGGCAATTATTGCCATGGAAGAAGAATACGATTTATTTGGTGTATATATACTTGGTATTGTCACTGCTTTTGGTGGAGGAGCCATTCGAAATTTACTCATCGGGCTACCTGTCACAACCCTATGGGGACAGGATATGATGTTTCAAATCGCGCTGGCTGCGATTACGATATTTTTTATTTTTCCGCATCATCTGATTCAACATTGGCATCGTTGGGGTAACTTCACAGATGCGATTGGCTTATCAGCGTTCGCTATTCAAGGCGCACTTTATGCTGTCAAGCTGGATATGCCTGTTAGTGCTGTGGTTGTAGCTGCTGTGTTAACAGGTTCAGGTGGTGGCATTGTGCGTGATTTATTAGCTAGAAGAAAACCATTAGTTCTCCGTGATGAAGTTTATGGTGTTTGGGCAGCTCTTGCTGGACTACTAATCGGCTTCGAGGTTTTTACAGGGGACATTTTCCTTTATATTTTATTCGCGGTAATTACTGCGTTACGTATTCTTTCCTATACGATGAAGTGGCGCTTGCCATTACGTAAGTTAAATCGTGCATAAATACTATTCAGCCAATGACCAAAAATTAAGTCATTGGCTGTTTTATTTTTTGGCTAATAATAATCTTTTATGGGTTTCATTCCTTATATGATTGAAGAAGACATTAACTTAGCTTATCTTTTTAACAACTGCATTGCTTCTTCTAATGTCACCATGTTTTTCATCATTGAACAAGCTGCATCTAAAATAGGAAAGGCTAAGGCTGCTCCAGAACCTTCGCCTAAACGCATATTCATGTGCAACATCGGTTCAATACCTAGTAATGCAGCGGCAATTTTTGCCCCTGGCTCCTCTGATGCATGGGAAGGAACAATATAATCGATTACTTTTGGTTCGAGCTTATAAGCAATGAGGGCAGCTATAGTCGAAATAAATCCATCAATAACCACTGGTTTACGATGAACTGCAGCCCCAAGAATAATACCTGTCATCGCCCCTATCTCTAATCCTCCTACCTTAGCCAGAACATCAATAGCATCTTTTGGATTAGGCTTATTTAAGGTAATTGCTTTTTCAATAATCGCCGCTTTATAGGCAATGCCTCCTTGGCCAACTCCTGCCCCAAACCCTGTTACTTCTATAGGGTCACATCCAGTCAGAACAGCTAATATCGCAGCACTTGGTGTTGTATTGCCAATACCCATTTCCCCTGTACCTAGTACATCAGCACCTTGTATGATTTCCTCAGTGGCCACACGGATTCCTACTTCTATCGATTGAATGGCTTCTTGTTTGGACATAGCTGGACCTTGTGCCATGTTATCTGTACCGTATTTAATTTTATGAATAATAACACCAGCATCAAGTGGAATATCTGCTTTTACCCCAACATCTACTGTGACCACCTTTGCATTGGTAATGCCCGCAATCGCACAAACGCCTGTCCCCCCCTTAGGAAAATTTAATGTTTGAAAGACTGTAACATCTTGCGGATTCGTGGTTACACCTTCCTCACATACACCATGATCTGCAGCACAAACAATCATCACCTTTTTGTCAACCGTCGGATATAATTGTCCTGTTATACCAGAGAGCTGTACGGCAAGTGATTCTAGTTTACCCAAGCTACCTGGGGGCTTACAAAGCGCATCAATCCGCTTTCTAGCTTGCTCCATACCTTTCATATCAACCCCTTGAATGTTTTCAATCGTGTCTTGTAATAATGGCATAATTATTTCTCCTCTCGTTCTCATTAAGACAAAATAAAAAGTCTGTAGTTTATTGTCATAACAAATAAACTACAGACTTTTCCATCATCTATATCTTCTAAAGCAAGTAGGCAGGTCTCCTGGCTCAAGTTCAACATCTCATAGTACCTTCCCAGCAATTCGCTAGTGGCATACACTATGAAACTTCCTTATACAGTGGCGGGTCCGCTAAAGCTTTTCACTTTATTCCCTATTCTCCCTAGTGGGCACCTATTGCTTTTATGTAATTATGTTAAATCTACTTTACAACTTTTTTAGTGTCAATAGATAAAAATTTTTTGAGTGTTAACTTAGTACCACCACCTATTCAAACAATATAGGCTTATCAAGAACCTGTCACAACAAATGAATCCCTCTCGTTCACCTGATTCCTATCAACTTCAAATATTTTATCTGCTTCATTTATTAAAGCAGGGTGATGAGTAACCAATATAACAGTCTTTTGTTTTTCTTTATTTAAATATAAAAGTAATGATTCTATATTTATTTGGTTGTCTTTATCAAGCGCAGAAGTAATCTCGTCAAACAAATAGATATCCGCATCTCTTAGAAGCGATCTTGCTATTGAAAGTCTTTGCTGTTGCCCAGTAGATAATTCAAGCCCATTATGCCCTATAAGCGTTTCAAATTTATAGTCTAACGTTTCTATATGTGAATAAATGTTAACCATTTTACAAATTTGAATTAATTCTTCGTCTGTTGCATTCGGCTTTGCTAATAACAAATTTTCCCTTATTGTCCCTGTCATTATAAAATGCTCTTGCGTTACCAAACATACCCTTTTTCTATAAACATCAATAGGAATATATCTAATATTCTGATTGGATAGAAATATTTCACCCTGATAATTAATGTATAAACCTGATAATATATTCAATAATGTCGATTTACCTGATCCGCTTTCTCCCTTAATCAATACAATTTTCTTCAAAGGTATTTGGAAATTTATATTTTCTAAAACTGGAGAAAATGCATTAGTATAGGTAAAGCTTACATTCCGTAATACTATTTTATCTTTATTAAAATGATGCGATGAATTTACATAGTCTGGTACTTCTAATTTCCTTAGCTGATATTTATTGTCTTCCATTAAGTTTTTCACTCTATTTACAGACACAATTGCTTCTTGTAAAAATGAATTTAGTTGGGAAAATCTTAAAAATGACTGACTAAAGTTATTGGCATAGGTTGTGAATGCTATTAATACTCCTAAAGTGAGGCTTCCTTTATAAATAAAGTAGGCACCTATAATAAGGATAATCAAATAACTTGTAAAGTTTATTAATTCTATTATTGATCCTGATTTTATGCTTAAACGCATTTTATCAAGAGTATTTTTGTATAATAAGGTAATTTTCTTTTGATAGTTATCTATGGCGTTTATCTCATTATTAAATATCTTAAATAATTTAAATGATGACAGTAATTCTCCCAGATAGGTTAAATAAGAATCTAAATCTTTTTTGATGGCAGTATCCATCATCCTTATTTTTTTTCCATAATATTTAAAAATGATAAGTGCTAAAGGACAAGCTATGAATAAAATACTAGCTAAAATAAAATTTAGATTGATCAATATTATTAACACAATTATTATACTGATAAAGTCTACAACAATATTTAAAAACTCTGATACTACTTCAGAAAATGCCTTTGTATCATTTTCTATTTTATTCATCAGTTCACCTTTTGCTTTTAATTGATACTCATCCATGTCCATAGCCATAATTCTTTTTATTATCTTTAATTTAATATCCATTTGTAGATAGCAAGCAAATTTCGTTAAATAATATTTTTGGATTACTTTAAAAAATAAATTAAACAGAAACAAAAAAGCCATAAACACTATAATGAGGAATGCTGAATTGAGATCTTTTACTGTTATAGAATCAATAAATTTACCAAATAAAAGGGGGTGTACTATACTTAAAATCATTGAAATACCCATCAAAATATTTACTTGAAATAATTTTGCTTTGTATGGCTTTGTATACTTAAATACCTCACCTAATATTTTCATGAAATAATACTCTATCTCCCTGATTTAGTTAAGGTTTTCTTATAACCTTTTGATATACAGATAAGCATTTTTCGGCTCTTCCTGTAATATATGTAGAAACTTTTCCATATAAGGATCTTTTTCATTACTAATGAGCAAGTTTTCTACTGACTTCTTTTTCGCCTCACTAAAGAGCATGCTTTTGTTGGTGTATATAACCTTTTGCTCGATCGTTCTTTTTAAAACCTCATAGCAATTAGTTTGTTCCTTGGTTTCCCACTGTTCGCCCATTAATATATTTATCATGTCTTCCGTAATATTATAGCCATAATTAAATTCAAAAAATTTATTAGAATACGGGCGTATTTCAATGATGTCGCCAGAACTACTAATAATATTTTCTAAACTATTGTTATCTGGAAGGCTAAAAACTCTCGTTACTTTCAGCGTGTGATACGGAATGTTGTTGACACCGAAGCTCTCCATTATTTGAGTAATGTCTTTATAAACATTCGCATAATTCTCCACTTTTTCTATACTCACACCTTTATATTGGACAGTTAGCCCGTTATATTGATAATTTTGATAAGGTTTATTTAACAGCTCCTCTTCTTTATATCCATTATAAAAATGTAAGCTTAATAGAACGAAAAGCATCATACTGGTCATAATTCCAGCAACCCACTTTTCCGTTTTATTTGTGGCCCTCCTGCTGAATAAAATCGCGCACGATATAGAACACAAACAAATGGATAAAACACCTATAACATTTAAATAATGAATGAAATCTGGATACATAAAGTTAAGAGTAGGAGCTATATATTGAATCGATTCTAGTCTATAACCATGCATTAACATTAGTAAAAAATAAATGATGACAATTAAAATTATAGACACGGCTTGATTTTTAAAAATTGTTGCCATTAAAAATGGAATGGATATAGTAAATAGCTGAAAAACAAAAACGATAAGTAGAATTTTATATATTGGTGTCTCTACATATACAAACTTTACAAAACCAACTAATAACATAATGGCAGGGGTGGTCAGAATAAAGCTAAAAACCCATTGCCATAATAAAAGCTTTCCATTTGATATTGGGGAAATCATTAAAATTTTCTCTACATGATATCTTTGATGCAAAGTTATAATTTGAATCGTTAATACACTTGAGAAAATCCCATATAAAGGAATCAATGCTTGCGCATCACTGACTGTAAAGAAGTACTGAGAGATACATAATAGAATGACGATAGCATAATAAGTCAACAAATAATCACTTCGTAAGACCACTTTCGACCAAAATAAAAAGATATCTCTCATTTGTCATTCACCCTTCTTTTAAATAGCAACACATTTCCAAACATAAATAGTATGCCAATACTTAGAAAAATACCTCTCTTTACATTAAATAGCAGATCAGTCATTTGATGTTGTAGATAATCAGGATTAAACCATATAGAAAAATAAGGAGAATTTAAATAAATACTGAATACCAAATATACTATTAGTAAAATGTGTAGATATACAGTACGTTTCAAATAAAAGGAAATGAAAAAGCTAAAGGTAATGCTGTAGAAAATAGAAAGGAAGACTTGAAACAATGTAATTAATAAAATGCTAATAGGAATTTTATTTGCATAAAAAATAAAAAAAATTACATAGAAGAAAAATAGATAAACTGAAACAAAAAGAAGAACTGCTACGATTTTTCCAACTATATACATCGCTCTATTTGTCAATTTTAGTAGGATGACTGCTCTTTCAAATGATTGAAGATACCCTTTCCAAACATATGAAACCATACTCGGTATTAAAATAAGTAAAAATACCATTTGTAACTGAAGTGTTCCATACCATTTCTCAATAATCGTTTCCTGAGTATCTAAGTTATTCATTATAATTGGAAGAACCAACATTATAAGTATAAGAAAGACGGAAATAGCTCTACTCTTTATGAGTCTTTTTAATTCAAAGTTTATTAAAAAAGGTAATTCTCTCATACGGTTAACTCTTTTCTATTTATATAAATATATGCATCCTCTAAAGTAGGCTCTGTCGATATACTTCCTTGTAACGGATTATCTGCAATGTAACGAATCTCAATACTGCTGCCTTTATCTTGTAAAGATACAAATAAATCCACATGAGGTATTTCATCATCTAAAATATTATAAAGCCATACCTTCCCTCGAACTTTATTAATAAGGTCTATTGTACTACCGAAGTAATTCACTTTTCCTTTTTGTAGCACCATCAAATTTTTACATGTAGAAGCAATATCCTGTACAATATGTGTTGAAAGCAGAATGATTTTATCTCGACTAATCCGAGTAATTAAATTTCGAAAGGAAATGCGCTCATGAGGGTCTAAACCTACTGTTGGTTCATCAATGAGTATTATTTTGGGATTACCAATTAAAGCTTGAGCAATGCCAAATCTTTGTTTCATACCACCCGAAAGTTCTTGAATATATTTTTTTTGTTCGCTTAATAGCCCCACCTCTTGAAGTCTTAAGTTTATTTCCTGTTTTCGGCTTTCGCTATTATTCATTCCTTTTAATTTACATAAATAATCAAATGACTCTTCTAAAGTAACCTTTGGAAAAAAATCAAACTTCTGGGGGAGATAACCCAATATTTCACAAACCTTAAGTGGTTCTTTTTTTACATTTAGCCCTGCAACTTCAATTTCTCCGTCATCAAATGGAAGTAATGTAGAGATTATTTCCATCAATGTTGTTTTTCCTGCTCCGTTTTCCCCTAATAAACCAAATACACCATTATGAATTTCTAAGGAGACATTATCTAGTACCTTTATATTTTTATAAATTTTTGTTAAATTTTTAATTTTGATTTCCATTTTTAACAAACTCTCTTGTATTTTTCTTTTCTAATAATAATTCTCTTTGTTCATCTGATAAACGTAAATATAAATGCAAGGTAGCTTCTAATTGCTTTTGTGTTAAAATGCAATAATGTAAAGGTGGTGTCGTTACTTTACCTGTTGATTCTAAATTTTCATGGTGACACCCACCCCCACATAAATTTTTTGCCCAGCATTTGTTACAATTTAATCTATTTGAAACATGTGCTTCTTCTAAAAATTTTGACCTAGCAATTGAATAGGTTCCTTCAAAAATATTTCCTTGTTTATACTCTTTATTATTGACAAAACGATGACAAGGATATAAATCACCATTAATATCAACTGCTAAAAAATTAACCTCTGCACCACAAAAATATGTTGATTCGTGTCCAATATGAATACGTTCTAAATTCTTCATTATATTATTGAGTTTGACTGCTTTAGAATATTCTCTTCTATTAACTAAATACTCGAAATAATAAATTAATTCATTATAACTTTTAGACAATTCAATGAATTGATCTTCTGTAAACATCTGCATAGCTGGGGCAGCATATATACTTCTAAAATTCAAATCGAATAAATGCTCATATATATTTACCAAATCAACATTATTCGGAGTAATGGTTGCCCTAACTCCTAATTGTTTTTGCTCCCTTAATTCTTTTGTTCTGTTTAAAATAACATCATAACTTCCCTTTTTATTTCCATAAAAGCGATTTATGTCATGCTCGCTTTTAGTCCCATCAACACTTACTTGAACAGCGATGTTATTGTCTAAAATAAATTTTGTGATTTCTTTATTTATTAGCGTTCCATTACATGTCATACTAAAGCCTATTTTTTTATTATGTAATTTTACTTTGTGATTTGCATATTCTACTACTTGCTTAATTACTGGAAAATTTAATAAAGGTTCACCCCCAAAAAATACAATGGATAGATCATCACGATCACCTGACTGTTCTAGCAAATAGTCAATTGCTGATTTTGCTGTCATTATAGACATTCTGCCTTTTTCGTTATATTCTCCGTCACCAGCGTAACAATATTTACATCGTAAATTACATTCTTGCACCATCATTAATGTGAGTGCACTTATGTTTTTAACATTTTCTTCGTTAACAGCATTACTTTCAGTAGTATCATTGATAATCCTATTTTCTATTAGTGATTGAATAATATTATTAAATTCATTTTCAGCTATTTTTTCTTTTAATTGATTAAAAACTTCCACTATGCTTTTGTTGTCACTTGATAAAATAGAATAAACAATATCATCTATTTCAAATAAACCATTAGTATTCGGTACATAAATATATTTTTTATGATTAACTTCTAACTCTTTAAAACTTGATACTTTAATTTTTTTCTCCATAGATTCAATCATAAATACCCTCCATTTCTTTGATACAATGTAGAGTAAATAATGATTTTACTCTACATTGCAAAATAAAAAATTAAGCACTTGTTTTAACCGTCTGTATCTTTTCTAAAACAAGTTTCCCAGCCTCCAGCACATCCCCAATCCATAGCATCACACTTATTGCAATAATCTTTTGCATCACAAAAAACACACCATTTAGATCTAGAACTAGCACTATTAAAACCATGATTAATTCTCTTGAGCATTTTTTCACCTCCTCAAACCGCTTATAACTACAACAAAACAATTAATTATTAGGTACTAATATGTAAATATTAATTTGTTTTGTAGTTCAAATTTAACAAAATTTCTCAAATGAGGTATCCGTATTTTCCGCAATCATAGTGAAATTTTAATTATTATTTTGAAAAATTGTCACTTTTTACATTTGATTAAACGGTATTTTTTATCCAGAATATAGAATAAAATGGAATTTGTTGATACGATATCTTCTGAAAATAAATAGGGGGGAGTATTACATATGATAAAGTTAACACCTAAAGAATATGAGATTTTAGAGCGTATTGCTGAGGACAAAACCAATAATGAGATTAGTTTAGAATTAGGTATGAGTAGGAGAACAGTGGAATATCATATATCTTCTATTATTCGCAAATTAAATGCTGAAACTCGTTTAGGTGCTGTTGTAACAGCTATTAAACTAGGCTTACTAAGTATCAAATAAATTTTCAACTCATGAAAGATTTAATTTTGGAGAAATCCCTTTATATGACACTCCATTAAACTGCTCTGTTAGTTAAGAACGAACAAAACAAAAAAATAGACCAAACATATTTATGTGTATAATATGTCTGGTCTATTAATTTTAATCGAGTTGGAAGTTGTCATTCCAAGATAAGGAACTCTTTCTTTTTTACTCACACTTTATTTAAATTCTAATTCTCCATCATAAGCCAGCATGCCGCCTTCAAGGTTGGTTACATCAAATCCTTGTGCTTCTAAGTAAGCACACGCATTGGCAGAACGAGCTCCAGCCTTACATACAATAATATATGGCTTTTCTATATCTAATTCCTCTAAACGTTCAGGGATTGTTCCAAGTGCAATATGCTGAGCGCCTGGGATCATACCATGTGCTACTTCATCCTCTTCACGAACATCGATAATATATAGGTCCTCATTTGCATCTAAAAGATCTAATAATTCTGTTGTTTCCATTGTTTTCATTAACTTCGTCCTCCAAAATATCAAATTCCACTATCATTATAGCTTGTAGCAAAAAAAACAGCCAGTGTGGAGAACACTAACTGTTTTACAATCTTTTTATACGTCTGTCTCTAAAAACTCTATTTGTTTTGCTGGAACGAATGTAGAAATGGCATGCTTGTAGATTAGGTGCTGCTTATTTTCAGCATCTAATAGTAATACTGTAAAATTATCATATGATTTCACGGTCCCTTTTAACTGAAATCCGTTTAATAGAAATACAGTTACAAAAACACTGTTTTTACGTAGTTGGTTCAAGAACGTATCTTGCAAATTGATTGATTTCATCAAATAGCCTCCCTACTAACTTTCTACCTCTTCATTCCTATAGTAGCACGTTCTACCAATTTATCAATTAGTAATTTTTAGAAATTTTTCTTTATTCTTATAATCGGTCATCTGGCGTAATAAAATGAACATCCATTTTATTGCGGAAATAAGTAAGTTGTCTTTTTGCATAGCGACGGGAATTTTGTTTTAAGCTATCAATGGCTTCCTCTAAGGTACATTTGCCATCTAAATAATCATACAATTCCTTGTACCCAATAGCTTGTATAGATTGCACACCTCGGATATTTTGCTGCCATAATCCCTTCACCTCTTGCAGAAGACCATTTTCCATCATTAAATCAACCCGACGATTAATACGGTCATATAGCACGTCACGGGACATGTTTTGACCTAGACCTAAAATAACATGGTTGTAAAGAGGCATTTCCCCTCGATTTTGCGCTTCTGCTGCTTTCGATACACCACTTAATTCCAGCATTTCTAAAGCACGAATAACACGTCGTGTATTGTTTGGGTGGATTGTCTCCGCTGTTTGAGGGTCGAGTTGTTTTAATTTATCATGCATTGCCTCAGGGCCAAGCTTTGCTAATTCCTCATAATAGGCTTTACGTGCTTCTTCATCTACTTTTTCATCAGTAAATTGGAAATCATAGAGGACAGCTTGTACATATAAGCCAGAGCCTCCTACTATTATAGGTAATTTTTGACGAGCTTGAATTTCCGCGATCTTCGCACGTACTAATTTTTGATAATCTGCTACTGAAAAAGATTCTGTCGGCTCTAAAAAGCTTAGTAAATGATGTGGAACGCCCTCCATCTCTTCTTCAGTAATTTTAGCTGTCCCAATATCGAGCCCTTTATAAATTTGCATGGAGTCACCATTAATGACTTCACCGTTATATTTTTTTGCCAGTTCAATGCTTAAAGCCGTTTTACCAGAGGCAGTCGGTCCTACTATTGCTACGACCTCTGCCTGCTGCAATTTAGTTTCTATCATATTTTTCTAACCACCGTAATAAAACTTGAAAGACTGCTTCTTGATTGTCTTCATTTAAAATTTCATGTCGTTTTTCCTCGAATAAATAAACCGTTACATCCTCTACACCTACCGCTACCAATTGCTCAGCAACTTTATAAACACCTAGCCCCTGTTCACCGACTGGATCTTTACTGCCACTTATCAAGAGAATAGGAAGATCTTTTCTTACTTTTGCTAATTCTTTTTTACGATTTAGCGTAGCAAAGCCGGTTGTCAAATCAACGAAAAATTGATTCGTTGGAATGAAGCCACAATAGGGATCGTCTATATACTTTTGCACCTCTTGTTGTACTGAACATAACCAATCATAGGCAGTCTTTGGATTCGGAAATTGCTTATTAAAGCTACCAAAGCTCAGTTGATTTAACAGCTTACTTTCAGTTTCTTTCCCTAGTCCCTTAGCTAAAGCTTTGGCTACTAGATTTCCTACAGCATGCAAGGCTGTCACATTCCCAGTGCCACAGAGAATAACATTGTCTACTTGCTCTCCGTATAATTGGATATAGCGTCTAGTAATAAAAGAACCCATACTATGGCCAAAGACAATAAAAGGTACATTAGGATATGGTGCGTGGAGTTGTGTAATCACTTCATGAGCATCTTTTACAACACGCTCAAAGCCGTTTTCTTCAGCAAAAAAGCCCAATGTCCCATTATATGCTGCCGTTTCACCATGCCCGCGGTGATCGTGCATCGTCACAACATAGCCTGCTGCGTTGAGTGTTTTCGCAAATGTTAAATAGCGACCGCTGTGCTCTGCCATGCCATGCAAAATGTGAATATGTCCAATACATGGCGTTGAAGGCTCCAATGTTCGAGTGAAGACAAATTGTTCATCCGACATTTGTATATAACGCTCCATCCCTTACTCCCCTTCTTTCACAAAATTTGTTGCATCGTTAATGGCTTGCTCTAATTCAGCAATATACCTATTTTTTTGCTCCTCCGTATAATTCAAGCGTTGTTGCATCACCTGAATCACTTGCTGTTTATAAAGCTTTACTGCTTCAATATCGAAGTATAATAAACCAGTTCGACGAATAAAGAAGTCGCTTGGTGTATAGACCATTTCGGCCTCAATGCCATACAGTAGCATCGCATGTAAGGCAAGAGGCATTGTACTACCATGTTCATGTAAAAATTTCACGCGATCAAATAAGGCATCTACATTCGTGCCATACTTTTGTACAAGCTGCTTGGCTTCATCATAATTTAAGCCATACTGTACGCCTTCTCGTGCTTTATAGGCAATATAGTCAGGGAAATTTATAGCGTTAATTCCCTTTGCACCGGAAAGTGCTAGCTCACGTGTTAAACAGGCACTTGCATGCTTGTAACGACGGGCCTTCACAATTTTATCGACAATCGTTTCAGCCATTTGGCGATAGCCCGTAAGCTTGCCACCAGCGATTGTCATTAAACCACTTGGCGCTGTCCAAATTTCATCTTTCCTTGAAATTTCTGATGGATCCTTGCCTTTTTCATAAATCAGTGGTCTTACGCCTGCCCAAGAGGATTCTATTGTGTCTCTTGTAATAGTAGCTGTTGGAAAGACCTTTTTTGCAGCATCAATTAGATAATCCACATCTTGCTGAGTCGCCACAGGGTGTACAGGATTACCCTCAAAGACAGTATCCGTCGTCCCTACATAGGCTTTGCCATCTCGTGGAATAGCAAAGGCCATGCGACCATCAGCAATATCAAAATAAACGGCTTGCTTTAGTGGAAAATCCTTTTGTTTGATGACAATATGAACGCCCTTTGTTAGACGTAATTGCTTGTTATCTGCTACTTTATCTTTTTGTCGTACGTCATCAACCCATGGGCCTGTCGCATTCACAATTTGTGCAGCATGGACATCCAGCATTCTCCCCGTGACATGATCCTTCACTTTAATGCCAACAAGCTTTTTCTTTTCGTAGATAAATTCCGTCATTTCCGCATAATTGAGGCAAAGTGCTCCATATTCTGCAGCCTTTTTTAATACTTCAATTGTTAGACGGGCATCATCTGTACGGTACTCTACATAATAGCCACCACCAACTAAGCCATCTTGATTGAGTAAAGGCTCTAATGCCAGGGTTTCCTGCGCGTTTAACATCGTTCGACGTTCATGTTTTTTGACACCTGCTAAGCGGTCATAGACCTTTAAAGCCATAGATGTTGTGAACGGACCGAGTGAACCCTTTTTATATAAAGGTAATAGCATTTTTTCAGGCGTTGTGACATGTACCGCATTATCATAAACAATTTCACGCTCTCTCCCTACTTCTGCTACAACTCCCACATCAAATTGCTTTAAATAACGTAGACCGCCGTGAATCAGTTTGGTTGAACGACTTGACGTACCAGCTGAAAAATCCTGCATATCAATTAATGCGACAGAAAGGCCTCTTGATGCGGCATCTAATGCAATTCCTGCACCTGTAATACCACCACCAATGACTAATACGTCAAAGCTATAGTGCTCTAGATAATATATAATTTTTGGTCGCTGCTCAAATGAAAACATACCTTTCTCCCCCAATAGCTATGATTTAAAAATTCGTGTTGCCTCAACAGCCTTCTGCCAGCCTGTATACAGAGCCATGGCTTGCACTTCATCCATGTGAGGTTGGTAGGTTTGCCCACTCACCCATAATGAGGATAAAGCCTCTTGGTTTGGCCAAAAGCTTGTCGCCAGTCCTGCTAAATAGGCTGCACCGAGGGCTGTCGACTCATTCAATTTTGCTAGTTCTACTTGTAGCTGTAAAACATCACTTTGGAACTGCATTAAAAATTGATTTTTGACAGCTCCACCATCTACACGGAGTACTTCAATCGGAGTACCTGCTGCTTCTTCCATTGCATCTAGTACATCTTTCGTTTGATAGGCTAATGATTCTAGTGTTGCTCGAATAAAATGTTCTTTTGACGTTCCTCGTGTTAACCCAAAAATGGCGCCACGTGCATCTGTATCCCAGTAAGGTGTACCGAGTCCAACAAAGGCAGGGACAACATAGACGCCATCCGTATTGTCTACTTTTCTAGCATAGGTTTCTGAATCCTCTGCTGTACGAATCATCCGTAGTCCATCGCGTAGCCATTGGATAGCTGATCCTGCTACAAACACACTACCCTCCAATGCATAGGTCACTGTCCCATCTATTCCCCACGCAATGGTCGTTAGTAAACCATTTTCAGATGTCACTGCCTGCTGTCCTGTATTTAAAAGCATAAAGCAGCCAGTGCCATACGTGTTTTTCGCCATTCCTTTGGTAAAACAAGTTTGTCCAAAAAGTGCGGCTTGCTGATCACCCGCAATACCAGCTATCGGAATTTTTTCTCCAAAAAATATACTTGGAGCCGTTTCTGTGTATATTTCTGATGAATTTCTCACTTCTGGAAGCATGGACATCGGAATAGCTAAAAGCTCGCAAAGTTCCTTATCCCACTGCAATTCATGAATATTGTAGAGCATTGTTCGAGCTGCATTTGAGTAATCGGTCACATGGGCCTTTCCCTTTGATAATCGCCAAACAATCCATGAGTCAATCGTCCCAAATAATAAATCGCCATTGTCTGCCTTTTCACGCGCACCTTCAACATTATCTAAGATCCATTTAATTTTAGTCGCTGAAAAATAGGCATCTAAGCGTAGCCCTGTCTTTTGCTGGAAACGTTCTTCATGTCCTTGTTCTTTTAATGCATTCACTATGTCCTGTGTTTGACGTGATTGCCAGACAATCGCATTGTAAATCGGCTGACCTGTGTGTTTATCCCACACCACTGTTGTTTCGCGCTGATTGGTAATGCCGATCGCATGAACCTCACTTGCTTCATAGCCACTTTCGGTTAATACAGCCGCAATTACGGACAAGATAGATCCCCATATTTCATTTGCATTATGCTCTACCCAGCCAGCCTTTGGAAAAATTTGTTGAAATTCCTTTTGTGCTACATGAACAATTTGACCTTTTTTATTAAATAAAATGGCTCTTGAACTTGTCGTTCCTTGATCAATCGCTAAAATAAATTCGCCCATCCATTTTCCCCCTCTCCCTTACATAACCCGTTTAAACATTTTTTCCACTTCATACGAAGTAAAGTGAATAAGCACTGGACGTCCGTGTGGGCATGTAAATGGATTATCTGCATTGCGTAAATCTCGTAGCAATGTTTCCATTTGCTCTTTTGTTAAATAATGATTGGCTTTGATCGATTTTTTACAGCTCATCATAATCGCTGCTGCCTCACGTAGCTTTTTGATATCAGCCTTTTTAGTTGTCAGCACCTGTTCAATTAAATCCTCAATGATTTCCTGTTCCTCCCCTTGTGGGAACCAACTCGGGTGTTCACGCACAACAAAAGATGACTGTCCAAATTCCTCTAAAAATACGCCTACAGCTTCTAATTCATGCCTGTGTTCTCGTAAGATCAATGCCTCATCGGCTGCATAATGGAATGTTAATGGTAACAATAATGCCTGACGTTCATGAGGATTGACTTGACCGACTTTTTCACGGAAAAATTCGTATTTAATACGTTCCTGTGCAGCATGCTGATCAATTAAATAAAAACCATCCTCCATCTGCGCGACAATGTATGTGCCATGGATTTGCCCTACTACTTCGAGTTCAGGAAAGGGTTCCTTTGTAGGCGCCTCTTCCAATACTTCGGAATGTGCCACTATAGTTACTTCATCTTTTATTTCAGCCTCCATTTGAGGTGTAGGCTGCCAACTTTCCTCTCGAACAGTAGAAATAGGCTTAGGTTCAACTATCTGCTCACAATTATTTTCTTGAATGGTTTGGACATCATATAATTTTTCTACGATGGCATTCATTTTCTCCACATCCATCTTGGGAGCAGGCTTCCAAATGTTTAATTGCTCAGTAGCTGGTTTAACGATTTTTTCTTTCTTTTCCATTTGCGGGACTCGAATAATGTTGCGTATTGTTTCACGAATGGTTTCTTCTATTAGCTTCAAAAGCTCAGGCTCTTTACTTAAACGAATTTGATGTTTTGCAGGATGCACATTCACGTCTGTTAAGTAAGGATCACCTTTTATAAATAGAACAACTATCGGGTAGCGCTCAATAGGTAAATACGTATGGAAGGCATCCACAATAGCCTTTTGTACTAAATAATGCTTGACCCAACGACCATTTACAAATAGGGACATATAATTTTTAGAAGCACGTGTTACCTCTGGCAAGGTTACAAAGCCAGAAATTTGATAATCATGTGACTCGCCTTGGAAAGACACCATTTTCTTGGCATTATGTACACCATAAATAGCAGCAAGTACTTGTTGTACATCTCCTCGGCCATTTGTTTGTAGTAATTGTTGACCATTATGCAGTAATCTGAAAGCAATTTGTGGGTTACCAAGTGCGAGGCGATTCATCAGGTCTATTGTATGCCCAAGTTCAGTTTGAATGGTTTTCATATATTTTAAGCGCGCGGGTGTATTAAAGAATAGCTGTGATACAGTTAAATCAGTCCCTTTACGCAACGGACCAGGCTTATGAGTGAGGATATGTCCACCTTCAAGCTCTAAATGTGTGCCAGATTCACCATTTGATGTAATCAATGTCATTTTAGAAACAGAAGCAATGGATGCTAAAGCCTCACCACGGAAGCCAAGTGTCCGGATACGGAATAAATCATGTTCCTGATGAATTTTACTAGTAGCATGACGAGAGAATGACATGAGTGCATCCTCTTCATCCATACCGCTACCATTATCTATTACTTGAATGGAAGTGAGACCCGCTTCTAGTAAAAAAACATCAATGGACGTACTTCCAGCATCAATAGCATTTTCCACAAGCTCTTTGACAACAGAAGCTGGCCTTTCTACTACCTCTCCTGCTGCGATTTTATTAGATAGCCATTCGTCCATAATTTGTATGTTTCCCACTAACGTATCACTCCTTTATTTTTTAGCGTTCACTAGCTCTTGCTGTAGCTCATATAAAATATTCATCGCCTGCATCGGTGAAGTACCTAGAATATTGACCTTTTCTAATTTCTTTAGCACCTTTGCCTCGGATGGAGAAATCGACTCTTCCTCTGCAAATAAAGACATCTGCACTGGTTGTTCAGCTATCACCTGTGTTTCGGCAACTACCTCTTTCCCTGCCTCAAAGTTCTCAAGTAATACACGGGCTCTAGCTAAAATTTCCTCAGGTAATTGAGCAAGCTGTGCCACATGAATACCATAGGATTTATCAGCCGCTCCTTTTTTTACCTTATGCAGGAATACGACCGTACCATTTTTTTCGGTTGCCGAAACATGCACATTTTGTAAGCGTGGCAAATCCTTTTCAAGTGCTGTCAATTCATGATAGTGCGTAGAAAATAACGTATTTGCCCCAATTTTGTCATGAATATATTCCATCATTGATTGTGCCAAACTCATACCATCATATGTCGATGTTCCACGTCCAATTTCATCAAATAGCATCAAGCTATTTTTTGTTGCATGCATAATTGCATGTTGCGATTCAAGCATCTCCACCATAAATGTAGATTGCCCTGCCGCTAAATCATCAGCCGCTCCAATCCGAGTAAAAATTTGGTCGGTAATAGGCAATCTCGCTTTTTCAGCGGGTACATAGCAGCCCATCTGTGCCATAACAACTATTAATGCAACTTGACGCATATAAGTACTTTTACCTGACATATTCGGTCCTGTAATAAGCATCATATTGTTCTGCTCTTCTAGGACACAATCGTTTGGTACATACATTTGCTTATTCAGCATTTTTTCAACTACAGGATGACGTCCTTCTATAATTTCTAGGGCACGTCCACCATGAAATTGCGGTTTCGTAAATCGATATTTTTCTGAGACACTTGCAAAGCTTAGTAAAACATCTAATTCACTAATGCTTGCTGCCAGTGCTTGGACACGTGGAATATAAGCTTTTAATACATCACGAATTTCTACAAATAGGTTGTACTCTAATGTTAAGCTTTCTTCTTCAGCATTTAAAATCAATGCTTCTTTTTCTTTTAGTTCCTGTGTAATATAGCGCTCCGCATTCGCCAATGTTTGTTTGCGCTCATAGCGTGTTAAATCTGCTAAATGAATATTTGATTTTGTAATTTCAATATAGTAACCAAAAATGCGATTATAGCCTATTTTTAAATTTTTAATACCTGTTTTCATACGCTCTTCTTGTTCAAGTTGGGCAATCCAATCCTTACCATTACGAGCAGCATAGCGAAGTTCATCTAAGCGTTCATTATAGCCATCACGGATAACATCCCCTTCTTTAATGGTAATAGGGGGATTATCGGTAATCGCTTTTGCTAATAATGCCTCGACATCTGAACATGTATCAAGGTCTGCACCTAAATGCTGTAACGTTTCTTTATTTGAACCCATTAACTGTTGCTGGATAGTTGGCACTTGGCGTAAAGAATCACGCAATTGGGCTAAATCTCGTCCACCCACATTACCAAAAGCAACACGACCAGCCAAACGCTCTAAATCATATACCTGTTTTAAGGATGCTTGAAGCTCTGTTCGTACAAAATATTCTTCCAATAAATCCGTCACAATCGCTAGTCTAGCCTCTATTGCTGAACGTGTGGCAAGCGGCTGGTGTAGCCATTGCTTTAATTTTCGCCCACCCATCGCTGTCACAGTGTCATCTAATAGCCATAAGAGTGTACCTTTTTGATCGCCACCACGAATCGATTGAATCAGCTCTAAATTGCGCTTTGAGCTAGAATCAATGCGCAAATAATTTTTCATTTCATTAAAAGTGAATGCCTGAATATGTGATAAAGATCTCATTTGCGTTTGATCAATATATGCTAACAATCGAAGACATGCAATTTGTAACGGTTGTGGTACAGCTTCTAAATAGCCTGCTGCTTTGTGCATAGGCATTTCATTCACTTCAATTGAAAGCACGATACCAGCATTGACGGCATGCTCTGCTAATAATAGCTGCAAACTATCCGTTACAATCAGTTCTCGAATGCCATATGCCTGCATTTGCATTAATAAAGCTTTCCCATCGCCTTCAATAGAAGACGCTACTGCCTCACCTGTTGATAAATCTAAATAAGCATAGCCAAATGTTGTGTCATCTAATTGCTCTGCCGCGCCAATAAAATGATTAGATTTACCATCAAGGGCCTTCCCTTCCATAATTGTTCCTGGTGTGATAAGCTGAACCACTTCACGTTTGACCACACCTTTTGCTTGCTTTGGATCTTCTGTTTGTTCACAAATAGCCACTTTATAGCCCTTTTGCACAAGTGTTTCAATATAATTTTTAGCCGAATGATGCGGCACACCGCACATTGGTATTCGCTCTTTTGCGCCTGCATCTCGGCTTGTTAATGTAATTTCTAAAATTTGTGAGGCATTGATTGCATCCTCAAAAAACATTTCATAAAAGTCACCTAATCTAAAAAATAAAAAGGCATCTTTGTAATCTTCCTTTACCTGTAGATACTGTTGCATCATTGGTGTATATGTTGTCATATCACTATTTACCTCGCTCTTGCCTTATAGATATATTTATTATAACAAAAGATACATGCGAAACGCTTCAATCACCTTTTTTAAGATGCTAGCATTTCGCATGTATCAAAAAATGATGTTTAGTAGACTTATCTTGGACGTTCATCAGGAAACGATGAAGACTCTAACACATACCTGCCTTCTCCTTCAGAACTAGAAGATGAGCTAGAACTAGAGCTTGATGAGGATGAAGATGAGGATGAACTTTCATCACTAAGGTTCCAATCTTCTTCATAGTCTAGTGGATGCACACTAATACAAATTGTTGTTTCACCCATTACTTCAACAATTACTTCACGTTCTACTACAATTTCAAATTTCGTACCACATGGAGAGATTATCGCTTCAATACAATTTGGTTCTTGTATCACACGTACACGAACATCATCACCAACACTAATTTCACCTTCTCGATAGTGAAGCTTCACTTTGTCTTTATAGTGAACCGTTTCAGAAAACACAGCTGTTTTCGAATGATTACTATAGGCATACCATACATTGACATCAAATTTCCCTGTTACTTCTACAAATTTCCCAACTTTTTTTGCAGAGCAAGTATGATTGATTACCCAGCATCCTAAAATACTTGTCGGTTTATTTGTTGGTGATAATGTCACACGTTCTTCCGTTCTCTTCTTCCCTTTGGCAACTACTGCTTTCGTCACGATTTGTCGTAAACGTTTCAGCGCAATTCCTCCTTCGACTCTTTTCACTCCATCATATGCAGGTAGCGCCCATTGGGTGAACATATATTTTTAGAGAATGAAATGGATCATTTAAAACTTTTCTGTGAGAGGCCTAAGATAGCCGCTGTAAGCTTCAATAGAAGAAGACGTAAAAAAAGCTCGAATGACAGCATTCGAGCTTTGATTTCTATCATCTTTTAAGAGCAGCTACCTGGCTGAGTGTTTTCTACATACGAGCCTGTTTCACCACGAAGTACATCGCCACCAGTTGAACGAATAATTTCATTTGTTACATTATTTGCGATTGTATTCGAAACAAGTTGCAATAAATCATTTACATCGCCTTGTGATTCTTTAAATTGTTGTACGACTGGGATGGCATTAATTTCTTCTTCGATTTTGGCAATTTTATCTTCAATCATTTTTAATGCTTTTTCTTTCCCTAAGTGTTGGAAATTAACAGCTTGTTTTTGTAAGCTTTTTAAACTTGCAATACGTTCACGTACATGTTGATTTTCATTAATTTGCGCTTCTGCTTTTTTGAAAAATTCAACCTCTGGCGTATTCGCAATCATATGTGCAATTTCGTGTGATTTTTTAATTAAATCTTCTTTTGTATATAAGACTTGTGTCATTTACGCTTCCACCTTTTCATTTTTTACTACTTCTACAAATTCACCAGTAAGTGAATAAGATGTAGTCTCTGTTATTTTTACTTTTACTAATTGACCAATTACTTCTGCTGGTGCTTTAAAGTTAACTAAACGATTTTTCCGCGTATAGCCCGCTAGCACATCGTCGCGCCGTTTACTTGTTCCTTCAACTAATACTTCGACAACCTCTCCATTTAAACGCTCTAATGCTTTGCGTGAGTATTCGCCCACCACTTCATTTAAACGTTGAAGACGCTCTTTTTTTACCTCTTCAGGTACATTGTCGATCATTTTCGCAGCTGGTGTGCCTTCACGTGGAGAATAAATATACGTAAACGCTGCCTCAAAGCCGACTTCACGGTACAAGGACAATGTTTCCTCAAACTGCTCCTCTGTTTCATTCGGATAGCCAACGATAATATCTGTTGTTAATGTTACTTCAGGAATTGCCGCTTTAATTCTATCCACTAAACCGAGGAAATGTTCGCGTGTGTATTTACGCGCCATAATTTTTAGCACGTCATTCGAGCCAGATTGTACTGGTAAATGGATGTGCTCCACTAAATTGCCACGTTTTGCAAGAACTTCGATTAAATGATCGTCAAAGTCACGTGGATGACTCGTTGTAAAACGGATCCGTGGAATATCAATCTTTCTTAATTCATCCATTAAATCTCCAAGACGATAATTAATATCCTCAAAATCTTTGCCATATGCGTTGACATTTTGGCCCAGCAACATAATTTCTTTGTAGCCCGCTGCCGCTAGCTCACGAACTTCAGCAATAATCTCCTCTGGTCGGCGACTACGCTCTTTACCACGTGTATACGGAACAATACAATACGTACAGAACTTATCGCACCCATACATAATATTAACCCAAGCCTTAATGGAACCAAGACGTTTTTTCGGCAGATTTTCAATGACATCGCCTTCTTTAGACCAAACCTCTATGACCATTTCTTTCGACATGTAGGCTTCTTTTAAAATGTTTGGCAGACGGTGAATATTGTGTGTACCAAATACCATATCGACATGTGGATAGCTTCTTAAAATTTTATTAACCACAGATTCCTCTTGCGACATACAGCCACATACCCCTATTAGCATCTCAGGGTTTTTTCGTTTATATTTCAACAGGAAACCAAGTTCTCCAAATACTTTGTTTTCTGCATTTTCACGAATAGCACATGTATTTAGCAAGACAACGTCAGCCTCTTCAATCACCTCTGTTGGTGTGTAGCCTAGCTGCATAAAAATCCCTGCCATTACTTCTGTGTCATGCTCATTCATTTGGCAGCCATAAGTTCGAATATAGAAGGTGCGATCTTTGCCCATTCCTGCGAACTCTTCTGCAATGCTAAAATCCTTATGATACTTGACATCTTCTTTCCCACGTTTTTTAGCATCTTTTAAGGAAGGAGCTGTAAAGACCCTCTCAAAATATTTACTATAATCCTTTTCAGGCTTGTCTTCTTTTTTGGGTTGATTGACTTGTTGATTTGCTAAGCGTTGTTCCTCATTCATCGCAATCAGGTAACTCCTTTCAAACGAAATCCATGCACTTGAATTCCCATTTTATTATTATACTGAATAGTTGATACTTCCTACAAGGTTTGCGCCTCAAATGTCGTGGTTTCGACTTAATTATATGAAGATAGGCGTAATTATCCATCAGCTCTGGCGTTCTATCCTGAAAGTTTTAAAGCCCTATCCTTCATTTCACATATGCTAACCATTGCTTTTGTTAAAATACTTGCTGTATTTTATCTGTAAATATGAATGATACAATTTCAGCTTTATCCAACGCTTTATATTCATATCTTCTTTATATAGTAATGCATCCGTGTATTGCCCATCTTTCTTTAGTTGCTTTGCTTCTATTTTTAATTTTTCATTCTTCATGTATTTAAATAACGTTTTTGGTGGAAGGAGTGACCATACATGCTTTGTCTGGACATATGTTCGTTCATGATGAACTTGGAATAAATAATCATCCACCACATATTGCATTAAATTATACCCGCTTGCGGTCACATAGTAGCTTGACGCCCCTGCGCGCAAATTCATTTCAAATAGCTTGTATTTCCCATCCCTGATGTCATATTTCATATCAAAATTAGCAAAGCCTGTATAGCCGATGTCCTCTAAAAAATACCGAATGGATTCCATTAGCTGTTCATCATAATCGGTCATGACCGCTAAAGAAATGCCTTTGTTTTGTGGAGATGGATCTTCAAGTAGCTTGTTGCTTACACACATTAACTTTACTTTTCGATCCCTTCCTACATATACGTCTAGAACACGTATATAGGAATCATCGCCTGGAATAAATTCTTGAACGATTAAGGTGTCTTGATAGCTAGAACGATAAATACAGCGAATGATGTGCTCCATCTCTTCGGCATCATGCACTAGATATATTTTTTTCTTTTCAGGAAAGGAACAGTTCGTATAGGTCACGGCATTGGAAGGTTTAATAATAATGGGATACTGGATAGGGAGGTCTCTATTTGGATGATGTTCCTTTGTTATGATGATGGTTTTGGGGTATTTTAACTGATATTTATCACAAAGCTGGTAAAACTTTTCCTTAGTTTGGACCATTTTTAGTAAAGCCTGATCTATATAAGGTAAAATAAAGTACTTTTCAAGCTTCTTTTTATTTTCAATGATAAGCTCAGCATAATAGCAGTCACACACTAATAGAATCAATTTCTTTTGCTGGCACTGCATGGCTACTCTGACTAGCGCTTGTACAAATAGGGCTGGGTCATCTAAATGTTCAACATATTGAAAATCCAGAATACCGCTATTTTGCGTTGCAATTCCCTGAGAGCCCCCCAAAAAGAGTGAGCGCATCGATCTTCCTTTTTTAGCTGGCTCAATGACAAGACTTTTCACGCGATAGGCTGCATAAAAAGAGCGGGCTACCCCGTAGGCATGTTGACCCGATTGTATAATAATTGGCAAAAAGGGTTGTTCTTTTATGGATGTCAATTGGACTCTCCTCACATTAAAAAGATGAATTTAATCATGTGTATGCGAGCTAAATTGTAGTTATGTAATACGAGTAAAAGGCACTATATCGAAGCTGTAGTGCCCTATACTCAACCTATAATGTAATCATTTTTTTAACTCGCTGTTCAAAGGAGACAACGGCTTGAACGCCATGACTCTTTAGTAGCTCTGTATTAGCAGATGTAAATTTACCTAAATCATCTGGGAAATGTGCATCAGAGGATACAGTAAAAGCAACTCCATGTTCAAGTAAGGTTTGTAAAAAACGAGGGCTCGGGCACATTTCCTGTACAGGGTAACGATAATACAGCCCGGCATTGATTTCAGTGGCGGTTTCAGTAGACGTTAGTGCCTTTGCAATACGTTTATACCAAGCTTCAAGAAACGCACGATCCTCCACCTGATAATTAAATACTTTAAAATTATCTAAATGGGCAACAAAATCAAACATATTGGAAAGAATCATTTTCTCAACTACTTTAAAAAATCGCTCATAATTTTGTTGTAAAGAAAGTTGATCCATTTGCTCAAAAAGATATTGTGTTTGCGGATTATCAAAGCCCCACCCATCGACAAAATGGACAGAACCAATTACATAATCCCAAGGATAACCAGCTAGTAAAGCTGTTAATTCCTCCTCTCCACCAACAAAATAATCTGCCTCTATACCAAGTCTCAACGTAATCCCATGCTGACGCCATTTTTCCTTTGCCTGCTGAATGGACGCCACAAAAGCATCTATGTTTTCTGTCATCACACGATCCAGCCAATAGCGCTGTACCTGCCCAATTTCACTATCATCCAGTCTCATATAGCGCTCAAAATAGGCACGTGTTTCTTGAAAACGATATAAGTGATCGACAATCCCCACCTCACGTAAGCCAAGCTGCTTTGCCTGTTCGAGATATAAATCCAACCATTCCTCACTATAACAGCCATTTTTCACGCGCTGTGCTAGCCGCTGTAAATGACAGGTCATTTGTTGCTTAGAGCCTTTTTCCGTTTCATCATCCGAATGAAAAAACTCCAGTGCCTGCGATGTACGCTCTAGCCAGCGAAATGAATAAGGCCCCTCTTCTAAATGTACGTGATAATCAATTGTCATCAGTTCTTCCCTCCATTACATATCGTCCATTTTTCCTCATAAGCCTGCCATTCTAATGGACAAGTGCTTTCGCAAAGAATTTCTGTACATTCATCAAGATGACAGATTTGAAAAAATGATTTGCCATTAATTTTGGATCCATCGGCTAATAAATAACTCACTTTGCTATGCTTGAGCATTTTCTTAGAAATAAGAGATTCATCCAAATCGTAATCATAAACAATGCCCTCACTCATACCACCACACGATAGAAAAGCCTTATCAAAATTCATATTATCTAGCATTTCTAACGTCATAGCACCTGCAACAGAAGATTGTTTTGGATTCGCCGTGCCCCCTAGTAATATGACCTTGCCTGTCATGCGTCGTTCTTCTATGGCTAAATTAAATTGAATAGCTGCTGCAATTGAATTCGTTACAACCGTTATATCTTCAACAGCTAGTAAAAAATCGGCTATATGTACTGTTGTAGTACCTGTGTCTACTGCAATAGTATCGCCGTCGCAAATGCGTTTTGCTGCCATCTGAGCAATTTGTCTCTTTGCGTCCTTGTGCATTTGTAGCTTGCGTAAAAATACCGGTTCATTGCGTACATTCGTATATTTAATAGCCCCACCATGAACCCTTGATAATAAATGCTGTTGCTCTAATTCATCAAAGTCTCGGCGAATTGTTTCTGGTGCCACCTGAAGGGCATCGGCAATATTAGCAACAATAATTTTTCCTTCTGTATCTAATTGTTTTAAAATAAATTCAAATCTTTCCAGTTTAGCGTAAGTCATGATAGCGCAATCACATCTTCTTGTGCGACATAACACTTATAGGATTTTCCCATTTCAATCGAGTACCCTTGTTGATGCAGTTGTTCCATTGTAAACGTCATTTCTCCTTCAAACGTAGTACGAATAATATTGCCGCTCATTAATGATTGTTTGGCAATTCCAGAGAGACACAAGTCTCCATCTCGTTGATCGAGATGCAGTGCTTCAGGTCGTATGGCAAATTTAGTGGATTGACCTATTAAAGATTTGCCAAGCATTTTTTCTAAAGATTGGCGTGGAAAAACATTATAATGACCGATGAAGTTAGCAATAAATTCATTATTTGGTCTCGTATAGATTTCCGTTGGCGTACCTGTTTGGGCAATGCTGCCATTATTCATAACGAATATTCTATCCGAAACAGCCATTGCCTCCTCCTGATCATGTGTAACTAGAATCATAGTCATATTTAATTTTCTTTGAATTGATCGTAAATCTGCTTGAAGTTTTTTACGAATTTGAGCATCGAGCGCGCTAAGTGGTTCATCTAATAGCAATACTTTAGGACGGACAATTAATGCACGAGCCAGAGCAACACGCTGCTGTTGACCTCCAGATAATTCTTTCGGGTAAGCATTAGCTTTCTCACTTAGATGAACAAGCGCAAGCATTTCATGAACACGCTGCTCCATATCTGTCTTATTGACTTTTTGCATACGCAAACCAAAAGCAACATTTTCGTGCACAGTCATATTTGGAAAAAGTGCATAGGATTGAAAGACCATACCTACTTGACGATCCTTCGGTTGTACGCCATTCATATCTTTTCCTTCAATCGAAATCTTACCTGCCGATGCATCTGTTAAGCCCGCAACAATCCGCAAAATGGTACTCTTTCCACAGCCACTAGGACCTAATAGTGTGATAAATTCTCCCTTTTGTATTTCCATATGAATATTGGTTAAAACAGATACTTGTCCATATTTTTTATGAAGCCCTTCAATAATAAGATAACTCATAGATTTGTAGCACCTTTCGATCGTTTTGTTACGATTGCAATGACGAATGTTAAAAGACCCATCAGCACGAGATAGATGAATACAACTGCACTAGCTATATGTCCACTTGTGCTAAGCTTTTTCATTAAATAAATTTGAACGGTTTCAAAGCGAGAACCGACAACAAGATTAATTAAGACAAACTCACCGAATAAGACTGAGAAGGATAACAATGCTCCTGCAAATAAGCCCGGATAAACGGTAGGCAGTAAAATTTTTGTGAATGCCTGCCTTTTCGATGCACCTAGCAATTGTGCCGCATCAAGTAGCTGTCTCGCATCTATATTTCTTAAACTATTTCGTGTACCTTGATAGATATAAGGAAGAATCCCCACAACATAGGCACCTAAAACAACGAATATCATCGGTATACCTATTTTGCTATAAACGCGTATAAGCCCAACAGCTAAAATAATGCCTGGAAAAGAATACACCATCACCACTGCCATCTGTATCCACTTTTCATATTTAGGAAAGTACAAGACAATGACAAAGATGGCTGGCACAATGACGAGGAGTGCGATACTAACTGCACCACCTGCTAAAAGTACTGAACGACCAAATGCCTGAATAAAATCGGTATCCCGAAACAATGTAGCAAGCCATTTTAGCGTAAGTCCCTCTGGCAATATCGATTTATTCCATTTTGTTGCAAACGCATAGAGCATTGTTGCTAACACAGGTAATAGTAAATACCCCACTAGCAGAAGGAAAAAGAAATCAGCCAAACCACGCTTTTTCATTTTACTTTCCTCCTTGTTTTAGAGATGCTCCATTCACTGATAAGCATGGCAGTCACCATTGTCACTGCTAATATTACTGCAATGGCGCTGGCTAGCTCTGGCTGAGCAAAAATATCACCTTTTATTAAGGAGCCAATACGAATCGCCACTAAATTATAATTACTGCTTGTTAATGCATAAGCAGAGGCATACGCACCCATTGCATTGGCAAACAATACACTAAAGGTTCCCACAATTCCTGGCAGCATAACAGGGATACCAATTTTCATCCAAAATTGCCAGCTGGATGCCCCTAGAAGGGCTGCTGCCTCCTTCCACTGTTGTTGAATCCCATCATAAATGGGGTAGAGCAGCATAAGCGATAATGGCAGCTGAAAATAAATATAAATTAGTAACAATCCGCTCCAACTGTAAAGTGAAAAGGACGTCAACACATCAATATCCCATTTGTCAAATAACAATGTAAATAAACCACTATTGCCAAGTAAAACGATAAAAGCAAATGCTAGCGGAATACCTGAAAAATTGGAGGTTAAGTTCGTTAGTATTATAATTTTCTCCCGTACTGGCTCTGAAAACTTCATCATGGCATAAACCGCGAACAATGTGATAAGTAACGCAATCATAGCCGAGATAACAGATAATGTAATACTATTTTTAAAACCTTGGAGAATGTAGTCGTTCGTAAAAATCGATTCATACTGCTTCAATGTAAAGCCCTCACTATTTTGAAAGCTTGTAATGAGCATATATAGTAGCGGTACTAAGAAAAACAGTAATAGTAATACAAGAAAAGGCGAAAGCCAAGCAATGGATTGCCGCTTCGATATCAACACACTCACTTCTTTCTATAAATGACTTGCGGCTTATGGGGATAATAGCCGCTCCTTACAATAAGAGCGACTACTACTATTTAAACCTCTTTTGGTGTAAACACACCGTCTAATAAGAGTGGCACCATATCATCTGCAGGCTTGATATTTAATAAATGACAGCACAGTGGTGCAACTTGTAATTGTGAAATAATGCCTTCTTTTATACCAGCCTTTACAGCATCTGAAATGACAAAGAGCGGGACATGACGATCCTCATGCGTTGTGCCGCCATGATTCCCATCTCTTGTCATGCCATGATCAGCCGTAACGATCACCTCATAGCCCTGTGCCATACACTTTGGAATAAATAATGATAATAAGGCATCCATCGCTAAAACACGATTGCGATATTGGGCAGAATCCGCCGTAAATTTGTGACCATCATCATCGACATTCATTGGATGAATATAAAGGAAATCAGGCTGCTTTTGATCCATTAACCATGATGCATCGGCAAACACATGACTATCTGGATAATGATCCTCAAAATAAAATATACCGTTGTCAATTGGTAATTGTGTATCGAGTTGTATCCTGTCCTCCATATGATTAAATGGTGCTCTATTATAAAGTTCACTCACCCAATAATAGGCGGAGGCTGCTGTAGATAAACCGTGCTCCTTTGCGACATGAAAGACACTTTGCCCGTTCGATAAACGCACTGTCATATTGCTGGTAACGCCATGGACAATAGGGGGAGTACCCGTTAAAATCGTCTCATACAATGGTCTCGATAAAGATGGCACCTCTGAGCAAATCTTATAGCGAGCAGCCACCTGACGCTCGACTAGATGGTGTAAGAATCCCATATGTGTACAGGCTGTATCAAAGCGTAATGCATCGATGACAATGAGAACCACTTTGTTATTTTGCATGGATTAACACCTGCTCTTGATAAAGTTGAGGGATTTGCTTTGTTGTTTCTTCCCATTTCTTTTGATCTTTTACTGGCTGTGCATTCGTATACATATCAGCTGGTAATAATAAATCCTTTACATCTTGTGGAAGTTCAACGTTGTCTCGAATCGGACGAGCATAGCCTTTTGCTAAATTTTCTTGACCAGCGTCAGATAAAATGTATTCACGTGCTAGCATGGCAGCATGTGGGTTTTTAGCATATTTATTAATAACTGTTGCATAACCAGAAGTAACAGATCCTTCCTTTGGTATCACTACATCAAAGCGCTCCTCGTCGATTTGGTGACGATAGCCTAATGCATTAAAATCCCATAAAATCGCAACATCGATTTCACCTTTTTCTAGGTTCGCTACTGATGGATCCCCCTGTAAACGACCTTGCTTCGCTAATTCAGCAAAGAAATCTATACCTGGCTGTATGTTCGACTCATCTCCACCAAATGCCATAGCAGCTGCTAATATGGCAAACTGTGCTTGGTTAGCTGTTAATGCATCCCCAATACTGACTGTGTAATCTCCATTTTTCAGATCTTCCCATGATGTTGGAGCATTCTTCACATTATTTTTATCTGTCAAGAAAGAAATGGTACCTGTATAGCCAACAATCCAGTGTCCTTCATCGTCTTTTGCCCAATCAGGTATTTCATCCCAATATGATGTTTTGTATGGTAATGTTAAGCCCTTGTCCTTAGCGATTGGTCCAAAAGCAATCCCGACATCTCCAATATCTGCTGTAGCATCTTCCTTCTCTGCTTCAAACTTCGCTAACTCCTCGGCACTCGACATATCCGTATCCTTGTGTTTGATGCTATATTCGGTCCCGAGTTCCTCCCAGGTTTCTACCCAATTCGCCCATGTATCTGGCATACCGACAGAATTAACAGTGCCCTCTTCCTTTGCTTTTTCTGTAATGTCCTCAAGCGATAAATCCTTGTTTACCTCATTTGCACTAGATGAACTGTCAGAACAAGCTGCCAACATGGAAATAGCTAATGCACCAATTAGACCTTTTTTCCACAGTTTTTGAATTGCCATGTGTTGGACCCTCCATTTGTTTTGCTTTATTTTTATTTGCTTACAAACGTTATGTTATAAAACAAACATTAAGCAAGTATGGAGATGTTAAGAATATTTAGTAAAAATTATTGAGGAATTATAAATATCTATGAATTTAATGAATAAATGAAGTAGACTTGTAAAGCTGAAGGGGGAAGATAAGGAAAAACCTAAGTATGTGTACGTTTGCTTTACAGACGTACACATACCTAGGTTATTTGGAGAGACCTAAAAAATCAGCATATGTATGCGGCTCATTTTCCTTGAGAATTGTTAAAAATGTAAATGCCAGTTGCACAACTGACCACCATCTCATATTGTAGGACATTTCAAAACGAGAGGGCTCTAATGAAAAGACATCTTGAAAAATATCTAGCGGTTCTATTTGCTCATCCTTTAAAATGGATAGAAAACCAAGAAATAACGTATGATCTTTAACCTCAATCAATTTGTCCTCTACAAGAGCATCAATATTTTCAGGCTGCTGAAAATTACACTGAGTTGCAACATAACGTTCTAAATCCTGAGCACGCTTTCGGTCTTCACGTTCCTTTTTTTTTGCAATAAAATCAATGACGTTATTCACGTCCATCGCCTCTTTTTTTTCTTTTATTGTAGCATTTTTTATAGAAACATTGCCTGAAAGAGCCCTTTATCCAATCCACTTAAATGGTTTGTTTTTTATTAAATTCCTCTAAAAAAGTAGCCAATTTGTGAAATTCCACAGAAAAGCTTTCTTCTCCAATTGCGCCTTTATTTCTATAGAAAAAGTCCTTTATAAGGATAATTAGTTGTAAAACCTTACCTCCAATAAAAAGGACTAACTTTATTCTAGGGTAAACATAAAGGCCTTCAATAGAGCAATGACTTTAACCTATACCTGAAGTGAATTGAAAAAATAGGCTATCATTCCATGCTCATAACAGGAATAGTAACTGTCACTTTCCCTCCTCCCGTTATCGAATCATTAGCGAGTGTCAATACCCCATCATGCTTTTTAATAATTGACTCTGCAATATAAAGGCCCATACCATGATGATTTGTTGTGTTTCTACTTTGGTCTCCACGATAAAATTGTTTGGTAGCCTCTATTAAATCTTTTGATGAAAAACCAGTACCACTATCTTTCACAGTAAAATGAATAACATCTTCCTTTCCTTGAACAAATAAAGTAACTTTGCCGTTATTTGGTGTGTGCTCAACTGCATTGACAATCACATTTAATAGAGCCCGATAAAAAAGCTCTTCCTCTATCATAATGGAAGTAGGTAGCCTGACCTTTTCTACACTAACTTCAAGATTTTTTTCTAAAGCAAGAGCTTTCATTTGTTGTTCGACCTGTTGAATAAAAGAATGCATGGCTACATTTGATTTTGATGTGACAATACCTTGCTCCATATTCGAAAGATCCATTAATTGCTTTGTGAACTTTTCAATTTCAACCGTATTTTTTAATATATATTGGTTATATTCTTTTTGCATTTCGTCTAGTGCAGTGTCCGATAAAAGCTCGGCATTTCCCTTAATAATTGTCAATGGTGTTTTCAGGTCATGTGCCAGTGCTGATATTTGTTCTCTGCGCAATCTTTCTGCCCGCCATTGCTGTGTCAAAGAAGTATTTAATGCTTCCTTCATTTGTTCGAAGGAAAGAGCAATATCATCAATTTCTTGAATTCCAGATGGTTGTAAATGAAATGCCAAATTCTGATGTTGTATTTTTTCAATAGCTTCTTGCAAGCCCATCATTTTTTGTTTTAGTCTTCTGCCAAAATGAACAGCAAGTACCGCTGCTTGTACAACAACTCCAATAATAAAAACTAATAAAACCGTTAATTGCGGGTTAGGTAAATAATTTCTTATGATCGCAGATCGATACTCAGGGACTAAACTATAGCGTAAAATACATACTTCCTGTTCGCGCTCAATAAATGCATAAAATCGAGAACTTCCTTGCTTCTCTCCCTTTTGTTTTAAATGCCATGCATAGGAAGCCTCTTCTTTTGTTAAATTGCCTGAAATAAATTCTCCCTGCATAGAAACCACTGCATAATCTACAAGATCAGGGATCATCTCGTCCGTTACCGAGCTGCTTGTCGCAATTCGGTCTTTTGCTAAAGTGATTTGTGTCTCTGCATAATTTGCAGGTAAAATAATATTAGCTGAAAAGGCAAACATAAATAGACCTATTAATAGAGCTACTAAAAGAATGATGCCAATGCAAAGAAAAAATAAATATCTCAGGAAAAATGTATGCAGATGTGTTCCTTTCCTCGGTTTTATGGTTTCCACTTATAGCCAATCCCCCAAACCGTATCAATAAGTTCTATATCAAATGCATGTAACTTTGAACGAATATTTTTAATATGCTCTGTTATCGCTGTACTGTCACTTTTGCCATCAAATCCAAAAATCGTTTCGTATATTTGTTCTTTAGAGAATACTTGCCCGCGATGACGTGCTAAAAATTCACATATTTCATACTCACTTTTGGTTAACAGAACACGCTCATTTTGAACAAATAGTTCTTTACCGGAAAGATTAAAATGAACTTTACCATTAAAAAGGATATTCCGTTTCTCTCTATTTTCACGTCGAATATGAGCATTGACCCTTGCCCTTAGTTCTCCAATACTAAAGGGTTTGATTAAATAGTCATCTGCACCCAAACCAAGACCAAACATAATATCTTCCTCTAAGGATTTAGCGGTAAGAAAAAGAATTGGACAATCTACAGCATGGCGAATTTGCCTACATAACGTAAATCCATCAATAGCAGGCATCATAACATCAAGCAAAATCAAATCATAGGAACCTAGCTCCATCTTCTCTACTTCTGTCGAATTAGACACAATGCTTACTAAATGTTCATCTTTCTGTAGTGCATTTTTAATCAGCATTAAAATATCAACTTCATCATCAACTACTAATATATTTGCCATAATCAACCATCCATTCCCACTATTCAGATGCTCTACCTTCCCATCTCCAAAACCATAAGCAAGACAATGCAAATGCTAATATGATTCCGCCTAAACACCAAACTATGCTAGTCTGGATACTTGCCTCGAGCCATGTTAAATTTGTACCCGCCGATGCTAAAATCCATAAAGTAACAAAGTGACCGCTCCATCCATACGGTAAAAACGGCCAAATAGTATCCCCTAAACCAGTAAGCAACAAAGCAACCAGCAGAGCTTCTACAATACCTAAACCAATCGAAGCACCTTTCCCAAATTGTAAGCTCACAAATAAATGTAAGATATAAAAGATAATATGGCTGCCGAATATAATACAGGCAGCAATACTATAAAATAAATAGTCAAAATCTAGTTCATGTAATAGTTCTCTAAAACCAATACTAAAAATAGCTACAGACATAAAGATGGCTCCAAAGCTATACATCAATAATAATACAAGCTTACTCAGATATGCCTTTATTTTTAATTTTGTTGTGACTAGCATGCTTTGATAATGACCTGCATTTGCCTCCTGCTCGGATGCCATTGCACATACTAATCCTATAATAATAGGTAGTCCACACGCTAAGCCTTGAAAATAGGCAGTTATTTTTCCATGAGAATCCCATGGTGAATAGGAATAGTAAGCTAAAAACAGTCCAGAAATAGCTATGGGGACAAGTAGATGTGTAAGTAACAATTTCGTGCGTTTTGTTTTAAGACATTCTGCTTTCAATAATCGTAACATGTCCATTTGCTATTTTGCCTCCCTTTTTTGAAACCACTTTGTTGTGAGAAAACTTATTATGATAAACCAAGCAATTGTTATCAATAAGCCAGGAAATATAACATCTTTATCGAGTAAAGAACTTCCTTCAGGTACAGGCAGACCATTTGGTAATATGCCGAGGGTTGAGCATAGTAAACGTGCACCAATCGTAAATGGATAGCAATACCATAGCTCTCCATCAGCAAATACTACAATCCCTACGATATTGGCCACTACATTAAGCAAAATAGCCAAATAGGTCCCTAATTTAGCTGACAGAAAAAGACATAAAGGAATTTGCCACAAAAATGTTACGAAAATAACTAGAGAACTTAATAAGCTGCTTGTTATTGGTAATGTATGACCAAATAGCCAGCCCCCTGCTGTAATTCCTCCAAAGAACATACTAGTGATAAGGAAAAGCCATACACCTGATGAAAGTATTTTTCCTAGCCAAACTTTTTTGAGGTCAAGCGGTAGTGCCAGTATACTATGGTATTTCAACTTCTTATCTTTTTCGACCACTAAGGCACAGCAAATCGTCATTGCACCTGGCAGTAGCATCGTATACCACCAGTTATAAGCACCTGTTTGAAAGTAAGCACCTCCCATAAGTACAGCGCTTAAAAGTAAGGTTATAAGAGGCGTAAGCCAAAGAAGTTTGGGAATAAAAGTTCGCTTCCATTTTAATCGTTCTGCTTTTATGATGGCTAACATGCTAGTGACCAGCCTTTCTGTTGGCAGTGACAACCTGCATAAAGAGTGATTCTAATTCATGACCTTGTGGAGCTGGTCCCTGATAGCCCAGCTTGCCATCAGCAATAATGCCAATATCATCCACGACTTGTTCTACCTCATGCAAAATATGACTTGACAAAATAACAGTGATACCTTGTTCTGGAAAGGAGCGAATGAGCTTACGCAGCTCTTGTATACCAATTGGATCCAAACCATTTGTCGGCTCATCTAAAATTAACAACTTCGGTTTGTTTAACAGTGCAATGGCTATACCTAATCGTTGCTTCATTCCTAAAGAAAACTGACCTGCTCGTTTTTTCCTCGTGTTCGTTAAATCTACAATTTCCAATACTTCGTCAATCCGACTTTGCGGTAAGCCTAACGCGATCGTTCGAACTTTTAGATTTTCTTTAGCTGTTAAATTATCATACAAGGGTGGTGTTTCAATTAAGGCTCCGATATTCTGCAGATCTTTTCGAGTCCATAAATGTCCATTAAAAATGATATCTCCTTCATTAGGTCG
This sequence comes from Lysinibacillus boronitolerans JCM 21713 = 10a = NBRC 103108, assembly GCF_000772935.1. Classification (GTDB taxonomy): domain Bacteria; phylum Bacillota; class Bacilli; order Bacillales_A; family Planococcaceae; genus Lysinibacillus; species Lysinibacillus boronitolerans. The sequence continues at coordinate 252,660 of NZ_JPVR01000080.1, forward strand.
TAGCATGCCCGTTATCATCTTTAAGGTTGTAGATTTCCCCGCTCCGTTCGGTCCAAGTAAGCCATATACCGTATTGCGTTTAATTTCTAAAGATAAATTGTCTACGATTTTTTGTCCTTTAAACGTTTTATTAAGATTGTTTGTTTTCAAAATCAAGTCTTTCATAATTAGTCATCATCCTTTCAATGACCTAAGTGTAAAAAATAAATATAAGGATTTTATAAGGATCATATCAAATACTCAAAGTGGCTATGTATTTACCCACGATCAAACACTTACTAAAGCACAAAAAAAGCATTTGGAATGATGACATTCCAAATGCTTCGTTTCTATCTTTTTTACATAAATTCTTTTATTAAATCATTAAAATCATTTTCGCTCATTTTGATATCGATATCTGTTAATGGTAACTCAGAGTAGCCAGGTACTTTTTCTTGATAAGACCTTGTTTCCGTATCATGATAAATAATGCCTGTTACTAAGCCCTCATGCTCCATCACTGTACGCATCGCCATACCACGATCTGACTGGTCATAACCTTCAACATCCGCTAATTTTGTTAGGTTTTCTTTAAACCAATCATAGGTGTTCACTTTGTTATACGTTACACAAGGTGAAAAGACATTGATAAACGAGAAGCCTTTATGGTTAATACCAGCTTCAATTAGAGCTGTTAATTCTTTAATGTCAGTAGAGAAGCCCTGTGCCACAAATGTCGCACCACTTGTTAATGCTACCTCTAATGGTTTCAATGATGGCTCAATCGCTCCACCTGGTGTAGATTTTGTAATAAATCCAGCAGCAGAACGTGGAGATGTTTGACCTTTTGTAAGACCATAGATTTGGTTATCCATCACGATATAAGTAATATCAATATTACGGCGGATTGCATGAATTGTATGCCCCATACCAATTGCAAATCCATCACCATCACCGCCTGAAGCGATGACATGTAAATCACGATTAGCCATTTTCAAGCCCTGTGCAATCGGAAGTGCACGACCATGAATACCATGGAATCCATAAGAATTGATATATCCTGAAATTCGACCTGAACAACCAATTCCTGAAATGACAGCAAGTTCATTTGGTTCAATGCCAACATTTGCAGCAGCACGTTGGATAGCTGCTTGTACGGAGAAGTCTCCACAGCCTGGGCACCAGTTTGGTTTCACTGTATTACGAAAATCCTTAAATGTTGCCATTAGCGAGTCAACTCCTTCACACGATTTTCTAATTCACCTGGCAAGAATGGTGTACCATTATATTTAGTGATTGTCGCGATTTTATCGTGACCACCAACATTCATCTTCATAATATTAGCTAATTGACCTGTATAGTTATTTTCTACAACGATCACTTTTTTCGCTTGTGTAATAAGAGGTGCCATTTCCGCAGATGGGAATGGGTGAATTAAACGAATATGTGCATGATTCACTTTCATTCCTTGCGCATTCAGTCGTTCTTGCACTTCCTCAATAGCTCCTCTTGTTGAGTTAAAGCCTACTAATAAAATATCGGCTTCCTCATGTGGTGCATTGACATAGACTGGGTTATCAAATTTCAAGCTCTCTAATTTGCGGAAGCGTTTATCCATTTGAGTTTGGCGATTACCCGTTGCCTCAGATGGCTTCCCTGTTTCATCATGTTCAACACCTGTAACGTGATGAATACCATGTAATGTTCCTGGTAATACACGAGGTGAAATGCCATCTTCTGTATCTTCATAACGCTTGAAGTAGGCTTTATCTGCCGCTTCCTCAAGATCATCCATCACAATTTTACCGCGACGAATTTCAATTTTATTATAATCAAATGGCTCAACAGATTGTTTACCTAGAGATAATTGTAAATCTGTCATTAAGATTACTGGTAATTGTAATTCCTCTGCAATGTTAAATGCTTGGATCGTATCAAAGAAAGCTTCCTCCATCGTAGAAGGTGCAATGACTACCTTAGGAATTTCTCCATGTGTACCGTAAAGCATAGCCATCAAGTCAGATTGTTCTTGCTTAGTTGGTAACCCAGTTGAAGGGCCACCACGTTGTGTATCCACTACTACTAAAGGTTGCTCAGTCATACCTGAAAGACCAATTGCTTCCATCATTAATGAAAGACCAGGACCAGCAGAAGCGGTAAAGGAACGTACACCGCCAAAGTTAGCTCCAATAGCCATTGTTGCTGCAGCAATCTCATCTTCCGTTTGGATGACAGTGCCACCGAACTTCGGTAATTTTTTAATTAAATATTCCATAATTTCAGAGGCAGGTGTAATTGGGTATGCTGCCATAAAGCGTGTCCCAGCAGCTATTGCGCCAAGTGCTATTGCGTCGTTCCCAATCATAAACATACGACGTTTACCATCCGCAGGTGCAAGCTCCCATTCGCCTATACGATCACCTAAAAGCTCATTCATAATTTGACGACCACGTGTAATGGCTTCCATATTTTTTTGAACGACTTCTTCGCCCTTTTTACCAAAAATATCATCGACAACATTTTGGAATACTGCATCTTCTAGGTTTAGCAATGACGCAGTTGCTCCGATAGCCACCATGTTTTTCATTAACGAAGTACCAAGCTCTGCTGCTACTTCAGTGAACGGTACTGCAAATAATGGAGCTTTTGAATCCTCTGGTTTAACAGGATCAAATTTTGCATCAGCTAAAATAATACCCTTCTCTGTAAGCTCTTTATAATTGACATCAATTGTTTCTTGATCGAATGCCACTAAAATATCTAAATCATCCGCAATTGAACGTACTTCTGTTGGACGAACTGTAATTTTATTATTCGTATGGCCACCTTTAATTCGAGAAGAGAAGTGACGATAACCGTATAGGAAATAGCCTAGACGATTCATTGCCATTGAGAAAATCTCACCTGTACTCTCAATCCCTTCACCCTGTTGCCCACCGACTTTCCATGAAAGCTGATGTAACATGTCAACAACTCCTTAAATCCAATGTGTACTATTATTTTTCCTTCATAAGTTTAACACGAAGAAACCGTCTGGACTATTGTTTCTCCACGATTTAGGCGAAAATCAGACCTTTGACTGAAAATCCTGTTCATAAAGTTGTAATTTTCAAATCTAAGCAAAATCACGCCCCTATTTCAAGTGACATCTATCATATGTAAATAGGAAAACGAAAAAATGCTCCACCACAATATTATGTGACAGAGCATTTTACTTCATTACTTTTTTATCGAATACGTTTTTCCACTAGCAGCTTTAATGCTGTTCGTTCTTCTCCAGCAATCAAAATATCGGCAAACGCCGGCGCGCAAATTAAATCTGTGCCACTTGGCGCTACAAATCCGCGTGCAATGGCCACTGCTTTCACGGCTTGGTTAAGTGCACCTGCCCCAACTGCTTGCATTTCTGCCTGCCCTTTTTCTCTGATTACCGCGACTAATGCACCTGCAACTGAATTTGGATTAGAGCGTGATGATACTTTTAATGAATCCACAATTATTCCTCCCCGTTTCGCGAATAGTGTTTACGCTCAACAACTCATGTGTCCCCCTTTTTGGACCTCAAGTTATTGTCCGTAGCACATTTTATGCTCCGCAAAACGGAAATAGACTAGTTTGACAAAGAAACCTATATCCCTGAAAAAGAAACGTAAAAAAACATTCTTCGACTTATCTACCCTTGAAATGGATAGTCTTCATTTATATAAATGCGTTCACAGGCAATAGCTTTCCCTGTGCGATCATTTATCTCTACAAAGAAACCACTTAAAACCTCTCGCCCTTTTTTCGGAACTTCAAAACGAGATGGCATGTTTGTTTGGAATTTGTAGATGACACTTTCCTTCGTCATACCTAAAATTTCATCATATGGACCTGTCATACCAACATCCGTGATATAAGCTGTACCTTGAGGGTAAATTCTTGCGTCTGCTGTTTGCACATGTGTATGTGTGCCTACAACGGCTGAAGCCTTCCCATCTAAATGCCAACCAAGAGCAATTTTTTCACTAGTCGCTTCAGCATGAAAATCCACGAAGACAAGTGGAGATATTTGTCGTGCTTCTGCAATCAATTGATCTGCCATTGCAAACGGATCCTCATGTGGAGGTAAAAATACACGACCATGTAAATTAATGACGGATAATGTCACACCATTTTTAGAAATTTGAACCATACCTTTACCAGGTGCTTCATTTGAAAAGTTTGCTGGTCGAATTAAATAATCCGCATCATCAATAAAATCAAAAATGTCTTTATTGTCCCATGTATGATTGCCCATTGTAATGACATCTACACCTATTTGTAGCAGGCTGTTATAAATATTACGAGTAATCCCTCGTCCAGCTGCAGCATTTTCCCCATTTGCAATCACAACATCTGGTTTATACTTCTTTTTTAAGCGAGGTAAATATTTTTCCACCGCATCTCGACCAATTGAACCAACAATATCACCAATAAATAGAACTTTCATTATGCAAGACCACACTTTCTCTAAATAACAACTTTTAGTTTACCATCTTTGCTTTAGCAATCGCAAAGTAAAAACGTAAGCCATACTCAATTTACGCTTTGGAAACTATTATCTTATTGGATAGCACCAGTTTATCTAGGATTGATGTACGGGTAATTGTGCATCTTTATTAGAGGAGTTCCCATTGTTAGTGAGTTGCCCTACAAAAAATGCACCGAATTGCCATTTACTCATTACATAGGTTATACAAATAGAGCAACTAATACTGATAATAAATGAAATGGCAATGACAGAGAAGACACTTAATGTTTCGATAACATTCGTTAAAAAAATTTTAAGTAGGCTATTAACTAGGGGATGTAATAAATAGATACCGAAGGAATATCGACTAATAAAAATGATAAATTTCGGCATTTTTCTTCTGGTACTCGCGATGAAAAATAACAGAAAAGCTATACTGAATGTATAAAGGATAACGTCTATTCTCTTAGAATGAACTTCCGTAATGATACCTGATAGTTGGGAGGCTAGCAAAATGCTTACTGTGATTAGCGATACTATTAGTAGCAGATGACGAAAACGCTGTAACAACGATAGAAATTTTTCATAATTTTTCCCACAATAATAAGCTACTATAAAATAAGCAATCCACGCAGGAAATGGCATCTTATTAAAGAAATCCCATTGCAAACTAATATAAGACAAATACGGAAAATACTTATATGGATCCAAAAAATTAAAAAAGGCTAAGTAACCAAAATTAATAATAAACGCAGTTATTATTACTTTATGGGCTGGATATCTCGATACAATAAATTTCACAAAAAATGGATGTATGATATAAAACTGAAAGATAATTACGATAAAATAACCATGAAAATCACCTTCTAAATAATTCAGTAGGAGTTTTTTTGCAAATTCAATAGTAGGTGATTCAATTGATTTAAGAACTGCATCAAGGAACCCAATAAAAAGAAACGGAACTAAAATATATTTATAACGTTTTACATAAAACTTTTTCGGCAAACGATCTGAATAGGAAAAGGCAATGACAAACTCTGAGATAAATATAAAAAGAGGTGTCCCGAACATAAAGATCAGCTGAATTGATGTCAGGATTACGAATTGTGGGCCTTCTTCTATGTTATACATGTTCAACGCCAACGTAACACTATGCATTAACACAATTCCTAAGCAAGCAACGAATCGTAGTAAATATATTTCTTTGACTTCTCTTTTCATCATCATCACCTGCCATTTCAAAGGAATCTATTTGCCTTTCAATTATGCTTCTTACCTTACTAAAATGCAGGGATAAAATTATTAACTATCGGTAATTGTCCGCTTTAATTGCATCAAAATATCTCGCATTGCTTTAGGCTCAATAATAAAATTACCTACTAATACAATAAACATCGTCCACAGGGAAATACATATAGCTGCTACAAGCCATGAACTGGCACTTGTAATATGGAGCTCAAAAAAGAATATAAATGGTGTCGCTGCAAGAAATGCAAAGATACTATTACGCACAATTTTTTTGACAGTATCTAAAGGGGAACTTTGTAAAATCACTTTTGAAGAATAAATGATTAAATCATAAGTTCGGTAGACGTATGAACAAATTCCTCCTAGTAATATTCCTTCTGCGCCAAAAAACTGTACAAAAACAAGAGACGCTACTAGGTTCATTAATGCTTCCATAATGGCACGATTTTTCGTCTCTCCAAAATGCCCTGCAGCGTTCACTAACGTATTCGCAGGAATCCGAATTGTATTCACAATTCCTACAATGACAAACAATATTGCCAGCCATGGCCTTATGTAATTGGCATCTTCAATACCCGCTGTATAAATTGTTATAAAAGGCAATATTAAAATAGCCGTACATGTGTAACTAAAAGCAATAATGCCATAAAAAATATATTCAAAATGATGAAACTGTTTCCGAAGTGCGTCCTTATCCTCTTTAACGAGAATATCACCAAAAGCTGCTAATATCGCCCCTGAAAAAGTGGAGATGAACAATGTGATTGCATTAAACACCATACTATAAACTGTAAATACACTAACTTCTGTTAAGCCTAAAAAAATCGTTATTAAAATAAACGGTGTGTTAAATATAATTAACGAGGCAATTTGATGAATTAAAGCATCCCATTTATTTTTAATTGCTAACGTATTAGCTTGTTCTTTACTATTGAAATACGGATATTTTTTTTTAACATATAATTTTAAAAAAAGAACATCAAGTAACATTAAGGCACTTGAACTAGCAACGACAACGACGATGGAAAAGCCAAGGACTATCAAAGCAATTGACAATAATGCACTCATAAAAAGCAAGATTGTTTGAATGCGAAAAATAACATAGCTTTTTTGATCTGCCGACAGTAGGACTAAATATTTCCCTATAAAAAAATACTCCCACATGCCACTTATCCCCAAAATAAGTACCATGTAAAAAGCTGTTCGAGGGTTCACCTCATCGCCTACTATTAACGGATAACAAATGGCCAAAATGGCGACTAACCCAACAAAGACATAACCCGAGCGTCTATAAAAAAGATTAGTTGCTGAAAGAATTCCATTTATTTGGTCCTTATCTCTCTGGGCCAGTGGCTTATAGAGCGCCACTATGGATGCACTACCAACACCTGCCTCTACTATTTTTAAATAACTTAAAAATTGCTTAATCGACGAAACAAGCCCGTTTGTAGCAGAGCCATATGTTGTCATAAATAGTCGAGGCAAAATGAAATTAATAACCGCTGCAACAACTTGTAGCAATACATTAGACATTAAATTTAAAACTACCCTCTTAGTTCTCATGCTGGTAAGCACCTTTTCTTTTAGTAAAAGTGGGAATTAATCCTTTACAATCAATTATCCACCGATTGATCCTATTCAACATGAAAAGTAATAGAATTTGTTTTTTCCTTAATAACCAAATGTAGGCCTTTGATTTGAGCGGCATATTTGTCATACGAATAGTGTGCAACGATTCATGAAACGCTTCATGAATCAACATTTTCTTGATAAAGATACGCTTTTCATGTAAACGCTTAAAGTTAAATCTATTCATTTCATTATTCACTGCTGCAATCATTAAATAAGTAAAATAATACTGAAGTTGTTCAGTAAAATTAGGAACCAGGTCTGCTTTTCTGTGCTTTAAAACTTTCAATTGTTCATACAAAATAAGTATTTTGTTAAAAAACAGCTGATCATAACTAGCTGTCATGGAAGCAGTATGCTGACGGTAATGGTAGAGGTATTGATTTTCTAATATATAAATACTTTCTGCATCAAATAAGCTTGGATACGTACAAGCAGCATCGTCCCCCATGCAAATTTTTTCATCCACATCAAATAGATTTTTCTCTAATAGGCCTCTTTTAAATATTTTATTAGACAAAGATGGAAATAATCCAAAACGGTAATACTCGCCCGAATATAGCATAATTGGATACACTTCTTTTTCCAGCCTATCCTTCCTGTACAAACCGGGCGCGACAAGCTGCGCTCTCTTCACTTCTTGGAGTGGATAATTTTCTACAATGTCACAAATGACAATATCTACATCAAAATCACGTGCAGCATTGCATAATGATTTGTACATATCCACTTCAATCCAATCATCACTATCTACATATCCAATATACTGTCCTTTGGCGACGCTTAGCCCTGCTTTACGGGCACTGACAGCACCACTATTTGCTTGATGAATGACAGTAATTCTTGTATCAGCTTCGGCATATTCATCGCAAATTACTGAGCAGTTATCAGTCGAGCCATCATTCACTAATATCAACTCAAAATCCACGAATTCCTGTCTCAAAATGCTATCAAGACACATATTTAAGTAAGGCTCCGTATTATAGATGGGGACAATAATGCTTAAAAATGGCACTCACCTCACCTCTCATTCATCGTAAGTAGTTCCGTCTTACTTTTACTCATAGTCAGAGCTAACATAATTAATAAAATATGATATGGAAAATAATCCATGACAAATGAATCAAGTCCTATATTCGCTAGTAACACGATATAGAGAGGAATAGCGTTAATTGAGAGGATTTGAAAGCCTGGTGTATTAATAATACCGACATTCTCTCTAAGTACTTTATAGAGGCTTGAAATGTATAGTACTGACAAGGCTACTCCAAGTAAGCCTATATAATAGGGAGTTGATAAGTACATTGTATGTGCCATCTTCACCTTCGCAAAGCTTGTGCCAAATCCTGCTCCCAAAACAAATACTTTCGTGTTTTGAAGGATTTCATTGATAAATATGCTCCAACTACTCACTCGACCAGTGGTAATAGCATCTGTCGATATTCCTGACCCGAAAAACCGAATCCAATAAATTCCGAATAAAGACTCGTAAAAAAAATAGAGTACAGCCCCACATATGATCACTATAAAAGTTGAAAACTTAATGGCTGTCTTCACATTATTTTTAATGAATACGATGAATGTCATCAAAATGAAAACGACGAATGTAATAATAAACATTTTGGAATATGTCAGTATGCCAAAAAACGCTAATATTACGAGTAATACAATTGACTTTTTCTCCTTTTTTCCATCCAGATTAAAAAGCACTAATAAACAAGCCATTGCTATTAATACTTGCAAACTAAAGTAATTTGGATCTAAATCTAAACCCGTAAATCTTGTACTAATTGAGTTCATTGTCTTCACTGTATTCACAACGGTCATTGACTCTATAAAATGATCAATTTTTGGAACAGAATAACTGATTAATCGAACGATCGAAGCAGCTAGTAAACCCAATGCATAGATATACGTATACCTTCTGAAATATGCCCTATCATTGATAGTCACTACTGCACAAAAGAGCACACTATAATTCAACACAAAGCCTAAAACTGCTATAAGATTGCCACCACTAACTAACGTTACGGCCACCGTATAAAACGCAAATAAGAAAAATGTCAATAAGAGACGTTTTGATATGCCTTGCTTTTGTAAAAAGATCGTCAAAATACTTAACAAAATATAGAAAGAACTAAGTACGACAAGCAGTGAATAGCCAGATATATCAAATTTAATGACATAAACCCATGAAATAAAAAACAATAAATAGTGAATTCGATGCTGCTGCTTATCTAGCAGCATCGCCGTACTTGTTAAAAGAAAGAAGATCCAGAGAAATAGATTACTACCTGTATATATTTTTAATACGACAAAGATACTAGAAATAATGCAAATGAGCACACTAAAATTTTTATTTTCCACTATCATATAGCATCAAACTCCAATTCTAGTTGCTCTTGAGCTTTTTCGTTTGTGTAGTGATTTTCTTCTATGTAATTTTTCATATTATTTAGTAATTCTGTATTTTTCATTACATTGGCAATGACTTGAAAGATGTCTTCAACATTAAAGCCTGTTATCAACCCGTTATGACCATTACATATTTGCTCACCTGCTGCTGCAAAGTCCGTTGTAATAACAGGCGTTTGTACAATTAATGCCTCCCCTATGACCATTGGATAGCCTTCATAGGCTGATGTTAAAATGAATACATCACTACATTTTATATAGGGATACGGATTTTTTATTTCCCCTACAAATTCAACTACATCCTCTACGCCTAATTGCAGAGCTAGTTGCTGATTGGCCAAAAGGTCTGGTCCATCCCCTAAAATGCGCCAGCGGAAATTATTTATAGAAGCTTCCTTTAACAACTTACACAGATGTGGAATAAGGTCGAACCTTTTTGTACTATTTTCAATGCGCCCAACAGATATTAAATCCAACTCGCTTTTTAGAAACGGTGTATATTGACATGCCAGCTCTTTAATCTCTTCAATTGGGAAAAAGTTATAAATCACTTGAATTTTATGTTGATATTCAGGAAGAAAATTTATCAAATTTTCCTTACATGCTACCGAAACACAGAACAATCGATCAAAATTTTTATAGGTTTTGACACAAGCTTCATAATTAAAATTCGCTTTAATGGGATCTGTATGGATCCATGCGAACTTACGATCTGCTACCACAAAGTGATCTACAAATAAATTGGTACCTCTATTGAAATATTGATTAGGTACATCATTAAAATAAGAAATGGCGATATCATAATGACCATTAATACGATGTTTTTTTAATAGCATCGAGTAGAAGTTGTGGGAACCTATCAATCGAACGACTATCATACACAAAATTCGTAAAATAATATGCCATATGTTACTTCCTTTTTTCACTTCAGCAAAAGGTGTAGCAATTAGTTGCAACAGTAAGTTCCCTGTATTTACCTTCACATTGGAGGGAATATCGTTCATTAATTCCCCGCCACTAAATGTAAAAACATCTATCTTATATTGCTCGTAGAGGCTGATTTCTTTTAGCATATTAATCAATGCCTTTTGGATACCACCCATTTGAAAATTTTGTGCAACAAATAATATCTTCATATTTAGTCCCCCTAAAAATCCAATACTATTGTAAATTTTCATATTGCTCTTACGATTGTGGATGAACAAATTTCCTCAATTGGGATATCGATTGCCGCTACGAGTCACTCCGTCCTTCGCACAGCTTTTATAAATTACTGTATAAATCAGTGATTCGTTTCTCCATTTTCGCCCAGCTATAACTTTCTTCGTAGAGTGCCTTCATTTCATGAGAAATTTCTGACCATTCTTTTCTACGCTTTACCAAATTCTCAATTCCTTTTTGTAAACTCTCTCTATTATAATCAATAAGTTCTCCAAAATTATTTGCTGCAACTACTTCCGACATTCCCGTATTTTTTACCATAATCAAAGGTTTACCAAGCATTAATGCTTCATAGAATTTATTGGGTGCAGCATAATAGTGGTTAGAAATGTTAGGATCATAAATAGCCGTCATAATGTCACAACTATTTTCTAACTCTATTGTTTTTTCATAGGGTAACTTACCGTAAAAGTGAATGTTGTCATGCATTTTTGAAGTTTGCAGCAATGTATCGGCTAATTTACCAAATCCACCAATATGCAGCTCATAACTTGGCGTATTCTTTACTACTTCAACCAATTCATTAATCAACCGATTTTCAGTAAGTATGCCTACATAAACTATTTTTACTTTTTTCGGATTCAAATCTAAGCGATTATTTGAATCTATATAACGCGGGGTATTATATATGATCTCTATTTTTTTAGGTGAAGCTTTAGCAATCTGTTCTTTACGCTTTTCTGTACATATAATGACTGCATCTACACTATTCATAAGACGTAAATCTATACTTTCAATGACCTTTCCAATACTCACTGGTCCATAAAATGGTGAGGTATACGAATCAAACATGTCATAGATTACTTTTTTACGAAGTAATTTCCCACATATTGTACCTATTAGTGCTGTATCAAAATCACAAGCGTGAATCATATCATACGTATTTTTATGGCGAAGTAACCACTGAAAAAGTTTAATCTGAAATTTTATAATTGGAAATAAATTCCTTTTCAAACCTCCTCCAAATGTTGCAGGAATACCAAACCTTGTAATACGGATTGCATGTTCACCTTCTAGCAGTTGGTCCTTTACTTTATATTTATTATCCCTATCCCAAGCTAAAATGTGGACATTCCAATTATTTTTCACAAGGCAAAGTGCTTCTTTTTCAACCCTTGGGTCTGGTGAAACAGGGTTACTCCTCATAAAAACAACTCGCATCCCATACGGCCCCCTTAAACACTGAATGTCTCCAGCGCTTCAGCTACTTGTTGCTATCTTTTATATCCTTCCAGCTGAAAGATGCTCTCGCATTTTAAAAAAACTTCCACCATTTTTTTGTGAAAGTATCATCTGGTTCATATACAATTAATGGCTGATTGTTTATGATTCGTTCGTTGTTCTCAAGCAAAAAATCTACCATATCTAAGTCTTTTTGCTTTTCTAAATATCGAAGACCCCTTTCAAATAAGAAAGGACGTGTACTTAAGTTATGCACATCCGAACCATATGTATGGACAAGATTCGAGCGCACAAATTTTATTGAAAGCTTTTGGATGGCTTTTCCAAACAATCCTGCTAAACTTCCTGCTGTAATTTGTGCAAGTGCCCCCTCCCGTATAATTTGTTCCAAATGACTTGGATTTTCTGTAATGACTCTATTTCGTTCTGGGTGTGCAATAATGGGTGTTATGCCTGCTGTTAATAACGAGTAGATGATATCCTTTGTATATTTTGGAATATGATTAGAGGGGAGTTCCAACAGCAAATAATTGGAATGTGCTAATGTATGTAATTGTTTTTTTTCATACAATTCTAGTATATTACCCGCCAAGCGTACCTCTTGTCCCGTGTAAAGTTTTAACGGCATGTTACGTTGGTCAATTGCCATTTGCAACTGTTTGATTTGTTCATTCACTACATTAAAAGGAACATTATACAATGGATGTAAAGCATGCGAAGTGGAAACAATCGTTGTAATCCCCTCCAAAACTGCCTGCTCAAATAAACAAAGTGTCTCTTCAATCGTTTTCGGACCATCATCGACATCAAATAATATATGACTGTGTATATCAATCACTGTACTTCACTTCCCTGTCTAAGTACTTGAATTAATAATAATATTGTTCATAATATTGATGGAGTGGCATTTTATAGTTATTTAATATGACGCCTAAAATATTTGCTTTTGAGGCTTCTAGGTTTGACTTTGCTTTTAACACACTTTCATTTTCTGCAACTCCACTGTTTACAATTAATAATGTACCATCACATTTATTGGACAAAATTTGAGCATCCGTCACAGATAAAATCGGTGGCGCATCAAAAATAATGATGTCAAACTCTTTCTTTAGGTTTTCTATTACACTCTCCATTACATTAGAAGCCAGTAACTCTGCTGGATTGGGTGGAATAGGCCCACTCGTCAAGACAAATAGATTAGCAATATCTGTACTATTGATAACTTCGGACATTGTAAAATGTCTTGTTAGTAAATTTGATAGTCCCCTAGCATTTTGCAATAGAAACGTATAATGCATTGTTGGTTTACGTAAATCTGCATCTACGATGATGACTCGTTTTCCTTCTTGTGCAAAAACAACGCCTATATTCGCTGCATTGGTTGACTTTCCTTCACCTGGTGTTGCAGATGTCACTAATATTGTTTTAATCTCTTTATCTGGCATTGAAAATGTAATATTTGTTCGGATTGTTCGAAATTGTTCAGAAATAAAAGATTGGCCATTTGCAATCGTCACAAGTTTTCGTGCCATTTTCACTAGCTTCTTTTTTTTCTTTTTTTTCCAGAACATTATGATCCCCTCCTCGTTTTACGGGATTTTATCCTAGCACTTTTATTGTGAGAATCACTAATTTGACTAATCAAGCCTATAATCGGTAGCCCTATCAACTCTTCAATATCTCGCTCTGTCTTGATTGTAGTATCTAAGCTCTCTATTATAATTATGAAGGCAGCACTTAAAACAAAACCAATAAACGAGGCTGCTACAACATAAAGAGTTTTATTTGGCGCAATCGGTACAGGCTCCTTATCTAATTTTGCAACTGACAAAATATTAACATTATCAACCGTCATTAAAACTTGGATCTCCTCTTGAAACACATCTGCTATTGTATTGGCAATTTCAACAGCCAATTCTGCTTGCTTGTCTACAACATTAATATTGACGACTTGCGAATTATTGGCACTTGATACAGTAATTTGATCCATTAACACTTCAGGTGTGACATCCAAATCTAGCTTATTTATAACTTTAGATAAAATAGCTGAGCTTGTAATGATAATGTTATACGTATTAATAAGTCGGAGATCTGTTTCAACCTGTTGTACGCCTAAATGTGGTTGCTCTATATTTTTTTGGTTAACTAAAATTTGCGTTTCTGCCTCATAGGTAGGTTTTAAAATAAAGATGCTAATAAAGGCCGTAACCAACCCTACGAAAAGTGTAAAACTTATGATAAAAAGAAGATTTTCTCGGACTATTTTCAATATATCTTGTAATGTGATCGTTTCTTTCAATGCTCTTCACTCCTTGTCAAAACATAAACCAGTTGTAAAAACGGAGTATAACTAGGCTGGTTAATTTTTAAAAGGTATTCATGTTGAGGCTAGTTCACTATGCTTTATTCCATACTATATTGTTGGAATCATCCATTTATTCTTACTGGGTAGATTACATCGAATTTTATTCACATACAAAAAGGCATCCCCTGACCTCGGTCAAGGGATGCCTAATATTTTATTATTTATTTCGCGTATTCCACAGCACGTGTTTCGCGAATAACTGTTACTTTAATATGACCTGGATAATCGAGTTCTTCCTCAATACGTTTGCGAATATCACGTGCAAGACGATGAGAGGCTAAATCATCAATTTTTTCAGGTTGTACAATAATACGAATTTCACGTCCAGCTTGAATCGCAAAAGATTTTTCTACGCCATCATAGCTTTCTGAAATTTCCTCTAACTTTTCAAGTCTGCGGATATAGTTTTCAAGTGTTTCACTACGTGCACCTGGACGAGCTGCTGATAATGCATCAGCTGCAGCGACTAATACCGCAATAACAGATGTTGCTTCAGTATCACCATGATGCGAGGCAATACTATTAATAACAACTGGGTGTTCCTTATATTTTGTTGCTAATTCCACACCAATTTCGACGTGGCTTCCTTCAACTTCATGGTCAATTGCTTTTCCAATATCATGTAATAAGCCTGCACGGCGAGCCAATGCTACATCTTCGCCAAGTTCAGCAGCGAGTAATCCTGCCAAATGTGCAACTTCAATTGAATGTTTTAGGACGTTTTGTCCATAGCTTGTACGATATTTCATGCGGCCTAAAATTTTCATTAAATCTGGATGTAAGTTATGAATACCAATTTCAAATGTAGTTTGCTCACCTGTTTCGCGGATTTGTTCATCCACTTCACGTCGAGCTTTTTCCACCATTTCCTCAATACGAGCTGGGTGAATACGACCATCCTGTACAAGTTTTTCAAGTGCAAGTCGTGCTGTTTCACGGCGAATTGGATCAAAGCCTGATAATATAACCGCTTCTGGCGTATCATCAATAATTAAATCAATTCCTGTTAACGTTTCCAATGTGCGGATATTACGGCCTTCACGACCAATAATACGTCCCTTCATTTCATCATTTGGCAAGTTCACAACAGATACAGTTGTTTCTGCTACGTGATCTGCAGCAAAGCGTTGTAGTGCTAATGATAAAATTTCACGTGCTTTTTTATCTGAGTCTTCTTTCGCACGTGTTTCAGCTTCCTTCGTCATCACAGCAATATCAGTTGATAACTCTTTTTCTACTTCATTGAGGATAATTGATTTAGCTTCATCCCTAGTTAAAGCAGAAATACGTTCTAGCTCTGTTTTTTGTGATGCCATGAGCTCGTCCACTTTGCTCTCCATCTGTTCAATATGCTGTTGTCTTTCAGCTAGAGCTTGTTCTTTGCGCTCTAAGCCAGCTTCTCTCTTATTTAGAGCATCATCTTTGCGATCAAGATTCTCTTCTCTTTGCAATAAACGGTTCTCTTGTTTTTGAAGTTCTAAACGACGTTCACGAATGTCATTTTCAGCTTCAGTACGAAATTTGTGAGTTTCATCTTTGGCTTCAAGTAGTGCTTCTTTTTTCATTGCCTCCGCTTCTCGTTTTCCTTCTTCAACGATTGTTTCAGCGACATGTTTAGCACCAGTGATTTTTGAGTCATTCACTTTTTTCATGTAGATATAGCTAACAGCGGCACCAACGATGAGTCCAAGCAAAGCGGAGATGATAGTAATTCCATCCATATGAACACCTCCTCTTGCTATTTGGGTATTACAGTTTCAGTCGGCGCATACATCTATGTCGCCTTAGCTAAAATGCACCAGATTTTGTTAGAATTTGTGCAAAACCCGTTTCATTGGCCAAAGGCATTATCTTCATCCAGTAGGCGTTTAGACATCCATTTTAAAGGACAATTCACTATAAAACATTTGCTAAATGAAGATAAAATGTACTGCCTATTTAAAGTCATAATTCAGAAATTATACATATTTAATTGTATAGCTAGCCTCAAGCTCTGTCAAGGATAGTCGGGCGTCTGTTCGCCACCTTAGCCAAAAAAAAGTAAGTCCTATCCATTCAGCGAATTTTTTTCCTATTACTATTTCACTAGAAAATTTTCACGTTAAATACAATTAATAAAAAAACAGTACATTAGAAATAAACACCGAAGTACATAGCTTCTCTCTTATTATGTGTAAAAATTTAAGAATATAGACAAAAAAATGCATTGCCCCCTCAATAAAGTGGGAACAATGCAATCATTCATTAATTATTCTTCTTCAAGAAGTAACATTAATTCTTCATCCATCTCTTCTTCATCATCATGTGCAGCAATTGTATAAGAAGAAGCCGCAATACCATAGGAAGCTCGGATTTTGTTTGCTATGTCTTCCAGGACAGCAGTATTTTCCTTTAAATACTGTTTAGCATTTTCTCGTCCTTGACCTAAGCGCTCATCGCCATATGCATACCAAGAACCGCTTTTTTGTACAATGTCTAATTCCACACCTAAATCGACTGTTTCGCCTTCTTTAGAAATTCCTTCTCCATACATAATATCTACTTCAGCTGTACGGAAAGGTGGTGCTACTTTATTTTTAACAATTTTAATTTTAGTTCGGTTACCAACAATATCATTACCTTGTTTAATAGCTTCTGCACGACGCACTTCTAAACGGACAGAGCTGTAGAATTTAAGTGCACGTCCACCTGGTGTTGTTTCTGGATTACCGAACATAACACCAATTTTTTCACGAACTTGGTTAATGAATATAGCAATCGTTTTTGATTTATTAATTGCACCTGATAGTTTACGTAAAGCTTGAGACATTAAACGGGCTTGTAAGCCGACATGAGAGTCACCCATATCCCCTTCAATTTCAGCTTTTGGTACTAAGGCAGCAACAGAGTCAATTACGATAATATCAATAGCACCACTACGCACTAATGCTTCTGCGATTTCAAGTGCTTGTTCACCTGTGTCAGGCTGTGATAATAATAGCTCATCAATATTAACACCTAATTTTTGTGCATAGATTGGGTCTAATGCATGCTCAGCATCGATAAATGCTGCTTGTCCACCTGTTGCTTGTACTTCAGCAATGGCATGCAGAGCAACAGTTGTTTTACCAGATGATTCTGGACCGTATACTTCAATAATACGTCCACGTGGATATCCACCCACTCCTAATGCAGCATCAAGTGCAAGTGAACCACTTGAAGATGTGGCAATTTCTAAATCGGTTTTTTCACCGAGTTTCATGATGGAACCTTTACCAAAATTCTTTTCAATTTGTTTTAGAGCCTGTTCTAAGGCTGCTTTACGATCACTCATTCATTTTCCTCCTTCGAAAACTGTTCACTGTTTTTATCTATCTCTACTATACTTGTTTTTGAGAAAACACGCAAGAAAAAAGCGAACATTTATTCGATTTTCCTTCAAAATAAAAATTTGGATAGTTTTCCTCTACCCAAATTCCTATGTTTTACTCTATTTTAATAACGTTTTGTGTAGCCACGTTCTTCTAACAGCTGCATTAAATAGTGGCATGTAAATTTCACCGCACGGAGTCGATTCGTATTCCGCATGCCTGATAAATGAAGTAAATATGTAAGCGGCTCCTCATCATTTATGGCAATACCAATCCAAACAGTACCTACTGGCTGATGATCATGCGCAGTGGGACCTGCTTCTCCTGTAAGGCCAATCCCAATATTTGTAGCAAATTTCTCACGAACAGCACTTGCCATGGCCGCCGCACACTCAGCACTCACAACACCATGTGTATCAATTAATTCTTGTGAAATGCCTAGCTGTTTTACTTTCGCATCTGCTGCATAGGTAACAACGCCTCCTATAAGAGCATTGCCTACCCCTGGAATTTCCGCAAGCTCAGATTGAAATAACCCAGCAGTTAAACTTTCTGCAGCCGCGATTGTTAGCTTATTATCCAATAGCATTTCTACCGTTTTTGAGGCAAGGGAATCATCATCTACACCATATTGATAATCACCAACAAGTGCTTGTATTTCCGCAACCTTTGCCTTAATAAGCTCCCTAGCTTGCTGCTCTGTTGCGGCTTTAGCTGTTACGCGTAACGTTACCTCACCATCAGAAGCAAGTGGAGCAACTGTTGGATTGGTTTGTGCATCTAAAATATTTTGAACTTGTACTTCAAGCTCGGCCTCACCAATTCCATAAAATCGCATAACATGTGATGCAATGATCCCTCCATCATTAAGCATCGCAGCAAGTTTAGGTTTAGCCTCAAATTGAAACATTGGTTCTAACTCTTTTGGAGGTCCTGGTAATAAAATATAAGTGCGATCACTTTTTGTGAAGATCATACCTGGAGCCATTCCATGGTGATTAGCTAATACTTCACTCCCTGCTAAAATTAATGCCTGTTTACGATTATTTTCCGTCATTGGACGTCCTCGTTTAGCAAAAAATTGCTCAATATACGTCAATGCTACTTCATCAAACTCAAGAGAAACACCAAGATGACGTGCAATCGTTTCCTTCGTTAAATCATCTTTTGTTGGACCCAGTCCTCCCGAAAAAATAATGAGATCTGCACGAGACTCTGCCACTTCGATAGCTTGCTCTAAACGCTTTGCATTATCGCCCACTACGGTATGATAAAAAACGTTGATGCCAAGCTCGGATAGCTGGCTTGAGATAAATCTCGCATTTGTATTCGTAATTTGACCTAATAATAGTTCTGAGCCAACCGCAAGAATTTCAGCATTCATGATCCCAAGACCTTTCTTATTTAGACTCAAGTAATACACGTCGATTTAGATAGAAATAATCCCACCCTGACCAAAGTGTAAAGAACAATGCAATATAGAGCATGATTGTATCAAATGGAATACCAACCAATGTAAAGATTGTATTGTGTAAAAGAGCAGCAGCAATCGCTACAATTTGTGCCCAAGTTTTAATTTTACCAAGCTGATTGGCAGCGACCACTTCTCCTCCACCTGCCAAAATCAAACGTAAACCCGTAACAGCAAATTCACGACTAATAATAATGATAATTACCCAAGCAGGTGCCATCTTAAGCTCGACCATTAAAATAAAGGCTGCTGAGACAAGTAACTTGTCAGCTAAGGGATCTAAAAATTTCCCAAATGTAGTCACAAGGTTATACTTACGTGCGTAATAACCATCCACCCAATCGGTTGTTGAAGCAAAGATAAAAATAAGTGCACCTATAAAATGATGGATTGGCATCTCTGCACCAAAAAGCGATAATGTTCCCCAGCCAAAATCAAACATCATAACAATGACAAAGAATGGAATAAGCAAGATTCGAGAGATGGTAATTTTATTTGGAATGTTCATTTTTCTAACACCTTTCATGATGAAAGAAAGTAGTCATCATAGGATGACTACTGTTCTTTATTGAAATTGATGACGATATTTTGCGTTACAATTTGTTGTGCATACGTTAGAAGTTCGTCATTAATATAGATTTTAGCTTGCGTTGAATTACCGAGACGAATACGAACATAGTTTTGTGTTGAGGCGTCAAATTCAACTACTTCCCCGGCATTATAGACACGCGTATCTGTTAAGATTTCTTGTTGCTGTTGATTGCGAATACCAACAAATGTAGGGCCTGATATTTCGATTTTAAGTTTCATTGTATCCGTCCCTGTTAACGTATAAGAAGTTGTCGCTCCATCTGCTTCAACAGTACCCGCGGAAATTGTTTGCTTCATCTCTTCAGTTTGATCAGTGTCATCTTCATCAGTTGGTGTTTCTTCTGTAGCTTTTGTATCATCTTTATCTTTATCATTTTTCTGTGCATCTTTATTTTCTTGTTCTTTTTTATCCTTCTCACTATCAATTGGATTGACATTTGTGTCATATTCCATCTCAGGAGTTGGATTTACTTCTTCGCTTGTCCCTGGACTGTTTTTTGATTGCCATAGCACCCATATAGCCACAATAATGACTACAATAAATAAAGCAACAATGATTTTTGGCATAGCCTCCATCATTTTATTCGAAGGGCCTTTCGTTACTTTTCTTCTGCTAGGGCTATTCGTCATCGATTGACTTACTTGATCATTTGGAGTGCTCGGTAGTTCATTTTTATATGTCTCTAAAATTTCTTCCGCGTCCAAACCAACAGCTTCTGCATATTGTTTAATAAAAGCTCGTACATAAAACGAGCCAGGCATAATGGAATAATTGCCCTCTTCAATTCCTACTAAATAACGTTTTTGAATTTTCGTTATTTCTTGTAAATCGTCTAAGCTGTAGCCTTTAGACAGTCTCGCCTCTTTCAGTCGAGTCCCTAATTCTGCCACTAATAACACCTACTTTAACATCAAATTAAAAATTAAATCCACCAAAAGAATCGGATTCGGACATATGATTTTTTTCCATTATTTCATAAGTAATTTCTTCATCAGTGTGATGACGTAATTCAATGATATAATCAAAATCCTCTATTTTATATTCTGAGTGCTGAACAAACATATCTGGATGCTCTACAACTTTTATACAAGGCATATTCATCATTTCACGCACTAATTGCAAATGTTTCTCATCAGATGAACGTCGAGTCACAATACCATCTAGAATAAAAATATTGTTACGACTAAATTCATCTCCCACAAGCTTATTACGAACTGTTTGCTTAATCATTGTAGATGATAAAAAGATCCACTTTTTATTGGCGCAGACACTTGCGGCTACTATGGATTCAGTTTTTCCCACACGTGGCATCCCACGAATACCAATCAGCTTATGCCCCTCTTTTTTAAAGAGCTCTGCCATAAAGTCAACTAAAATACCTAGTTCGTCTCTTACGAAATGGAATGTGTTTTTTTCGTCTGCATCTCGAGGAATATAACGACCATGCCTAATGGCTAATCGGTCACGAAGTTTTGGTTGTCGAAATTTGGTTACGTTAATATGTTCCATTGTCGAAACAATTGTACGAAAACGCTCAATTGCCTCATCATTGTCTGTATGCACTAACATACCACGTCGATCCTCATCTACACCATTTATTGATATAATATTGACACGAAGCATCCCTAAAAGTGAAGCAATATCTCCTAATAATCCAGGGCGATTCACCTGAATTTCATATTCAAAGTACCAATCGCTCAACACACTCGTTCCCTTCCTATTAGTTAACGTAAAAAATCCTTTATAAGTTCCATCATAGCTGATTTTTTATGTAATGGAAAGTTAGAATACATGGAATTACAGCGTTATTTGCTAATTTTTTTTGACGCCTGTTAAAAGGCTTACATATGTTCCCGTTTTTACAGATAAAAAGTTTATTGTATAACAAAAAGAGGAGATTGGCTCTCCTCTTTTATTTACTGCACATGCTTATTTTGTACAAGCTTAATGACACAATTCGCTAATGCATGTTTTTCATCTTCAGAGGCAACGCCCCATAAATCCGACAGCACTCGCTCTTGTTCGTTTTTAGGATCGACATTTGTCGCCAAATATTCCCCAATTTGGACAGCAGCCGTTTGAATCATTTTCTTCGGCATACCGCTTGATTCAGCTTGCATAACGTTTTGCCCTAAAAACGATGTCCATTTTTGCCAGTTTTCTAAAATGGTCATATTCTTCCTCCTCCTTTACACAAGTAGTATGTGCAAAAGAGATTATTATATGTACCAGCCTCCATTTAATCGTACGATTTGTCCTGTCACATAATCAGCTTTACCAGACAAATAAAAACGTACCATTTCAGCCACATCCCTTGTTTGTCCAATGGAACCTAGTGGGATATCGTCCAAAATGTATTGAAGCTCTTCTTGACTTAGATGGCTGTTCATTGAGGTATTTATAAAGCCAGGAGCAATAGCATTCACTCTAATCCGAGATAATGCCGCTTCTTTTGCATAGGATTTAACAAAAGCATGTTGCGCACCCTTAACAGTTGCATAAAGTGCCTCCCCTGCTGAGCCAGCCTCTCCCCAAATGGAACCTATAAATAGTACATAGCTTACTTCATGCTTGCGAAGTTTTCCAGAAAGTAAAGCTGTTAATCTCATAGGATTTTGAACATGAACACGCCATAAAGCATCCATATCCTCCACTGTCGTATCTTCGAGCAATGAATAATGGGCTTGTCCATTGGCAAAAACAATTGCCTGCACATTGAAAATTTGCGCGGCTACTAATTCTGCTCCATTAACGATTGAAAAATCCCCCTGTACAAGCATAAATTCTTGTGCAGGGAAATTTTCGGAAAGCATTTCACATAATCTCTGTGCCGCATTTTGATTGTTTGAATAATGTACATAGATGGACCAGCCGTCCTCAGCTAAGCTTTGACAAATGGCGTGACCGATATCACCTGATGCACCTAAAACAAGGGCAAATTTTTTCACTGTGCATCCTGCTTACTTGGCAGAATTTTAAAGACTGTTTGCTGTGTTTCACCTTGGATAGAAGCAAATGCTTTTTGTAAGTCCTCAACGGTTAAAGTCTCAAGTACTGGTACTACATCAAATAAATTCATGTCATTAAAAGAATATCGTGTGAATTGGTTTGCGATAAACTCGATCGAATTTAGTGCACGTAGGAAGAACCCAATTTTTTTGCGTTTTATACGATCCAAACCAGCAGGATCGAATTGGCTATTTCCTTCATATTTTGCTAATTCGTCCATAATCGTTTTTGCCAATTTATCAGGCTCTGCTGAATCTGAACCAATCATGGCAAATCCAAAGCCATTTTCTAAGGTAAAATCAAAAGCATACGTCTCATCAATTAAACCTTCCTCGTAAACACGTTCATAAAAATCAGAAGTACGTCCAAAAATAAGTTCAAGCGCAATTTGAACGGACAACTCATGCTTTAACATGTCCTGACCTGATAAATTAGTGTCTTTCGCTTTTAAACCAACATAAATTTTTGGTTTTTGAACATCCATATTTAATGTACGTTCCTTAATGGCTACCTCTGTTGGTTCTATATCAAAGAAGCGTTGAATTGGCGTTGGTTCTGGGAACTCTTTTTTACCTTGATTGTCACGAATAAACGTCATCATTTCCTCTGGTTCTACAGCACCAATCACAAATAACAACATATTCGAAGGATGATAAAACGTATTGTAGCATGTATATAAATGCTCTGCTGTAATGCCATCAATCGATTCAATCGTACCAGCAATATCAATTTTCACAGGATGATGATGATACATATTTTCGATTGTGCCAAAATATAGACGCCAGTCTGGTTGATCGTCATACATTGTAATTTCTTGCCCAATAATTCCTTTTTCTTTATTGACAGTAGCCTCTGTAAAATATGGTTCTTGGACAAAATTCAATAATGTTTCTGTACTTTTATAAATATTGTCGGTAGACGAAAATAAATAAGCTGTACGTGTAAACGATGTAAATGCATTCGCAGAAGCACCATATTCGCTAAATTTTTGGAAAACGTCTCCATCCTCTTTTTCGAACATTTTATGCTCTAAAAAGTGCGCAATACCATCTGGTACAGTAATACTTTCTGTTTCGCCAATTGGTACAAACGTACGATCGACAGAGCCGTACTTTGTTGTGAATGTAACAAATGTTTTAGAGAAGCCCTTTTTCGGCAATATATAAACATCTAAGCCATTGTCTAGCTTTTCATAATAAAGTGTTTCATCTAATTGTTTAAATTCTATTGTTTTCATTGTGCGGCTTGCTCCTTTCCACATAAGAAATAGACCGCTTCAAGCTGCACTTGCTTTGCCATTGCAACAACATCTTCCTTTGTCACAGCTTTCCACTTATTTGCCCAGGCTTCAACTGAAAATTCCTCAGGTAAATCTTTATATTGATCAAAAATTTCGATTTGTCCTCGTGCAGAATCTAAGGACTCTTTTAGCTGATTTGTCAGCATAGCCTTTGTTTGTTCCAATTCTAAATCTGTAATGTCTCCAGCCTGCATGACGGCAAGTTGTTCTTTAATTAAAGATAGCGCTTTTTCTTCATTTTTAGCTTCAATACCAGATACAACAAATACAAGTCCATAATGCGATGCATAGGAACTAGAAGCATAATAAGCAAGGCTCTCTTTTTCACGAACATTCATAAACAACTTGGCATGTGGATATCCACCAAAAATGCCATTAAAAATTTGCATCTTAGAGAAATCTACATCACCAAATCTAACAGGTGTGCTAAAGCCAATATGAAGTTTACCTTGTTTCATTTCATGCTGTTCTCTTACATAATCATTGGCAGGATGTTGTTGTGGAAGCACTGCTGGCACTTCCTCAGGTGTACGATCATTAAATGGTAGCGCTTTTTTTAATTTCGCAACAATTTCCTCTTCATTAATGTCCCCAGCAACATAAATATCAATTTTGTCGTTAGCTAGCATCGATTGATACGCCTCAAATAAAGAGGCAGGTGTAATTTTTTGAATTTCTTCGACACTACCATTCGCTGAAATGGATGCTGGTTCATTTGGTCTCAGGATTTGTTGTAGACGGAATTGTGCAAAGCGAGATTTATCATCAAAAATAGATTCAATACGTTGAATAACTGTCTTTTTCTCACGCTCAACAACGGATTCCTTAAAGACACCATTTTCTAGATTAGGCTCAAAAATAGCTGTATGCAATAAACCAAGGACTTCGTTTAAGACACTTGTATTCGCTAGATAATGATCATTAACAGTCTCTACATTCATAAGAACTGTATGCTCATTTCCGCGCTTCGATGTATCAAAATACAAAACTGTACCATACAAGTCATCTAAAAAGCTTCGAAAAGCAGCCGTTGTCTTATATTTAGCATTACTGTGCTGCAGTACATTTGTTAACACTGTACGCTCTGATGCACTTTTAGCTGTTAATGCTCTTCTCCATTTAATTGAAAAATTTACGGTTTTAAATTGGGTCGTTTGTCGGATATGCAAATTGACACCTTTTGCAAAAGGTATTGTTTTAAACATATGAAACCCTCCTATCCTTCTTAATATAACGATGTACTACACATACTATACATGTCTATTGTCTATAATTGCAAAAGGAATCCAAAGTATGTATGGGAAAAATTAAAAATTACGCCAATCCTATATAAAAAGGACTGAGCATAGCTTGCTCAGTCCTTAAAATGCTTTTCTTAACGTTTACCTTTAATATAAGGCTGTCCACTCGCTTTTGGAGCGTTTGCTTTACCAATAAAGCCTGCTAAAGCAAGGATTGTTAATACATACGGTAAGATTTGCAGATAAACGGCTGGAACATTTTCGATAAATGGAATCTGGTTCCCTGCAATACTTAATGTTTGTGCTAAACCGAAGAATAAAGCTGCACCTAGCGCACCAATCGGATGCCATTTCCCGAAAATCATGGCAGCAATCGCCATGAAACCTTGACCAGCAATTGTTGCATGTGAGAAGTCGTGCGTAATTGTTTGTGCATAGACAGCACCACCAAGTCCACCTAGAGCTCCAGAGATCATAACAGCAATATAACGCATTTTATTGACGTTAATCCCCATTGTATCTGCCGCCATTGGGTGTTCACCTACAGCGCGAAGGCGTAAGCCAAATGGTGTTTTATAAATAATAAACCAAGCACCAAAAGCTACCACAAACGCCAGAATAGACGTACTGTAAACATCATGGAACAATAAACGTCCAAAGAACGGAATGTCCTCTAAATAAGGAATACCAAAACGGCGAATCGGTTGGTCAATCATATCTGTTTGACCTTTATCATAAATCATTTTTACCAAGAATACAGTAGCAGCTAAGCCTAATAAGTTAATCGCTACCCCTGATACCGTTTGATCGGCACGGAATGAAATAGAAGCAACGGCATGGAAAAGTGAGAAAATCGCACCAATTACAACAGCCGCTAGCATTGCTACCCAAACAGTTGCCGCACCTAATGATGAAGCAAATTCTAAATTGATAAATATACCAACAAAAGCACCGACAATCATTAAGCCCTCTAGCCCGATGTTGACAACACCAGAGCGTTCAGAGAATACCCCACCGATGGCTGTAAAAATCAAAGGTGTTGCATATAGAATCGCTGAAGGGATGATGAAATATAACATTTCTAAAAAGCTCATGTTATTGTCCCTCCTTTTTCTTGCTCAGCTTTTGTAAGCCTACTCGAATAATATAGCCTGATGCAACGAAGAAGATAATCAATGCAATGATAATGGATACGATCTCTTCTGGGATACCCGCAGCATTTGGCATATTTAATGCACCATATTTTAAAGAACCGAAAAGGGATGCCCCAAATACTACGCCAAGTGGTGTATTGGCACCAAGTAAAGCAACGGCGATACCGTCAAAACCAATTCCTGTAAAGCCAGGTTTAATGGATGCGTTTTGGAACGTTCCTAATGCTTCCATCGCGCCGCCAAGACCTGCAAACATACCAGAAATCGTCATAGCTAAAATAATATTTTTATTGACACTCATACCTGCATAATCAGCAGCATTTTTGTTAAAACCTACTGCTTTTAGCTCGTAGCCCCGTGTTGTTTTTTCTAGAATGAACCACATCACAACTACCATTAAAAGTGCAACAATGATCCCATAGTGAAGACTTGAATTGTCTGTAAGCTCTCTTAAAAACGGAGAACGTAAAGAGGCTGACTCATGGATACGTTCTGTTTTAAAGCTGCCATCGGACAATTTTTTAATTACTGCATTTGCAATATAAAGTGCAGTGTAGTTTAGCATAATTGTCGCAATAACTTCATGAACTTTAAATTTCGCTTTTAAGAAACCTGCAATAAAGGCCCAAAATGCACCTGCAGCTGCTGCTGCAAGCAATGCTAATGGTAAGTGAATGATTTTAGGCAGTTCAAACGCATAACCTACCCAAGCTGCGGCTAACCAACCTAAAATTAGCTGACCTTCAACACCGATATTGAAGAGCCCTGTGCGGAATGCAAATGCTACAGCGAGACCTGCTAAAATATATGGTGTAATTTGACGAATTGTGTTCCCGATTGAATATGAATCTCCAAAAATACCTGTCCAAAGAGCGATATAACCTTGCACTGGGTCATAGCCACTGACTACCATGACGATAGCCCCTACAATTAAACCGATAATGATAGAGATGATAGGAACGAGTATATTAATGACACGATTTGACATTAGTCGTTCCCCTCCTTCGCATCACGCTTGATATTTTTTTTACTTTGCCCTGCCATTAGTAAGCCTAGCTCTTGTTCAGTCGTTTCTTTCGGATTTAACTCATCGACAATTTGTCCATCATAGATAACGGCAATTCGATCCGAAACATTCATCACCTCATCTAATTCAAATGAGATTAGCAAAACGGCTTTCCCTTTATCACGTTGCTCAATTAGACGAGAGTGAATGAATTCAATAGCTCCTACATCAAGTCCACGTGTTGGTAGAGCAGCAATTAATAGATCAGGGTTACGGTCAATTTCACGACCAATAATTGCTTTTTGTTGGTTACCACCTGATAATGCACGAGCTGGTGTCATCTCCCCATTACCAGTACGCACATCATACTCTTTAATGATTTGGCGAGCTTTCTCTGACACCTTTTTATAGTCCATGACAAAGCCCTTCGCTATTGGAGATTGGTAATATGTTTGCAATGCAATATTATGACCAATTGGGAAATCTAAAACTAAACCATGCTTATGACGGTCTTGTGGAATATGTCCTACGCCTTCCTCTGTAATTTTACGAGGCTTCATGTTAGTAATATCTTTACCATTCAGCTTGACTTTACCACTTTTAATTTTGCGTAGACCTGTAATGGCTTCAATTAATTCAGATTGACCATTACCATCAATACCCGCAATACCCACGATTTCACCTTTACGAACATTTAAATTAAGACCTTTAACTTTATCAATATTTCGATAATCTGTAACAACCAAGTTCTCAATTGCAAGCACTTCGTCAGTTGGTGTCGCATCCGTTTTTTCCGTTTTGAATTCAACTTGACGGCCAACCATCATTTCAGCAAGCTGATCAGGATTTGTGGCAGCGGTTACAACAGTGCCAATCCCTTCTCCCTTACGGATAATCGTCACACGGTCTGAAACTTCCATAATTTCTTTTAGCTTATGCGTAATTAAAATAATGGATTTACCTTCTTCGATAAGACGACGCATTATTTGAATTAATTCGGTAATTTCTTGCGGTGTTAATGATGCAGTTGGTTCATCAAAAATTAAAATTTCGGCACCGCGATACAATGTTTTTAATATTTCTACACGTTGTTGCATACCAACCGTGATATCCTCGATTTTGGCGTTTGGATCCACATCTAATCCATACTTTTCAGAAAGTGCTTGTACTTTCTTTGCCGCATCTTTTATATTCACAATTCCCATTTTAGTAGGCTCAGTGCCTAAAATGATATTTTCTGTTACTGTAAAGTTTTCTACCAACATAAAATGTTGATGCACCATGCCAATCCCTAAATCATTGGCAATATTCGGGTTTGTAATTTTTACTGCCTTCCCACGTACACGAATTTCGCCACCTTCTGGTTGATACAAACCAAAAAGGACATTCATCAAAGTCGATTTACCTGCACCATTTTCACCTAGCAATGCATGAATCTCGCCTTGTTTCAGTTGGAGGGTGATATTATTATTCGCCACGAAATTACCGAATTCTTTACGGATTCCTAGCATTTCAATCACATAATCCAAATTTGTCACTCCCTTAATAGGCACTATTATTAAGTATTTTTGCCTTAGCGTATAGTATCTGCTGCTACATGATGGATGGTACAGATAAGCCATACGTCCAGTAATGAATTTTCTACCAGAGGCTATATTTTATTGACCGATTTAATATCCCACGTATAGAGGTAGATGTTTTGCTAAATTAATACAGGAAAGGTCATCGTTAGAAACCTTTCTTCTATTAACTTGTTACCATCATTATTCAAATCATAATTACTACCTCTATAAGGTTCCTATAAATCTAGCTAAATAGAGTATTGCGAATAATCTAAATATAACGATAGATTGAAAAATCATCATAAGGTCCTTCTAAAAGTCCCTTATGATGATCAAAAGATGAATTATTTTTCCACTTTTTCTGGAACTTTGATTTCACCCTTAGCAATTTTCTCTTTATATTCGTCGATTACTTTTTGTACATCTTCTGGAATCGCACCGCGAGAATCCGCAAGTTTAACGCCATCTTCAGCTAAACCGTAAACAAGTGTTTCTCCACCTGGGAAATCACCATTTTTCGCTCTATTTGAAATATCTACTACTGCTGTATTAACACCTTTTAACATAGAAGTTAGTGTAACGTTTGTTTTATCGTCTACTTTACCTTCTTCGTATTGGTCAGCATCTACACCGATAACCCATACATCAGCATTTGGATCTTTCGCTTTACGCTCTTTTGCTTCAGAGAATACACCGTTACCAGTTGCACCAGCAGCGTGGAAGATTACATCTACCCCTGAAGAATACATGCTGTTCGCTGTAATTTTACCAAGATCCGCTTTATCAAACGCACCAGTATATTTTACTTGAATTTCGATATCTGGGTTTACTGCTTTAGCACCTTCAACGAAACCAGCGTGGAAACGGTTAATAACTGGAATATCAACGCCGCCTACGAAGCCGATTTTACCTGTTTTAGATGTTTTCGCTGCAGCAACACCTGCTAAGAAAGCACCTTCTTGCTCTTTGAACAGTACGTTTACTACGTTGTCTGCTTCTACTTCAGCATCGATTAATGCAAAGTGATTATCTGGATTTTCAGAAGCAACTGCATCAATTGCATCAGCCATCATGAACCCGATACCAAATACTAGGTTAAAGTCACGACGAACTAAGTTGTTTAAGTTTGTTTCATAGTCAGCATCTGAAGCTGATTGTAGGTAGTCAAAACCACCATCACCTTTTGATAAACCGTGTTCTTTACCGTAAGCTTGTACACCTTCCCATGCAGATTGGTTGAATGATTTGTCATCCACGCCACCTACGTCAGTAACCATTGCTACTGAGAAAGCTTCTTCTGTGCTTTCGCCGCCTGAAGCTTTGTCATTTTCTTTCGCTGGCTTTTCGTCGTCTTTCGTACCACAAGCACCTAAAATAGCACTTGCCGCTAATACTGATGTTAATACTAAACCAAATTTACGTTTTTTCATTTAATTAACCCCCCAAAGGTATTGTAATTAGCAGGAAAAAATTTAGAAATGTTCTACACCCGTTTACGAACTACATGGAAGCTGAATTTATCAGCTCGGAAATAATTTTTTGAATAGAGCACTACTTGATCATGATCATCATAATGCAATTGCTTTAACACTAAAAGAGCTGTCTCACGTCCACAATTTAAAATCGGTGAGGCTTGTTCATGATACCCAACTGGATCAATATAGGTTACAGCATAAGCTACATGAATTTTGCCAGATTGCTCAAGTGCAGAGAACAGTGAAACTTCTTTTTTTTCGACAAAGTCAGTAGGCAGGAAGCTTGCAGGTAGCCTGTCTATGCAGTATACTACTGGCTCACCATCCGCTGTTCTGACACGTTCAATCGTGAGTATTTTATCGTCGCCATCACTTTGGAAGCGTTTTAAATCTTCCTCAGAAGGCACGTGCTCAGTCGCTTTTAAAAACCGCGAACCTGGCTCCATACCTGCTGCCTCGATCATAGAAGAAATACTAGATAGATGCTCGATGCCTGATGTAAACAACGGCTTCGGGTTGACAAAAGTCCCAACCCCATGTCGGCGCACAATCACATTTTCCTCTTCCAACAGTCGAAGTGCTTCTCTAAGTGTTGCTCGACTGACTCCTAGTGATTTCGATAATTCAAATTCTGAAGGCAGCTTTTCATTTTCTTTAAAAATGCCAGCCTCGATGTCAGATTTTAAACGATCGATAACTTGAAGATAGAGATGACGATGATCTGCTTTAATAGTCACATATATCACCACCAAAATCAGAGATCAGACATCTGATGTACAACATTCCTACTAATCGTTCATAAATATAACATTTTTGCAGAATGAAATAAACAGTTTTGAGTAAAATCTGTTATAGAATTCATTCTTTCTTTATTTTATCTGCAAATTTTTGGACATAAATACAGTTACTCTCACCATTTTCAGCTTCATTTTTTGTTTAGTTATCGTATTGGTGAACAAGTACTTGACGAGGTTTACTACCCTCTGGAGGCCCAACAATACCGCGTTGTTCCATCTGATCAACAATACGTGCAGCTCTTGAATAACCAATTCGGAAGCGACGTTGAAGCATTGAGACAGATGCTGTTTGCATATTGACAACTAATTGGACTGCTTCATCATATAAATCATCTGTTTCCTCTAAAATGGTTTCTTCTTCAGTAGGAATCATCTCCTCCTGATACTGCGCTTTTTGCTGTTCTATAACAAAATGAACGACTGCTTCCACTTCTTGATCTGATAAAAAGGCACCTTGCACCCTTTTTGGCTTAGAAGCTCCAGCAGGTAAAAATAACATATCACCTCTTCCTAGTAAACGTTCGGCTCCACCCATGTCTAAAATTGTTCTCGAATCAATTGCGGAAGAAACTGCAAAAGCAATTCTGGATGGAATATTTGCTTTAATGACACCTGTTAGAACATCTACACTTGGTCGTTGTGTGGCAATTATCAAATGAATGCCAGCAGCCCTTGCCATTTGTGCTAAACGTGTAATTGAATCCTCTACATCACTTGAAGCGACCATCATCAAATCCGCTAACTCATCTACAATAACCACGATATATGGTAGCTTTGGATGCTTCTCCTCTGTTTGTTCATTAACCTTTTGTACATGTGCATTATAACCCTCTATATTTCTTGTACCTGTATGAGAAAACAAATCGTAGCGACGTTCCATTTCAGATACCACTTTTTTCAGTGCTTGCGAAGCTTTACGTGCATCTGTTACGACAGGCGCTAATAAATGAGGAATCCCATTATAAACGTTTAATTCAACCATTTTTGGGTCAATCATCATGAGCTTCACTTCATGCGGTTTTGTACGCATTAGGATGGATACAACAATGCCATTTATACAAACACTTTTCCCACTGCCTGTAGAACCAGCTACAAGTAAATGTGGCATTTTATTGAGCTCTGCTAGTACAGCTTGTCCTGTAATATCACGGCCAAATGCTACCTGTAATAATGCTTCAGGCTTAGCACCATCCTTCGATTCCAATACCTCACGAAGTGTTACAATGGCTACCTCACTGTTAGGTACTTCAATACCAATCGCAGATTTCCCTGGAATTGGCGCTTCCATACGAATATCTTTAGCTGCTAATGCTAATGCAAGATCATCTTGCAAATTGACAATTTTGCTTACTTTCACACCGATATCAGGTAAAATTTCATATTTTGTGACAGCAGGACCTAAATGCACTTGTGTCACCTTTGCCTTTACTCCAAAGCTTTGTAACGTTTGCTCAAGCTTTTTGGCATTCGCTTGAATCACTGAATATTCACCACTTTGATCATGTTGTGGTGGTAATTGTAATAAATTATATGATGGAAGCTGATAGTCTGCATTTTCTACTGCATCTGTGCCCTGAATCTGGACATCATCCGTTGTTTCTTCTAGTTCATTTTCCAACAAGTGAGTTGTATCAAACACTTCTCTTTCCTGTGAAACATTCTGTGTAAAAGCAGAAATAATCGGCTCATGTGGTATTTCTTCTTCCTGTTCAGGCATATCTATAGATTGATTAACGGCTGCTACCTCATCTCCACTCTCTACTCTTGAACGACGATTATTTGGCTTTTTCGGTGTATTTTTTTTCTTATCACGGTGCTTTTTTTTCCATTTGCCAAATATATCTGGTGTTTTTTCTGCTAAATAAGGCACTAATGCTTTTCCAGTGACAAGAATTAATCCGATAAAGAAAATAACCCAAGCAACAACTTTTGCCCCAGAGGCTTCAAATAACACATGAAGCCCACTAAATAGTAGGGCACCAATCATACCACCCCCCAAAGCATTACTGCGATGGATGATGCCTTCTGTATTAATCAAAATTCGCCATGATTCACGTAGCACAGAATCAGAGAGTAGACCACCTGATTTGGATAGTTGTTCAAATAATATGCCATGACTAAAAATCGTTAAGCTCATAACAATGAGAAACATGCCCAGTATTAATCGATCCTTTATCCCAACTTTTTTACGACCAATCATCATTAACAATGCAACAAATATAAGCATAAATGGAACAGCAAAATGTAAATTACCTAAAAGGAACATGGCGATTGTTTGTAGAATCCGCCCGATCATGCCGTATTCAAAAATCATAATGACTGCTAGCGCAATTAAGAGCAACCCTAAAATTTCGTACATAAGCGGATGCATTTCTTTTTTTTCTGTTGTCGCCTTACTTTTAGCAACTTTTTTTCTCTTACTAACTGCCATCTATTTCACCTTCTTCTGCAATCCATTCTATATATGTAGCGAATCATCACATGTAGAACTTGATTATTTCAAAAAAAGGATTTTCCACCGCAATTGGGAGAAAATCCTTTTTCATTTATTTTTTCCTCAAAGCATATACGATGAGTTTGTTCAATTAATATTCCATAATAATAGGAATAATCATTGGGCGACGTTTTGTTTTTTGGAATAAATACGTATTTAGCGTATCTCGAATTTCTTGTTTAATATTCGTCCATTCAAAGGTTTCTTTCCCAACGTACTTTTCAATCACATTCTTCGCAATGTCAGAAGCCTCAATCATTAATTCCTCTGATTCTCGTACATAGACAAAGCCTCGTGATAAAATTTCTGGGCCAGAGGCAATTTTCTTTTGTGCTCGATTTAATGTTACCACCACAATGAAAATACCATCCTGCGATAATAATTTACGGTCACGAAGTACAATATTACCTACATCGCCTACACCAATACCGTCAATTAAGACATTACCAGCTTGTACACGACCACTCATGCGCATTTTATTATTTTTATATTCTACGATATCCCCTTTATCAGCGATAAAAATTTGGGATTTTTGCATACCAAGCTGTTGTGCTAATTTTGAGTGTGCAATTAGCATACGGTATTCTCCTTGTACAGGAATAAAATACTTTGGTTGCATTAAGTTTAGCATCAGCTTTAAATCTTCTTGACTACCATGTCCTGAAACATGAACATTTTTGCTAGAAGTCAAAATTTCAGCGCCTGCTTTTGACATAGAGTTCATTGTATTTGCCATTTGAACTTCCATGCCAGGAGAAGGTGTAAAGGTGATTAGTACCGTGTCACCTTGTTTAATTTTAATGTCACGATGGTGTTTACGGACAATTTTTTCTAAAGCATCGAGGGGTTCTCCTCTATTGCCTGTTGTAATAATGATAATTTCATCATCTTGATATTTTTGCATTTCCGATATCGGAATTATTGTATCTTCTTCAACTGTTAAATAGCCAAGCTGTACGCCTAGATCAACCGCTTTTTCCAATGGTTTACCCACAATCACAACCTTACGGAATGATTTCTGGGCTTGAGCAAATACTTGTTGAATTCGAATAAAGTTTGATGCGTAAACAGCTACTAAAATACGACCTGGTGCTGAGTGGAATGTTTTTGATAATTGTTCTTCAATGACAATCTCTGATGTCGTATATCCTGGTCGCTCAGCTTCGCAAGACTCCGATAATAGAATAAAGACGCCGTCTTCTCCTAGCTGTGCCATTTTTGCTAAATCAGGTTTAAATTTACCTGTCGCTGACTGATCGAATTTAAACTCTCCTGTATGAACAATCGCGCCTTCAGATGTATGGAACACTACCCCTAACGAATCGGGAATACTATGTGTTGTGTGGAAGAATGTTACATACGTTGAGTTAAAATTCATACGACTACGGTTTGTTACTTCAAAAAACTTCACCTGATGTGGTGCAGGTAATTCTTTTAAATGTTCCTTTGCTAATGCAATGGTTAATTTTGATCCGTACACAGGTGCCTTTATTTTTTGTAATACATAGGCAATAGACCCAATCGCGTCTTCATGACCATGTGTTAAGAAAATACCCTTCACACGTTCTTTATTTTCTTCTAAGTACGTAATGTCAGGAATCACGATATCTATACCTAGCATTTCATCTTCTGGGAACATTAAGCCGCTATCCACCACAAATAGTTCTTCATCAATTTCTACTACGTACATTGCTTTCCCAATTTCGCCTACACCACCAAGAGGGATGATGCGGATTAATTCATTTTTCTTTTTTGTCAATTTATTTCCTCCTAAAAAATATCCCGAACAGCAACCACTTAACATTTATTATACGGTTTGCAAAGCTTTTGCACAAATTAAAAATACATGTTTCACGTTGGAAATAGATTTTCCTGCTATTTGCTTATTGCTAGCAGATGGCAAACAAAAATTGGATATCCTGTATAAATAGAGCTTAATTAGTATTTGTGAGGACAAGGAGTTACAGATTTGGTTAAAACATTTTATTTTATAAGATATAAAAAAACGAGGCTGAAATGCTATCAGCCTCGTTACTATTTATCTAAAACTCTTCGCTTTTTCTTGATACGTATCCCAAATTCGGTCAAAATTAGCTTTCTCTTCATCTGTCATTTCCATCATTGGCAAACGGACATTGAGTGTATCAAATCCTAATTTTGTCATCGCATATTTAATCGGTGAAGGGTTGGGTTGAGCGAACAGCGCACGTACTAAAGGTAATAAGGCTCGGTGAATTTTGGCTGCTAGCTTATGATTTCCTTCTTCAAACGCTTTAATCATTAATTGCATATCATTACCTACCACGTGTGCAGCTACAGAAATAACACCCGCTCCACCAATGGCCATTAGTGGGAGTGTTAAACCATCGTCCCCACTATACACTAAGAAATTATCATCTGGATCTACATTCTCAATAACATCACCCATCTGATCTAAGTTACCGCTCGCTTCTTTAATCCAAGCAATATTAGGAATCTTGCTTAATGCAACAGAAGTTTCATAGGCAACATTGACCCCTGTACGCCCTGGGACATTATAAAGCATAACTGGGAGACTCGTTTGTTTAGCAATGGTTTCAAAGTGAGCATAAATCCCACGTTGATTTGGCTTATTATAGTAGGGAGCTACAAGCATAATGCCGTCTGCTCCATTTTCTTCTGCTTTATGTGTCATTGCAATAGAGTAAGCTGTTTCATTATCCCCAGTACCTGCAATAACTGGTACGCGACCTGCTACTTTCTCTACTGTAAAGCGAACAACTTCAATCTTCTCTTCTGTAGACATAGTTGGGTTTTCAGAAGTCGTACCACAAGCAACAATACAATCAGTACCATTGTCTATTAAATGATTAATAATACGTTCTAGTTCTGGATAATTAATCGTGCCATCATTTTTGAACGGCGTAATCATAGCCGTTCCAATTCGACCTAAATTCATCCTTACACCCCTCTTATAGTAAGTTATCCTCAAGCATTGCTTCTGCAATTTGGATAGAGTTTAATGCGGCGCCTTTTAATAAATTGTCAGAAACGATCCATAGATGGAACCCTTTGCTGTTGTCTAAATCTTGACGGATACGTCCTACAAAAGTAGCGTCTTCCCCTTCTGCATAAATAGGCATTGGGTAAGTTTGTGTTGCAATATCATCTTGTAATACCACACCTGGTGCATTGCGTAATACATCAAAAATCTCTTGGATTGACGCTTCTTTCTCTACCTCAATATAAACAGATTCAGAGTGACCTGAAACGACTGGCACACGAACACAAGTAGCAGCTACTTTTAGCTCTGGTGCATGCATGATTTTTTTCGTCTCATTAATCATTTTCATTTCTTCGTATGTAAATCCATTATCTGTGAATTTATCGATTTGTGGAATGACATTACGAGCAATTGGGTAATGACGTTTATCACTACCAGACGGTAAAATATTGGCTTCTACATCTTTACCTGCATCCCAGTTTTCGCTTTGTGCCTTTAATTCTTGGATCGCAGAAATCCCCGCACCTGATACTGCCTGATAAGTTGAAACAATTACTTTTGTTAAACCAAATGCATTACGAATTGGTTCAAGTGCAGCTACCATTTGAATTGTAGAGCAGTTTGGATTCGCAATAATCCCTTTATGCTCCGCTAAGTCGCCTCGATTCACTTCAGGCACAACAAGCGGTACCTCTGGATCCATACGAAAATGGCTTGTATTATCAATAACTACTGCACCACGCTTAGCTGCTTCTGGTGCAAGCGCGGCAGATACTGAGCCACCAGCTGAGAATAAAGCGACATTGACGCCTTCGAAAGCCTCAGGTGTCGCTTCTTCAATTGTATATGTTTCACCATTAAATTCGATTGATTTTCCTGCTGAACGAGCAGAAGCTAAAAATTTAATATGTCCAATCGGAAATTTACGTTTAATCAACTGCTCCATCATTTTTGTTCCTACTGCTCCTGTTGCCCCAACAACCGCAACTGTTAACTGCTTTGTCATCTGTCATCTCTCCTTGAATACATGTTCCATAATGTGTGCTATTGTATCACAAAAATACTGAAAATTGTGTGTAATCTCTTATTTATTTGAAATATTGTATCAACAGCGGTTGTAATTGCTTTTTCTGCGTAATTGCTGCATGAACAGTATCCACCATTTGCTCAAAATCAGCAATTAAAGAATTTGGTTTGGAGTGAGGGGCATCCTGACCAAATGGAATAAAATATATATTTTTGGCATTTAACAATTTCATAATATTTATGCCATTTAAGCCTAGTGCATCATTTGTGGAAATACCTAAAACTACAGGCGAACCATTACGCAAAGTTGCCTTCGCTGCCATTAATACAGGGCTATCTGTTGCTGCATTAGCAAATTTACTAATGCTATTGCCTGTCATGGGGGCGATGACCATTGCATCTAATGGATTGGATGGGCCAAATGGCTCCGCCTCTTTTATAGAAGAAATAACTTTTTCTCCTGTCAAAGCTTCTATTTTTGCAATCCACTCTTCTCCTGTACCAAAGCGAGTAGCTGCATGTAAAACGGAATGCGTAATAATTGGAATAACTGTTGCTCCGACATCAATAAAATTTTGGATTTTAGGTACTACATCTTCATACGTACAATGGGAAGCAGTAATACCTAGGCCAATTCGTTTCCCCGTTAACAATTTTCTTCCTCCTCTATTGCCTTGCACAATATTGTAGCTGCATCATGTGCAAAGTATTTCCCAGGCAATGACGGCAATAGTACATACGTTTGTAGTTGCTCAGAATCTATATCTAAACAGCCTGGCTCTGAAGCCAAGTCGTATAAAACTGTTGGAACATGCTCTATAAAAGACTCTGTAATCCATTTAGCAGGAATTGTATTTATAAAAATGCCATCCGTAATAGACCATTGGCGATCATCTAAATTCGTTGCTTTATAACCATATGCTTTTGCTTCACTCACTTGTACAACTGAACGTGCAACAATATGAACATTTGCACCCATCTTAACTAGTAAAGAGGCGAGCATTTTTGCGATGCGCCCAAAACCTGCGATTGTGAAATTTTGTCCGTAAATACATTTTTGCTCGAGTCCGTAAAACGTGGCGATAAATCCCTCTGCTGTTAATCGAGCATTTTGCCAAATAAATGATTCTTGCTGTAAATAGCAAATAGATTCATTTTTCTCTAGTAACTGCTTCCAATGCATTGTTAATCGACCTGTATAAAATTTCACTTGTGATATACCATAGAGCTGCTCAACTTCTATTTTTAATGGAAGAATGGGTAGTACAATTTTATTGGGCTGGAATTCTAAAACAAGTTTATTTAACTCTTCGTTCCATACGGTCGTTCTTTTATAAAACACTGTTCTCGATGGACTTCTTAGCATTGTAGCTAGTTCCTTTAACCGGGAGTCCTCACCGATAACAAGCCATTTTTCGTTTTCCAAAAGCTCACCTCACTGTAAATATTCTGACTGTACTGTAGATGTCTTATTAAATAAAATACGATCTTCACCAATTAAAATAATTTCGTGCCAAGGTATCATTTCACTAACTTTCATTTTCTTTTTTTGGAATGGTAGTTTATCTTTCACAATTTCAAAGCCATGTATTTTCCCTGTTTGCACATCTAATAGGCATTCTGTATGTGCCAGGATGCCAAAATGTACGCCACCCTCAATTTGAATTAACTCCTTATCCACCATCTCAGATAGTAGCATGCCTCATCTCCCTCCTTGAGCCGTTACCTCAATATATGCCGAGTTTTTGCAAATCGTGACCCCTACCAAAAGTACGAATATGTTGCATTTTCATCACCAACTGTATATAGTGTGTATATACAGTAATAAGAGGTGATGATTTGTGCATATCCATTTAAGTAATGCGAGTGAAAAACCTATTTATGAGCAAATCACCATACAGCTCAAAGAGGCTATTTTGGCTAATAAATTACAGGCAGGTGACGCACTACCGTCTATCCGCGCTCTAGCAAAGGATTTAAAAATAAGTGTGATGACCACTAAACGGGCTTATGCTGATTTAGAGCGAGACGGTTTCATTGAAACAGTCGCTGGTAAAGGGAGCTTTGTCACAGAACGAAATCAAGACTTTCTACGTGAGGAGCTATTACGGCAGGTAGAGGGGCATTTGCAAAGAGCAGCAAAAATAGCGAAAACCGCTGGACTTTCTAGTGAAGAATTGCGAGAACTACTATCTTTAATGTTAGAGGAGGATCAGTAAAATGAACGCCATTGAAATTCATGATTTACATAAGGGCTTTGAAGGCTTTTTTCTCAAAAATATAAGTTTTTCCGTCCCTCAAGGCACTGTCATGGGATTTGTTGGGGAAAATGGGGCTGGGAAATCAACAACGATAAAATGCATGCTGAATTTACTAAAAAAAGAATATGGCGAAATTTTGCTATTTGGCAAAGATCATGTCGAACATGAACTATCGATAAAAAACGACATCGGCGTTGTATTTGACGATTTACATGTACCAGAAACGCTAAATGCGACGCAACTCGACAAAATCATGAGCAAAGTATTTCAAACATGGGATTCAGGCTATTATTTTGAAAGGTTAGCTCAATTTAAGGTGCCAAAGAGGAAGAAGATTAAGGAACTATCACGAGGGATGAGGATGAAGCTATCGATCGCCTTAGCATTGGCACATCATCCAAAACTATTGATTTTAGATGAGCCCACAAGTGGATTAGACCCTATTATTCGGGATGAAATTTTGGATTTATTTTTAGCATTTATGCAGGATGAAACGCACAGCATTTTATTTTCTTCTCATATTACAAGCGACTTAGAAAAAATTGCTGACTATATTACGTTAATTCATAATGGTGAAATTTTATTGAGCGAGAGTAAAGATGCTCTTTTATATGAATATGGTATTTTCAAAGGAAATAGTGAGGAAGTAAACGACTTACCGAAGCATGCTATTCTGAGAACCCGTCCTGGTACGTTTGGAATAGAAGCATTAGTGCTGAAAAAGGAAGTAAATGAGGCTTTCAGACTTGAAAGACCTTCTATAGAAGATATCATGCTATTTTTTGTGAAAGGTAGTGTTTGAATATGGTAGGACTTATCTTAAAAGATTTAATGACCATTCAACGTCAAATGAAAGCACAAGCATTTGTTCTTGTATTTCTTCTTGTGATGGCGATATTTATGCAGCAAAGCTCAATGCTCCTAGCTATTATTGTCTTTATTGTTACGATACAAGCGATAACTGCGCTTAGCTACGATGAACAAAGTAAGTGGGATAAATATGCGAATACTTTACCAATTTCTAAAGCGGATATTGTTTTTAGTAAATATATACTTAGTGTGATGTTAATGATTATCGGCCTTGTGATGGCTTTACCTATCCTA
The DNA here is from genome assembly GCF_000772935.1 of Lysinibacillus boronitolerans JCM 21713 = 10a = NBRC 103108. Classification (GTDB taxonomy): domain Bacteria; phylum Bacillota; class Bacilli; order Bacillales_A; family Planococcaceae; genus Lysinibacillus; species Lysinibacillus boronitolerans. Next base: position 294,016 of record NZ_JPVR01000080.1, read on the forward strand.
TTTTTTATCAATTTCTTTACCAATAACGAAACAGAATTTTTCCTAACGTTTAATTTGATTGTAACATTGGCGCTCTGTTCGTTAGCCGTGTTACTACCTATCTATATTAAATTTGGCTCTATTAAAGGAAGGATCGTCCTAATTGCGCTATGTTTTATCCCTGGCTTCTTAACAGGGATGTTTAAAGAATATATTCCTGATATGCCCCAAACCTTTTTATATTTAAAGCAATATGTCTATTTAACACCTTTTGGCGGACTTTTACTGCTATGCCTCTCCTCTTTAGTTTCTACAGCTATTTATAAAAGAAAAGAGTTTTAGGAGGTATCTCATGCGAGCACTATTGTTACAAAGAATTGTCGTACAAAAATGGATTATTCTTTTTGCAATGATTATATGTTTACTTTTTAATTTTGTTCACATACCTTTTGTAGATAGTCCTTCCATTGGATTATTTGTTGTCGTTATTTCTGCCAACCTCGTAGATAATTTATATAGAGGCGATCGTCAAGTAAAGTGGAACGTGTATGTCAATACTCTACCACTTTCAAAGAAGACACAATTGCAATCCGATTTTCTATTTTGCTATGGTCTTATTTCGTTACTCTTTATTGTCCTAGCGCCAACGTATTTCTCACAACCTGAAGCCTCTGAAAATTTTATAGAGCATTTAGCTATGTACTTTGCTTATATAAGTAGCGCCTCTTTCCTCATCTGTAGTCAATTTTATATTCAGCATCTTGAGGAAACAGAGGGAATGCGAACAGTTAGAATGCTTACAGCTGTTGTGCTTATCATTCTGCTAAATTTTGTTATTCATTACTATTTATCACTAGTAGCAGCAAATTTAATTATCTTGTTCATACCAACACTGGTTAGTATCCTCATCAGTTTTATTGTGTTTTACAAATGTCTTTATTTATATATGGCAAAGGAGATTTACTAAACAGTCATCAAAAAATAGGCTACTTTATTTGGCTGCTTATTTTTAATCGTATTGAATAACAAAACAGTTAATTAAAATGGAAATGGATTTCCGTTGCAGGCTACTTGCATTCCTATGGGTATGCGCAAAGCTGCCTCTTTCGCTACCTCTCCGTTTAGAGATTGGTCTGTCTCGTGAAGTACCTTCCACGCCAGCCCAAAGTGTTACCTTTTTAGCAAAGGTATGCACTCCTCATTATGGAGGGCTGCTGTCACTTATCCAAATTGGAAATAATAGGCTATTTTGCTAATGATGATAAACGAATAGAAAAGGAGAACTTTGAAAATAATCAAAGTTCTCCTTTTCTAGGTATCAATATAATAAAAAATTCGTTATAGCCTGGAAAAAATGCTATCCTTATTAAAATATTTTTATTCGCTAGGACCAATGATTGAGATAGCTGGTTCTGCTTTTAAAATTTTAGCAATCAGTCGATCTACTGACTCCATCGATACAGCATCTATCGATTTAAGAACCTCGTCTACTGTTCGATGCTTACGATGGACAAGTTCACTTGTTCCATTACGATTCATACGCGCCCCTGTCCCTTCTAACCCAAGGACAAAGCTACCTTTAAGCTGCTCTTTCGCATTATCAAGCTCCTCCTCTGTAACACCACCCGCTACAATATCTAATAAAGTGGCATCGATCGTGTGCTGAAGCTGCGCTAATTGCTGTCGACTAGTACTACCATAAATCGTAAAAGCACCTACATCGGCATAACACGATTGATAGGAAAAAATTGAATAGGCAAGCCCACGCTCTTCTCGTACTTCCTGAAACAAGCGAGAGCTCATGTTACCTCCAATAATATTGTTAAGCGCAATAAAGCTATACATATCTGGGTCTTTTACACCGATTGCTGGATATGAAATCGCAACATGTGCCTGCTCTGTATCGCGTATTTTTGTAATTTCCCCTGGATAAAATGAAGGATTTGTCAGGACAGGCGCCATAGCATATGGTGAAGGTTGATAGTGTCCAAATAAATCTTCAATCGTTTGCATAAGCTGAGATGAAATATTACCTGCAATCGAAATAACAACGGACTCTGGCCCATAATGTTTATCCATATAATGTCGTATAGCATCTGCTGTAAATGTCTTTAACGTAGCAGCTGTGCCTAGTATTGGACGACCGAGTGCATCATTCGGATACATGACGCCCCACAGCTTCTCATGAACATCATCATCAGGAGCATCTTCGCTCATTAATATTTCTTCTAATACTACTTGTCGCTCTTTTTCTAATTCTTCTTCCGCAAATGTAGAATTGAAAAACATATCCGCTAGTATTGTGACCGCAAGCTCCGCATGATGATCTAAAACTTTAGCATAGTAACATGTATTTTCTTTCGATGTGAAGGCATTTAGCTCTCCTCCGATTCGATCAAATTCTTCAGCGATTTGACGAGCTGAGCGAGTTGCTGTTCCTTTAAACAACATATGCTCAATAAAATGTGTGATACCATTCTCTTCAGGTAGCTCGTAGCGAGAGCCCGCATTCACAAAGATTCCTAATGCAACCGATCTCACATGATCAATTTGCTCTGATACAATACGAACACCATTCTGACATGTATGTACTTGAACCAAACTATCTCCCCCAATTATAAAAATCCTCTACTATTCTTCTTGCTACTATCGAAAAAGGCTGCGCAATTTACGCAGCCTTTTGATCGATATTATTTTTCTTGTTCAGCGCGCTCTTTTTCCTCTTGAATTACTACTTTGCGAGATAAATTCACACGACCTTGCTTGTCGATTTCAATCACTTTCACAAGTAATTGATCGCCAAGTTTTAAGACGTCCTCCACTTGCTTCGTACGTTCCTCTTGAATTTCAGAAATGTGAAGCAAGCCATCTTTCCCTGGGAAGATTTCACAAAAGGCTCCGAATTTTTCAATACGCTTCACTGTTGCTAAGTAGTATTCTCCTACTTTTGCTTCACGTACGATATCTTCAATAATTTGTTTTGCACGTGCATTCATTGCTTCATCAGCAGAAGAAATATAGATTGTACCATCTTGCTCCGTATCAATCTTAACGCCCGTTTCTTCAATAATTTTGTTAATTTGTTTACCACCTGGTCCAATTACATCGCGAATTTTATCAGGATTAATTTTTACAATAACAATTTTTGGTGCAAACTCAGATAATTGCTTACGTGGCTCTGCCAGTGTAGCAAGCATTGATTCTAGAATATGCATACGTCCAACTTTTGCTTGTGTCAGTGCTTCTTCTAAAATATTGCGAGATAAGCCATCAATTTTAATGTCCATTTGTAGCGCTGTTACACCTTTAGCTGTACCTGCAACTTTAAAGTCCATATCGCCTAAATGGTCTTCCATTCCTTGAATGTCCGTTAAAATAGAATAGTGCTCGCCCTTTTTAATAAGACCCATAGCAATACCTGCCACTGGTGCTTTTAATGGAACACCTGCATCCATCATGGCTAAAGTAGATGCACAAATAGAAGCTTGAGAAGTTGATCCGTTTGATTCAAGTACTTCTGATACACAACGAATTGTATAAGGGAAGACCGATTCATCAGGAATTACTGCTTCAAGTGCACGCTCACCTAACGCACCATGACCAATTTCACGACGACCTGGCCCACGGATTGGTCCTGTTTCCCCTACAGAAAATTGCGGGAAGTTATAATGGTGCATAAAGCGTTTTGACTCTTCCACACCTAAACCGTCAATAATTTGTACATCACCAAGCGCACCTAATGTACAAATAGAAAGTGCCTGTGTTTGTCCACGTGTAAATAGACCTGAACCATGTGTACGTTGTAATAAGCCTGTTTCAGAAGAAAGTGGTCGGATTTCGTCGAGCTTACGACCATCTGGACGAATCTTATCTTCCGTGATTTGACGGCGTACTTCTTCTTTTACCATCTTATCAAGAATTGTATACACTTGTTTCATTGTTTCGTCATCTGCTTCTTGCTCTTCATAGGAAGCGATAACTCGATCTTTAACAGCTTGGATTGCCTCATCACGTGCATGTTTCTCAGCCGTTTGAATAGCATCATGCATATCAGTCTCACAAGCTGCTTTTATATCGGCTTGAATCGCTTCGTCAATTTCAAATAGTGTCACTGGTAACTTTTCTTTACCAACCTCTGCCACAATCTGCTCTTGGAAAGCAATGATTTTTTTGATTTCTTCATGACCGAACATAATCGCTTCTAACATAATTTCCTCTGGTACTTCAAGCGCACCCGCTTCAACCATGTTAATAGCATCTTTGTTCCCTGCTACAGATAAATGAATTGTTGAGCGATTCGATTGCTCTACTGTCGGGTTGACAATGAATTCTCCATCAATATAACCAACTTGTACACCTGCTATTGGCCCATCAAATGGAATATCAGAGATCGCTAATGCTAGTGATGAACCAACCATTGCTGCCATTTCAGATGTACAGTCAGGATCATTTGACATAACCATAGAAATAACTTGTACTTCATTACGGAAACCATCCGGGAACATCGGACGAATCGGACGGTCGATTAAACGGCTTGCTAAAATCGCCTTTTCAGATGGACGTCCTTCACGCTTAATAAAGCCGCCAGGAATTTTACCCGCAGCATATAGACGCTCTTCATAGTTTACTGTTAATGGGAAGAAATCAAGTGGTTTAGGTGATTTTGACATTGTTGCTGTAGCAAGTACAGAAGTATCGCCATAGCGTACTAATGCGGCTCCGTTTGCTTGTTTTGCTAACTGTCCTACTTCAATTACAAGTGGACGGCCAGCCCATTCATAGGAATAGACTTTCTTTTCGTTCATTCAATGAACCCCTCTCTATTATAAAAACACTTACTTCGTCTGTATGTACTAATAGTAAGTGTACCAAAAATGCTTGTTCTATGCTAAATAATATTTCATGAAATAATCATACATTTAAATTCAGTTATTGCCAATTTATTTAAGATTTATTTCTTTATTTTATCGAAAAAGCATTTTTGGTATATGGATTTTTTTATATTGATTCCTTCTTGACGAAAAGTAATGTATGTAAATGGAAATAACTGCTTCGCTAACATTAGTTTTTCACGTACAAGTTTAAACAATAGACTTATTATAACATGGAGCTTATCATACAACATCTTATAAGGTAAAAGAAAGTCGAATCAGCTAGAAAAGTTAGTAGCTTGGTAAATAATAGTCGGGTTATACAAAGTGTTGAAACACAAATTTTAACTTTTTAGCAAAGGTTTTTAAATAAAGTGAAGGTTTTCACTACTCATTTTATGGAGGCTGTTGTCACGCATCAATTCTCCACCGTGAAAATAGGAGCCCATTCTCTCTACTACTACAGATAATGGGCTATTTTGTTCACTACTAGTATGAAAGAGGAAAAGACACTTTTGCAGAATGGTTAGCCAGCTTCTTTCCTAGGGGATTTAGCGGTTCATTGGACGCCCCCTGGAAAGGACGCAGGTGGAACAGAAATCACCACCTCTCCTTGCAAAAAGATCTCTTCTGCTAGTGACGTGTTCTTTTTTCAACAATATGAATACCCCACCCATATAATGGGTGGGGTATTCAGACTAATGAGTAGTCTCCTAATATAAGATATCTAAAAAAGTTTATTATGTAATTTTAGCAACAGGTTGAACTACATCTTTTTTCTTATTTCTCGCCATCTTTTCACTTATGATAGGCATAATGAAGCGGTCGAGTCCGAATTTCCCAGCATTGTAACCTGCAGCAGCTATAAAGATTGCAAGTAAAATATCCCACGGATTACTAGATATCGTACCTGCCATTAAGAAAGCAAAATTCATGACCATACCGAAAAATGCAGCATATGTCGTTAAGCATCCCAGAATTAATCCTAGCCCTACTAAAAATTCTCCCCACGGCACAAGAATGTTAATTAGCCCAGCATTTGGCAAAGCAAATGATTCAATAAACTTTACATACAGTGGATATGCAAGCTCTTCTCCACTTGTCACTGGATTTGTAATCGCATTGGCTAAAAAGCCAGATGCATCAAAGCTATTAAACAGTTTTCCCCAACCTGCTGTAAGCCAATGCCAGCCTAAATAAACACGAATAACTGTTAGAATAACTGCAACAATATTATTCTCTCTTAATAATTGGTTAAACATCCTACTCACCCCTCTAAATGATTTAGTTTACATTTCACCATCTAGTTTTCTAACCCAAAGCCATCGTTTTACTAGTATTTAATGATAGCATTTAGATTGTATGATTGACGCTTATGTACCAATTGTTTGAGCCTCTATCTATAATTTGCTGGATTGATTTCATGAAATATAATAGCAGTCTACTTCAATTGCACTTGCAAATGATGATCGCAATGACTATAACATGGGCTGTGAAATGTGATTAGAATATATCACCCTTTTATCCAGTATCAAATCATTTTTATCTATCGTTCATCGTAGTGTAAAAAAGTTATGGCTTATTGTTGAACAAAATATTATGAACAATGTTTATTTCAAAAAAAAAGACTGTAGACAAACGAATGTTTGTCTACAGTCTAATATAGGATTACGTTTGCTATGAATTAGCGACGTAAGCCTAAACGGTTGATTAATTCACGGTAACGTTGTACGTCTGTTTCACGAAGATATTTTAATAAGTGACGACGACGACCTACCATTTTAAGAAGACCACGCTCAGAGTGGAAATCTTTTTTGTGAGTACGTAAGTGAGTATTTAGAGCGTTGATTTCCTCTGTTAATACTGCAACTTGTACTTCTGGTGAACCAGTGTCACTTTCGTGAGTACGGTACTCAGCGATAATTTCGTTTTTACGTTCTTTTGTAATAGCCATTTGTATGGACCTCCTAAATTATAATTAATCCCCATTAGCACAGTAAACGTTGGAGTCATCGATATACCGAGCTAAGGTTAAGCATTTATGCACTTATGAATATTATCATACATTACTTAGTCAAGCAAGTAAAACGTCGACTTGGATAATGTGACTACAATGATGAAGTCGTATTATAGCGCGTTAAAGTAACGGATTGCTTCTTGTTTATCCTTTTCAATTTGCGATTTCAAGGCCTCAATACCATCGAATTTCCGTTCACTTCGAATACGTTTATACCATGCCACATGTACTTCTTCACCGTAGATATTTTTATCAAAGTTTAAAATATGGACTTCAATCGATAATTGCTTATCATTTGGGTCTTTGAAAGTTGGTTTATAGCCTACATTACAAACACCATCATACCAGCTATTTTGCACAAGCAGACGAACAGCATAGACACCACTTGCTGGAATAAACGTTCCCTCTAAAGCTTGGACATTTGCTGTAGGGAAGCCAATAGTACGGCCACGCTTATCACCATGTACAACAATCCCATTGATTTCAAACGGTCTCCCTAGTAAGACTGTTGCTTCTTCCATATCGCCTTCTTGTAATAGCTTGCGGATACGGGTAGAGCTGATTTTCTCAACATCATCTGTTTTCTTCTCAACAATTGTAACGCCATAATCACCATTGCTTAATACACGCATATCTTCCATTGTTCCCTTACCAAATGCTCCAAATGAATAATCGAAGCCAGCTGTCACATGCTGAACATTTAACCCACGGATAAATGTATCGATAAATGCCGCTGGTGAAAGTTTGGCAAAATCAGAAGTGAAGTGGACAACGAAAACCGTATCCACACCCTGTTCTTCAAACAGCTGTAATTTTTGCTGTAAGAGTGTAATATAAAAAACCTTTTCGTTACGTCCACCAAGGACTAATGAAGGATGTGGATCGAATGTCATCACTGCAGTAGGAATTTGTCGCTTGTTTCCTTCTTCCTTAGCTGCCTTGATAACTGCTTGATGCCCTCTATGTACACCATCGAAAAAGCCAAGAGCTAATGAATATGGCTGCATGCTTTCTCGTTGCTGTAATTGATGTGGGTATTTTAAATGAATGACCTCCATTGAAAAATCCTCCTACTCTATCGTCGGAAACATCTTATGTGGCTTCATCAACCCATCCTTTGTAGGGTGAGCCCGATAAACCGCAACTGCCTTTCCATTGATTCCGTATACAATTTTATCATGACTATTTAATAATGCATCTGCTGGAAGCACTTGTCCATTGAAAATTTCTTTTTCATTAGCACTCGTAATCTCAATATATGGATAGTCTGCTAATGCATACTCGACAGGTAAAATACAGGTAGCTATTTGCTCATCCTCCATTAGCTCAGCAACCTGTGCTAACGTAAAACAATTATCCCGTGTAAAAGTACCGGAAGCAGTTCGTACAAGCTCCTTCATATGTGCTGGATAGCCAAGAGCCTCACCAATTTGCACAGCTAATGTTCGAATATATGTCCCTTTACTACAAGCGATACGTACAGGAAATGTGATTTCTTGCCCCTCATATTGTGCTAGCTCATCAAGTAGCTCCAAATTATAAATTGTTACTTGGCGAGTAGGTCTTTCAACACTTTCGCCTTTTCTCGCATATTCATAGAGGCGCTTCCCATTTACTTTTACTGCTGAAAACATGGGTGGTGTTTGTTCAATAACGCCAGTTAATGAAGCTAAAACCTCTAACACCTGCTCACGAGAAAAATTTTTTATCGTAAGATCTTCTTCAACGGTTTCACCCTCAGCATCCTCGGTTGTCGTAGAACGACCTATTGAGATAATGGCTTCATAGGTTTTCCCTGCGTCAGTTAAATATTCTGCTATTCGAGTTGCTTGGCCAATACAAATTGGCAGTACGCCCTCAACACCTGGATCAAGTGTCCCTGTATGCCCAACTTTTTTTGTCCGTAAAATTTTGCGTAATTTAAAGACACAGTCATGGCTCGTCATGCCTCTTTCTTTCCAAAGCGGTAAAATACCGTTCATATAGCTCCTCCCAAATTGCCTACTCTATAATTCATTGGCAATATAACCTTTTCCATGAAGATAAAAAGTCTGCCTGCATAAACATGCATGTGGCAGACTTTTTTAGCTTATTCTTTGTGTAAATCTCTAAGCAATGAATCAATACGGTTACCATATTCAATCGATGAATCAAATTCAAAGATTAATTCTGGTGTACGTCGTAAACGAATACGTGATCCGATTTCAGAGCGAATGAAGCCCGAAGCTTTTACTAAAGCTTTAAGCGTTTCCTCTCGTTCACGTTCGTTGCCTAAAGATGTAATATAAATAGTCGCTTGCTGTAAATCACCCGTTACTTCAACACCTGTAACAGTCACAAAACCAACACGCGGATCTTTTATTTTACGGCCAAGAATATCACCAAGCTCCTTTTTCATTTGCTCGGCAACACGGTTTGAACGTAGAGACATAATTTGTCACCTCTATTTCGATGTACAGATAGTTGATATATTATTGCTGTTCACACTCTCAACTATCTACTATTACTTATAAATAATCTCGCCACACATTAAGCTGTTCCCATGACGGATTTGACTGTAAATAATGGAGCGCGTGATTAATTTCCCGTTCAGCTGCGTCCTTTGATGAGGAAACAGCAACAAGTGCTAATTTCGTACGCTGCCATACATTTTGATGGTCAATTTCCGCAATAGAAACATTAAATTTCTGCTTTGTGCGGGTAATCATACGCTGTAAGACAGCACGCTTTTCCTTTAACGAATGGGCAGTTTGAATGATAAATTCAACCTCTGCATACACGATCATTAGGCGCGTTTAACCTCTTCCATAATATAGGCTTCAATAATGTCGCCTTCTTTTATATCGTTGAAGTTTGTAATCGTAATACCACATTCGTATCCTTTTGCCACTTCTTTTACTTCATCTTTGAAGCGTTTAAGCGTATCTAGCTCACCTTCAAAAATAACGACGTTATCACGGATCACACGTACACCTGAATCACGTGTTACCTTTCCTTCTGTTACATATGAACCAGCAATTGTACCAACTTTAGATACTTTAATTGTTTGACGAACTTCTGCTTGACCAATAATTTTTTCTTCAAATTCAGGATCAAGCATACCTTTCATTGCTTGTTCAATCTCTTCAATTACTTTATAGATAATGCGGTGTAAGCGAATATCTACACCCTCTTCTTCTGCTGCACGTTTTGCGTTAACATCCGGACGGACGTTAAATCCAATAACAATCGCATTAGAAGCTGCTGCAAGAGAAATATCAGATTCGGTAATAGCTCCAGCACCTGTGTGAATAATTTTCACATTTACGCCTTCCACATCAATTTTCATTAGAGAGGCTGCCATTGCTTCAACAGTACCTTGAACGTCAGCTTTCACAATTAAGTTAAGCTCTTTCATTTCGCCTTGGCTCATTTGTTCAAATAAGTTATCAAGCGTTACACGTTGTTTTTCTGAACGTTGTGCTTGGATCGCTGACATTGCTCTTGTTTCCCCAACTTGACGCGCTGTTTTCTCGTCTTCAAAGACAACGAAACGGTCACCTGCTTGAGGTACATCATTTAAACCTGTAATTTCAACTGGAGTTGATGGGCCAGCTTCTTTTACACGACGACCTTTATCATTTACCATCGCACGTACACGACCATACGTATGACCTACAACAATTGGGTCACCTACTTTTAATGTTCCATCTTGTACTAAAAGCGTAGCAACAGAGCCACGACCTTTATCAAGCTGCGCTTCGATTACTGTTCCAAGTGCTAAACGTTCTGGGTTGGCTTTAAGCTCGCCTACTTCAGCTACAAGTAAAATCATCTCTAACAATGTATCAATGCCTTCACCTTTTAACGCTGAAATTGGAACGAAAATTGTGTCCCCGCCCCATGCTTCAGGAACTAAGCCATGCTCTGTTAATTCTTGCATTACACGATCTGGATTTGCCGATGGTTTATCCATTTTATTCACAGCCACAATAATTGGTACTTCAGCTGCCTTGGCGTGATTAATAGCTTCTACTGTTTGTGGCATAACACCATCATCAGCAGCTACCACTAAAATTGTTAAATCCGTTACTTTTGCACCACGTGCACGCATTGTTGTGAAAGCCGCATGTCCTGGTGTATCAAGGAATGTAATTTTCTTGTCGCCTTCTGTAACTTGGTATGCACCAATATGTTGTGTAATACCACCAGCTTCTCCTGCTGTTACTTTTGTATGGCGAATAGAGTCTAATAAAGTTGTTTTACCATGGTCAACGTGACCCATAATTGTTACAACTGGCGGACGCTCTGATAAATCTGCCTCGTTTACTTCTTCTGTTTGCTCGAAGTGTGTTTCTAAATCCGTAATATCTACACGAATTTCTTCTTCCACTTCTACACCATAGTCTGCGCAAATTAATTCAATTGCATCCTTATCTAATTCTTGGTTAATTGTTGCCATTACGCCAAGCATGAATAATTTCTTAATGATTTCAGATGGCTCACGGTGTAATTTTTTTGCTAATTCTGCAACTGATAATGATTCAACAAAAGTAATTTTTTCTGGAAGTTCCTTTTGTTTCACTGGAATTGATGGTTGATGCGTTTTTGGATGGCGACGTTTGCCTCCATGAATCCCTGGTTTTGGACGTTGGTTGTAACCACCGCCACCTCTACGATTATTATTGTTATTATTATTATTTTGTGTCATATTTCTATTTTGATTACCTTTTGTATTCTTAGATTTTTCGTTAGACGAATTTGAGTTTTGCTGTGCATGTTGCTGATTGTTTGCTTTTGGCTTAGAAGTAGCAGATTGCTGCCTTTGTCCTTCTTGCTTTTTCACCGAATGCTGTGGTTTTTGCTGGCCATTTGATTGAGGCTTTTGTGCCATGTTTTGAGTTGATTGTTTTGCTACATTTTTCTCAGGTGTTGCTTTAAATGTTTGATTTAACTTTGCCACAGCGTCTTTTTCCAACATAGACATATGGTTTGTTACACTCACATTTAATTTACTTAGTGCTTCAATAACCTCTTTACTCGTTTTATTCACTTGCTTCGCATATTCATGAACTCTGATTTTGGTCATCTGCTCACCCCCGATTAGTTTTCGTTGAGTAGACTAGACAATTTACTTGCAAAACCTTTATCGGTAATAGCTAAAGCCACTCGGGCCTCCTTACCTGTAGCATGTCCTAGATCATATCGATCTCCAATTACATGATACTCAACGTTGTAGTACGTGCACTTATCTTGAATTTTTTTACTAGAGTTTTTAGAAGCATCGTTTGCAAGCAGTACTAGTTTAGCATTGCCATTGCGGACTTCCTTTACTACTAACTCTTCTCCTGAAATCACCTTACGTGCTCTTGCCGCGATTCCAAGCAAATTAAATATTGCTTGATTCATCATAAAATAGACTCCCTACGAATCAGCAAAATAAGTTCCTCATATATTTCTTCAGGAATTTTCACATCAAGTTGGTGCCCTAATACATTTTTCTTACGCGCGAGGTCAACTGCCTGCTCTGATTTAGAGACATAGGCACCACGCCCCGGCTTTTTCCCGGAGACATCTACACTTACTTCGCCCTCTTTCGAACGAACAACACGTATCATCTCTTTCTTTGGTAGCATTTCTCCAGTTGCTACGCATTTACGAAGAGGTACTTTTTTGTTTACAGCCATAAGAATCACCATTCCTCTCTGAAGCTTGTCGTAAGAGGTGGACAAGTCTTGCTCTACTTGACGCTCTGACAGTATTCAGTCGGCGTAGGGGGCCCACTGAATACTGTCAGCTAACTTGTCACACGGGCTTTCTTACTTATTCTTCGTCGTCTTGATATAAGTCAACTGCTACATCATCAAAATCACTTTCTGCATCATCAGCAGGGATGAAAGTGCTTGTAGCCGAAGGATAAATACCTAATTCACGAGCATCAGTCTCACTCTTAATATCAATTTTCCAGCCAGTAAGCTTCGCTGCTAGGCGTGCATTTTGCCCGCGTTTCCCGATAGCTAGAGATAATTGATAGTCTGGGACGACAACTGTTGTCGACTTTTCTTCTTCATTCACTTGTACATCTAATACTTTTGATGGGCTTAATGCATTAGCTACAAATACAACTGGATCTTCAGACCATTCAACGATATCAATTTTTTCACCATTTAGTTCATTGACAATCGTTTGTACACGAGCTCCCTTTGCCCCAACACATGAACCTACTGGATCCACTTCCTCATTATGTGCAAAGACAGAAATTTTAGAGCGATCTCCAGCTTCACGTGCAATTGATTTAATCTCTACAATACCCTCATAAATTTCAGGTACTTCCATCTCAAATAATCGACGTAACAACCCAGGATGTGTACGAGACACAATCACTTGAGGTCCACGTGTTGTACGTTCAACTTTTGTAATATACACCTTAATACGATCATGTGGATGATAAGATTCACCTTGGATTTGTTCATTAACTGGTAATGCCGCTTCTACTTTCCCTAGACCTACATAGATATTACGAGCATCTAAACGTTCTACAACGCCAGTTACGATATCATCTTCACGATCTACGTATTGCTCATAAATTAAACCTCGTTCCGCTTCACGTACGCGTTGTGTAACTACCTGCTTTGCAGTTTGTGCAGCAATGCGTCCGAAGTTACGTGGTGTTACTTCCTGTTCCACGATGTCCTCTAGCTGATAGGCTGGATTAATAACTTTTGCATCTTCTAAAGAAATTTGCAAACGATCATCCTCTACCTCTTCTACAACATCTTTACGTGAGAATACACGAATTGAGCCCTTATCTAGATTTAAGTCCACTCGAACATTTTGTGCTTGGTTAAAGTTGCGTTTGTAAGCTGTAACTAATGCCGCTTCAATGGCTTCAATTAACACATCTCTTGAAATTCCCTTTTGTTCTTCTAGCGCATTCAGCGCATCTAACAAATCACTACTCATTTTGTTTTCACTCCTAAATATGCTTTATGCTGAAAAATCGATGGCAAGTCGTGCCAATGCAATTTTTTCTTGTTCAATTGTTACTGTTATTTTACGTGTTTTAATACGCACTTCCATCACTAATGTATGTTCATCGTATGACGTTAAGTAGCCTTGGAATTCCTTCATGTCCTTGATGGGCTCATAGGTTTTTACATAAATAAATTTACCAACTGCTTTGACAAAATCCGTATCTTTTTTTAATGGACGTTCCGCTCCAGGTGAAGAAACTTCTAAATAATAGTTTTGTGTAATTGGATCTTTTTCATCCAATAACAAGCTTAGTCGTTCACTCACTTGAGCACATTGATCGATGTCAATTCCACCCTCAGGTGTATCAACATAGACACGTAAAAACCAGTTACGTCCTTCTTTTACGAACTCAATATCCACTAGCTCAAGATTTAACTCATCCACAATTGGTTTAGCGAGCTCTTCAATTAAAGATGGTACTTTGCTCATTATTTCCTCCTGTATTTATCAGATTCTAGCGTATGATTGTTCATCACTATGAAGTTAACGCAGTAATGAACCATAATAAAACAGAAATTCCACCAGTTGCTTTGGTGAAATTTTACGGTCTTACCTGCTGTTAGTCAAAATTTGTTTTGCTACGGTTAAACAACAGAAAAGAGCGGGTATGCCCCACTCTTTTGCTGGAAAAATATCAACAAATTATTACCATAAGAATAGCACAGTTCTCGACACAATGCAAATTTCCTTCATTCTAGATAACCATATTGTGTCAGGAATTTGAATTTACATTGTGTCCTTTCAATGCAAAACAATTGCAATACTAGAATAGCGATAACTGATTAGCATCAGGCATGCCTTCTAAACAACCAAGCTGGTCCATGTATTCAATAAGCGTTTTGGAAACACGACCACGTTGCTGTAAATCTTCCTTGGATAAAAACTCTCCCTCTTCACGAGCAGCTACGATTGTTTTCGCCACGTTGGTTCCAAGACCCGGAATCGCATCGAACGGTGGGATGAGTGAATTGCCATCAATGACAAACTCACTAGCTTGTGATCGATACAGGTCCACCTTTTGGAAACTCATACCTCGTTCACACATTTCTAGCGCAAGCTCCAACACCGTTAATAAGTTTTTCTCCTTAGTGGATGCATCTAAGCCTTTCATATTGATTTCATCAATACGTGCTCGAATCATTTGCGATCCTTGCACCATTGCAATTAAATCAAAATCATCTGCTCGAACTGTGAAATACGCTGCATAATAAAGGATTGGGAAATGTACCTTGAACCAGGCAATACGTACTGCCATTAGCACATATGCTGCGGCATGGGCTTTCGGGAACATGTATTTTATCTTTTTACAGGATTCAATATACCAACCTGGTACTTTATTGGCGAGCATCTCCGCTTCAAATTCTTCTGATAAGCCTTTCCCTTTACGAACAGATTCCATAATTTTGAAGGCTAATGACGGCTCTAGACCTTGATAAATTAAATACACCATAATGTCATCACGACAACCAATTACTTCTTTTAGCACACATGTACCGTTTTGAATTAATTCTTGTGCATTTCCTAGCCATACGTCTGTACCATGGGAAAGTCCAGAAATTTGTACAAGCTCTGAGAATGTCGAAGGCTTTGTATCTTCTAGCATTTGACGTACGAAACGCGTACCGAATTCTGGTATACCTAATGTCCCTGTCTTACAACCAATTTGCTTTTCTGTCACGCCTAAAGATTCAGGAGAACTAAAAATTTTCATAACGACAGGATCATCGGTCGGGATTGTTTTAGGATCGATTCCTGATAAATCCTGTAACATTCTTATCACCGTCGGATCATCGTGTCCAAGTATATCTAGCTTTAAAATATTGTCATGGATAGAGTGGAAATCAAAATGGGTTGTGCGCCATTCTGCATCCTGCGCATCTGCCGGGTACTGTACTGGAGAGAAATCATAAATGTCCATATAATCTGGAACAACAATAATTCCTCCAGGGTGTTGCCCAGTTGTACGTTTTACTCCTGTACAGCCTTGAACTAAACGATCAACTTCTGCACCACGAAAATGTAAATTATGATCACTTGCATAGCCTTTTACATAGCCATATGCTGTTTTCTCTGCCACTGTACCGATTGTTCCAGCACGGAATACATAATCCTCGCCAAATAGCACCTTTGTATAGTTGTGCGCTTGAGGCTGATATTCACCCGAGAAATTTAAATCGATATCAGGTACCTTATCACCTTTAAAACCAAGGAAGGTTTCAAATGGTATGTCTTGTCCATCTTTTTTATAAGGTGTCCCACATTCCGTGCAGTCTTTATTTGGTAAATCGTAGCCTGAGCTGACAGAACCATCATCAAAAAACTCGGAATGTTTACAATTAGGACAAATATAGTGAGGAGGTAATGGGTTAACCTCTGTGATTTCCATAAAAGTAGCTACTAATGAAGAACCAACCGAACCACGGGATCCTACTAAATAGCCATCAGCTAATGATTTTTTCACTAGCTTGGCAGAAATTAAATAAATTACTCCAAAACCGTGCCCCAAAATCGATTTTAACTCTTTCTCAATTCGAGCTTTCACGATTTCTGGTAACTCCTCGCCATAAATACGATGGGCCATTTCATAAGTTAAATTGGTTACCTCATCATCAGAACCCTCAATTTTTGGTGTATATAGGTCATCCTTAATTGGTTTGACGTCACCTATACTTGCTGCCACTTTTTGAGTATTCGTCACAACCACTTCTTTTGCAAGATCCGGTCCTAAAAAATCAAATTCTTTCAGCATTTCATCAGTTGTTCTAAAATGGACCTCTGGTAGCTTAGAGCGATTCAAAATATTCGCTCCACCTTGTGAACCAATAAGTATTTGCCTAAACATCCCATCTGTCGGATCTAAATAATGAACATTTCCAGTTGCAACAACAGGCTTATCTAGCTTCTTCCCGAGTTTCACAAGTTTACGGATAATATCTTCTAATGTCCATTCATCACGTACAACATTGCGTTCGATTAATGGCGCATATACAGCCTTCGGTTGCACCTCAATATAATCATAAAAACGAGCGACTTTCTCTGCTTCCTCTGGAGACTTATTCATCATCGTTTCGAATACTTCACCATTACTACAACCTGATCCTACTAATAAGCCCTCACGATATTGTTCAAGCACTGCACGTGTCACACGAGGAACACGATAGAATGTTTTTGTATGTGAGTGTGAGACGATTTTAAATAAGTTTTTTAAGCCTGCATTATCTACTGCTAAAATTGTACAATGCATAGGTCTCCCTTTTTTATAGGCATCCCCACCACCAATATGCTTATTGAAGTCATCATGGTATTTAATAGCTAGCTCATCAGCATCCTTCAATAGCTGCAGCAGGAGATACCCTGTCGCCTCAGTATCATAAATTGCTCGGTGATGCTGTGTTAATTCAATATTGAATTTTTTACACAGCGTATTCAAACGGTGGTTTTTCATTGTAGGATAAAGCAATCTTGCTAGCTCTAATGTATCAATGACAGGATGGACTGTCTCTTCAAGACCAAATTTTTTATAGCCTGTATATAGGAAGCCTATATCAAATGATGCGTTATGAGCGACAACGATTGCATCACCGATAAAGGCATGAAATTCTTTAATGACCTGCTCTACCTCTGGAGCATTTCGAACCATATCATCCGTAATCCCTGTTAATTCGATGGTCGTTGCTGAAAGTGGATGATGTGGGTTTGCAAAGCTTTCGTACTTATCGATCACTTGCCCATCTTTAATTTTAACTGCAGCCAATTCAATAATGGTATCGTATGCAGTTGATAGCCCTGTCGTTTCTACGTCAAAAACAACATACGTTGTGTCTGCCAATAAACGATGCTCTGGAGCATAGGCAATCGGTACACCATCATCAACTAAATTTGCTTCCAGACCATAAATAATCTTAATGCCATGTTTTTTCCCCGCTGCATATGCTTCAGGGAAAGATTGCACAACGGCATGATCCGTAATAGCTATGGCTGGATGCCCCCACTTTGCAGCCTGAGCAACAAGTCGATCAACAGGTGTAACAGCATCCATTTGGCTCATTGGTGTATGCAAATGTAACTCAACACGCTTTTCACCCTCTGGTGCTAAATCCTGTCGTGTTGCTTTTTTGATTTCATTAATATCATTCGCCATGACGATTAAATCACGAATAAACGTATCTGTTTGCACAGAGCCTCGAACTTTAACCCACATGCCCTTTTTCAAATGTTGCATTAATTCAGCATCATCATTGTCACGAGAAAACATTTTTACAACAATGGAATCTGTATAGTCGGTAATTTTAATTTGTAGTAAGGAACGTCCACTTTTTAACTCTTTAATTTCCGTATCAAAGACAAATCCTTCAATAATAACACGTCGTTCTTCTTCAACAATCCGTTTAATTTCCATGACTTCATCATCTTTAATATGCATCCCAAGTTGGAATGGACGGTCACCAAGGTTGGCCAGTGCTGGATTGTCCTTCTTCTCCTGCTCCCGCTTTTGGAAATCTTGCATCGCTTGCTGTGCTAGAGCCACTTCTTCCAGACGTTTTTGCTCCATAAACGCTTCCTGTGCCGCGATCATTTCTTCTGTTTCTTCTTGTAGCACAAAGTCGATTGCCATTCGAGGGAAACCAAATTGTCCATAGCTTTCTGCCAGTTTGTCAGCATATTTAGTTTTGAGCATCATAAATTCCATTTCCTGCATACAGGACAATGTGATTTTTTGGCCGTTCCATGTTGGTATTTGGGTGATAAGACAATTTTTAAGCGTTGGAGCCATCTCATCAATTTGTTCCACAACATTTAGCCAGTACGCTTGCACCAGTTCTTCTGTGACATTTTTATCTAATGTTTCAAATGTCGTATTAACTTGGGCGATGGCTGAAAATTTCTCTGTTAAATGCGTACGGAAAAGCTGATATAACGGAAATGGTAGTATATCCTTTAGCTTAATAGTGAAATGCCAAAGTCTATCCTTTTTATGAACTGTCAGGCGTGATAGTTCACCTTCCTCAAAAAATGACATATATACATCATCTGTTAACTCTAGTTGTTGCAAGAGCATTCGAAGTCTCATTCTTGCCTCTTGTTGCTGTTCCAATCTAATGACACCTACTTTCAGAAAGAGGCAGTTTCTTTAGCCTCATGTTCTAGTTCGTCTCAAATGCATGTGAAAACTCAAGAAAAAAATTCGCTCCCACACTGCGGGCGCTCTTCAAGTTTAACAGAGATTTTACCATCTGTTGTTTCTTGCTTGGCTCACTGTCCCGCAGAAGTGTCGCGAATTATTTATATCTATCTTATCAAAATTATACGAAAGCCTCTATCAAAAGCATCGAATTCCAATTATAAACAACAATTTAGCTCGTCGTTAATTTTTACGGAAAAATTCGTTAAGGCGATCAATTACTTCTTCTTTTTTCCATTCAAATGTTTCACCTGTTTGACGGAATTTCACTTCTACAATACCTTCTGTTGCTTTTTTACCAACAGTTACTCGAACAGGTAAACCAATTAAATCAGCATCCGCGAATTTTACACCCGCACGTTCAGGACGATCATCTATTAGTACATCATAACGGTATGATTTTAGTAAGCCATAAAGCTCCTCTGCTAATGCCACTTGTGCCTCATCTTTTGTGTTAACTGGCACAACATGAATATCATACGGTGCTAATTGTGTTGGCCATGTAAAGCCATTGTCATCTTGGAAGTGCTCCGCTACAGCAGCTAGAATACGAGATACGCCAATACCATAGCACCCCATAATAAATGGTTGAGCCTTACCTTGCTCATCTAAGAATGTACCATTCATTTTATCAGAGTATGTAGTACCTAATTTGAAAATGTGACCAACCTCGATACCTTCTGCAAACTTAATGTTCCCTTGTCCATCAGGAGATGGATCTCCCTCTTGAATAAAACGAATATCTAAATAATCATTAACAGCAAAATCACGCTCTGGGTTAACATTGACTAAATGGAATCCATCTTCGTTTGCACCTGCAATACCATTACGGATAGATTTAATAGCATGGTCTGCTACTACTTTTACGTCTACTGGTAATTTCACTGGGCCAATTGAACCAACGCCACACCCTAATAATTCTTGAATTGCTGCTTCACTAGCAAGTTCTACAGATCCTGCATCAAGTGCATTTTTCAATTTGATATCATTAATTTCATGATCCCCACGTGCAAGGACTACAACAAGCTCTCCATCTACATCAAAAACTAGGGATTTGATCACATTAGCAGGTTCTACCTTTAAGAATGCTGAAACATCTTCAATTGTTTTTTGCTCTGGTGTTGCTACTTTTTCCACTTCTTTTAAAGCTTCATCAGATGGTTGATAATCAACGATTACTTCAGCCATTTCGATATTTGCTGCATAATCAGATGTATCAGAGTATGCAATTGTATCTTCACCGATTTCAGAAAGCACCATAAATTCATGTGTTCCTTTACCGCCAATCGAACCTGCATCTGCAATAACAGCGCGGTAGTTTAAGCCAAGGCGGGAAAAAATATTAGAATAAGCACGATACATATCTTCATATGTTTCATCTAAACTTTCGCGTGAGGCATGGAAAGAATAAGCATCCTTCATGATAAACTCTCTTCCGCGTAGTAAGCCAAAGCGAGGACGTTTTTCATCACGGAATTTCGTTTGAATTTGATACAACGTTAACGGTAATTTTTTATATGATTTAATTTCATCACGTACTAAAGTAGTGATGACTTCTTCGTGTGTTGGTCCTAATGCAAAATCGCGGTCATGACGGTCTTTTAAGCGCATTAATTCTGGACCGTATTTTTCCCAGCGACCTGATTCCTGCCACAGCTCAGCAGATTGTAGAGATGGCATGAGAAGCTCAATGGAGTTGATAGCTTCCATTTCTTCTCGGATAATTGTTTCAATTTTTGTTAGCACACGTTTTGCAAGCGGTAAATACGAGTATACCCCACTTGTATTTTGACGAATAAACCCTGCACGTAGTAATTGCTTATGTGATTTTACCTCAGCATCAGCAGGTACTTCACGTAACGTTGGGATAAATGTTTTACTTTGCTTCATTCAGTGTTCCACCTTTTTCAATAGATAAGTTTATACTCTCAATAGCATAAACAAATTTAGCTTTGAGCGCAATGTTTCATCGAAATTGCGCTCAAAGCTAGGAAATCAACTTTCATTTAACTGTAAATGAATTAAAAGAAAAATCGTTGTATATCGTTCCATGTAACAACCACCATTAGAATCATCAGTAGGACGATTCCTACAAAATGTACAATACCTTCTTTTTGACGGTCAATTGGTTTACCACGTAGAGCTTCAAAACCAAAGAATAATAATCGGCCTCCGTCAAGTGCTGGTAATGGAAGTAGGTTCATAATTCCTAAGTTAATACTTAGCATTGCTGCCCAATTCATTAAGTTCATAATACCATACTGGGCAACTTGCTCTGTTGCTTTATAAATACCTACAGGACCAGAAAGTGCATCTATTGTGAACTTACCAGTAATCAGCATACCTAATAGTTCAAATATTTTCACAGTCATATTATAGGTTTCTTGTGCTCCATAGACAACTGCTTTTAATGGGTTAAATTCTCTTGGGCTTTCATAGCGCACACCTATTTGACCATATTTTTCGCCATCCTGTTGGATTTCCTTGACGGTCATATTTAAGTTCACTGATTGTCCATCTCGTTCAACTGTCACAGCAATATCTTCGTTTGGATGATCTTGAACGATAGCAGCTAAATCTTGCCATTTTTCAACTGCTTGTCCGTTAATAGCTGTTACTCTATCTCCTGCCAGCATCCCTGCCTGTGCAGCTGGATCATTCTCTACTACTTCCGTGATGATTGGCTCGTATGTTGGTACACCGTGGATCAAACCAATCACTAAATAAATCACAAACGCAAGAATAAAGTTAAACAAAGGACCTGCAAAGATCGTCATCGCTCGTTGGCCGACTGTTTTTGCATTAAATTGACGATCCTGTGGCGCAATGACTAGTTCACGACCATTTTCCACTAGCACACAGTCTCTAGCTACTTGATAACGAACTAAACGTTCTTCTTCATCATAGCCCTCTACAAATAACTCCTTCTCTAAATCAGCGCGTTCAACTTCTAAAAATAATAAATCTGGTAACTGCTTATTGTTTTGATTGAAAATAATTTTTTTTACAACATTATCCTCATTTACAATAAGCCCTATTCGGTAGCCTGGCTGTAATTCAGTGCCATCCATATCCTCGCCGGCCATACGTACGTATCCCCCGATTGGTAATAATCGAATAGTATACATTGTTTCGCCATGCGTTTTTCCATAAATTTTGGGACCCATTCCGATCGCAAATTCACGTACTAAGATACCTGCACGTTTGGCAAATAAGAAATGTCCAAGTTCATGGAAGAAGACGAGCATACCAAATATTAATATAAATGCAATGGCTGTTTGCATATTACCCCACCTTTAATAGCGATTAGTTAACGTTACAGTGCTTTCGTTATTTTACCATGTCTAACACTATTTTTCTTGTCTCACTATCCACATGTAATATGGTTTGTAAATCTGGTATTGCAATGTTTTGGTGTGCTTGCATCACACGTTCAATCGTTTCATCAATTTCAAGGAATGTGATTTTTCCTTGTAAAAAGGCTGAAACTGCCGCTTCGTTTGCTGCATTCATTGCTGTCAGAATCGTACCACCCATACGACCAGCCTCATACGCTAAACGCAAGGCAGGGTATCGCTCAAAGTCCATCTCTTGAAAATGTAGTTGACCAATTTGCGCTAAATTTAGTCGCTGACCATTTTGTAATGGGATACGGTCTGGGTAGCTTAAAGCATATTGGATTGGCACACGCATATCTGGTGTACCTAGCTGAGCAATAACACTAGTATCATGATACTCAACTAGAGAGTGAATAATACTTTCTCTATGCAAAAGTACATCTATTTTATCATATGGCATATCAAATAAAACATGTGCTTCTATGACTTCTAATCCCTTGTTCATCATTGTAGCAGAATCTATCGTAATTTTTGCACCCATAGACCAGTTTGGATGATTAAGTGCATCTGCGACCGTCACTTGTTTTAATTGCTCTCGCGTTTTATCACGGAAGCTACCACCAGAAGCGGTAATAATCAAACGTTCAATATTTTTCGGATTCTCACCATTCATTGATTGGAAGATGGCAGAGTGCTCACTATCTACAGGCAAGATGGTTGCTTTGTATTTTTTGGCCTCTGCCATCACTAAATGACCAGCAGTTACAAGCGTTTCTTTATTAGCAATAGCAATCGTTTTGCCCATACGAATGGCTGCTAATGTTGATTCAAGCCCTACACTTCCAAGCACAGCATTGACAAGAACAGTCGAATCTGGATGTGTTGCGACCTCTACAAGTCCTTTTGCCCCAAATGTAAATTGGATATTTGGAAACTCATTAGCAAGCGTAAGTGCATCTTCTTCTAATTGTACTGAAACTAATTCGGGCTTTAATGTTTCAATCATTTCTCGCGTTTTCTCTAAGTTCTTTCCTGATGAAAAAGCTACTAATTGAAAAGCATCACGTTGTTCTTTTAAGATGTCGTAGGTTTGCCAACCAATTGAACCAGTTGCACCTAATAAACTAATTTTTTTCACAACAAATTGTCCCCTTTTTCTATCTAAGCAAATGATTTAGCAAGAGTATTTCCCTATACAATTAATTACTAAATAAATGTAAAAAATGGAGTAGAGGCACGACAAATAATAGACTATCAAAGCGATCTAAAATTCCCCCATGCCCTGGTAAAATATTGCCTGAATCTTTTACATCAAAGTGGCGTTTAATAGCAGACTCTACCAAATCCCCCATTTGACCAATGATTGAGGCAAAAATCGTTACTAAAACAAGTGATATATAACCATTTGCGAATGGGTAAATGAGTTGCATACCAACTGCAAAAATAACAGCAATGACGATTCCACCTATAAAGCCTTCGATCGTTTTCTTAGGTGAAATTTCTGGCCATAACTTATTTTTCCCTAATTTTCTACCTACAAAATAAGCACCAGAATCTGTTGTCCAAACAACTAATAAGCAATAGACAACATACTCTAATCCAACATTTCTAGTTTCAATTAAATAATGGAATCCTAAGCCCACATAAAATGCGCCTAATAAAATAAAGCCAACTTCATCAAAGGTTATTTTATTTTTTACTAATACTACGTAAATAAGAAGTAGCATCATTAGACCATAGACTACCATTAGATTAGATGAATAGCCTATTAATTCTACAACCTTTTCACTCCAGTCCTTCGGGATAACCAGTAATATTAAAGTGACTAGCCCTAAGAAGCCAGGCACAGAAAAGATGGAAATACCTTTCATCTTAAGTATTTCATAAAAACCGACAATAGCCATTGCGAGCACAAGTATGGTAAACGGTACTTTGCCATAAATAACGAATGGAATAAAAAGTGCTGCTGCAATTATTGCCGTGATAATTCGTTGTTTCAAGTTGTTTCTTCTCCCTTCAACCCACCGTAACGGCGATTACGTTTCTGATAGTTTTCCACCGCTTCCAGTAAGTTTTCCTCACTAAAATCTGGCCACAATGTATCTGTAAACCAAAATTCTGTATAGGCGAGCTGCCATAACATAAAGTTACTTAATCGCACTTCACCACTTGTACGAATTAAAAGATCTGGCTCAGGTAAATGGGCCGTCATTAAATGAGATGTTAAGCAATCTTCTGTTATGTCTTGCATCGTTAATTGACCGTCCTGCACTTTTTGAAGCATCATTTTCATGGCATTGACCATTTCAGAACGACTACCATAATTCAGCGCAAAATTTAAAATAAGCCCTGTATTATGCTTCGTTTCTTCCATTGCCTCATACAACGCTTTTTGTGTATGGGCAGGTAATAAAGAGGGGTCTCCAATCATTTCGACACGTACATTACGCTCCATCATTTCTGGTAAAAAGGAACCTAAAAACTCAACAGGTAGCCTCATAAGAAAATCAACCTCAGGTTTTGGTCGCTTCCAATTTTCAGTGGAAAATGCATAGACAGTTAAGACTTTAATACCCAAATCTGACGCAAATCTCGTCACCTTACGCACCGTCTTCATTCCTTCATGATGACCAGCCACACGTGGCATAGCTCGTTTCTTCGCCCAACGTCCATTTCCGTCCATAATAATCGCTACATGGGCAGGAATCGGCTCGCTTTTAGCTAGGGCCACACGCTCCTCCAATGATAGTGTATCCATATTTATTTGTTTACCTAATAGCTTTTTAAACATGCTAACTCCCCCACTACAACTAATCGGACGTATACTAACCTATCATATCAAACAAAAGCGCCTTTTGTCTTTTTTTTCCCTCTAAATTGACTATGTATGTACTAGCTTATTTTAGAACTATACACATATTAAAGAATGAGTTTGTTAAAAAATGATGATTGTATCATTAATGACCTTTTCACATTCATACATGCTCTCTACTTGAGTCAGCAATTTGGCTATGAATAATAAAGAGAAAAGACGTCCTGTTAAGTATAGGACGCCTTCATCTCCTCAAAAAGTTCCATCATAGACGTGTAAAAGGTTTGTTTACACCTCTAAAATTTCTTTTTCTTTATCTTTCGCTACTTGATCTACTTTTACAATGAATTCATCTGTTAATTTTTGAATATCTTCACCATAGCCACGTAGATCGTCTTCTGTGATTTCGCCAGCTTTTTCAAGTTTTTTCAAATCATCATTTGCATCACGACGAACATTACGGACAGCAATTTTTGCGTCTTCCGCTTCTTTTTTCACTTGTTTTACTAGATCCTTACGACGCTCTTCTGTTAAAGCGGGAATCATAAGACGGATGACAGAACCATCATTTGTTGGTGTGATACCAATATCTGATTTCATAATTGCTTTTTCAATATCACCTAAAATTGATTTATCGTAAGGTGTGATTACTAATAAACGAGCTTCAGGTATAGAAACACCCGCAAGTTGGTTAATTGGTGTTGGCGCTCCATAGTAATCAACCGAAATACGATCTAATAGAGATGCATTCGCACGACCCGCACGAATAGATGCTAGTTCGCGTGAGAAAGCTGCGATTGTTTTGTTCATTTTTTCTTTTGCTTGTTCTAATACTTGTTTAGCCATTATACATTCCTCCTAACAACTGTTCCGATTTTCTCGCCTTGTACAGCACGTTTAATGTTACCCGGCTCCGTAATTGAGAAAACAATTAGCGGGATATCGTTATCCATACATAAAGTAGAAGCCGTTGAATCCATTACTTGTAAGCCTTGTTGGATAACGTCTAAGTATGTGAGTGTATCATATTTAATGGCTGTCTCATCCACTTTAGGATCCGCTGAATAAACGCCATCGACATTGTTTTTAGCCATTAAAATTGCATCAGCGTCAATTTCTGCTGCTCGTAATGCGGCAGTCGTATCAGTAGAGAAGAACGGATTACCTGTCCCTGCTGCAAAGATAACGACACGCTTTTTCTCAAGATGTCTAACTGCTTTACGACGAATGTATGGCTCCGCTACTTGAGTCATCACAATAGAAGATTGAACACGTGTTTCAATGCCTAATTTTTCAAGTGCATCTTGTAAAGCTAGGGAGTTCATTACGGTTGCCAGCATGCCCATATAGTCCGCAGCAGCACGATCCATTCCCATTTCACTACCTATTTTCCCACGCCATATATTACCGCCACCTACAACAACAGCAACTTCTACATCAAGATCTACTACTTCTTTTACTTCTTCTGCAACAGACTTGATTATTTTTGGTGATAAACCGAAGCCCGCTTCTCCAGCTAACGCTTCACCACTTAGTTTAATAACTACTCGTTTATATTGCGGTACACTCATTGTAAACCTCCGTAAGACTTTATTTAAAACATCCCTATTCCCTTTTCCATTATAGTATATCTAACAATAATTGCTAGTTGTGAATAAGGCAGAATAGAAAATTCTTCAATTTTTCATTCACTTCGGAAAAATAGGGAACACGCTATGTTGTGTTCCCCATTTTTTTTGTCTAGATAATCTAGATATTATTTGATTAGAATCAAATGCAAGCTAAATTAGTTACCTTTAACTTGGCTCATTACTTCTTCTGCAAAGTTATCTTCACGTTTTTCGATACCTTCACCAACAGCGTAACGTACAAAGCCGTTTACAGAACCACCAGTTGAAGCTACAAAATCACGTACTTTTTGATCTGAGTTTTTAACGAAAGTTTGGTCAAGTAAGCAAACATCTTCGAAGTATTTACCAAGACGGCCTTCAACCATTTTTGCAACGATGTTTTCTGGTTTACCTTCGTTAAGAGCTTGTTCAGTTAATACTTTACGCTCACGTTCAACTTCTTCAGCAGAAACTTCATCACGAGAAACATAAGTTGGGTTGATTGCTGCAATGTGCATAGCAACATCTTTAGCAGCTGCTGCATCAGTAGAACCTTCTAAAGTTACTAATACACCGATACGGCCACCCATGTGTAAGTATGAACCGAATGCGTCTGCATCAGATTTTGTTTTAATTTCGAAGCGACGAAGTGTAATTTTTTCTCCAATTGTTGCAATAGCAGTTGAGATTTGATCTACAATTTTTACGCCTTCAGCATTTGCAAGCTCTAAAGCAGCTTCAACTGATGCAGGTTTAGCAGCAAGTAATTGCTCAGCTAAAGATGCAACTAATACTTGGAATTTATCGTTTTTCGCAACAAAGTCAGTTTCAGCGTTTACTTCAAGGATGATTGCTTCGTTACCTTGTTCTAAAATGTAAGTTGTACCCTCTGCAGCGATACGGTCAGCTTTTTTAGCAGCTGAAGAAAGACCTTTTTCACGTAGGAAATCGATTGCAGCTTCTAAGTCGCCATCAGTTTGTACTAACGCTTTTTTACAATCCATCATTCCAGCGCCAGTTTTTTCGCGTAATTCTTTTACTAATTGTGCAGTAATGTTTGCCATTTAGTGTTTCCTCCTCAAATTGGTTGAACATAATTTAATGATAGGTTCTAAAAAAGGTGATAAGGGTTTTGAGCCACTTATCACCTTTTTGTAAACGTGAATTACTCAGCAGCAGCTTCTACAGCTGGAGCTTCTTCTTCACCTTGTTTTGACTCGATTAAAGCGTCAGCCATTTTAGCAGTTAAAAGTTTAACAGCGCGAATAGCATCATCGTTAGCAGGGATTACGTAGTCGATTTCATCTGGATCACAGTTAGTATCAACAATACCTACTAGAGGGATGTTTAATTTACGAGCTTCTGCAACCGCAATACGTTCTTTACGTGGGTCAACCACGAACATTACGTCTGGAAGATCGTGCATATCACGGATACCGCCTAAGAATTTGATTAGACGTTCGTGTTCTTTTTTAAGTTGGATTACTTCTTTTTTAGGAAGAACTTCAAAAGTTCCTTCTTCTTCCATTTTTTCGATTTGTTTCATACGTGCAACACGTTTTTGAATTGTACCGAAGTTTGTAAGAGTACCACCTAACCAACGTTGGTTGATGTAGTAGTTGCCTGAACGTTCAGCTTCATCTTTGATCGCTTCTTGTGCTTGTTTTTTCGTACCAACGAAAAGAACTTTACCACCGTCTTGACCAACTTGACGCATGAAGTCATAAGCTTCCTCTAATTTTTTAACAGTTTTTTGTAAGTCGATGATGTAGATCCCGTTACGTTCAACGAAGATATATTTCTTCATTTTTGGGTTCCAACGACGAGTTTGGTGACCGAAATGTACACCAGCTTCAAGTAATTGTTTCATAGAAATTACTGACATGTGAATTTCCTCCTAATATGTTTGGTTTTTATCCTCCGCATTTATCATCTACAACAAGCTACCCTAATCTTAGAGCACCACTTACTGTATCAAAATACGTGTGTAGTAATAACACCATTTGCAACTATATCATAGCTTTGAACGATTCGCAACAATTTAGTGATGGAATTTTAGTAAAAGCTCGATTTCTGTTTTACCCTTTTGCAGTTGTTTCGCTATTTCCTCTGGTGATTTTCCCTGCTTTGCTAATTCTAGAGCCTGTTGTTCCACTGTCAGTACTTTATCTGGTTCTTTTTGCTCCTCCACTTTTAGAGGTGAAGCTGTTTTCACCATTTTGGAACCTGTATGTTGCTGACGTGAATAAGCATTTGCGACAATATTCTTAGGTACATAGATACGAGCATCTTTCTCTAAAGATAGAGAACTATCACTTTTCACCTCCTGTACTACTGGCAAAGGCGGCTCCTCCTGAGGTGACATATATTGTTCCGTGTGCTGCATGCTACTAGCCGCTATTTCCGACTGTGAGACATTTTGTAACTCTTTAATAAGACGATCATTTTCATCTTTCATTTCTGTTAAGTACACACTAATGGTATCATCCATTTCCCGCATTAATCGTTCTTGCTTCTTTTCCAAATCTTTAAACTTTGCTAACTTTGTATTTAAAATGATAAGAAAGTAAAAAGAAATTAGCTGTAAAAAGAATAGCACCGCTATTAGAATGGTTGTCATTGTAAACTCCTATCCACTAAAATCCACGAAATTCCCTTTAAACGGATGTTGTGCCTGTTTTTCTTGTTGATCCTTTTTTTTCTTTTTATGAAAGCCTGTTAAATACTCACCACCTGCATCTTCATCCTCACTAATTTCATCCATACCTTCTGATGTGTTGACAATTTTTTGTTTGCGCTCTACTTCTTTTTTTAATGCTTCATTTGCATGTGCTTGCTGAGCTAATACTTGTTGCTGTGCCTGATCCGCCATTTTCCCTGCTTCAAATGTTTTTGGTATAGCAATCTGTAACTCGACACCTTTTAAACTCATTGGAATCTCTCCCTCAAGGATATTTACGCATTAATCATTTCACTAGATAATAGCTTTCGTAGCTTTAATAGCGCTTTTGAATGAATTTGTGAAATACGGGAAGTTGATAGTTCAAGCATTTCACCAATTTCAGTCAAAGTTAACTCCTCCGTGTAAAATAAACTAAGGACAAGCTGTTCTTTTTCATTGAGTTTCTGTATATTTTCCGCTAGATCATCTAATAACTCTGATTTAATGATTGCTTGCTCAGGTGTTTTTGTTGTATCGTCGCGTATGACAAATGACTTGCCATCTGTTTCTTCTTGATCTTGTTGTTCATTAATAGAAAGAACATTTGAAAAAAAATGCTCTTGCACAGTTTGATAAACATCTTCAACAGATACTTCCATATGCTCCGCAAGTTCCTCAGGCGTTACATGACGCATATATTTCTGCTCTAGTTGTTCAATCTGCGCATCTAATTTTTTGGCTTTTTCACGCGCTGACCGTGGTAACCAGTCTTCTTTTCGTAGACCATCAATGATGGCTCCTCTTACTCTAAACGAAGCATATGTATCAAATTTTAAATCTCTGTTAATGTCAAATTTATTTAATGCATCAAAAAGTCCTACCATCCCTAAACTCGTTAAATCGTCTCGTGATACGCTTTTTGGCAGACCTGCACCAATACGTTGGACATGATAAGATACTAAAGAAATGTATTTTTTTATAAGTAAATCACCAGCATCTGGATCACGCTCATGTATCCATCGATTCCATAGTTTTTGCTCATCGTTCAGAATTGGTTGTGTCATGAAATCCACCTCTCTAAAAAACGCTTTTTCACGCTCATGTGCCAACGACTACCTGCGCTCTTAAAATTTATCATTCAACAGGATTTCTCAGCTATTTTTATAAAAATCCACATGTAAGCTAATTTAGACGTGAGCCCTGAATAGTTAAAGCCCGATAAGCAGTTGCCATCTTTCCTATATTATAACAAGAATCGACTATAATTTCATTTGTTTCTCTTAGTCTCTAATATATTCCTTTGTTTTTTAAAGACATAGAAAAACTGTATCCTGATTGTGTAATGACACGTGGATACAGTTGGATATAATGAAGCTTTTAGTTTATGAAGCTATTGAATTCTTTCATATAGTTTTAGCAATACTATAGAACAACAAACAAATTGAGCAAAAGAACAATAATACCCAAAATATAGAACAAACTCTTTAGTAATAAATTATGCTTTAAATCGAACTAGAGACAAAGTTCCCCTTGAACATGGTTGCCTTGCGTTGAGATCTTCGAGCAATTGCTTCAGCAGAGCAAGAGGCCTCCAAGAACACCATATTTGCACTATCTCCCACTTTTGGCCATGTTTGCTCACCTGCTTGATTAAGTGGGGTTTTTCCACCTGTAATAAATTGAAGGGTTTGAGCTAATGAGCGTTCATCCCCCCAACCTGAGCTTTTTGCCAAACGACCAGCTCGTTCTAATAAATCTCCATTACCAAACGGCGACCAAACATCAAAGATATTGTCACAGCCAATTGCAACGGGTACGCCTTTACTGTTTAACAAACCAACAGGCGGGAACTTTCTACGTAGGGGGACACTCGTCACAATGGTAATGCCTGCATCACGTAAGATGTCTGCCATTTCTTCTGCCTCAGAGCGTGAAACATCTCCTAGCCCAAAGGCATGGCTAATGGCTACTTTCCCCTGTAAACCAGCTTCCTTTGTTAATTGGGCTAATCTCTTCATTGTGAAAGTACCCAATTGGTCTGGGTCATGCAAATGCAAGTCAATCCCTGCGTTTCCTTCAACAGCGAGTTCCACCATTTGTTGTAGAGAAGCCTCAATATCACCATCCACTGTAGCTGGATCGACACCTCCTACAAATCCAGCCCCAGAACGTAAAGCCTCTCTTATTAAACTGGTTGCCTTTGTTCGTAATAGACCATGTTGCGGAAAGGCAACGATTTCATAAGACAATTTCCCTTCAAAAGTTTGGAAAGCTTTTTGAACCTCCTCTAAATTTTTCAAACCTACCTCAGGATATAAATCCACATGCGTACGTACATGTGTAACCCCTAACTGCACATAACGACTAAGTAATTCCTCAGCGCGTTGTTGTATAGTTGTATGCAATGTTGGCAGTACCTCTTTTTCAATCTCACAGCGTTCAAAAATATTATTCACAGGTGTAACTGCCCGCCATTTGTCGCTCAAGAGAGTTTTATCCAAATGACAATGTTTTTCTATAAAAGAAGGTAGTGCTAATAGCTGTTTCATATCTTTTTTTGGATAATCATCATTTAATTGACTATCAGCAGCAACTATTTCTGCAATGGTTCCATCTTTAATGAATAGATGAGCACAAGCCGTATTCGTTTTAGTTATCGTGCCATTTACAAAGTGATAATCTGTTTCAAGACGTACATTTGTTAACCAGAAAGTAGAGTTCATTTTAGATTTATCCTTTCTTCTTCAATAATTAAAGCTTGCCTACAACTATATTTCCTTTAAAAAGCACTGCCACTCTCCTTGCTCTCCTTGCGACTGCTTCTGCTGAGCAAGTTGCTTCTACAAACACGACATTGGCTATATCTCCAATTTTCGGCCATTGTAGCTGTCCATCCTTGTTTAAAGGTGTTATGCCTCCAGTAATATACTTTAGACTTTGACCAAGTGAACGTTCATCACTTAAGCCAAAGCGTTCAGCTAGCGTGCCTACTTTTTCTAGGCTGTCACCTATACCAAACGGCGACCAGTGATCTGTAATACTATCATCACCTAACGAGATATGAACACCTTTTTGATCTAATAACGGAATAGGGATGGTATGATCCAAAGGAACAGACGAAGTAATGTCAATACCGTGATGAGCTAGTAACGCTGCCACTTCACTTGCTTCATTAGTAGAAACATCAGCTAAGGCCATGGCATGACTAATTGTCACTCGGCCGTGCCAACCTGCTTCCTCTGTTAATGCAGCTAATCGTTTAAAGGTAAAAATACCAAGATGACCAGGATCATGGATATGCAGATCAACATTTGCATTAGCTTCTACTGCTAATTCCATCACCGTTTGTAAGGATTTTTCTATATTTTCATCAATCGATGCTGGGTCTACACCGCCTACTAGAGACGCTCCACTTCGCAAAGCTTCCCTTACTAAAGAAATAGATTCACTACGTAAGAGGCCATGTTGTGGGAAAGCGACAATCTCCAAATCAACTTTATCTTTGTAAGCCTCTTTAGCTCTTAAGACTGCTTCTAAATTTTTCAATCCGATAAACGGATCAATATTACAATGCGTGCGAATATGTGTTGATCCTGCATGTAATAGCAAATCTAGTAACTTTTTTGCTCTTCCCTCTGCAACAGGCAATAAGCTTGGCAGTAGAATCTCTTCTTCTTTTAATCTTGTAATAAGACCTTCTGTGGGAATCGAAGGAGCCTTCCATGGTCCACCAAAATAGGTTTTATCAATATGAATATGCATATCTCTAAAAGAAGGGAGCATTAAATAACTATGTGCATTTCGTTTAGGCAAATCAGTCTCTAAAGGCTGATCTGCACTTATAATTTGAGTTATTTTACCATTTTCGACCTGTACATTAAAAAGAGCTGTTTTTGTTTCTATAACAGCCCCATTATCGTAACCATAACCCGTTTCTAATCGTACATTTGTTAGCCAGTATGCTGTTGGTATCATTGATTGGTCCTCCCCGAATTTTATTGAAGATTAATAGCTAGATGAACCATTTGAATGGCCCTCTCTTGATGTGGTAAAGAAAGTTGATGATAGACATAATCTTGACTAGAATTACTAGCATTAAAATAATAAACTGTAGAAATTTTAGAATAATAAATGGCGCTCAAACACATAGGACATGGCTCCGTGCTTGCATACATTTCGCAACCTTCTAAATTGGTCGTTTTCAGTGCATGACAAGCTTGACGGATTGCTTGAATCTCTGCATGATTCGTTACATCATTGGTGATGGTAACCTCATTTACACCAGAGCCAATAATTTGTCCATTTTTGACCACAATTGCACCAAAAGGAGCACCATGTTTTGTTCTTTCATTTTCCTTAGCTAGCTCAAGTGCTTTTTTCATAAAGTCATAAGATTTCATACAGTTCCCTCTCCTAGAAATTGCAAATTTCTCTTTCCTTTTCAACAATTGAAATTATCCATAATCAACATTTTTTCTGTTGATTGATTGACAGAACAAGCTACATTTTTATAACTTGTGGTTTTCTGATTAATAGCTTTTACCTTTGTACAAATATGCTAACATGAGGACTGTATATATGAATAATATAAAAAAAATAAATTTTACTTAAGTTTTTCGTATAATACAAACTTCAAGCCAAATAAAAAAAGAGTCGTTATTCACGACTCTTTTTTTATGCATTCACTTGTTGATCTTCTTCTCGATTCATCATCGTTCGTACTACTTGTGCAATTTCCTCGGTATTCTCATCTTGAAATTCAACCGTAGAATTAGCTGTTGGCACTTCATGGTTTACGCCTTCTGTAGAATCAAGTTCCTTTTCTTCTAATTCACCTTCAACCGCTTCCTCATCTACTTCTGGTGTAAACAAGATGTAAGCAATTAGAAAACGTACAATGAACATTACAAAAAATGCGATGGTTGCTACAATAAAAGAGCTAATTAGGATTCGCAGAGGCGTAAATGGTTTTTGAAATGTACTAAAAAAATAAATCGAAAAGGCAATTAATGCTCCCCATAGGTTGTAAAATATAGAACCAAACATTAGATTTCACTCACTCCCTGGTTAACTGTTCGGATATGTAATATCGACGTTGCAGGATTAAATTCAATCGTTCTACCACTATTTCCACCAGTATCCTCTGCCACTAAAGGGATGCCCTGTCTCTTTAATTCATTTTTGACAGCTTCTACATTGCGGGGACCAATACGCATTGTATCTTTGTCAGAAGTAAATTGGAACATCTGCGCACCCCCTGCAATTTTTGCCTTGAGCTTAAATTTTTGAACGCCCTCTAACTTTAATAAATCAATCATTGCAGCAATCCCTGAATCTGCAAATTTCGCGACATTGATTGACTCAGCTCTTCCTAAACTGGAATCTGGTAACATCACATGGATTAAACCAGCAATTTTTTTTGACTCATCATACAAAATAACACCAACACATGAACCAAGACCAGAAGTTCGAATCGTGTTAGGTAGCTTTACTACATCCATTTGTGCAATTCCCACTTTAATCACTTGTCCACTACTATTGGTTAACATATCACGAAACCCCTAATGCTTTAAAAATCGCATCAAATGAGTCAGGATCTGGTAGTAGGAAGAAATGGCCCCTCACCGTTTCATGGTCTTCCACACCTTCTTCAAAAATGGATGTATTTATAACAATAACATTATCACTGACATGAGATAATTCTATTAAACCAATGCTTATTATAGCTCCAAACATATCAACACTTAGACCTGGCACAGTCGGATAAATTTTTAAATTAGTAAAATCCGATAAGGCAGATAAATAAGAGCCCGATAAAATATTTCCCATTTCTTGCATAGCTGATAAACCTAACTCTGAAACAGGTCGTTTTTCAAAGTCAAAAGAATCGTCGAAAATGAGTCGACGTATAAAGCGGTTTGCTTGTTCGATAGGTAAAATAAAGAACATACTTCCTTCAGCATCACCTTCAATACGAAGGAAAATGCCAACAACAACGTTTTCTGATCCACCAGCCAACTCCATCATATCGTTAAAGGACACCATTTCTACCTTTGGAACGCGCATATCAATTTTTTTCCCAAGTAAATTGGAAAGTGCTGTCGCGGCATGCGCAGCACCAATGTTTCCAATTTCCTTTAATACATCTAAATGTAGTGATGTAATTTTTTGATTAAATGTCATTATCGATCCCTACTTTAGTGGATTTAATACTTTTTCTAAATGTAATAAGATTAATAATCGCTTCTCTACTTTAGCAACGCCTGAAATAAATTCTTCTTCAAGTGAGCCAACGACTTCAGGTTGCGGTTCAATAGCACTTGCAGGAATATCGATAACGTCGTTAGCGGAATCCACTACAAAGCCTACTTCCATATCTTCTAATGAAATAATGATAATGCGTGTTGTTTCCTCATGTTCAGAAATAGGTAATTCAAAACGTTCACGTAAATCCACAATCGGTGTGACAACACCTCGTAGATTGATTACACCTTTTACGTATTTCGCTGTTTTCGGTACACGTGTGATATGCATTAATTTCTCGATACCTTGAACATGGGACACAGGAATTGCATATTCTTTATCTGCTAACTGAAAAACTATTACTTTAATACTTTCTTGCTCCACTGCATTTGTCATACTTTACACCTCTCTTATTCATTCACCTTATTTAATTAGTGCGTTGCAATCTACAATTAAGGCTACTTTACCATTGCCTAAGATTGTTGCTCCTGAAATGGCAAAGATATTTGTTAAGTAATTTCCTAAAGACTTCAAGACAATTTCTTGTTGGCCAATGAATGAATCCACCACTAAACCAGCAAGTTTTTCACCCTTACGGACGATCACTACTGAGTGGAATTCTTCATCTTGATGCTCTTGACGAGGTACCTCAAAGATTTCCTCTAAGAATACCAATGGTACAACTTTGCCACGGAAGTCGATTACTTTTTGATTATGCGCATTCATAATCTCTGATGAACGGATAATAGATGTTTCAATAATAGAAGATAGTGGAATTGCATAAATTTCCTTTTCAATCTCCACAAGCATAACTGAAATAATCGATAATGTCAGTGGTAATTGAATCGAGAAGATGGATCCAACATCTTGTGTTGATTCAATTGAAATATTGCCACCTAGTGATTCGATCGTTGTTTTTACAACATCTAAACCTACTCCACGACCAGATACATCCGAAATGACATCTGCAGTTGAGAAGCCTGAGGCTAGGATAAGCTCATTTATTTGTTTATCAGACATTGAATATGATTGTTCTTGTGTAACAATACCTTTTGAAATAGCTTTCGCTAATACTTTTTCTCGATTTATGCCCGCTCCATCGTCTTCAATTTCAATAAAGACGTAGTTTCCGCTATGATAGGCACGCAATACGACTGTTCCTTCTTCAGGCTTGCCTTTTGCACGACGAGCAGTTGGATTCTCAATGCCATGATCCACAGAATTACGGATCAAGTGAACAAGCGGATCTCCAATTTCATCGATTACTGTACGATCTAGTTCTGTTTCAGCACCAATAATTTCAAGGTTGATTTTCTTATTTAAATCACGTGATAGCTGACGAATCATTTTCGGGAAACGATTGAAAACTGTTTCTACTGGTACCATTCGCATTGTTAAGATAATAGTTTGCAAATCGCCCATCACACGACTCATACGCTCTACTGTTTCATTTAGCTCGCCATGATTGACTTCAGTAGAGATAGATTGCAGTCGACCACGATCAATGACAAGCTCTTCAAACAAGTTCATTAAAATATCTAGCCGTTCTATATTTACACGAATTGTTTTATTACCTACAGGTGCATGATTTTTATCAGTCTTTGCAGGTGTAGCTTCTTTGACTGGTTTTGCAACAGGCTCAGCTTTAGCAGTAGGCGTATCAGTTGGAATAGCAGCTACTTCAGCCACTGCTGTTACAGTTGCTGCTACCTCTTGATGAGCTTCAAATTCTTTTTCACTAAATTTCCTTTGGTCAATTACTGTCACAATTACTTCATCAACTTCAGAAACTTTCATTAGCTTTTTCTGCATATCCTCAGCTGATGTTTTTGTGACAAAAGCCACATAAAACTGTTGGTCAAACTGCTCGTCTTCTAGCTTTTCAACAGATGGACTTGATTTAATGACATCTCCATCTTTTTCCAGAATCTCAAACACCATAAATACACGTGCTGCCTTAAGAAGGCAATCCTCGCGTAATGTTACTGAAATTTCAAAAGCATTAAAGCCTTGTTCAGCCGATTGTGTAATGACTGTTTGTTCAAACGAATCATATTCTAATACACTTTCAACAACCGGTGCAGCAATCGTTGCTACCACCTCTGGGATTGCTTCCTCGCCTAGTTCTATTCGTTTTAGCTGTGCAACAGTTGAGGAAACATCACGCTTACCATCCCCACCGTTAGCAATATCCATCACCATTTCCTCTAAATGATCAACAGATTCAAATACAACATCTAAAATTTCGGGTGTAACATGAATCTTTTCATTACGGATGGCATCTAAAACATTCTCCATTTTATGTGTTAAATCTGCTAAATCTTCAAAGCCCATTGTGGCAGACATACCTTTTAATGTGTGTGCAGAGCGGAATATTTCCCCAACAATTGCCAAATCATCTGGATTTTTTTCTAATTCTAATAAATGTTCACTACACGCTTGTAAATGCTCTTTACTTTCTTCAATAAACATCTCTAAATATTGATTGACTTCCATAAGAGGACACCCCTTTTAAGGCAAATATTTCATTATTGTTTGTGCAATATCATCTACATCTGCAACTTCATCAACAAGTTGCGTTTCTACTGCTGCTTTCGGCATACCATATACAATGCAAGTTTCTGCTGATTCTGCAATAGCAATGACATTGCCAGTATTTTTTAATGCTTTTAAACCATTAGAGCCATCATGGCCCATACCTGTCATAATCACTGCTACTTTATCAAAATCTTTATATTGACTAACATCTTCGAACATAACATCTACAGAAGGTCGATGGCCAGATCTTGGTGCTTCTTGATTATCAAGAACAATGCCAAAAGTCGTCCCTACTTTTCTAAGCTTTAAATGATACCCACCTGGTGCAATATAAGCCACTCCATTTTGCAAAATATCACCCTGTTCAGCTTCTTTAACAGAAATTTCACTTAGCTGATCAAGTCGGGTCGCAAGCGATTTAGTAAATCCAGCAGGCATATGCTGAACAATTAATATAGGAGCTTGAATAGACTTAGGAATTTTAGTAACAACCTCTTGAAGTGCGCGAGGTCCTCCTGTTGAAGTGCCAATTAGCACAATCTTCTTTCCTACCTTACTCCATTCTACCATTGGTTTAGTTACGGCTACCTTAGTAGAAACAACATTAGTAGACGTATTTGTTCGTCCATGTTGTTGTGGTTCCTTTATTACGGTACTCACCCTTGTCACTTGTTCTTGTTGTCGTTTACTACCAGAAGGTTTTTTCAATTTGGAAATTGGCACCGTTGCAGCTTGTTCCACTTTGTGCACAAGTTCATTTTGAATTTTATGTAAATCAAGGGAAATGGTCCCGCTCGGCTTGGCAACAAAATCGACTGCCCCGCCCTCAATCGCTGCAATTGCATTTTCTGTCCCACGTTGCGTGGTACTTGAGAGCATTACTACAGGAACTGGACATTGTATCATAATTTCTTTTAAAGCGTCGAGCCCATTCATTTCAGGCATCTCAATATCCATTGTCACAACGTTTGGCTTCAACGATTGTATCTTTTTGATCGCATCTTTACCATTTCGAGCTGTTCCAACTACTTCCACCTTCGAGTTGCCAACAAAAAAGTCACTAATTAGCTTTCTCATAAAAGCAGAATCATCCACAACTAAAAGCTTGCTTTTATGCAAAAAGTCCAATTAATCACGCCCTTTCGAGAAAATACTTCTAAGTTTCGTTAAAAATTTTTTCGTTGTTTGATCATGTGCGTGTATTTCCCCCGCACGTTGCTCCATAAAACGAACGACAATAAGTTGCAATGTCTTTGATATTAATGCGTCTGGATAAGCAAGAGAGAATGGCACTTGCTCGCGCACTGCCTTACGCACAACTGGGTCTTCAGGTAATGAGCCAAGAATGATCGTTTCTTTATCTAAAAAACGTTTCATTGTTAACTGTAAACGTTCATTCGTTTCTATTCCTTCTTCTTTACTGAAAGCACGGTTACAGAGAATATAAAACTGCTTATCTGGATCTCGAACATGAATATATTTCATCATAGAGTACGCATCTGTAATAGAAGTAGGTTCCGCTGTTGAAATCACGATAATTTCATCGATGGATGTGAGTAAATCTAGCGACCAATTTGTCGCACCAGCCCCCATATCAAATAAAATATAATCATAGTTTTTTTGAAGTTCTTCAAATGCTTGAATAAGCCGTTCGAACATACTATGAGACCAATCAAGCACACTCGTCATACCTGACCCACCTGAAATATACCTTAAATCGTAAGGCCCTTCAAATATTACCTCATCTAGTAACTTATTTCCTTCCAAGTAATCTTTTAAACTATAAGAAGCATTTTTCCCAATTAAGACATGGATATTTCCCATCCCAATATCCATGTCTACAATGACAACTTTTTTTCCCTTTTGGGCTAAAGTCATGGCAAAGTTCATTGTGAAGTTACTTTTACCTACTCCACCTTTGCCACTTACAACTGCAATCGCTCTACCTAGTTCGCCTTGCTGTTTCATCATTTTTAAGCGTAATGCTTCAGCTTGGTCTCTCATTTTTCTTCACCTTGAAAAAACAAATTAAGTACTGCTTCTAAATCAGCTTCTTCAATATCTTCTGGTACTTCTTGACCATTCGTATAGTAAGCAAGTCCTTTATTATATTTAATCATTAAATTGATCATTGTGCCAATAGAATTTGTTTCATCAATTTTTGTAAAAATGAATTTTTCAATTGGTAATTGCTTAAATTGATCTACAATATTCTCCATATCTCTTTCTTTCGTTGTCATTGCAAGGACTAAATAAGATTCTGCTTGATCATCGAATTTTATGAGACGTTGGAGATCATCAACGTATTTGACTTCTTTATAATTTCGACCAGCTGTATCAATAAATACCAAATCTAAATGTGATAATCTTTGGATCGCTTGTTCAAAATCTGTTGCATTGTAAGCAATCTCAACAGGAGCTTGTAAAAGACCAGCATATGTTTTAAGCTGCTCTATTGCCGCAATCCGATAAGTATCTGTCGTAATAAAGCCAATCTTTTTCTTTTTTTCTAACACAGCTCTAGCAGCCATTTTGGCAATAGTTGTAGTCTTCCCAACACCTGTTGGCCCTAAAATATTTATATATTTTCTTTCGTAGGACAATCCTCCGACTGGAAGTACTTCTAGCTTCTTACGTAGTAAATTTTTTGTTATCAATTTACATTGCGAAAAATTTATTTCAGATGCTTCTTTGAAATGCATAAAAAGCTCATCACCTATCGTTGTGATGAGCTCTTCACTTAGCTCTTGCTGTCTTAAGTATTCAATGAAGGGTAAGAGTTCATCGGGATATTGAGCTTGGGTAGTCTTTTTATGCATAGATTGCATTAATGATTTTAAATCAGCAATTTCTTTTCTCAATTCTTCTGAAATGCTAGCGTCCTCATGTACTGCTACATCCTGGGGTGGTTCCTGATGTATTTTTGCTTGAATAGCATTTGTAATCTCTTGTAACCTTGCATTTTCTTTTTTTGCTACAGGCAGAACAGCAGGTGATGGTACTGAAGCCACTTGACGTGGCTCCATTGCATCAACACCTGCAACCACTTCAAAACTCTTCTTTTTTATCAAGCCAAAAAATTTCTTTGTAATGACGACTTTTGAATTTAAAATGACTGCGTCCTCACCTAATTCTGCTCGCACCTGCTTCATCGCCTCTGGTATGGATGATGCATAATATTTTTTCATTTTCATTGAACATTCACCACCCCAACACTTTGAATTTCAACCGAAGCATCCAATTCATTATAGGATAGAACCGGGATTTGTGGGAAATAACGCTCCGTTAATTGTCGTAAATACATCCGAACTGCTGGAGAGCATAATATAATAGCTGATTGCTCCATAAAGGAAACACGCTCTACTTCCGCTGCAATAGTTTCTAATACTGTTTGAGAATCTTGTGGGTCCATCGCTAGGTAATTTCCGTGATCCGTTTGTTGGATACTATCCGCAATCATTTTCTCTACTTTACCTGAAACCGTAATCACCTTTAATACCGAACTATCCCCAACATACTGCGCTGTAATTTGGCGTGCCAATGCTTGACGCACATACTCAGCTAAGATATCTGTATCACTCGTTAATTTAGCATAGTCTGCAAGTGTCTCAAAAATAATTGGTAAGTTACGCACAGATACATTTTCTCGAAGAAGCTTACCCAGTACCTTTTGGATTTCCCCAGTAGATAAAGGTGCAGGTGTTAATTCTTCTACTAAAATTGGATGGGATTCCCGTAAGTGATCGATTAACTGCTTTGTCTCTTGACGGCCCAATAACTCATGAGCATTTGCTCGAATAATTTCTGTTAGATGTGTTGACACCACACTTGGTGGGTCTACAACCGTGTAACCATACATTTCTGCATCCTCTTTTACTTGCTCTGTAATCCATTTAGCTGGTAATCCAAATGATGGCTCCACAGTATCAATACCTTCAATAGAATCATCGTCGCCTGGGCTCATCGCTAAATAATGATCTAGTAAAAGTTCACCTCGTGCCATTTCGTTCCCCTTTATTTTAATTCGATATTCATTTGGTTGAAGCTGAATATTATCTCGAATACGAACTACTGGGATAACGATACCTAACTCCAAAGCAAGCTGTCGACGAATCATGATAACACGGTCTAACAAATCTCCACCTTGAGCGGCATCTACTAAGGGAATTAATCCATAACCAAATTCAAATTCAATTGGGTCCACATTTAATAAATTCACAACATTTTCAGGGCTCTTCATGCCGTCAGTAGCCACTTCTTCCTCAATCTCCTGTAATTCTTCTTCATCCTCTGGCTTCTTACGCTCCATCATATAAGCTCCCGCAATTAACGATAGACCTATTGGAAGTGTCACCCAGTTTGGAATTGGCGTAAATAGCCCTAGTAATACAATCGTACCTCCTGCTACATAAAGCAGCTTTGCTTGAGCAAATAATTGCCCTGTAATGTCTTGACCAAGACTACCTTTAGAAGAGGCTCTTGTTACGACAATCCCTGTAGCAGTTGAAATAAGCAAGGCGGGAATTTGGGATACAATACCATCCCCGACAGTTAGTTTCGAAAAATGAGTTGCCGCTTCTGCAAAGGGAAGCCCCATTTGTACGACACCAATGATGATACCAAATAATAGGTTGATAATAACCATTACCATCGAAGCAATGGCATCCCCTTTTACAAATTTTGTAGCACCATCCATTGCACCGTAAAAGTCCGCTTCCCCCGCAACTTTTTCACGTCGTTCGCGTGCTTCCTTTTCGGAAATAATCCCCGCATTTAAATCAGCATCAATACTCATTTGTTTACCTGGCATCGCATCAAGTGTGAAACGCGCTGCTACTTCTGCTACTCGTTCTGCACCTTTTGTAATTACAATAAACTGAATTAACACTAAAATTAAGAAGACGACTAAACCAACAAGGATATTTCCTCCAACTACGAAATCACCAAAGGTTTCAACGACCGAACCTGCATCTCCATTTGCTAAAATTGCACGAGTTGTGGAAACACTTAGTCCT
Organism: Lysinibacillus boronitolerans JCM 21713 = 10a = NBRC 103108; assembly: GCF_000772935.1. Taxonomy (GTDB): domain Bacteria; phylum Bacillota; class Bacilli; order Bacillales_A; family Planococcaceae; genus Lysinibacillus; species Lysinibacillus boronitolerans. Next base: position 337,297 of record NZ_JPVR01000080.1, read on the forward strand.
AATCGGAACAAAGTTAATAGTAAAATCACCGAAGGAAAAATGGAAAAATCCAATGCTTCTTTCATACTCATTGCTGTAAGCAATACAATTAATCCTAATGTAATATTAATGACAATTAAAAAACTTAACATCCACGGAGGAAGAGGGATGATGAGCATCGCAACGATTAAAATAACCGCACCTAAAACCCCAATATCGCGAACTTTCATTTGTGTCCCTCCTACAAAAAGCCTTAAATTTTTCGCTTAATACGGTAAACATAAGCGAGTATTTCTGCTACTGCTTTGAAAAATTCCTCTGGTACCTGATCGCCTATTTCTACTTGATCATACATAGCACGTGCTAAAGGTCGATTTTCAACCATTATTACATCATGTTCTTTGGCAATCAATTTGATTTTTTGAGCAATAAAGTCTGTCCCTTTCGCAATAACACGAGGGGCATCCATACTGTCCTCATTATATTTGAGGGCAATTGCATAGTGAGTAGGGTTGGTAATAACTACATCCGCACTAGGAACCTCTGACATCATACGTCTCATCGCCATCTCACGTTGGCGTTGTTTGATTTTTGATTTGATTAGAGGGTCACCTTCACTATTTTTATATTCATCCTTAATATCTTGCTTAGACATTTTAAGATTTTTTTCATACTCATGTTTTTGATACATCCAGTCTAAAACGGATACACAAAGTAATACTAAAGAAGCCGCTATACCCATAATACCAACAAGCTTCCCTACCGTAATGAGTGTCATCCATGGACTTTTAAATGATAATGCCAAAACTTCCGGTAAGTTGGACCAAATAATAATTGTTGTGACACTTCCGATAAAACCAATCTTTAAAACAGACTTTATTAACTCCACAATGGCTTTCACGGAAAATATCTTTTTTAACCCTTTAATAGGGTCCATCTTTTTTAAATCAAACTTCATTGGCTCTAACGTAAAGAGAAAGCCAAATTGCAAAAAGTTACCTGCAAGTGCTCCGACAAATGCAATCGCCATAATTGGCACAATGATAAAAGCCATTTGAATCAAAGTTTCTGTAAATAAGCGCATCACACTATCAATCGTTAGTGATTCAATGCGTATGTTATGAATAAAGGTTTGCCTGAAAAAGGCTAATAGCTCATCACGCAAAGAGCCTGCAAAGAAAAACAAAAAGATAAATACCATTAACATTACAATGGCACTAGAAATATCTTGACTCTTGACAACTTGCCCCTTTTTTCGAGCATCCTGTCGTTTTTTCGGTGTTGCCTTTTCTGTTTTTTCACCCGCAAAAAATTGTAGCTCTAAATTCAGTAGTAGTCTCATATTATCCACCACCTAAAATGGCCATTAAATCACGCATCCCATAAATCATTATCGTAATAAGCTTTTGAATAACTTGAATCATAACGGCCATCATTGTAAATAACACTAAAAAACTAACACCAATTTTAATAGGAAAACCGACAACAAATATATTTAATTGTGGTACTGTTTTTGCAGTGATCCCTAAAGCTAAATCGACCAAAAATAAGGTCGCTACAACAGGAGCAGCCATCTGGAATGCTATGGCAAAGACTGCTGTGAAAGTTTTGATAATAACTTGAGGAAAGTTTTCGCTCATAAAATTTGGGAATTGATCCATAGGGAAAAATTGATAGCTGTAGTAGATTCCATTAAGAATCATATGATGGCCATCAATCGCTAACAATAAAAGCAGTGCTAGCATATAAAAAAACTGACCAATTAATGGACTTTGAGCACCTGTTTGCGGGTCAATTATATTGGCAATAGCAAAACCCATTTGAAAATCGATAAAGCTTCCTGCAATTTGAATTGCGGACATGATGATATAGCCCATTAGACCGAGTAATAGTCCAACTAGTGCTTCTTTCATCACTAATAATATGTAATCATCATTGAATGCAAATGGCTCAACATCAATTGTATAGTACATCATCCAAGCTAAAACCAATGCGAGAGTAATTTTGACTTGTGGTGGAATGGTTCTATATGAAAAAAAAGGAACTGTAACAAAAAAGGCTGAGATGCGCACAAGTACTAATAAGAAAACCGTTAAATGCGGAATTAATTCATTCATGTACTCACCCTATATAACGCGTTAAATTCTCGAATATGTCTCTCGCATAGCTTGTAACTTGAGATAGCATCCAAGGACCGAAGAATACGATGGCCACTAAGACCGCAATAATTTTTGGTACAAATGCTAATGTTTGCTCTTGTATCGAAGTTGTGGCTTGAAAGATACTTACCGCTAAACCAGAGATTAAAGCAACTAATAGTAGCGGACCGCTTGTTAGAAGGATAATCATAATAGCACGCTCTGCAATGGAAATAACCAACTCACCTGTCATAATGTATCATCCCCTAAAAACTTTGTAGTAACGATTTCATAACGAGATACCAGCCATCAACCAGTACAAATAATAATATTTTAAATGGCAATGAAATCATTACTGGCGGTAACATCATCATCCCCATCGACATTAATGTACTCGCGACAATCATATCGATCACTATGAATGGAATAAAAATCATAAATCCAATTTGAAATGCAGTTTTAATTTCACTTAAAGCAAAGGCAGGTACAAGCATAGTCAGTGGGATTTCCTCCACTGATGCTGGTTTTTCTGCTTGATTATATGTTAAAAATAAATCTAGATCTTTTTGCCTAGTATGCTTACTCATAAACTCTTTAAATGGCACACTAGCACGATCATAGGCTTCTTCTATACCAATTTCTTCAGCAAACAATGGCTGTAATGCCTCTTTATTAACCTCTTGAAAGGTTGGTGCCATGATAAAAAACGTTAAAAATAGTGCCAGCCCAACGATTACTTGATTTGGTGGCATTTGCTGTGTTGCCAATGCTGTACGCACAAAGGATAAGACAATGACTATACGAGCAAAGGATGTCATTAAAATTAAAATACTTGGTGCAAGTGATAAAACTGTTAGTAAAAGTAAGAGCTTTACAGATGTCGAGACGTTCGTTGGATCGCTGTTGGAAAAAATATTGATTAAATCATTCATTTACCATCCTTCTCCTTCTGCTTCCATCTCTCTATCTCATCACTACGCTCCTGTTTTATTTCGGATAGCTTTTTTTCAAATAGATTGCCAAATGAATCTTGCTTTTGCTGCTCATTTTGCATATTTATGCTATCTTTTCTCTTAAACTTAGAAAGTACTTCTGCAATATACGGTGATGTTGCTGCAAATTCTTGCCTTTCGTTATAAAGTGCTAAAAGAGCTTCAACTTCTTCAGGATCTGTAATTTCTCGTAAAAGCTGAACATCTTCTCCGACCCCAACTAAATACAATGTTTTACCTACCTGTAAAAGCTGAACTGACTTTTGCGCACCTAACGATAAACCGCCTAAATTTTGTACCATTTGATTACGTTGGAAGTTTAAATTTCGTTTATTTAAAAACTTCATCAATCCATAAAATAAAGCTACAACAAAAATAAGCGCCAAAACCATTTTTATGTATTCCCATGCAGATATATCTCCAGCTGCTGTTACAGTTGGTTCTTGTTTAGCAGCTGGATCAGTCGTATCTCCATTACAAGCTTCTGGGTCTTTTATGCAATCCGTGACACTATTTGTGTCAGCGTCTGCATAGACAGAAGTTGGTGTCGGGTACAAAAACAGGAAGGATACAAGAAATGCGAAAATCATCGTGAAACGAAATGATTTTAACATTTTCATGCAATCATCCTAGCGCTTTTTGAATCGCTTCAATTACACGATCTGCTTGGAAAGGTTTTACGATAAAGTCTTTCGCACCAGCTTGAATCGCATCGATTACCATTGCTTGTTGCCCCATTGCTGAACACATGATTACAGTTGCACTTGGATCTGTTCCCTTAATTGCTTTAAGAGCTGCAATACCGTCCATCTCTGGCATTGTGATATCCATTGTTACTAAATCTGGTTTTAGTTCATTGTACTTTTCGACAGCTTGTAAACCATCTGCTGCCTCTCCAACTACTTCAAATCCATTTTTTGATAAAATATCCTTGATCATCATGCGCATAAATGCAGCGTCGTCTACAATCAAAATTCTTTTAGACATGGTTAACTCCTCCAATTGAAACTATCTTAAATTATTTAAACGCTCTGCTTGACTTAAAACATCTGTAATACGGACACCAAAGTTTTCGTCAATAACAACGACTTCCCCTTTAGCAATTAAACGACTATTGACTAAAATATCAACCGGTTCCCCCGCTAATTTATCCAGTTCAATAATTGAACCACTTGAGAGTTCTAAAATCTCTTTAACAGAACGTTTCGTACGTCCTAACTCTACAGTAACTTGCAATGGAATATCAAGTAGCATATTTAAATTTCTAGCTTCAGATTGAGAGATTACATTTGTATCGAAGCTAGCAAACTGCGCTTGTTGCACATTGACAGGCTGTGCCGGTCTTGCTGGTTGTGCAAATTGTTGTTGCTCCTGATAAATCGGTTGCTGCATCGGTGCTGATTGCTGCTGATAAACTGGTTGTTCAGATGGTGGGGCTACAGGAACATGCTGTTGTACAGGTGGTGGTGCAACTGGTGGAGCTTCAGGTGCAATCGTTGCTGCCACAGGTTCCTCAAATACTCCTGTTTCACCTAATAATGATTTTACAATATTTTGACTAAATTTAAGCGGTAATAATTGCATTAAATTTGAATCAATTAAATTACCAATTCTTAATCTAAATGAAACTTTCACCAGCAAATCGTCTTCTGGAATATTTTCTCGACCTTCATCTTGCGAGATGTTCATTAAATCAATTGTCGGTGGAGAAATATCTACTTTTTTGTTGAAGACCGTCGACATCGATGTAGCAGCTGAGCCCATCATTTGATTCATAGCTTCTTGAACAGCACTTAGCTGAATTTCACCTAAGTCTGGCTTCGGATTTAATCCATCGCCACCTAACATTAAATCTGCGATAATTGCTGCATCGGATTGTTTAATAACAAGTAAATTCATACCTGTCAAACCAATTGTATATTCAACTTGTACAGCTACATATGGATGAGGAAATTCCTCTTCTAATTTATTGCGATTAATCATCGAAATACTTGGTGTAGTAATATCTACTTTTTGACCCAATAACGCTGAAAGAGCAGTGGCAGAGCTACCAAAGGATATATTGCCTACCTCTCCTAATGCATCTTGTGCAAACGAATCAAGGTAATCCTCCACTCGTATCTCATTTATTTCTTCATTTGTTGAAGCATCAGTGTCGTTGTTTTTATCTCCCAACGTCTCGCCCCTTAATAGCGCTTCAATTTCTTCTTGGGAGAGCATTTCATCACTCATCTTCGTCTCCTCCTTTCAAAGGGTCGATAATCTGGATTGCTAATTTTTTACCTTTTTTACCTGGTTGAACAGTAAATTTCGGCAATGTTCCTACTTTTAGTAGTAATGGTGCTTCGATTTTTTGATCTAACTGTATAACATCTCCAACTTGCATTGTTAGGAAATCTTCAATGGTGATGTCTGTCAAACCTAATTCAACTGAGAGTGGCAATTGGGCTTGTTTCACACGTGTTTCAAGCATTTTTGTTTGCTCTGGTGACATCTCCTTCGTATTGGTTTGCATCCAATAACGAACTGAAAGATTTGGAACAATTGGCTCCAACACAACATGTGGAATACAAATATTAATCATACCGCTTGTCTCACCAATAATCGTATTTAACGAAATTACAACAACCGTTTCATTAGGTGAAATCATTTGTAAAAATTGTGGATTTACTTCAAGTTCCACTAATATTGGGTCAATTTCCGCAACATTTTCCCATGCTTCGCGTAAATTGTCGAATGAGCGTTCAAAAAGGTTTGTCATAATTTTTGTTTCAATTTCCGTTAGGTTATCTACATTACTATGACTCGCCCCACTACCGCCCATTAGGCGATCTAACATTGAATAGGCAATATTCGGATTGATTTCCATCAATATATTACCATCTAATGGTGGCACTTCAAATACATTAATGAGTGTCATATTTGGAATGGAACGGACAAACTCTTCAAATGGTATTTGGTCTACTGATGCAACTGTAATTTGTACATAGCTTCTAAGCTGTGCTGAGAAAAAGGTTGTCAATAGTCGTGCGAAATTTTCATGTATTCGGGTCAAACTTCGGATTTGATCTTTTGAGAAGCGAAGTGCTCGTTTAAAATCATAGACTTTAACCTTTCGTCCCTCGTCCTCTTTTTTTATGTCATCCGCTGACATTTCCCCTGTCGATATAGCGGAAAGCAGCGCATCTATCTCGGATTGAGATAACACATCTCCTGCCATTTGCCCACCTCCAATTCAAGCAGTTTCTGTTTTATTGAGTAATGAAGGAGGTAAAATATACTTCCTGGACTTCTCCTTCTTGCATTAACTCATTTAATCGTGTTTTTAATGATTTTTGGAAAATTTGTTTCCCTTGCTTACCTTCTAAGTCCTTTTTCTCCATTTCAGAAAGCTCTTGAATGGCAATGTTTTGCACTTGGAAAACGCGCTTTGTTAACTCTGCACCAGCTTCCTTGCTTGTCGTTTGGATTTTTAATGACAGGCGTACAACTCTATTATCTGCTAGATTTGTCGTGATCTCTGGTACCTCCACTGTAGCCTCTACAATCTCATCAATGGACGGCTCAACAGCACCTGTTGGTTTATTAAATTGCGTGAGCAATACAAACAAAATAACCCCAATCAGAATGACTGCTACTAGTAAAATAATAATTATTGTTAGCATTTTATTATTCTTCATCTTCTTCACCTCGTAGATGCGGGTTGGATAGTATTTGTATATTGTTATAAAAGGCAGTTACCTTTTGTCGCACCTCTTCTTCACTCTCTAAAACAATTAATTTTGTTCCAGTTGTTAATGTAATAGTCGTATCTGGAAATGATTCGACTGTTTCTATGTATAAAGCATTTAAGGTAAATGCTTTGCCATTTAGACGTGTTAGTTCAATCATGAATTAGGGCCGGGTCTAGCATGAGAGCCGGCCCGACCCTCCCTCATATGAAAAATATGTTTGTAAAAATGTCCGTTATGAAAGGACTATATTATTATCGTTTTAAGTTTACTAGTTCCTGTAATATTTCATCAGATGTTGTGATGATACGCGTATTTGCTTGGAAACCACGTTGCGCTACAATCATCTCAGTAAACTCTTCAGACAGGTCTACGTTGGACATTTCAAGAGCACCTGAAACAGCTTTACCGATACCAAATGTATTACCTACACCTATTTGAACTGCTCCAGAGTTTGCACTTTCTTGGAAGTAGTTATTCCCTTCTTTTGTTAAACCTTCTGCATTAGGGAATTTAGCCATTACAATTTGACCTGCAAATTTAAGCCCTTCACTATCTACGAATGTAACTTTACCATCAGAACTTATAGACATTGATTGTGCATCTGTCGGGATTCGGATTCGGGTCCCAGTTACTTCAGTTTGCAATTCGTCCCAATCTTCCGAATCGTATTCTAATGCCGTGCCAGCATCTTCAACAAGGGGTAAATCCACATCGTCTTCAGCTGTTCCTTCCCAACCTTGGATACCAACTACATAGTTCCCCGATGCATCTACTAAGAAACCTTGCTCATCCATATAGAAGTTTCCAGCGCGTGTGTAAGCGACACTGTCAAAGTTTTCTCCCGCAACTGATTCCCCGTCTCCATCTGGATTGTACTTCGCAACCATAAAGAATCCTTCACCCTCAACAGCAATATCCAAAACACGACCAGTAGTTTGGCGTGATCCAGATCCATGAATAGTATCAATTGTTGCTAAGCTTGAACCTAATCCTACCTGTTGAGGATTCGTACCACCTGCTGTCAAACTCGGACCAGAGGCACCTGCCTGTGTTTGCGACATTAAATCTTTGAAAATTACTCGCCCTTTTTTAAAGCCATAAGTGTTCACGTTGGCGATATTATTACCAATCACATCTAGCTTTGTTTGGAAGTTTTTAAGACCTGAAATACCTGAATACATAGAACGTAACATAAGTTTTCGTTCTCCCTTCGTTTTATATAGGGTGAGCCTCTATCAGTCAGCTCACCAAGGCTTCCTTACGTAAGAAGGTCCAGCCTTTAAAGTACAATCGTACCGTCAATATTTGTAAATAATTGTTGTTTTGCTTCCGTGCGATCCATTGCTGTAATGACAGTAGCGTTTTTAGCACTGACAATTAAAGCTGCTTGATCCATCAAGACTAATGGTTGTTTGACACCTTTTGAGTGTGCTTCAAATACCTTATCCGATACAACCTGCCATTCTTGTTCAGAGATATTAATTTTACGCTCAATAATACGTTCATTCGCATGCTTGCTCACCTTTAGCTCATGTTTAGAAGCTTCCTGTAAATGCGCTTTAAACGATTGTTGTGTATTGATTGGCTTAGGTTGTACTGTACGAATAGATGGATGCAAGGGTACACGATGAATTGAAAACTTATCCATCACTATTCTCCACCTTTATTCGCTAATCACTGTAAAATCTTTATCTGTTAGTCTTTTATCATTATCTAGCACATAATTAATGACCCCATCTTTATTGGAAACAGAGACGATTCGCGCTTTAAGTTCTTGGTCACCGTCTTTATACGTTACATTTTTACCAATCAATTGGCTAGCTTTCACTAATGGAGATTCAGGTACACTATTATTGCCATTTGAGCTAGAGTCGCTAGCTCCACCTAAAATACCAGATATATTACCAGGAGCAATCTCTTTCCCATCAGCTAATTTGAACACAACATTTCCATCTACAAATTTAAGGGATTCTATGACGCCTGTTCCTTCATTTATCACTGGGTTTCCTTTTGCATCTTTTTCTTCCGTTATTTCATGCCATTTGACTTCTTTGCCAATAAAGGTTGTATAACTCATCATCTGTGTTTGTTGCTGAGATGCTAGTAAAGATTCCATTGCCTTTGTCATATTTTGCATTTGCTCTAAAGAAGAGAACTGCGCCATTTGAGAAATAAATTCTCGATCATCCATTGGATTCGTTGGGTCCTGATGCTGTAATTGTGTAATTAACAATTGTAGAAAGGCATCTTTGCCAAGCTCACTATTTCCTGTTTGCTTCGTTGGCTTTCTATAATTGGAGTAGTAAAGATCATCCGTTATTGATGTATTTGTCACTTTTGTTGTAGTATCTGCCATAATTACACCTCCTCACTTATTAAATAATCACTAAAGGACATTCCTTCATCTTCGTCATCACTTTTTTGATCTTGTTCTTCGTCCTGCTGTTGTTTAAAGAAATTATTGAAGAAGCTTTGATCACGTTGTTGACGATCGGCATCTTGTAATGATTGTGCAATATCAAGGCGATCTACTTGTATATTTTGCTGAGCAAAAGCCTGTTTTAGCTGATGTGCTTGGTTATCAAGCAATTCACGTCCATGGGCTGTAGAAGCAAGTATACGGGCTGTAAGAACTCCATCATTTTGTACAAGTTCAATACGAACCGTCCCTAGATTTTCTGGATACAATTTTATGGTTAAACGTGTAATACCTTGAGCATTCGAAATCTGTGCTCGATTGATAATGGCTTGCATTTCTTTTAGTAAAGCTTCGGATTGAGCAGGCTTAGCCGTCGGTAACGTTACATGGAATGTGTCTGGTTTCGTTTGTACAGTTTGTGGCGTCACCATGTCATTTGTATTTGTTTCACTTTGTTTCGTCACTTGGACTTGCTGAACAACTTGCTGGAAGCCTTGTAATGGCAATGTAATAGTTGTTTTAGTTGTTGTTACCTGCAACGTTCCTACTTGCGTTTGTAAAGTCGTTAATAGGCTTTTCACCGTCGTTAACAGGTCTTCTTGAGGTGCTGTTAAGTCGGTCTTCTGCCCTACTAATTGCGCTAATTTCAACACTTGAAGAAGTTGTGATGCCTCTTTTGGTGTCACTTGACCTTCACCTTGTAACGCAGTGCTTATATTCGCCTGTAGTACTGGTGCTTGGGCATCTACTAATGTTAAGAGCTCCCAAACATCACTTGCTTCCTTTTCTTCTCCTAGTAACTGTTGGACGATTTTTTGAAGCTGCTCTTCATCAATCCCTAAAGCATTTAAAATATTTTCTAAATGAAGCATTTCATCCATTGCCACTGCCTTACCGTCTTCTCCAAGTTGAAGCATTAATAAGCCATCATCGTGAGAAATCCCCAGTAGATCTAGTACTTCCTCCATTGAGTCAGCATTTAATACCGCTTGTAAATCCTCGAGTTCATTTGTTGAAGTCGTTTGTGATGACTGGGTTGTTTGAGTTGAAGAAGTTAATACTTGCCCAAAAACAGAACCAAAATTTGATAAATTATCTTTCTTCGGTGTGCTGTCTATTTTTCCATCAGCGTTTCCAACTGTTGTTGACTTTGTTGCTGCAGTTTTTGTAGGTACTGTTTTATTAATCATTTGCATCATCGCTACATCCACTATTTTTTCACCTCCTTTCAATTATCCTATTGTTTAGCCATAAGTTCCGTATATTTTGCTGCATCTTTTGCATCCATTTTCTCTAAGATGGCTGCTAATTTATCAGGCTTTAAATTCGTTAAAATTCGCAGTGCTTCTGTATCACTCATATTGATTAACACAGGTGCTGCGGCTTTTGGTGACATCTTATCAAACGTTGATAAAATATCGTTAAAATCACGCTTTACATCATCTTGTTCACGATTTAATTTTTCAATTTCAAATTGAAGTTGTTCCTTTTCAGTCAGCAGCTTCTCTTTTTCAGTTATAGTTGTATCTAGTTTTTTCTGAAGCTGTGTAATTTCTGCTTCTTTTTCTTGGATCTCTGCCTGTAAACCTACTATTTTAGAGTCATTATTAACGACAGCATCCTTTGCTTGTTGTTCCTCTGACGGGATAAAAGGTAAACTACCAATTGCCTTTTTTCCTAAATCAAAGACATTTGTATTCATTAAGGTTGCCACAACAAGCAAAACCGCTACTACAAACATAATCGGCAGTACAATCCAAGTAAAAAACCTTAGAAAGCCCCCAGATTTTTTCTTCGGTTGCTCTTCTGCTAATTCTGTTGCTATTCGATTGTCTTTCTTTGCCATGAAATCACCTGATTTCTTTCTTGTTATACGTTTGTAATGAAATTTCATCTAAAAAAAGGCTTTCTATACGATCTTGCTCTTGTTGGAAATGCTTAAAATCCTTTTCTCTCATTTTTTCAAATTTACGTACTTCCAAATTTTTTTCTAATAGTTTTTCTTCATGCCAATTCATCTTTGCACGGGCTTGTATCACTTTTTGTTGCACATCTGCAATTGTCTTCTCGAGACTATCAATAAAACGACTATAATGATGAATTTCATCTATGGATGAGCCGACCATTAAACGATCCTGCTGAAATGCAATTAAATCTTCTTTCTTTTTTAGCAAATCATATAATTTCGTTGCTATTTCTTCAAAAGAACGGACAGATTCCTTATAAGCCATTTCGGTTTCGTTTTTTTCCTGTTCGCGAATAGTTAACACTTTTTCAAAACGATACACATAACTGACCATCTATTTCGCACCACCGTTCGATAATGTTATTAACTCATTGACACTTTCTTCTAGGGTCACTTTATCTAAGTAACCCTGTTTAAGATAAGCAGTAATGAGCGGTTCATAATAAATTGCTTCATCAATTTCTTTAGAGGTTCCTCTTTTATAAGCACCAATATTAATCAAATCCTCTGATTTGTCATATGTATAATAGAGCTCTCTTAATCGTTCAGCAGCTTTTTTATGAGTTGGCTCTGCAACGTGATTCATCAGACGACTCACACTTTTCAAGACGTTTATTGCTGGATATTGCCCTTTGTTGGCAAGATTTCGATCCAATACAATATGACCATCTAATATCCCTCGGACAGTATCCGCAATCGGTTCATTCATATCGTCCCCATCTACTAAAACCGTATAGAATGCTGTTATAGAGCCCTTTTCATTAGTGCCTGTACGTTCTAGTAATTTAGGTAAAATCGCAAAAACAGAAGGTGTATAGCCTTTTTGTGCTGGTGGTTCTCCTGTGGCAAGTCCAATTTCACGTTGTGCCATAGCCACACGTGTAACGGAGTCCATCATCAACATGACATTTAAGCCTCGATTTCTAAAATATTCAGCGATTGCTGTAGCTGTAAATGCCCCTTTAATCCGCATTAATGCTGGTTGATCGGAAGTGGCTGCAACAACAATAGACCGACTTAAGCCTTCAGCACCTAAATCACGTTCGATGAATTCTCGAACCTCACGACCACGCTCTCCTATTAACGCAATGACATTCAAATCAGCTTGTGTATTTCTTGCGATCATACCAAGTAATGTACTTTTACCTACACCTGAACCGGCGAAAATACCAACACGTTGTCCATTTCCAACCGTTAGCATACCGTCAATAGCCTTGACTCCCACTTCAAGCCTTTCATTAATCGGTGGACGAGTTAGTGGGTTTGGTGGATCTTGCTCTGTAGGGACTGTCATGAGACCTTTAGGTAATAGTGTGCCATCAATTGGATTCCCCATAGAATCCAATACTTTGCCGATCAACTCAGGACCCACTTTTACTTCCAGTGGAGCACCCGTCCCTTCGACAAGGCAGCCAATAGATATTTCACGTAAGGAGGTAAAAGGCATCAAGACGACTATTTCATCTTTAAAACCAACGACCTCTGCTAAAATAATTTGGTGACCATGATTTACAGTTTCCACATGAATTTTACAGACATCACCTATAGAACTATCTGGACCTTGCGACTCAATCATTAAGCCAACAACTCTAGTAACCCTACCGAACTTTTTAAAAGTTGGGATATGCGGAATTTGTTCAATTAATTGAGCCGCTTTCATCAAGATCATTCCTTACTCTCTAATATTTCATGTAACTTTAATCTGAGTGCATTTAATTGCTCATCGATGCTAACCATAATTCGCCCATGATTTGTTTCAATATAGCAATCTGTCTCATTGTCCAAATCTTCATTAACAAAAATCATAAATGGTACGTCTATTGGGAACATTTCTGCTAATTCATCTCGATTTGCCGTAATTAAAGCATAATAAGCTGGCGAAACATAAATTTTAATTTCTTTCATTTCTCTCGCTTCTTTCAGCCCTCTGCGCACAATCGATACAAATAATTCGTTATCCTGTTCTAAAGAAGTGCCAATAATTCGTTCTGCAGCCGTTAAACCTAGCTCTAAAATTACCGCTTCTTGATCCTCAATATATTTTTGAGCATTTTCTTTCGCTAGCATCATTGTTTCATTCGCTGTTTGAAGTGACTGAGCCATTGCTTCAGTGGCTTTATTTAATCCATCTTCATAGCCTTGTCCAAATCCCTCATCATAAGCTTCTTGAACACGATTGGGCCTCTCTTCCTCCCAACTTAGCTTTAAATGTTCAATCTCTTGAAAGTGCAGATGTTTTTCCTGTTCAAACATCTCTCGTTCCGCTTGCAAAGCAGTTCTTGCTTCAGCAAGTAAACGATCTCGCTCTGCCATGATTTCATCTAACGTTAGTTGATGCTGAGGAAGGGCTTCGTCTTGGTATTCTTCCATCGGTTCAAACATATCACGGATCTGTATTTCTTTTACATTATCGCTATCAGACTGTGTGTAAATAGAACGGATGATTCTAGACAATGACGTCATCTCCTCCACCACGAGCTATAATAATCTCTCCAGCATCCTCTAGACGACGAATAACAGCAACAATTCGAGATTGTGCCTCCTCTACGTCACGTAAGCGTACAGGTCCCATGATTTCCATTTCTTCTTTAAATGTTTCAGCCATACGTTGTGACATGTTGCGGAATATAATATCTTTTACCTCTTCACTTGATACCTTCATTGAAAGCAGTAAGTCTTCGTTTTCACAATCACGAATAACACGCTGAATAGAACGATTGTCGAGTGTAACAATATCCTCGAACACAAACATACGTTTTTTGATTTCTTCTGCAAGTTCTGGGTCTTGTATTTCCAGTGCATCGAGTATTGTTTTTTCTGTTTGTCGATCTACTCCATTTAAAACTTCAACGACTGCATCAATACCGCCCGTTTCTGTATAATCCTGCGTAACAGTTGATGATAATTTACGCTCTAACACAGATTCAATTTCGCTGATCACTTCTGGAGAAGTCGATTCCATGACCGCTATACGTTTAGCAATGTCAGCTTGTACTTCCTGTGGTAAAGAAGATAAAATAACCCCTGCTTGCCCTGCCTCTAAATAAGAGAGTATCAGGGCAATTGTTTGAGGATGCTCATTTTGGATAAAGTTAAATATTTGCGCTGGATCAGCTCTTCTAGCAAAATCAAACGGACGCACTTGTAAAGAAGATGTTAGTCTATTAATGATCGTTTGTGCTTGTTCTACACCAAGTGCTTTTTCTAATACTGTTTTTGCATAGCCAATACCACCTTGTGTGATATAGTCCTGCGCGAGTGCAATATTGTGAAATTCTTCAATGATCTCTTCTTTTACATTTGATTCTACTTTTTTAACACTTGAAATTTCTAATGTTAAACGTTCAATTTCTTCCTCTGTTAAGTGTTTATAGACAGAAGCTGAAACCTCAGGCCCTAATGAAATTAACAAGAGAGCGGCCTTTTGTTTTCCGGTTAATTCTTTATCTTTCTTGGACACAGCCGAACCTCCTAGTTAGTCTTCAGCAATCCAACTACGCAGTAACTTTGCAAAATCGTCTGGCTTTTCTTTGGCCATTTTTTCTAGCTGCTTACGACGCATTGTAGCTTCCGTTTCAATTTCTTCATTAATATCATCAACCATTAATTCTTCTTGTTCCTCTAGGATACTTAGTTCTTCTTCTTCTTTCGCACGCTTACGTGAACGGATAATGAAGAATGCTAGTAATAAGATAACAGCTAACAAGATACCCCCGATAACCCAAACCCACCATGGAATGATTGGTTTTTCATCAGCTACCTCTGTTGCTTTACCGTATAATGGTTGTACAGATACCGCCACTTTTTCATCGATTTGCTCTTGAGTAAGTTCTGCTGCTACGTCTTTGGAAATTGTTGTACGTACAATTGTACTTAAAATTTTCTCAATATCTTCACGAACACCGTCTGGTAATGACGCTGCGTCAGTTGCTGTCGGTGGTTCAACAATTACTTGAATCCCAATATCCTGAATTTTATAAGGAGCTTCTTGAATATCCTTACGTATACGGTTCACATCATTATTAATCGTTTCTTCCGTACGCTCATAATCACCATTTCCTGCTGTACCTTCATTATATGTTGTGAAGTTATCGGTAGTTGTTTCAGCCTCAGGTGTTCCTGCAGCAGCTGCTCCTGTACCAGAATATTGCTCTGTAATACGCTGAGCACTAATAGCAATACCTTCCATATTTTCTTCATCAACAGGTGTCACAAGATTTTCTTCACGGTTTTCTTTCTTGAAATCAATATCCGTTGTGACAGAAACCATTACTTTATCTTGTCCCATCAATGTTCCAAGCATATTTTGCACTTGGCGTTGTAAATCTCTTTCTACCAATTTCTTCATTTGCAATTGGCCTTCAGCTGTTGTTGTGGAAGTACCATCAGCTGTTGCTGCATTCAGATCAAAGTACTCTGAGAATTGGTTAGAGATCACGATATTTTCAGTCTTTAAATTTGGAATACTTTTTGACACTAAATTGTACATAGTAGTAATTTGCTGTTCCGTAAATTTATAGCCAGGGTCTGTATTTAAAACGATAGATGCTGTTGCCTCTCCTTGAACATCTGTGACGAATACCCCTTCCTCAGGAACAGTAATCATCACTTTTGCATCTTTTACACCTTCCAAGTTTTTGAAAAGTTTAGCAATTTCAGTTTCAGTTGCTGCTTTTTTTAATAGGTTAAATTCATTATCAGTCATACCAAATCCTGAACTATTAGCAAATGAGTAATCAATTGATCCTGTTTGTGGATATCCCTCTGAAGCTAACTGCACTAATAAGGAGTCAACTTGTTCTTCTGGCACTAAAATAGATGTTCCACCTGGAGCAATTTGATAGGTCACACCTTGGGAATCTAGCGCTTCCTTTACTTGTCCAATTTCACGTGTTGATAAATCTTTATAAAGTGGAACATATGTAGTTTTGGAAGCAAAAAATGTCACAATTGCTGCTAGTGCGATTACAACTACCACGGAGCCAATCATAACTATTTTTTGCTTTTTACTTCGACTTGTCCAAAATTGACTGGTGTCGTTTTTTATTTTTGTCAATCGTTCATTCATTATGAATCCTCCGGTTATAGTGAATAACCTAGCCATCAATAATTTGCGAACATAATGAGCCACTTTAAATTGTGGTTGTTAATCTATATTGAAAAGAGGTTTCTTATCTTTACAATAAAATTAAACACTCATGCGCATTATTTCTTGGTAAGCTTCAATCACCTTATTGCGAACTTCAATTGTTGCGTTTAGGGTAATGCTTGCCTTTTGCGAAGCAATCATCACTTCATGCAACTCCACATCTTCACCTTTAATTAGCTTCTGAGTAAACTTATCAGAAGTTATTTGTTGATCATTTACTTTTGCAATTGCTTCTTTTAGCGAGTTCGCGAAGCTTTGTTGCGCTTCATAAGGTGTTGCATTAAGTTTATTCGTGTTATTTACAACCTGAGTGGGTGTCATTAGCGAAATGGACGAAATGGCCATGTATGTATCTTCCTTTCTACTTAAATTTATTTACCAATCTCTAGAGCCTTCGTAAGCATGGATTTATTTGCATTAAATACAGTTATATTAGCCTCATAAGAACGAGTAGCCGACATTAAATCAACCATTTCTTTCAACGGATCGACATTGGGCATATTTACATAACCATCTGCATTTGCATCTGGATGAGTTGGGTCATATACAAGTTTGAAAGGTGTTTCTTGATCATCTGAAATTCGAGTAACTTTTACACCATTACCAACACCACTTTTTGCATTTTTACCTAGTGCTATATTCAAAAAATTTGAGAATTGTCCTTCTTGTGCTGCTAGCGTCACTGACTTACGTCGATATGGTTCCCATTCCCCATTCACTTGACGAGCGCGAGTTGTATCCATGTTAGCCATATTAGAAGAAATAACATCCATACGTAAACGTTGCGCTGTTAAAGCGGAGGCAGTGGTATTCATCCCATGAAATATAGACATCTATTACTTACCTCCTTTAATAACGGTATTCAATGTGTTTAATTTCCCATTAACACGATCGATTAGCGCATTATAATAAATTTGATTCTCTGCTAATTTTGCTTGCTCGGCATCCATATCTACAGCATTCCCATTGTTTCTATATCGCAAGTTCTCCACAATATTAACACCTGGTGTAGATTGTCGAAACGTGAAATCATAATGTCTATTATCAGTACGATATGCAGAAATAGCTATGCTCTTCTGCTCTTGCAGCATATCCTTAAAACTTACATTTTTCGCCTTATAATTAGGTGTATCGACATTGGCGATATTATTTGCGATTGTTTTATGATTTAAAGTGGCATAGGAAAGTCCTTTTTCCAGGCTACTAATAGTTCCTCCAAATATATTCAAAACTGTTCACCTCATTTTATTTCAATCTATGTACTTGTTAATTTATCCAATAATACAATTGTAATTAAGATGATACCTAGTGTCTATTGTCTTTTGTCACTTTTTAATAGTCTATACGCCCTATTTTTTCTCCCTCTCAACCATGACAAAACTTCCCCATCCTTTGTGCCTCTAAGCTTCAGTAAAGATTATTAATCATCTAGTTATTTTACACCATTTCGACAGTGTTTACGATTTTATTGTGAAATATGCCTTTTTATGAGGTTAATCGCCTTTTTTAATCTTAATTAAGAAAGGTCCCTTTTTACTAGTTCGATCAATAGTAGAGTATTTTATATAGAGATACTATACGTTTATTCACCATTCTTCCAAAGTAACATATATGGAATTTTTATATGCTAATGGTAGTGACAAATTATCGAACATTCTTAGGCTAAAAGCAACGAAATCCATGTTTTTGTATTAAATCTCTAAAAAAGAAGAGCTATAAAATTTCGAAAATACGCAAAAAAGCGTCTATATTTACCATAGACACTTTCATAATTTTGAAAAACAATACAATTAATAAACTTTTTAAGAAAGGTGAAACGCGTTAGCGTTTGCTTCTCTCACTCTGTTCTAAACTTCTTATACTCGTGTTGCTAACCTTTCATCTTATAAAACTACCACTCTGTTTAAGGTCTCATCTTTCTCACTATCTCACGCAGAAATCTATAGGCTTTCCACTCTAATCCTTAAAGGTGTACTCTCTTTTTAGCGAACGTTGCTTTATCACGCTTTGTTGTGACTATTCACCTTTTCACATTGAAAATAGACATAATACGTTTTATATTTTCTACTGCTATTATGAAAAGGCATTTTTGTATCCTGATAGCTAGCTGCATTCCTAGTGAATTAATCACTCCCCTGTATGCTGGCGGAACGAAAATCAGCCCTTCTCCTTTCCAAAAGGTCATGTACATCATTCTCTTTTTCAACAACAATAAAAGCGTCTATGTTTGCCATAGACGCTTTCGTTAGCTTCTTATAAGAAGCATTTATTTCATTTTAATTTCTGCTAAAGCATTTAAGAATTTATCGTTTAGTACTTTAATATAAGTACCTTTCATACCTAAAGAGCGAGATTCAATGACACCTGCTGATTCAAGTTTACGTAATGCGTTTACGATCACTGAACGTGTAATACCCACTCGGTCAGCAATCTTAGAAGCAACTAGTAAACCTTCATTACCATCAAGTTCTTCGAAAATGTGTTCAATTGCTTCTAACTCACTGTATGAAAGTGAATTAATAGCCATTTGCACGACAGCTTTGCTACGAGCTTCTTCTTCAATTTCTTCAGACTTTTCACGTAAAATTTCCATACCAACTACTGTTGCACCATACTCAGCTAAAATTAGATCATCATCTTCAAATTGTGAAGATAAACGAGCAAGGATTAATGTGCCTAAACGTTCCCCACCACCAACGATTGGTACAATTGTAGTTAAAGCGTTTTGGAATAAATCTTTATTTTCTACTGGGAAAGCAGTATGTTCATTATTAATGTCTAAATTTGAGGATGTTTCAGAGATCGTAAATAAGCTATGTGTGTATTCTTCTGGGAATTGTCTCTCTTCGAACATTTTTTTCATACGCTCATTTTCAATTTGTTGGTGAATTGAAATACCCAATAATTTACCTTTACGACTTAAAATATAGACATTACTATCGATAATATCACCTAATGTATCGGCCATTTCCTTAAAGTTTACCGGCTTACCAGCAGAAGCTTGAAGCATCGAGTTAATTTTACGTGTTTTTTCTAATAAATTCATTATATGTTCCTCCTATAAATAATCCGAAGAGTATTTACTAAATATTCTAAAGGTTTTTATTATTGAATGATACTAATCAGCTTTATCTTACAGTATAAACTGTGACAAATCTTTGTTTTTTACTATACCCGCAAGTTTTTGATCCACATACGCCGCATTGATCGGGATACTTGCTGGTGCAATTTCAGATGCCTCAAACGATAGTTCTTCCAGTAAACGTTCTAATATCGTGTGTAAACGACGGGCTCCGATATTATCTGTTTCCTGATTCACTTCGGTTGCTATCTCAGCTATTCGTTCAATAGCATCTGTCGTGAAATGAATTTCTACGCCTTCTGTCTCTAAAAGTGCTTTATATTGCAAAATTAATGATTGATCTGGTTCTTGTAAAATACGCACAAAATCCTGTTTTGTTAATTTTTCTAGCTCTACCCGAATTGGGAAACGGCCTTGCAACTCGGGAATTAGATCTGATGGTTTTGACATATGAAATGCCCCAGCAGCAACAAACAACATATAATCCGTTTTCACTGCACCATACTTCGTAGTAACAGTAGAACCTTCTACAATTGGTAAAATGTCACGTTGAACCCCTTCACGGGAGACATTCGCCGAAGTATTTCCTTCTTTACTAGCAATTTTATCGATTTCGTCAATAAAAATGATACCCGATTGCTCAGCCCTATTAATGGCTTCCTGTGCTACTTCATCTGCATCTATCAGCTTATTTGCTTCTTCTATTGTTAAAATACGACGTGCGTCTTTTACTTGCACACGGCGCTTTTTCTGTTTTTTAGGCATTAAACTAGATAGCATATCCTGCATACCACTATTCGCAGACATATCCATCCCAGTTCCTTGTAACGCATCAAAAATGGATGGATTTTGTTCTGTTACCTCTACAGTAACCCACTCATTTTCTAACTTACCATTGCGTAAATCAATCGCAATTTGAGCACGCTTCGAGCGAACTTCTCCATCATCTGCTGATGAATCATCATTTGTTGGTTGTTCTTTCCCACCGAATAGCATTTCAAACGGATTTTGCATCGCCTGTTTTTTACGTAAAGAAGGCACCAAAAGTTTCACGATTGCTTCATTTGCTAATTCTTCTGCTTGTTCTTTGACAGACTCCATCATTTCTTCTTTAACAAGACGATGAGAAGCTTCTACCAAGTCACGTACCATTGATTCAACATCTCTACCCACATAACCTACTTCGGTAAACTTTGTCGCTTCAACTTTTACAAAAGGAGCATTAGTAAGCTTTGCAATCCGTCTGGCTATTTCTGTTTTACCAACACCAGTTGGCCCAATCATCAAAATATTTTTCGGAATAACTTCAGCCTTCATATCTTCATTTAACAACGAACGACGATAGCGGTTTCGTAACGCAATAGCTACAGCTCGCTTAGCTTCATTCTGCCCAACAATGTAACGATCTAAATGCTCAGTAATTTGTCTTGGCGTTAAATTTTTTTGTGTCATTAGTTCAGCGCCTCCACGATAATATTATGATTCGTAAATACACAGATTTCAGCAGCTGTTTCTAATGCCGCTTCAGCAATTTCACGAGCAGTCATTGTTTCACCTGCATATTTTTTTAATGCTCTACCTGCAGACAATGCATAATTGCCACCAGAACCAATGGCCAAAATGCCATCATCAGGTTCAATCACTTCTCCTGTACCTGAAACGAGTAATAAAGTCGTTTTATCCATTACTAGTAGCATTGCTTCTAGCTGGCGCAGCATTTTATCACCACGCCATTGCTTTGCGACCTCAACGGCTGCACGCTGCAAATTACCGTTATACTCATTTAATTTGCCTTCAAACATTTCAAAAAGTGTAAAGGCATCAGCAACTGAACCTGCAAAACCAGCGAGGACCTGCCCATTAAACAGACGTCTGACCTTCCTTGCTGTACCCTTCATCACAACTGCATTTCCCAATGTTACTTGACCATCACCAGCCATGGCACAGCCTCCGTTATGATGAACCGCAAATATCGTTGTTGCATGAATTTGTCCCATCTGCCTTCCTCCTTAGCTCTATTATGCCCTTGGATGAGCATTCATATATGTTTGACGAAGATGCTCTTTTGTTACATGTGTGTAAACTTGTGTAGAAGATAAATGTGAGTGACCTAATAACTCCTGCACAGTCCGCAAATCTGCGCCATTATTCAATAAATGGGTGGCAAAAGTATGGCGAAGCATGTGTGGGTAAATTTTCGTATGGAGTGAGGCCTTGTCAATCATTTCGTTTAAAATATGACGTACCCCTCTAGGAGTAAGTTCCCCACCACGCATATTGACAAACAACTGCTGATGATTCGTTTTTTTCATCAATCGTGGACGAGCTTGCTCTATGTAGTCCTGCATTGCTAAACTCGCAAATTGACCAAATGGAATGATTCGTTCTTTTCGACCTTTGCCCATTACTCGAATGATCGAATAATGAAAATCCACATCCTCTACATGAATTGAAGTCAGTTCACTCACACGAATACCTGTTGCATATAACAGCTCTAATATAGCTATATTTCTTAATGATTTCAAATCATCACCAGTATTCGCATCAAATAACTGTTTTAATTCTTCTTCGTAGAAAAAATTGGGTAAGCGTGATTCTTTTTTCGGATGATAGAGCGAACGAAATGCTCCGTCATCTAATCCGTACTGTCTATTTAGAAAGCGAAAAAAGGAGCGGATCGAGGAAATTTTCCTAGAAATAGAAGCCCTCGCCCTTTTCTCATCGTACAACTTTGTTACATAAAGACGTGCATGTATATATTCAACACTTGCTAAATCATGGATTCCCTCCGTTTGTAAAAAGGTTAAAAAATCTAGCAGGTCTGATTCATATTCTCGCACTGTATGAACAGAGAAGTTCTTTTCAACTTGGATGTAAAGCATGAACTGTTCGAGTGCATCTTGGGACGAAACTAACACGGAAAGATTCACCACCAATAATTTATTAATAATTTTCTCAAATGACTGACACTTGTAATATAACGGATATACAATTCTTTGTCATCTCTTACAAGTTTGTATCGTTTTTCTTATCATTAATAAACATACATATTGACACTAAACCTATCTTCATAATATAGCAAGTGTAAATAGTTATATTATGAGAAAAACTCCATACAAAATAATAAAATACGTCTAATTAAGCATTTTGTCTACAAAAAGAAAAAGCCTCTAAGAGTATATCAACTTTTAGAGGCTTTTGGCAATTAAATTGTTTGTGAATTCACAAAATTTCGAATTGTGCTTATTGCGCGTGTTGCATGCATTTCCGCACGCTCTGGTTTAGAACGACGACCAGGTGGTAAGTCCGGGAAGATGCCGAAGTTTACATTCATAGGCTGGAAGTTTTTCGACTGTGCTTCTGTTATATAACGCGCCATGCTTCCTAATGCCGTTTCGAATGGGAAAATAATTGGCTCTTGTCCTAATGCTAAACGAGCTGCATTAATTCCTGCAATTAATCCACTACCTGCTGATTCAACATAGCCTTCTACACCTGTCATCTGACCTGCAAAGAAAATATTCTTTTGCTCACGAAGTTGATATGTTTTTTCTAAAACTTTCGGTGAATTAATGAAGGTATTTCTGTGCATGACGCCATAACGCACAATTTCTACATTCTCTAACCCAGGAATGAGCTGTAGTACTTCTTTTTGCGGACCCCATTTTAAATGCGTTTGGAAGCCAACAATGTTGTAAAGCGTGCCTGCTGCATCGTCTTGACGAAGTTGAACAACTGCGTAAGGGCGTTTTCCTGTTTTTGGATCCTCAAGACCAACTGGCTTCATCGGACCAAATAACATCGTTTTCTCTCCACGAGCTGCCATTACTTCAATTGGCATACAACCTTCAAAGTAAATTTCTTTTTCAAATTCCTTTAATGGCACAACTTCCGCTTCGATTAGTGCTTGGCGGAAACGATCGAATTCTTCCTTTGTCATAGGACAGTTTAAATAAGCCGCTTCCCCTTTATCATAACGAGATTTTAAATAAACTTTATTCATATCTATACTATCTTTTTCGATAATGGGTGCTGCTGCATCGTAAAAGTATAAATAGTCTAAGCCAGTTAAACCTTGAATTTTTTCAGCCAAAGCTTTTGAAGTTAATGGTCCTGTTGCAATAACTGTAATACCTTCTGGAATTTCTGTGACTTCTTCATGAATAACCTCCACAAGTGGATGGTTTTTCACAGCATCAGTTACATACCCTGCAAATTCGTGACGGTCTACTGCTAGAGCGCCTCCAGCAGGTACTGAACATTGATCTGCTGCCTTTAAGATAACAGAATCTAACATACGCATTTCTTCTTTTATAACGCCTACAGCATTCGTTAACCCGTTTGCACGCAATGAGTTAGAACAAACAAGTTCCGCAAATTTATCAGTATGGTGGGCTGGAGTCTGCTTTACAGGACGCATTTCATAAAGTTTAACTTTTATACCACGCTTAGCAATTTGCCAAGCTGCCTCGCTACCTGCAAGTCCTGCTCCTATTACATTTACTACTTGTTCAGTCATGTTTCTTACCATCTTCCTATCATTGAGTTGGTGCTTCTTCATAGTCACATTTCGTACATTGAATTTGCACACCTTTTTTTATCTTTTTCTCTACTAATAATGCACTACATTTTGGACATGGTCTATTAATTGGCTTGTCCCATGAAACAAATTCACATTCAGGATACTGATTGCAACCATAGAATAGACGCTTTGTTTTACTTTTTCGCTCCACAATTTCGCCCGTTTCACAGGAAGGACATTTCACACCAATAGGCTTCATAATCGCTTTTGTATTTCTACAATCCGGGAAATTAGAACAAGCCATAAATTTGCCATATCGTCCGAGCTTAAAGACCATTGGAGATCCGCAAAGTTCACAGTCTTCACCTGCAGGCTCATCTTTAATGACAACCTTTTCCATAGCCTCATCCGCATGTTTTACATGGACTTCAAAGTCCTTATAAAATTCTTCCACAACTTTTTTCCATTGTCGATTACCTTCTTCAATATCATCTAAATCTTGTTCCATCTGTGCTGTGAATTCGATGTTTATGATATCTGGGAAAAATTCTAGTACGAGTTGGTGTACGATCTCGCCCAGCTCTGTTGGCATAAAGCGTTTAGCATCTAATACAACATAGCCACGGCGCTGAATTGTATCGAGGGTCGGTGCATATGTGGACGGGCGCCCAATTCCTAGTTCTTCCATTGTTTTAACAAGTCGCGCCTCAGAATATCGTGGTGGTGGCTGTGTAAAATGTTGTTTAGGCTCAATTTCAAGCGATTTTACTTGATCACCAATTTCCATCTCAGGTAAAAGTTTTGTTGTCTCTTCTGTTTGATCATCAGTACCTTCAATATATAGTTTCATAAAGCCTGCGAATTTAACTTGTGAGCCGTTTGCACGGAATAAAACATCACCATTTTGAAGATCTACAGCTACCGTATCAAGTACTGCTGGTGCCATTTGACTTGCAATAAAGCGCTCCCAAATTAAGCGATATAAGCGTAACTGATCACGGCTAAGTACTGCCTTTAATTCATCTGGTGTCCGCATTGTACTTGTTGGACGTATCGCTTCATGAGCATCCTGTGCATTTGAAGCTTTCTTGGTTTGCTTTATCTCTGTTGCAATGTATTCTTTGCCATATTTCCCCTCAATATAGGTAACCGCTTCTGCTTTTGCCGTATCAGAAATACGTGTGGAATCGGTACGCATATAAGTGATTAACCCGACTGTTCCCTCTTTTTTTCCAATATCAATACCTTCGTATAATTGCTGTGCTAGCATCATGGTCTTCTTAGCTCGGAAATTTAATTTTCGTGCTGCTTCTTGCTGTAACGATGATGTTGTAAAGGCTGGTGCTGCATTACGTTTACGTTCCTTTTTCGTTACATTGACAACATCAAAGTTTGTTCCTTTAACATCTTTTAAGATTGCCTTTACTTGTGCTTCATTTGTTAATTTTATTTTGTCTTTACCATTTCCATAGTAAAGAGCATCAAATGATTTTTTTCCTTTTTCAAACGTTCCTTCAATTGTCCAATATTCTTCTGGTTGGAAGTTTTTAATTTCATTTTCACGATCAATGATCATGCGGAGCGCTACAGATTGTACCCGACCCGCTGATAAACCTTTTTTCACCTTTTTCCATAAAATTGGACTAATGTTATAGCCAACAAGTCGATCCAATATACGTCTTGTTTGCTGCGCATCTACTAAATCCATGTTAATTGGACGTGGATTTTTAAAAGACTCTATAATCGCATCTTTAGTTATTTCATTAAATACAACACGACAATCTGAGTGAATATCAATATTTAATGCAGTCGCAAGGTGCCAAGCAATTGCTTCTCCCTCGCGGTCTGGATCGGCCGCTAGATAAACTTTCTTTACTTTTTTAGCTGCAGACTTTAATTCCTGTAACACAGGTCCTTTACCACGTATCGTAATATATTTAGGCTCGAAATTATTTTCAGCGCTAACGCCCATCTGACTACGTGGAAGATCTCGTACGTGTCCAACCGACGCTTTCACTTTATATTTCTTTCCTAAATACCGTTCAATTGTTTTTGCTTTTGCTGGTGATTCTACAATCACTAAATAATCCGCCATCTATGTCTCCCCCTTAGCGAGGTCTATTACTAATTTTTTAAGTTACCTGTTGCAAAATGTATAACAGATTTTAAGATAATGCAACTTTTTTTCAATTTTTGTTAGAAAAGAGGTCCATTGTTTCAATGATTTGATGACCATTCACTATCGGAATTGCTCCTTCTAAAAGCAATTGATTTGTCCCCTTCGATTGAGTTGCATCTATAGGACCTGGCACCACAAATACATCTTTTCCTTGCTCTAATGCAAGCTCTGTTGTAATGAGTGTGCCACTTTTTAATGCCGCTTCTGTCACAACTAATGCTCGCGATAAACCACTAATGATTCGGTTACGCATTGGGAAATGCCATTTTTCAGGCTTCATATAAGGAGGATATTCTGTCATTAATAACTGGTGCTCTGCCATTTGTGTAGCAAGAATGCGATTTTCTGCAGGATAGAGATAATTAAAACCATGTCCAAGCACTGCTATTGTATGACCGCCCATATCCATTGTCGCCCTATGTGCCATTGTATCTGCACCTCTTGCAAGCCCACTAACAACCGTATAATCACGTTGAACAAGAGGTGGGACAATTAAGTCTATCGCTCTTTTCGAATACGCTGTCGCCTTCCTAGAGCCTATAATAGCTATCTGTTTTTTGTTTGTTAACAGGGAATATTGACCTTTCACATACAATACAGTAGGTGGACTTGATATTTCAAATAATTGCGCTGGGAAATAGGGATGATAAAACGGGATGGGGAAAATATGAGCCCGTTCATAGGCCTCTTCAAGTGGTATTGTCATAATTTGTCGAAAGCGCTGAGAAAGTTGAGATGCTTTATGTGCCGATATTTGTAAAACCTTTGCGATGTCGTCATAATGAATGTCTTCAAAAGTGCTTAAAAAATTCACAGGAGACAACAATTGCTGAAGTTTCTGAAGTGGTAATGGGTATACATAATGTAAGGCTAGTAATCTCTGCGTATCTACTGCTAGGATCATTCAATAAACCTCCTTTTATAATAGAAGAAATTAAATGACCGCATGATAATTTTCAACACAACATTTCATTATTATTTATAACATCTGCCACAAAATTGTTGATTTCTTCATAAGTAAGTAGGTAATTGTTGAATGAAGTATGATAAACAGTGTATAAATAATGAAAAAGATGTAGCCGTAATGGCTACATCTTCCATTTTAATGGGTTTTACACTTTTCGTATAGCCCTTTTTCTTTAATTACTTTAATCAATGTTTCACCAATTACAGAAGGTGTTTCTGCAACTTCAATACCAGCTTCGTTCATTGCTTTAATTTTCTCCGCTGCTGTTCCTTTACCGCCAGAAATGATAGCACCAGCGTGACCCATACGTTTTCCTGGAGGTGCAGTTTGTCCACCAATAAAGCCTACAACAGGTTTTGTCATATTTGCTTTAATCCATGCAGCTGCTTCTTCCTCAGCTGTACCACCGATTTCACCAATCATAACCACTGCGTAAGTTTCTGGATCATTATTAAAGGCTTCAAGTACATCAATGAAGTTTGTACCGTTGACAGGGTCTCCACCAATACCTACTGCAGTTGTTTGACCAATTCCAGCTTGTGTTAATTGATGTACTGCTTCATATGTTAATGTACCGGAACGAGAAACAACTCCTACATGGCCTTTTGTATGAATATAGCCAGGCATGATACCAATTTTACATTCATCAGCTGTAATAACACCTGGACAGTTTGGACCTACTAGGCGAGTGTTTTTGCCTTCCATATAACGTTTAACCTTAACCATATCAAGGACAGGAATATGCTCTGTGATACAGATTGTTAATTCTAATTCAGCATCAACAGCTTCTAAAATTGCATCTGCCGCAAATGGTGCAGGTACATAGATAACTGAAGTTGTAGCACCTGTTGCAGCTACAGCTTCTGCTACTGTATTGAAAACAGGAACTCCCTCGATTTCAAGTCCACCTTTACCTGGTGTTACACCTGCTACGATTTTAGTACCATACTCAAGCATTTGCTTCGTATGGAAAAGAGCTGTTTCGCCCGTAATCCCTTGTACAATTACCTTCGTATCTTTGTTAATAAATACAGCCATTGTTCTCCCTGCCTTCCTTAGCCTACTAGTCCCACAATTTTTTGTGCACCGTCAGCCATTGAATCCGCTGCAACGATGTTTAAACCAGACGCATTTAAAATTTCTTTTCCAAGTTCAACATTTGTACCTTCTAAGCGTACAACTAATGGCACAGCTAAACCAATCTCTTTAGCAGCCGTTACTACACCCTCAGCGATAATGTTACACTTCATAATTCCACCAAAGATGTTAACGAAAATGCCTTTTACGTTTGGATCAGAAAGGATAATTTTGAAAGCCTCTGTTACTTTTTCAGCTGTTGCACCGCCCCCTACATCTAGGAAGTTAGCAGGGCTTCCGCCATAATAACTAATTGTATCCATCGTTGCCATCGCAAGACCAGCACCGTTTACCATACAGCCAATATTTCCATCTAATGAAATATAGCTTAGGTCATATTTTGATGCTTCGATTTCTTTTGCATCTTCTTCGTCGAAATCGCGTAATTCGACAATATCCTTATGTCGATATAATGCATTAGCATCAAAATTGAATTTAGCATCTAGTGCTACAACCTCGCCTTGCCCAGTTACAACAAGAGGATTAATTTCTACAATTGATGCATCTTTGTCGATAAATGCTTGATATAAGCCTAACATTAATTTAACAGCTTTCCCTACAAGGTTTGCTGGAATATTCATATTAAACGCCATACGACGTGCTTGGAAGCTTGTTAATCCAACTACAGGATCTACTACTTCTTTGAAGATTTTCTCCGGATTCGTTTCCGCTACTTCTTCAATATCCATACCGCCTTCTTCAGATCCCATTACTGTAACACGAGATGTAGCACGGTCTAATACTAGACTTAAATAGTATTCTTTTTGGATATCAGAACCCTCTTCAATATACAAACGTTTTACTTCTTTTCCTTCTGGACCTGTTTGATGAGTCACTAAAATTTTTCCTAATAACTCTTTTGCGTATGTGCGCACCTCGTCAAGGTTTTTAGCGATTTTGACACCGCCTGCTTTACCGCGTCCACCTGCATGGATTTGCGCCTTGACTACTGTTACGTTTGAGCCAAGTTCCTTCGCTACTTTTACTGCTTCATCAGGGGAAAAAGCAACTTTTCCGTTTGGTACAGCTACACCATATTTTCTCAGAATCTCTTTCCCTTGATATTCATGGATATTCATAATACATCCTCCCATCAAACATTTGCATAGAATTGTTTTACTAACATAGACTATTCTAACGAAAGATTCTGATAAAGTCTACACTTTGTCTTTAGTTCGAATTTTCTCTCTTATTATGACGCTTTTTTCTATTTTGTGTACTAAAACAGCTTGCAAAAATAATCAGAATAATTCATTTTTTCTATATTTTCGCGCATGTTGTTGATCCAAACGATAAATAAATGCGAAAACTTCAGCTACAGCCTGATATAATTCTTCAGGAATAGACTCGTTTAAATCTAATTGACCAAGCAACTGCACAAGGTTAGGATCCTCATAAATCGGCACATTATGCTCATTTGCGCGAGCTAAAATATTTTCTGCAATTTTCCCTTTTCCCTTTGCTACAACAGTGGGACTATCAAATTGACCAAGCTTATACGTAAGCGCAATTGCCTCTTTTCGGGTAAATTTTTCTTCGCTCATACGCGGATATCCACCCCACTCTGCTCCTCTCGCTGTTCTACTACAGGACTTATTTTTTCCGTTTGCCCTTTGTCAAATTGTTTAATAAACACACCTGAAAGTTGATAATTTTTTTCTGCCAATCCAATTTTTAAGGCAGCCTTTAACGGCTCGGCAAGTGATTGAATTTCCGAATTTTCATTAAAGACCGTTACTGTGACAACTCTATTTTGAACCTGCATATCAATCACTGTTTCTTGCATGGAAGCCATTTGTAAATAAAACAAAACGCGTGCATAGTTAGCATCAATTTTGCCATTATCTTTCATGCGACCATTCCACTGTAAGGTTGCATCCATCTTCTTACCAAAAAATTCAAGTGGGACTTGCATGATGAGCTGATGTTGATGACCATTTTCTCCTGAAGATAGCTGCATTCCATTCATACGCGTCATAAGCATCTCTGCCGCTTCCTTCATTTGAGGGGTTATATTAGTTTCCTGCAATAATGTATGGAGCTGTGGTTTTAGCTGATGTGCAATCATGTGTAAATCAGCAGACTTGTTCCCTAGTGTTGCCTCATAGCTAATTCCTAAATTTTTCAACACCGTTTTAAGAGCATGTTCCATTGCTTTACTATCCATTGAATTTTGCACTAGTGCATCTGCTTGCGTTACAACTTGTTGTATGAATGGTTGCGAAGAATCAATACTATTTTTTACAAGATTGCGCATGAATGCCTCATTCTGTGAAGGAGAATTGGCCTCTTGCCTAAATAGGGATAACAAATGATCTTTCACCGAAAGTGCATGGGCATCCTGTGTAAATAAACGATCAGCTGTATTTTGAGTAAATGCTTTTAATAACTGATCCTGCATTTGTTTAGCAAAAACCTCTAACGTTTGTTTTGTTACTGGTAACTGATTAAAACGATCCACCAGTTGATTGATTTGCTGTTTTTGCTCATTGGTTAATAAATTTTGACTTCCAGTCCAGGATTTAAGTTGCTCCACTAGTTGACTAGCATTTTCTGGCCTTGTAGCAAGTATGGTTTGAATCACTTGACCAGCTTGCTGCATTGGCTGAAAGGCTTTTGCTTCATTCATATTTGACCAGTTTTGCAATGTAGCTTGCTGAGGCAGAATCCCCGACTCTTTTAAAATTGATAAAGCTTGCATTTTTTCACTCATTGTCGCAGCGCTATTGGTTAAACTTTGTAAAACCCTAGCAAGCACAACACTACCTGTTTCTACTTCAAAGGGCTTTGCAATCGCTTGTATTTGTTGCATTAAATTTTGCCTCAATGACTCAGATAGAGCTGTATCCTTCGCTAAAAGCTGAGCAAAGTTATCCATGATAGTGGTCATACCAGAAGTCTTTTGACCACTCATCAATGCTTGAAACACATCATTTGTCATAGGCATTTTAAGCTCTATCATTTTTTGAATGGTTTGCAGAGCATCTACTTTTGATATACCCTCTGGTAATGCCTTTAACCACATTTCAGCTTGCAACATTTGTTCTTTCGAAATGGGTAGCTGCGCTTTCATAAAATGCCCTAATAATTGCTGCATCTCTGCTGATTTAGGCAAATTCATGGATTCTAATAACTGATTAATTTGCTGACTAGGGGTAGCTGCCTGTGCCATTGGTCCAGTCACTATTTTCAATTCCGTTTGTGGATTTGTTCCTGTTACCTGAAAGAAATGGGCATCCCCAGCTTTTAACGGCACTTCGAGTTTAGCTATAAATTTTTGATTACCTACTTGTATTTCTGCCATTTGATCTGGATATAATTGCTTAATTGTTCCGTGAAATACTTGTCCTTGTTTTAAAGCAAGTGGTTGATTTGTCGAAGTTATTGCATTTTGCTGCAGTTGAATCGGATTAAATGATGTGGCTGTCATATACATACTCCTTTCATCAATTACTCCTTCGTGTAATTGTCTACCGTATTTTAACTTTATGAAAACATAGATTTTATTGGTTCAAATGATTTACGATGGTGAATAGTCGGTCCAAACTCTTCTAACGCTTTTAAATGCTGCTTTGTCCCATACCCTGCATGTTGCCCAAAGCCATACATCGGAAATTCCTCGTCTAATTGCTCCATATACTCATCCCGTGCTGTTTTAGCTAAAATGGATGCAGCTGCTATCGCTAAGCTCTTAGCATCTCCTTTTATAATCGAATCTTGAGGAATTGTAATAGGTAATGTCATAGCATCGATTAAAACAACATCAGGCTTCGTCGATAATGATTCAACACTTGCCTTCATAGATTGTTTTGTTGCCTCATATATATTCAGTTCATCAATTTGTTCGGCAGGTTGAAAATGAATTGAATAGCTTATGGCATGCTCTTTAATTAATGTTGCAAAGCCGTTTCGTTTATCCTTCGATAATTGCTTTGAGTCATTCAGACCAACAAGTGCCTCACAATTTGTCGGTAAAATTACAGCTGCCGTCACGACCGGTCCTGCTAGTGGTCCCCGTCCTGCTTCATCTACACCCGCAATAAATGCATCAGTTCCCCCATAGCTTAAATCGAATGCAACTTTTTTTTGGTGCTCTTGCAGTAATTGACGTTTTTTATCCTGTCTCTTTTGCCAAGTTAGCCATGCCTTTTGTATACCTGCTCTTTCATCCGCTGCAATTTCTTTCATCCAATCTTGCCATTCTTCAGCAGCCTTCAATGCACTTGTAATTTCCTTAATGGTTTTCATTGTGTACTCCTTCTTACTTCTATTCAATCAAACTATATCATGTTCGGTTCTTATGTAGTCTCTTTAACTCGAAAACTATTTTCCTCTCTATCATCATTATCGGTTAAAAAATGTATTCCTAAAAGAAAAACTGCCACAAAAGAACGTGTGACAGTTTCAAATCCTTATAGTTGTTCAGTTGTTTCTTTTTCTAACTGCTCGTCCACAAAATCAAAGGTAAGTTTACCTAATTGTAATCCACGGATATCTCGAACAATTAGTTGGGCCACTTGATCATAATCTATTTCTCCACCAGGACCAAATACACGACGTAGCTTACCAATATGGTCAAAAGTATCCACTAACTCCTCATGGATAAACTCGAGACCGTAACGCTCCTCCATACGCTTTGGATAATGATTAGATAAGAATCGTAACCCATAGACAGCTAGGTCTTCCATATTTGTAATAGTATCCTTAATAGCTCCAGTTAAAGCTAATTTAAAGCCAACTTCTTGATCCTCAAACTTTGGCCATAAAATACCTGGTGTATCCAATAGTTCAAGCTCTTTACCTACTTTGATCCATTGTTGTGCCTTTGTCACACCTGGTGTATTGCCCGTTTTAGCGATATTTTTTTTCGCTAAGCGATTAATCAATGTGGATTTGCCCACATTTGGAATGCCCACAATCATGGCACGAATAGCCCTAGGTTTCATTCCTTTTGCTTTCATGCGGTCAAATTTTTCTTTTAAAATTTCTTGTGCCGCTTTCGTGACTTGCTGTAAGCCCTTGCCCTCAAGTGAGTTAATGGCTACTGCTTTATGACCACGCTTTGCAAAATACTCTACCCATTTCCGTGTTTCTTGTTCATCTGCCATATCCGCTTTATTTAAGATCAAAAGACGAGGTTTTTGGTTAATGACTTCATCAATCATCGGATTACGTGAGGATAGCGGTAAACGTGCATCTATTAATTCAAATATAATATCGACAAGCTTTAATTTTTCAGTTACTTCACGTCGGGCTTTAGCCATATGCCCTGGAAACCATTGTATCGTCACAGCTATACCTCCTAAACTAAAAGAAAAAGGGAGTAATTTTGCTCTCCCTTTCATGCATTACTTTACAATTTTTATGTCACTAAACGGCCAGAAAATCAGACTGGTATTACCAATAATTTCTTTCTGGTCAACAAGGCCAATATGTCGACTGTCTTTACTATATCGACGATTATCTCCCATAACAAAGATATACCCCTCAGGAATGGTATTGCTATCCAAGGAAACATCAATGTCATTTAAGGTGAAATCTTCTGTTAAGGTCCCCTCAGTAATTTGCGCTTTATAGGCATCTAAATAGGGTTCATCAATTGGCTCACCATTTATATACAATTGATCATCCTTATACTCTAGTGTATCTCCTGGCAATCCAATTACACGCTTTATGTAATTTTTTTGTTCAGGTGCATGAAATACAACAATGTCAAAGCGTTTTGGCTCACCTATTTTATAACCAATTTTATTCACAATCATTCGATCGCCATCTTCAAGGGTTGGCATCATGGACTCTCCATCAACTGCAATGGGTGTAAATAAAAAATATCGAATAACTGCAGCAATCGCAAATGCAATTAATAGTGCTTTTGTCCATTCCCATAATTCATTTTTTTCTTTCACTTGTTTTTCCATTGAGAATTGCCTCCTCGTCTAACACCATTTTAGATGATAGTGAATAAAGATGACAAGCAAAAAGAAAAGAGGCTTGAACACAAGCCCCTCACTTTTAAGTCATAATTATCGAATTTCTTTAATACGAGCAGCTTTACCACGTAGGTTACGTAGGTAGTAAAGTTTAGCACGACGTACTTTACCACGACGTACAACTTCTAAGTTAGCGATTTTTGGTGTGTGTACAGGGAATGTACGCTCAACACCTACACCGTAAGAAATTTTACGAACTGTGAAAGTTTCGCTAATTCCGCCACCACGACGTTTAATTACTACACCTTCGAAAATTTGGATACGTTCACGAGTACCCTCTACTACTTTCACGTGTACCTTAACAGTATCACCAGGACGGAAAGCTGGTAGATCAGAGCGAAGCTGAGATTTTGTAATTTCTGCAATAATGTTTGACATTGTTTTCTCTCCTTAGACAGATGCTCTTGCACGCAATCTATGCCACAGCGGAACACCGTAATTCAGTACTTCACATAGAAGTACAGATTAGATGTTATCATAAATAGGGTCGGCAATCAAGCATCTAGATGATTGTTTTTTAGTTTTTCTAGATACAATTTTTGCTTATCTGTTAATGGATATTGCTCCAGTAAGTCTGGACGGCGTTCAAAAGTTCTTTTCAGTGACTGTTCCTCTCGCCATTGCTCGATTTTAGCATGATTCCCCGATAATAAAACATCGGGTACCTTCATGCCACGGAACTCAGCAGGTCGTGTATAATGTGGATGCTCAAGTAGACCCGTTGAAAAAGAATCCTGGATATGTGAATCCTCTTGCCCTAAGACACCGGGTAATAATCTAACTACACTATCAATAACAGTCATAGCACCTAATTCCCCACCTGTTAAGACAAAATCGCCAATGGAAATTTCGTCTGTCACGAGGTGCTGACGTATACGCTCATCATAGCCTTCATAATGACCACATAAGAACACCAACTCTGTTTCCTGCGCTAGCTCTTCTGCTTTTTTCTGCGTAAAGCGTTCACCCTGAGGACACATTAATATGATACGTGGCTGTTTATCTGCCGTTATAGCCTCTACTGCACTAAACATCGGTTCAGGCTTTAATACCATACCTGCACCACCACCATATGGATAGTCGTCAACCTGATTATGCTTGTTCCCTGAAAATGTACGAATATCCGTTACCTCTAACTTTACAGCACCCTTTTCTTGTGCCTTCTTTAAAATAGATGCACCAAAAACGCCTGAAAACATATCCGGGAACAGGCTCAATACATGAATATTCATCATAATAAGCCTTCCATAACATGAATGACTATTTTTTTGTCCATAACATCAATATCTTTCACGATATCTTCTATATAAGGGATATAGTGTTCTTTCTTAGAGCCTTTTACTACCCAAACATCGTTTGCCCCTGTTTGCAGGATCTCTGTCACAACACCGATTGTTTCGCCCTCTTCAGAAATAACTGTGCAGCCTATTATTTCATGGAAAAAGAACTCATTTTCTTCAAGAAGATCATCAGTCATTTGATCTTTAGTCACTTTCAGCATGCCTTCTTTAAATGGCTCAACCAAGTTGATATTGTTCATGCCTTCAAAAGTTAATAAAATAAAGTTTTTATGACGACGCATAGAGTCAATCGTTACCCAGGTTGGCTTCTTATCGTCTTTTTTAAAGGCAGCAAGCTTATTTCCTACCGCAAAACGCTCTTCTTCAAAGTCTGTTGTCGATAATACACGTACCTCACCACGAATACCGTGCGTATTGACAATTCGACCTACATTAAACCATTCCATTCTACTTTCACCTCGTAAAAAACATGCTTATCTCCACAATGCATCTCGCTTATCCAAAAAAGGTTCCGTTCTTGCAAATGTGCTTTGGAAGAATGTTGTTTTAGCTAAGACTCATTTGTCTTGTTAAGAATAATATAAGCAATATCCTTTAGCTATACTCCTTATTCAAGCTTTAATTTCCACTTAAATAGAAGTCATAGCGATATGCTGATGTTAAAAAAAGATAAAAAAAGGAAGGAACCTACAAGCTCCCTCCTTTTTCGTCCAGATTTTACG
This sequence comes from Lysinibacillus boronitolerans JCM 21713 = 10a = NBRC 103108, assembly GCF_000772935.1. GTDB lineage: Bacteria > Bacillota > Bacilli > Bacillales_A > Planococcaceae > Lysinibacillus > Lysinibacillus boronitolerans. The sequence goes on from NZ_JPVR01000080.1 coordinate 373,574, forward strand.
CTTCATACTAAAAGGCCACTTCGAACTCCTAAGCGACATGTAAACACACCTATCAGGACTCACTAGTACTTGTTGCAAGAGCGTGAAAATCTTTTCTATTAATCCAATATATCGACGTAGGTCTTCTTTTGATGGTGACTACCTGCCGCTGAATAAACAATTGTACGAATCGCTTTTGCTACTCGCCCTTGCTTGCCTATGACTTTCCCTCTATCCTCTGGATGAACAAAAAGTTTATAAACAATTCGATTTGCATTTTCATCCGTCTCAATACGAACTTCTTCTGGATAATCGACTAACGGTAAAACGATTGCTTCAATCAGCTGCTTCAAAGACGTCGCCCCCGATTATTTACTGAATTTTTGGTTATGGAATTTTTCCATGATACCTTGTTCTGAGAACAAGTTACGTACTGTATCTGATGGTTTTGCACCGTCAGCTAACCATTTAAGAGCTTTCTCTTCATCAATGTTTACAGTAGCTGGTTGAGTTAGTGGGTTGTAAGTACCAACTGTTTCGATTTGACGACCGTCACGTGGTGAACGAGCGTCTGCAACTACGATACGATAGAAAGGAGATTTTTTAGCTCCCATACGTTTTAAGCGAATTTTAACTGCCATTTTAATAGCACCTCCGAATAAGTTTCACACAAGATAGTATATTATCAATGTTTAGGTTGTTTGTAAAGTGTTTTTTCTTAACACCTAAAAATTATTATTTAAACAATGAATCAAAGCCTGGTAATTTCATTTTTTTCTTCCCTTTACCACTTGTCATTCCAGTCATTTGCTTCATCATTTTTTTCATTTCATCGAATTGCTTAATGAGACGATTCACCTCTTGAATAGATGTCCCAGAGCCTTTCGCAATACGCTTTTTACGGCTACCATTCATGATTTCTGGGTTGGTCTTTTCAGCAGGCGTCATCGAGTAAATAATGGCCTCTACACGCCCCATTTGCTTATCATCAACTTTTACATTATCTAAGCCTTTGATTTTGTTAGCACCTGGTAGCATTTTTAAAATTTCATCAAGAGGGCCCATTTTCTTGACTTGCTGCAATTGCTCGACAAAATCATCAAAAGTGAATGTTTGAGATTTAAACTTTTCTTCTAATTCTTTTGCCTTAGCTTCATCTACATTTGCCTGAGCTTTCTCGATAAGTGACAGAACATCGCCCATACCTAATATACGAGATGCCATACGCTCTGGATGGAATGGTTCAAGCGCATCCATTTTTTCGCCCATCCCGACAAATTTAATTGGCTTTTGTGTCACAGAGCGGATAGATAATGCAGCACCACCACGCGTATCACCGTCAAGTTTTGTTAAAACAACCCCAGTAATACCGATTGCTTCATTAAAGCTTTCTGCTACATTGACTGCATCTTGACCCGTCATGGCATCAACAACTAGGAAAACCTCATCTGGCTCTTTTAATGCACGAATATCCTTTAACTCTTGCATTAGGTCTTCATCGATATGAAGTCGACCAGCTGTATCGATAATTACCACATCATGATGCTCTTCCTTTGCCAATTCAATTGCCTGACGTGCAATTTCTACAGGAGATACCTCGGTACCTAATGCAAAAACAGGTAGTGATAACTGTTTTCCTAATGTCTGTAATTGTTGAACAGCTGCTGGACGATAAACGTCAGCGGCAACTAGTAATGGTTTACGATTATATTTTTTTCGTAGAACATTTGCCAATTTACCTGTAGTTGTCGTTTTACCCGCACCTTGTAGACCAACCATCATAATGACAGTGGGTGGCTTCGTATTAAACTTAATGGGACTTTGTTCGCCCCCCATTAATTCTGTTAGTTCATCCTGTACAATTTTAATAACTTGCTGACCTGGCGTTAAACTTTGCATAACATCAACACCGACAGCACGTTCACTTACCTTTTTTACGAATTCTTTGACTACTTTTAAGTTAACATCCGCCTCGATTAAAGCAAATCGGACTTCTCGCATCATTTCCTTAACGTCTTGCTCTGATACTTTCCCTTTGCCTTTAATCTTTTGGATCGTTCCTTGGAGTCGTTCCGCTAATCCTTCAAAAGCCATTGCTTTCGCCTCCTAATCCCATTCTTTCAGCTGTTCAATAAGTGCTAGCTGCTCTTCAGCTGTCATACTCTTTTCTGTAATCCCCATTGTTAGCTGTGACAGCATTTGGGTACGTTGTTGAAATTTTTCAAGTAAACATAATTTTTCTTCATATTCCTCAAGCATCGCTTCTGTACGACGAATATTATCGTAAACAGCTTGGCGTGAAACACCATACGATTCAGCAATTTCTCCTAGAGAGTTATCATCCAAATAGTATAGCTCCATATAACTTCTTTGTTTATCAGTTAATAATGCTTGATAAAAGTCGAAGAGAAAGTTCATGCGTGTTGTTTTTTCAAGTAGCATCGAATGTTTCTCCTCCCGCTATTAGTCATTTGTATCATAACGAAAAGCGCCCGTCTGTGTCAAGGTAATCTCCTTGTCTAAAAGCTTAAATTGCTGCTTTCAGGCATTTCTTGCCTTTGGCTAGTATTACTCTTTTAAACAAGTCAATTCACCTATACACAGTCGAGCGTTTTTATCCTATACGTGTCAGCGTCATTTTATCCATTTTTGTTCAAAAACTGAAGCAAACTAAGCATCCAGCTTCTCCAAAAGAAAAGAGATAAATGCCAAGCAAGATAAAATTATTTAGCTACAGTTAACTGTTACTCTTCATTATTTTCTAGTTCCTTATCCAAACCATCGGCAAATAGTCCATAAACATATCGTTCTGCATCAAATGGCTGTAAATCATCCATTTTCTCACCAAGACCCACAAATTTTACAGGAATGTGTAACTTGTTTCGAATAGCAAGGACAATACCACCTTTAGCTGTGCCATCAAGCTTTGTTAAAACAATCCCTGTTACATTCGTTGCTTCTTTAAATGTTTGTGCTTGAACAAGCGCATTTTGGCCAGTTGTTGCATCTAATGCTAATAATACTTCATGTGGAGCATTTGGAATTTCACGTGAAATCACACGATGAACTTTTTCAAGCTCATTCATTAGGTTCACTTTGTTCTGCAAGCGTCCAGCTGTATCACAAATCAACACATCTGCTTTTCTATTTTTTGCTGCACGAATCGCATCGTACATTACTGCTGCTGGGTCAGAGCCCTCTGATTGTTTAATAACCTCACAGCCGACACGATCTCCCCATACTTGTAATTGATCAATAGCACCAGCACGGAACGTATCACCCGCAGCTAATACAACTGATTTCCCTTGAGATTTTAAACGGTGCGCTAGCTTACCTATTGTCGTTGTTTTCCCAACACCATTTACGCCAACAAATAGAATAACAGTTAGTTCACCATCTGGCTGCATATTTAGCTCAATTAAATCTTCTTCACCTTGCTCATAAATTTCTACAAGCTTTTCAGAAATCACAGCTTGGATGCCATTTGTATCTTTAATATTTTTACGTTGCACTTCATAACGTAGTTTATCCATGAGTTCCATGACTGTTTCAAATCCAACATCAGCCTGTAATAGTAAGTCCTCTAATTCTTCAAAGAAATCTTCATCCACTTTACGATAACGTGCAACAAGGTCATTCACTTTTGAAGTAAAGGAATTCCGTGTTTTTTCAAGGCCAGCCTTGAATTTTTGTGTTATTGACCAAGCAGAAGGCTTTTTCTCTTCCAGTGGTTCGGCCTCTACTACTGCTAGCTCCTGAACATCTGGCTGTCCTTCTTCTATTTCAGCTGAGGGGTCTGCTTGCACTTCAATTTCTTTCACAATCGTCATTGCTGATGCTTCTTCACCTTGTTCAGGTACTTTTAGATCAGCAGGCTCAATGGCAGCAGGCTCGCTTAATTCCTCAAGCTCCGGCTCCGACTGGTCAGACTCCTGTTCTTTGTCAGCTGTGTCTAGTTTCTCTTCCTCTTCCGGATTACCCATTAATTTATCTTTTAAACGCTTAAAAAAACTCATGCTTGTTCGCTCCTTTGCTCCGCAAGTACGGGTTCATCTTCTAGTTTTACTGATACAAGTTTCGATACACCTGATTCTTGCATTGTTATACCATACAAGACATCAGCCCCCTCCATTGTACCTTTACGATGAGTAATCACAATGAATTGTGTGTCGAGACTAAACTTTTTCAAATATTGGCTATAACGCACAACATTCGCCTCATCTAAAGCCGCCTCTACCTCATCAAGAATACAAAATGGCACAGGTCGAATATTTAGAATGGAGAATAGTAAAGCAATCGCCGTAAGTGCACGCTCACCACCAGAAAGCAAGCTTAAATTTTGTAATTTTTTTCCTGGAGGCTGTGCCACAATTTCAATACCTGTTTCCAATAAGTTTTGTGGGTCAATTAAAACCAAATCAGCTTGACCCCCACCAAACAATTCACGGAAAACACGTTTAAATTGCTCTCTAATAGCATAAAACGTTTCACTAAAGCGCAACGTCATTTCTTCATCCATTTCTTTGATTGCTTCATGTAATGTTTCCTGTGCAGCAAGCAAGTCCTCCCGTTGTTCAGTTAAGAATGTATGACGTTCTAGCACTCTATCATATTCCTCAATCGCACCTAAATTAACGGGTCCTAGCTCTTCAATGGATCTTTTTAACAATTTCACACGTCTTCGCACAAACTCTTCATCTTCTATTGCTAGAGCTTCTTTTTCAGCCTCTTCGAATGTTAACTGATAATTTTCTTCGAGTTGTTCGATAAAATTATCCATTTCAAATTCTACCCGATTACGTTTTAACTCATTGGCACGTATTGCTTCAAGGTATCCTTTATGAATACGTTGCAGTTCCTTGAGTTGTTCTTCTAATGTAGAAAGTTCTTGTTGCTGTCCTAATTTCTGCTCTTTCTTTTCAGCAATAGTCTCTTGTAGGGCATCTCTTCTTGCTTTCCATGTCATAACCTGTTCCTCGACCTCTTCATCACTTAAATGATTTGTCGATTCATCAGATTGAAGCCACACTATTTCCTGAGAAATATTTTTGACTTTTTGGTGCGCTTTGTTTAATTGTAGTGCTAGTTCAGCAGTCGTAATTTGAACTTGCGACAGCTGTTCCTGCATAACCGCTAACTGTGAACGTTTTTCAGCAAGCTGTTCTCGTAATACATCTTTCTCTGTCTCACCTTGTAACTTTACCTTACTTAATTGTTCGACAGTTTCATTGATTTCGACAAGGACGATAGCAAGGGTATTTAAACGCTCCTCTGCTGCCTGTTTTTGTATCAATAATGCTTCCTCACGAGTTTTTACATCCTTTGTTTCAGTTGAAGCAAAGTTTACTCTGGCCGATAAGCTTTTTTCAACGACCTCTAGCTCACGAATACGACTAGACTGTTGCATCTCCTCTTTTCGTAATTGCTCTCCTTCAAGCTTTAGTTGCTCTACTTGATCTCGCAATTCCGCAAGCTTCTCTTTTTCGGCTGCAACAGCCTGTTCAGCACTATAAATGGAAGCTTGTAACGATTCTAGCTTAATGATTAAATCATCTAGCTCAGCTTTTCTTGTAAAGAGTGAGGATTGCTGTTTCAGAGCTCCACCTGTTAAGGAGCCCCCTGCATTGACAATATCTCCTTCAAGTGTGACAACTCGGTATCGGAAACCACATATTCGGGCAATTTGACTTGCGCCTTCTAAATTTGCTGCCACTATGACATTTCCTAAAAGATTTTCAACAATTGTTCGATTGTCTTCATTAAAAGTGACAAGCGCATCTGCCATTTGAACAAAGGCAGGGTGTTCAGTTGCTAGCTGAATAGTGCCTGGATTAATTTTGCGTGATTTCATGACTGTTTTCGGTAAAAAAGTAGCACGTCCAGCACGTTTTTGTTTTAACCAATGAATGGCCTGCTGTGCGTGGCGTTCATTGGTTGTGACAATATGTTGAGAGGCTGCGCCTAACGCTGTTTCGATCGCTTGTGAATACTTTCCTTCAACTTGGATTAACTCTGCTACTGCACCTTCAATTCCTTGTAGTTCGCCTTTATCTCGCGCAAGTAAAACTTCTTTAACACCTTGGAAGAACCCAGAAAAATCAGCTTCAAGTTCAGCTAATGTATCTTTTCTAGCCTTTAGTTGTTGTTGATGCTGATAGGCTTTGTACAACATATCCTGCTTTTCTGTAAAGGATATGTTGACATTTTTCAACTGTATTTGTAATGTTTCATGTTGCTCTAGTTTTTTCTGCAAATCATTGGTTGTTAAGGAATGTTCAGCCACTAGCTTTTCTTTTTCAGCAATGATTTGCATAAGTTCCTGTCCAATTTCATCTGTTTGATTGGACATTTTTGCCGCCATTGCTTTTTGTTGCGCTAATTGCTGATCGATATTTTTCAATTCATTCTTGACTGTTGCCTCTTCATTTAATGAATCGATATATCGATTTTTATAGTCTTCTATTTCTTCCTCGATTTCTGTCACAGATCGATTTAATGATTGTTCTAACTGCTTGATGCTCTGCTTTAACACGGATACGGCTTGTTGCTTCTCGGAGAATACTTCTTTTTTCTCCTGTTCTTGAACCAAGAGTAATTCTACTTCCGCCTTAGCCTCTTGTAATGTCGTATTCAGCTGCAGTAGTTGATTCGACGCATTTTGGCGTTTTTCAGCCATCAATGCCTTACGGCCATCCCAACGCTCTACCTCCATAGTGGCATTGACAAGCTCAGCCTGCGAAACATCCAAATAATCATCTAGATCTTTTAATAGCTTCCGTATATTGGCGGTCCGTTTCTCAATCATTGAAATATTTTGAGCTTGTTCTAGCTCTGTTGCAGAAAGCTCCGTAAATTCCTCTTTTAGCGCATGCAAAGATTGTGCACAATTTTTAAAATCATGCACAAGAATTGCAATATCAAAATCCTTTAGCTCAGAAGACATTTGTACATAATCTCTTGCACTAGATGCCTGCATTTCAAGCGGCTCTAATCGGTTGTCTAATTCATGGAGAATGTCTAATACGCGATACAAATTTTCATCTGTCTCAACAAGCTTATGCTCAGCTTTTTTCTTTCTTATTTTATACTTTAAAACGCCAGCTGCCTCTTCAAAAATAGAACGACGATCATCAGGTCGGCTATTTAAAATTTCATCGACACGGCCTTGAGAGATGATTGAAAATGCCTCTTTTCCAAGTCCTGAATCCATAAACAAGTCCGTAATATCCTTCAGGCGACACTGTTGGTTATTTAATAAATATTCACTATCACCTGAACGGTATACGCGTCTTGTTACACTGACTTCTGTATAAGAAAAAGCAAGTTGCTCGTCAGTATTATCTAAAATAAGTGTTACCTCTGCAAAGTTGAGTGGCTTACGAGAGTCACTCCCAGCGAAAATAACATCTTCCATCTTTGCTCCACGTAACGACTTTGCCGATTGCTCCCCAAGTACCCAACGAATCGCATCTGTGACATTACTTTTTCCACTGCCATTTGGTCCAACAACGGCTGTAACACCAGGTACAAAATCAATTCCAATGCGTTCCGCAAAAGATTTAAAGCCAATCACTTCTAGTCGTTTTAGGAACATCTATTAAGCCTCCTCTTTTGCAGCTTCTTCACGCATCATTCGCATTGCACATTGTGCAGCTTGCTGCTCGGCTTCTTTTTTTGATTTTCCACGACCAATACCAAGCTCTTGTCCATTTAATAATACGCTTGATACAAAGGTACGATTATGTGCAGGGCCTTTTTCATCGATAATCTCATAATGAAGAAGTCCATTATTCGTTTGCTGTACCATTTCTTGCAATTGACTTTTAAAATCCATCACATGCGAAAAAGCACCGACTTCTACTTTTGGGAACACGATTCGTTCTAAAAATGACACGACCGTTTGTAAATCTTGATCTAAATAAAGTGCACCTACAAATGACTCAAATACATCTGCAAGTAGCGCTGGACGTTCCCGACCACCTGTTAATTCCTCACCTTTTCCAAGCAATACAAAGCGTCCAAAGCCTAGCTCGTTAGCAAAAATCACTAGTGATGGCTCACATACAATGGAAGCTCTTAACTTTGTTAGCTCACCCTCGCTCATATTTGGGTATTTCTCAAAAAGATATTTAGAAACAGACAGTTCAAGTACTGCATCTCCTAAAAATTCAAGACGCTCATTATCCGTAAATAGTTTACGGCGATGCTCATTCACATAAGATGAATGCGTGAATGCTTGATACAATAAATTTTTATTAATAAATGTGATATTTAATTCATGCTGTAACAGCTCAAATTGGTTGCGTACTTTTTCAGGAAGTACGCCAGATTTCTGCATAGTTCCTTTTCTTTTCATAGCCATTGAACAAATCTGCCTTCCTAATAGTTTCTACCGTTTTAGTGTACCTTTTTCAGGGCGTTTATGCAAAAGTATTTCGGCTTAAACACAATGTTTTGGAAATTTTTCCGGAAATTCCTCTTGATTCAGCATACATCTCCCATTAGAGAGAATTTTGAAGCCGACTTGTCATTAGATTTTTAACATAAAAAAGGGACGTGAATAGATCGAAAACCGATCCATTTCGTCCCCTTTAAATACATCTTCATTCATTGAATCTGCTCCTTCTAACAAGGAATGCAGAAAAAGTAATTTCTACTTTATTCAAGCTACCATAAAACCATTGTATGATTACGATGACCATTACACCATTAGAGGTGATCTATTTTCACTAAATAAAGTTTTAACGAAATTAGTTTAATTTACTTTCGATGTATGAGATTGCAGTACCTACTGTTGAGATTTTTTCAGCATCTTCATCAGAAATTTCCATATCGAATTCGTCTTCAAGCTCCATTACAAGCTCAACTACGTCTAATGAGTCAGCACCTAAATCATCACGGAAAGAAGCTTCAAGCGTTACTTCGCTTTCTTCCACACCTAAACGGTCCACGATTACTTTTGTTACGCGTTCTAATACTGTAGACAAATGATTCACCTCCCCTCAAATGATTATACAAAAAATCAGCGTATATGCCTAATTGAAATTACATGACCATACCGCCATCAATATGAAGTGTTTGCCCAGTCATATAATTAGCGTCATCCGATGCTAGGAAAGCTACTGCTTTTGCGATATCCTCTGGCTGACCAAGTTTCGCAAGAGGAATTTGTGTTAGCATACCTTGTTTGATATCCTGTGGCAATTGTTCTGTCATTTCTGTTTCGATAAAACCTGGTGCAATAGCATTAACTAATATATTACGAGAAGCTAATTCCTTTGCCGTCGTTTTCGTTAATCCAATAACACCTGCTTTAGCCGCAACATAGTTGGCTTGACCAGCATTACCCGCTACACCAACGATGGAAGAAATATTAATGATGCGACCTGCACGTTGCTTCATCATTTGACGTGTGACCGCTTTCGTACAAAGGAAAACACCTTTAAGGTTGGTATTTAATACATCGTCCCATTCGTCTTCTTTCATACGCATGATCAAGTTATCTCTTGTAATACCAGCATTATTAACTAAAATATCAAGGGAACCGTATGTTTTCACTGCAGCATTCATTAAAGCTGTAACTTCTTCGGTCTTTGAAACACTAGCTTGCACAGCAATTGCTTCGCCACCGTTTTCTTGAATCATCGCCACTACTTCTTCTGCTTTTGCCTGTGAGCCACTATAGTTCACAACAACCTTAGCACCTTCTTCTGCAAGCTTTAAAGCAATAGCGCGTCCGATTCCTCTTGAAGCTCCCGTTACAACGGCTACTTTTCCTTCTAATTTACGCATTGATTGACCACTCCTTCGACGCTTCTAAAACTGCTTCTAACGAAGCTTCATCATAAACACAATAGGCTGCAACAGAGCGATCAATTTTTTTCAAGAGACCGCTTAATACTTTACCTGGTCCACATTCGATAAAGACGTCAACACCCTGCGCAAGCATTTCGCGCATAGAAGCTTCCCATTGTACAGCACTATATACCTGTTCAACTAGCTCTTGTTGTATTGCTGCTACATCTTTCAATTCCTTCGCCATCACATTGCCAATTACAGGTATTTCAGGTGCGGATAAAGGAATTTCTGCCAATGCTGCTTGCAGTTTCTCTGAAGATGGTCGCATCAAATCCGAGTGGAAGGGACCACTTACAACTAAAGGTATTGCTCGTTTTGCACCAGCTTCTTTAGCAGCAACGCTTGCTTTATCTACACCTTCTTTCGTACCCGAAATAACAATTTGTCCTGGACAATTCACATTTGCCACCTGAACAGAGTCACCCGATGCCGACACCTGCTCTGTTACCTCGTTCAATGCCTCAAGTTCCATTCCTAAAATTGCTGCCATTGCACCTTGTCCTGCCGGCACAGCTTCATTCATATAAAGACCTCGTTTATGCACAATCGACACGGCATCATCAAATGACATAACGCCTGCTAACACCAATGCACCATATTCTCCAAGTGAATGACCTGCTGCGTAGTGTGGTTGAATACCTGCTGCGCGTAACCTTTCAGCCACCATTACACCAGTAGTAAGAAGCGCTGGCTGTGCATGATATGTCAGTGTTAGCTCTTCTGCTGGACCCTCTAACATTAATTTAGATAATTCAAACTGAAGAGCTTGATCTGCACGATCATAAAACGCTTTACTTTCTACAGCATTTTCAACAAACTCTCGACCCATTCCAACTACCTGCGATCCCTGTCCTGGAAAAATAAATGCTATTTTCGTCATTTGAATAATCCCCTTTGCTTAATCAATTTCTATGTGACGTACTGTCTCCGTAATCGTCGAAATAACGGTATGCTCTACCATCGTATTGGCTTGTCGAATGGCACTGAAAATCGCTTTTGCATTTGATGATCCATGTGCCTTAATAACAGGTGCTTGTAAGCCAAACAATCCTGCGCCACCATACTCTGTATAGTCCATTTTATTTTTCAAGTCACGTAAATTATTTTTCATGAGCGCTGCTGAAATTTTCGTTTTCGTTGAAGACATAAAGGCATCTTTTAACATAGAAAATAAAGCACCCGCCGTCCCTTCAATAGACTTCAATACCATATTTCCTGTAAAGCCATCCGTTACAACAACATCAGCTACGCCTTCCAGTAAATCACGTGCTTCTACATTTCCAATAAAATTCAAATCTGCTTCCTTCAATAATTCGAAGGCAGCTTTTGTTAATTCATTGCCTTTTTTATCCTCGGTACCGATATTTAATAAGCCAATACGTGGTTTTTGTATACCTCCAACCTTTTTAGCATAAATATCACCCATAATGGCATATTGCACTAAATGCTCTGGTCGAGCATCTGCATTTGCCCCTAAATCAAGCATTAAAAATCCTTTACCATCTAGCGTTGGTAGCGTTGTAGCTAATGCTGGTCGGGCTATTCCCTCAATGCGACCTACTTTAAATAGGCCACCCGCCATCAGGGCCCCTGTGTTCCCTGCAGAAAGGCAAGCATCTGCTTTACCCTCTTCTACTGCATCCATCATACGCGCCATTGAAGAATCCTTTTTTCTACGAACAGCACGGGCAGGATCATCAGTTCCTTCTACTACTTCCTCACAATGTATAACCTTTAATCGATCGTGTTGTTTTAAAAATGGTTCCAGCTTATCTTGATGACCATATAATTGGATTTCTAAGTTTGGAATTTGCTCTAATGCTAAAAATGCACCTTCAACAACTGATTTTGGTGCGTTGTCTCCACCCATTCCATCAAGCGCTAATTTCATTGTTACTCACCTTTACCTTTCGTGCGGTACATATCAAATTCACCAACAAAAACGGTTTCACCATTAACAGTAGATGTTACCTCGACTTTTGTACGATGTTTTTGTTCATCTCGTCCGATAACAATCGCTTTTGTAATAACACGATTTCCAGCTCGTACAGGTTTCACAAACGTAATATTAGAATGTACGGTTAATGCTAGTTCATCATCAATTACTGCAACCGCTAATGAATTTGCTTGCGCAAACAAATGATGACCACGTGCGATGCCATTACGCTGAAACACATGCTCTTCTTGTACATCAAAAATCGAGAGTGCTCGATGATCTAATTCAATATCTACAATCTCACCAATGACCTCATCAATCGGGAGAGATTTTACTTCATTTTCATAGCTTTTTGAAGCAACATCTTTAATTCGCTCGCGTAATTCTGGTATTGATAATTCCATACGGTCTAAACGAATTGTTTGGACACTTACCTGAAACTGTGTTGCTAGCTGTTCATCTGTGACGAATGGATTTTCAGCTATCGTTTCAGATAGTAGTCGCTGTCGCTCTTTTTTCGTTCGTCTCAACTTCATCCGCCACCTTTTGAGTTGTTATTAGCACTTGGTACTAATATCAGTATATAGAGTATAAAAAAAGAATGCAAGACTTGTTTTGAAATCAAGTACTTACATTCTTTCTTTGCTAACATGCTTCCCACATTAATCGAAGCGCTCTCCTTGTAAAACACCAGTATCTTCTAGCATTTTACGCAAGTATTGATAGTCGTCATCCTGCCAAAACGCTTTTGTTTCAAGCATCTCTGTGGCATCTTTTCTAGCGGTCTCCAGAATACGATAATCATGTACTAAATCAGCTACTTTAAAATCTGGTAAACCACTTTGCTTTCTACCAAAAAAGTCTCCTGGTCCCCTTAATTCAAGATCTTTTTCAGCTAAACGGAAGCCATCATTTGTTTCCGTCATTGATTGCATACGTTCTTTTCCCTCATCAGACTTAGGGTCAGCAAGTAAAATACAGTATGATTGATGCTCACCACGTCCAACACGGCCTCGAAGCTGATGCAATTGTGCTAAGCCAAAGCGTTCAGCATCATAGACTATCATAAAGGTAGCATTCGGTACATTTACACCTACCTCTACAACGGTTGTAGAAACTAAAACCTGAATAGTCCCTTCACTAAAAGCACGCATAACCGCATCTTTTTCATCAGCGGATAAGCGCCCATGCATTAAACCGACATGGTAACGATCTTTAAAATAAGTCGCTAGCTGCTCATATATTTCCACAGCATTTTGAACATCAAGCTTATCGGATTCCTCGATAAGTGGACAAATCGCATAGGCTTGTCTTCCAGCCGCTAATTCTAATTCTAGTTTAGATAAAACGGAGCCGAATTGCTCTTTCTTCATCCAATGCGTTTCAATCTGCTTACGCCCTGCCGGCATTTCATCAATCATCGATACATCCATTTCCCCAAATGCAGTAATAGCTAATGTTCGTGGTATCGGAGTAGCTGTCATAAAAAGCACATCGGGATTCTCCCCTTTATCACGCAAAATACGTCGTTGCTCAACACCAAAGCGGTGCTGTTCATCCGTGATGACAAAGCCTAGCTTATGAAAAACAACATCTGGCTGGATTAGCGCATGTGTACCAATGACAATATCAAGCTCTCCATTTGCCAAATCAGCTAATAGGACACGTCGCTCCTTTGTTTTAGTGGACCCAGATAACAGGGCAACACGAACGCCAAATGGTTGGAACCATTCTTTCAAGTTCTCTAAGTGTTGTTCTGCTAATATTTCAGTCGGTGCCATTAAGGCTCCTTGAAAACCTGCTGTTACGGCCGCATATAGCCCTATTGCTGCTACGACGGTTTTACCTGAACCTACATCCCCTTGTAGCAAGCGATTCATTCGGTGTGGTTCCTTCAAATCCTTACAAATTTCATTCACCACACGTTTTTGGGCATTCGTTAATTCATAGGGTAATGAAGCGATAAAATCCCGTAATTTATGCACATCAAATTGAATAACTGTACCGTGTTCACTATCCTTCCTAATTTTCCGCAAAGCTTGAATACGCAATTGAAAGTTTAATAGCTCCTCATAGGCAAAACGTCTTCTTGCTTGTTTAGCATGTCCAGCATCCAACGGAAAATGAATACCCTCCAAGCCCTCTCTTATTGAAACGAGCTTATACGACTCTTGTAAATATTGTGGAATGGTATCTGGCAACATGGCCCCACAGTCATCTAACACTTGTCGCATATATTTACGAAATCTTTTTTGGGGGATCAAACCTTTCAGACTATAGACAGGCTCAAAGTCAACTTGATCCGTTTTAGGACCAAATGTAATTGAAGTGCCATTGATAACTTGTCTACCACGATCCCATTTACCAGTCACCGTAATAATAGAACCAGGTACAAGCTTTTGCTTTAAATAGCCCTGATTGAAAAATACGACTTTCACTAAATGTCTTCCTGCTAAAACAGTTACTTGGAGTCTTGACTTATTGCGGCCTAAAAATAAAATCGTAGGCTCCCGCTCCACCTTACACTCAACTGTAACCCGTTCGTTATGTGGCGTTTGCGTTAAATCTTTTAAACGAAAATCTTCATGTCGATGTGGGAACGTCCATAATAAATCAGCTATTGTATTGATTCCTAGTGATTCAAGATGGGCTGCTGTTTCTTTCCCGACGCCTTTTAATTCATTGACGGGTCCATATAATTCAGTCACCTTATCCCACAACTCCCTTCATTGATTGTTTATGTAGTGTTATACTCTCTATCTAATGTACCATAAATTATTTCCCTAACCCTACACATAAGCAAAAACCCTACCAATGATTGATAGGGTTAAACTACATCATTTATATTTCATAATAATATCAATGAAGAGCTTTATGGCATCAGGGAAAACATCTTCATCTAAATCAAACCTTGGATGATGATGAGGATATTGGCTTTTCTCACCGCCCATTCCGACAAATATAAATGCACCAGGTTTATGCTTTAGATAATAGGAAAAATCCTCACCACCCATAACTGGATCGACAAGCTCAAATACATCCTTCCCAAATTCTTCACAAACAATAGATTCCACAAAGCGAGATTGCCGAGGATCATTGATAAGTGGAGGTGTCCCTATAATAAAGTCGATTTTCCCCTCCGCTCCAAACGAACGGCAAATCCCTTCTGTTAAACTCACCATCTTCGTTTGAATCGTAGCTACGGTTTCTGGTGTTAATGCCCTAATCGTTCCTATTAATTTTGCTGTGTCTGGAATAATGTTATACGTTGTTCCTGCTTGGATATTGCCTACTGTTATAACGCCAGCATCTATAGGATTAATAGTTCGACTAATGATACTTTGAAAGGCTTGCATTAAATGGCTTGCAATATAGATTGGATCAATCGTTTCATGCGGCATTGAGCCATGTCCACCATGACCCTGAATCTCAATTTCAAAATCATCAACAGAGGCCATCATTGGTCCATGTGTTAATCCAATTTTCCCCTTCTTTAAACCCTGCCATAAATGGATACCAAAAATAGCATCGACACCTTCTAGAACGCCGTTTTGAATTAAATAATCTGCTCCACTTGGTGTAATTTCCTCAGCTGATTGAAAAATAAGCATTATATTTGGCTCAATTTCTTTCTTATTTCTAGCTATCCATTCTGCAACTGCTAATAAGATGGCTGTATGACCATCATGTCCACACATATGAGCCACTCCTGGCTTTTGGGAGATATATGGCTTATCACCTTCTTCAACTATCGGTAATGCATCTATATCGGCCCGTAAAGCAATCGTCTTTGTACCTTTTGTCCCTTGAACCATAGCTACTACGTTTGGGGAATCATACGCTAATATTTCTATTTGAAGATGTTCTAATCTTTTGCGAATAAATTGACTTGTTTCAAATTCCTGACCAGAAAGCTCTGGATATTGATGAAGATAACGTCGATCTTCTATTGCTTGTTTTGCTAAATATTGCAAATCTATTTCCACTAAAAAAACTCCTTTTATTTTCCTTTAACGCTCTACATAAGAAAAATTCCCCTGAGGTCCTATGCAGATGACTTGCCACTACTATTCCTTGTACTTATTTCATTATACTAAAATCTTTCTTAACGAAATCAACATAAAAACATGCTACCTATTTAGATAGCATGTTTCTTGTTTTTATTGAAGGGCTTTAATACTCTGTAAGCCACCATTTTCAAGAATGGCTTTACTGATCGCCTTACCTGTTGGAGTTGCTGCTAGACCGCCTCGTGCCGTCTCTTTAAGATTAGGACTCATAGATTGTCCGATGCGATACATAGCACCAATTACTTCATCACATGGAATACGACTTGTTACACCAGCAAGTGCCATATCCGCTGCTACAAGAGAATTAGATGCACCCATTGCATTACGTTTAACACAAGGTACTTCAACCAAGCCAGCTACGGGATCACAGACAAGACCTAGCATGTTTTTTAGTGTAATGGCAAATGCTTCTGAACATTGCTGTGGCGTACCTCCAGCCATTTCGACAATAGCAGCAGCAGCCATACCCGCAGCTGACCCAACCTCTGCCTGACATCCGCCAGCAGCTCCAGAAATGGAAGCGTTATTGGCTACCACAAATCCAAATGCTCCTGACGTAAATAAATAACGAATCATTTGCTCACGTGTTGGATTTAGTTTGTTTTTTACAGCAAATAGTGTTCCTGGTACTACACCCGCCGAACCTGCTGTTGGTGTTGCACAGATTGTGCCCATTGCCGCATTTACTTCATTAGTTGCAACCGCTTTACTTACTGCATCTAATAATAAGTCACCTGAAAGTGACTTTCCTTGCGCAATATAATTTTGAAGCAATACGGCATCCCCACCAGTTAGACCTGTTACTGATTGCACACCTTGTAATCCACGTTCAATTGCTTCTTCCATTACCGTCAGATTTCGATCCATTTGCTGGATGATTTCTTCACGCGTTCTACCTGTGATCAATATTTCCTGTTCAATCATAATTTCTGATATTAATTTTTCTTCTTTCTCTGCTCGTTCAACAAGTTCACGAACATTATGAAATAAAACGTCCATCACGGGACACCTCCTTAGTTATTAATTTTTGAGACCTTTGTAATATATGGAATTAAAGATATTTGCTGTAGCACCTTATCCTCAATGTTTTGATCAACTTCAATGACCATTAAAGCAGTTAAACCACGTTCGATACGTGAAACCTCCATATGCCCAATGTTGACTTCATGCATTGCCAAGCAATTGGCTACATTGGCAATACAGCCTGCACGATCATCATGAACAACAAGAATAGCTGGCATGCCACCAGTTAAACGTAACTTAAAGCCATTGACTTCACTAACTTCAATTTTTCCGCCACCAATCGAAATACCGACTACTGACATTTCCCCTTCATCGTCTCCAATGACAAGTCGAGCCGTATTTGGATGCTCCGTATTAGCTGTTTCAGGAATAAATTCGTATGTTAATCCTGCTTTTTTGGCATCTTCAAATGCCGTTTTAATACGATCATCAAATGTATCGTAATTTAATAAGCCTCCTACAATCGCAACATCTGTACCATGCCCTCTATACGTTTCTGCAAATGATCCATATAAATGAATTTTTGCCCATTTAGGTTGTCTACCAAATAAATCCCTTGCAACACGCCCGATGCGAGCTGCTCCTGCCGTATGAGAGGAGGAAGGCCCAATCATGACTGGTCCAATAATATCAAATACTGAAGTAAACTTCATACAAACACCCCTCTATTCTATTCGTATAATAATATTTATTTTTATTTATATCATGCTTGATAGTTACTATAAAAGTAAAGCATTTAATTTATCAACTTTCAGAAAATTACCACTACTATAATTTATAGTAAATATTTATGCTTCTTTATTGTCCGCACCATATATACACAACTATAAAAGCGTTGACATTCCAATATTTCCAAATTTTATATCCTGTGGGTACGTACATTGAATTATTCATATTTAGTACGTTTTTAATAAATTTAATCCAACATTCTCTTTGTAGCATAAACAAAAGCAGTACACGTTTTGTGCACTGCTTTCTTTACGGAATAGCAAAGTAGCATGTAATTATTCTACTGAAATAATATATGGATATAACCCTTGTTTGCCATCAAATAATTCAACTTCTACATCTGGATAATTCTCTTCTATGAAAGCTACCAACTCAGATGCAGCTTGTTCAGTTGTATCTTCACCATAAATGACTGTAACAATCTCAGCATCTTCATCGACTAAATCCTTGATTACTTTTTCAGCTGCATCCTTTAGTGCTGGTGTAGAAAGGACAATTTTACCTTCTGCCAATGCCATAAAATCATCTTTGCGAATTTCAACACCATCTATAGATGTATCACGCACTGCATAGGTAACTTGACCTGTCTTCACATTTGCAAATGCGTCTGACATTGTTTTTTTATTTACATCAACAGCCGCCTCTGGATTAAACGCTAAAATCGCTGCCATTCCTTGAGGAATCGTCTTAGTAGGAACAACTGCTGCATCAATTTCTAATAGTTCAACCGCTTGCTCTGCTGCCATCACTATATTTTTATTATTCGGTAAGATTAATACTTTTTCTGCCCCGATTTCTTGTACAGCTTTCACGATATCTTCAGTTGAAGGATTCATTGTTTGACCACCTTCAATGACATAGGAAGCACCGATAGAGCGCAATAAATCTGCTACACCCTCACCCATAGCAATCGTGACAATAGCATACGGATGCTTTTCTACTTTTTTGGTAGGCGTTGGCGCTTTATGTTCTTCACCCACGATTGCTGAATGCTGCTCACGCATATTATCGACTTTAATTTTTATAAGACTACCGTATTTTTGTCCAATCGATAGAACAGAACCCGGTTGCTCGGAATGGATATGAACCTTCGCAATTTCCTCATCTGAAATCACAAGTAAAGAATCACCTAAAGGATTTAGCTCATTACGGAATTGTTCCTCATTAAAAGGTTCTTTTCCATCTTCTAAGCGTACCATGATTTCTGTACAGTAGCCAAATTCAATATCGGCAGTGTTCATGAAATCTTGTGCTCTATGATGTTCTGCATTGATTAAATCATCAAGTGTCGCATCATTTTTCTCAGGAAGAGCCTCACCCTTCAAGGAAGCTAAAAATCCTTCATACACAAATAATAAGCCTTGACCACCACTATCTACCACACCGACTTCTTTTAAAACAGGTAGTAGGTCAGGTGTACGATCCAACGATGCCTTTGCCTCTGCTGTAAAAGCTTCCATTACGGCAATGATATCGTTTTCAGTTTCTGCTACTTCTACACCTTTTTTCGCAGCTTCACGTGCTACTGTTAATATCGTTCCTTCTACTGGCTTCATAACAGCTTTATATGCCGTATCGACACCTGCTTGGAAGGCTCCAGCAAAGCTCTTTGCATCAATTGTTGACTCTTTTTCAATAAACTTCCCAAAGCCACGGAATAATTGAGATAGAATAACGCCTGAATTTCCGCGCGCTCCCATTAACAAGCCCTTTGATAATGCCTGTGCTGTTTTACCAATATGCTCTGAAGCAGCATGCTCTGTTTCTTTTGCACCAGATGTCATCGATAAGTTCATATTTGTACCTGTATCACCATCTGGAACTGGGAAAACATTTAATGAATCTACATAATTTGCATTTTGGTAAAGGTGATGCGCACCCATTTGTACCATTTCAGCAAACTTTATACCGTCTAAAGACTGCATTCGATTTACTTCCTCCTCTTAATTCGCTACACGAACGCCCTGTACAAAGATATTGACAGATTTTACGCTCATACCTAATGTTTTATCTACTGTATATTTCACTTTCGATTGTACTTGATAAGCCACTTCCGAAATTTTTGTCCCGTAACTAACAATAATGTACATATCTATATGTAAATCGTCGTCCTGTTGTCGAATTACAACACCTTTTGCGAAGTTTTCTTTACGTAAAATATCAGTTAGACCATCACGAATTTGATGTTTAGATGCCATGCCAACAATACCGTAGCATTCTACAGCAGCTCCACCAGCAATTTGTGCAAGTACATCTGTTGAAATATCAATTTGGCCGAATTCATTGTTTAATTCAATTGACATAGAAATGCCCCCTTGGCTCTTTTTGACTAAACTATATTGTAACACTTCCGTTATAATTTAAGCAACCTAAGGGGGTATTGAAAGGCTTCATAGCAACGTTTTCTGACTTTAAATAGACGCATTTGCTTCTTCATCAAATATGGCCATTTTACAATAATAGTTATTTCGTCCGTTTTGCTTTGCCAAATACAACGCTTGGTCAGCTAATTCACAACATGTTTGTAAATGCTCATTTTTTGCGATTTTAGCCTGACACATGCCAATACTGACCGTAACTTGTTGGGCAATAGTAGATTGTATATGTGGAATATGAAGTTGTCGAATTCCTTCTAAAATTTCTTCACACACAGGTTCGGCAAACTTGTGAATCTGCTGGCTTATCATAACAAATTCCTCGCCTCCCCAACGGGCAACAAATGCATCATACTTCCCTGCAATTTCTTCCAATAGAGAGGCGACTTTGACAATTGCTGCATCGCCTTGTAAATGTCCATAGTAATCATTAAATTTTTTAAAGCAATCAATATCAATCATTATGACTGTTAAAGGTTGCGTTTGATGAAGTTGCTGTGCTATCTTATTCAATTTTTGATTAAATGCACGTCGATTAGGTAGATTCGTTAAAGAATCTTTTAATGCTTGCTCTGCTAATTCATTATTTTTAATAGCCAACAATTCTGATAGTCGCTTCGTTTTGGTCATTTCCTCATTCAATAAAATATGCTGGATATGGATTTGTTTACGAACCTTATAGGTCTGATATTGAATCATTACACCAATAGGTATTAATAATGACATGGGTAATATAATTTTTATATTTTCACTCGATATTCCAGCACTCATATATGCACTCACAATAATGGCTGAGGCAGAAAGCAAAATAATGCAAACAATTTTTCGTAAAGGTAATACGAATACTGTACAAATAATGATTAAAATAACCTCATACAGTGCTGCATGACGGAAAAAGTAAACATCCAATACCGATATCGCAGTAATCAATAGCATTATTGTGTAAATATAAACAACAACCAACCGTTCATACTTCTGTATATTTAAAGGAGTAATATGAATTCGCTTTTCTCGGATAAACAATAATACTGCAACATCTATATAAAACATGGCGATATGAATGGCAATATAGACGGGAACCATGGCTCTTTCCGCCTTCACAAAAAATACCTCTCCATAATGTATTACCGAAATAATGACTGATACATACATGAGTGTCCAAGCAACTATTCTCATCCCTTTTAAATTCGACTGAACCATTTCTTCGCGAATAAAAAAAGCTATTTTTTCTTGATTTTCCATCATGCTCGCTCCTCATGCCCACTTTCAAATAATTATAATGTCCTATATGTATCGTCATGATAATGAAAAATACAAGTCAATCTAAATTTTTCTGATAAATAAAAAAGTTGATACCTTTATAGCATCAACTTTTTACATTGTATTCAATTAAATATCAAAAAATTTATCTAGCTAAAATAGACTTTTAATAAGCGTATCAATCATAACAGGCATCTCTTTAAACGCACTATCCACATGCAATC
>NZ_JPVR01000066.1 GCF_000772935.1 Lysinibacillus boronitolerans JCM 21713 = 10a = NBRC 103108
AAAAAGTGGAGGATAGAACGTTCAAGGTGACGGATAAATTTTAATGTAGCAGATAACCTGCTCAAAGTGGCGGATAAGGAAGGAAAAGTGGAGGATAGAATGTTCAAGGTGACGGATAAAATTTAATGTAGGGGATAACCTGCTCAAAGTGGCGGATAAGGAAGAAAAAGTGGAGGATAGAACATTCAAAGTGACGGATAAAATTTAATGCAGCGGATAACCTGCTCAAAGTGGCGGATAAGGAAGGAAAAGTGGAGGATAGAACATTCAAAGTGAGGGATAAAATTTAATGTAGTGGATAATCTCTTCAGATTGGCGGATAAGGAAGAAAAAGTGGAGGATAGAACGTTCAAGGTGACGGATAAATTTTAATGTAGGGGATAACCTGCTCAAAGTGGCGGATTAAAATGAAAAAGGGAAGGATAGCCCTTTTAAAGTAGTGGATAGAATTTTATACTTGATCAAAAGGTAGATGCACTCGATGTCGTACAGGAAGTCGCTTACCGTAGCTTTAAATACATACATTCTCTTCAAAATTCATCCTATTTAAAAACATGGTTAATAAGGATTGTCATAAAAGGAGTCAGCACTAGGTGAAGAACCACATGAAGAACTTCCTGAGAGGTGGGCGTTGGCAGATGTGATGACAAAGCTCACAAAAGAGGAAAAGGATGTTATTTTGTTGAGATTTTCATGATTATACTTTGTCTCAGGTGGCTCAGGTATTGCAGCTTAAATTAGGGACGACGAAAACCATTTTGTATCGTGCATTAAAAAAATTAAAGCAGGTACTGGAACAGGAGGGGCAAGGGTGAACAATCTAAAAAAGCAGATGGATCAAATAGACATTCCAGAATCGTTACAACAGCGTAGTCTACAAGGCATTGAACAAGCAAAAATAGAGCAGCATAAGCCTCAGCCGTGGGTACCTAAAGTCTTGACTATTGCTGTAACACTAGCAGCGTGTGTATTTGTGGCATTCATGGTGGGGGAGCAACACTTAGGTAATGATCGGGCTAGTGTGCTAAGGTCACAATTAGAAAATTTATCCCCTCCAATGTACTGGATTTTGGCTATTTTGTGCGTATGCATCATACTATTCAGCTCTAGGAAAAACCTTAAAGTGGGCACTGATCAGAAAAAGACGATTGGTGTTGCCATAGTTTTGATTCTAATGATCGGTAACAGTACGATTTTTTTACAACATCAATTAATAAAACCGATAGTGGTACCTACTGTAATTGAAGTTACAGATAGCTTACAGAATGCTTTAGAGATACGCTATATTACAAACAAAGATGACCATCGATATGTGAAATATTTACAGGCAGAAGACGTGCAATTACCAATAGTATATGATCAAACGGAGCAAACAAATCTAGTCAATGGCTTTTATTATCCATTGGATACGTCTCAAGATTTACTCTATCAAAATATTCGTTTAGCTTTTTTTCAGCTTGATTTAAACACGATGAAAAAAGTGATGACAAGCGAAAATATTTATCTCGTATTAAGCGATGGGATGAAATTGCCTGCCCCAATTCATTTTACGAGAGAAACCTTCATTGATGAAAATCAGATCATGAATCATAGCTATAGTCAGTCACAACATGATTCGGAACAAATCATTTCATTCACCCTCCAACAGGATGCTGTTTTTGATGCATTTTATGTTCCAACTTCATTAGAGGATAAAATACTGTTGAAGGAATGGCGATTAAACGATCAGCGCTACACCGTTAGTGATTTTCCTTTTTCAGTAACGGCAGGTCAACGGTTGGAGCTGATGATTCAATTTAAGGAAGATACCTTAGATATCAATACGTCCATAGGTTTTAGTGGCCCGGATGGTTATTTAACTAAAAGATTATATTCACAAGCGTATTTTACGACGAATTTGGTGAAAAAGGTGCGTGAAAACAATGATTGAATCTAAACAACAGGTAAAACTTTTACAATGGTTAGCTGTGGCCCTTTTTTTTCAATTTATCTATTTAAATGTTTTTAAATACGCTAATCTACTACAAGATATCCTTGTTTATGGGGCCTATTTAAAAAGTCTTTCATTCTATAAAGAAAAAACCCCTATCAGCAAATATATGGCTTGCGCTATGATTCTTACCTTGATGAGTACTTTCTTTTCTTCACATCTTCTCTTCTATTGGAGTACGGTTTTAATTCAAGGAATTGATTTACTAATTATAATGGAATTTGGAAAAATTTTATTGAGTATTGAACAAAAACATGATGCACAGGGTCCAACTACACGAGTGATGAAAAAATATATTGCGATTGCCTTTGCTGTCATTATAAGTTGGACGCTTTTAATAAATGTTACAAGTGATTGGCAGATGGGATTATTGTTCCTAGGCGCATTGCTTTTATTGGCTGTGAATATACGGTTGTTTCTTCATGTATTAGCACTTCGTAAACATGTAAAGAACAAATCTTATATTGTTACCTACTTGCAAAAATGACTCACCATTCATTTTATGCTACACTTTTTGTACAAGGGGTAAAGGGGGAGCAGGATGTTTAAACGGGAGAAAAGTATAGAGATTCAGCAGCATCACGGTGTACAATGTGCACACGGGAAAGTTGCAGTACATGGGATTGGCATGAGTGTATATAGCTTTTTTGTGGATGGGCTACTGATTGATACAGGTTCCTACTCACTGTCGCAGGAATTTCAATCCTTTTTTAAGGATATACCGATAGAACAATTGGTACTAACACATTCTCATGAGGATCATGCAGGAAATGCAGCATGGATTCAACGTCATAAGAATGTACCTATTTATATTCATCGTGATTCAGTCAATCTCTGTGCTGAGGATGGAGACTATCCACTTTATCGACAGGCATTGTGGGGGGAACGACCAGCATTTATTGCCCAACCATTTGGTGAAACGTTACAATCGAACACAGCATCATGGGATGTCATTGAAACACCTGGGCATACTACAGACCATCTTTCTTTTTACAATCGGGAAACAGGGGCTATGTTTACAGGTGATTTGTTTATCCAGCCAAAGACAAAGGTTGTGCTTGATGAAGAAAACATTGTCCATACCTTGGCATCTTTAAGGAAAATAGTAAACTATGATTTCGATGTCGTCTATTGCTGTCATGCAGGGTATATAGAGGATGGTCGAACGAAAATACAAGAAAAAATTGATTATTTGGTAGACATGGAAGGGAAAGTAAAGCAATTATTTATGCAAGGTTATTCAGTTGAAGAAATTACTAAAACAATTTTTCCTCGTGACTATCCGATTACAAAAGTTTCGGGAGAGCAATGGTCTTCCAAACATATCATCACGGCCTTTATTAATCATTTTACCCAAGAGTCCTTTATATAAGGGCTCTTTTTTTGCTTGTTAAGAATTTCACAAATACTTTGATCTGTATAATAAAAAACTTTGTGAAAAAATGTGAATAAATTGTGACAAAGTCAATAAGGACAATGGATGCGCTTACAAAAGTTTGTGAAAAAATTCTCATTTACATAAGAAAAATACTATGTGAAAAGTTGAACAGGCTAAATGGCTCTATGTGTACACTTTATAAAGTGTTAACAATCGCATTAATTATCTTAGAATAATTGATTGTGAAATGTTTAATTTGACAGAAAAGTGTAATGGAAGTCATTAAATAATGGTTTTTTGAAGATTAAAATAAATTGACAGAAAATTCGTTGACTATATTTTCACAAAGTATTATGATTCTGAAATATAATAAAAATTCAAAGGGAAAAGGATGGGATGGAATGGACGTAATGAAAAAGGCATTAGAAATGCATGCACACTATAGCGGGAAATTAGAGGTGAACTCAAAGGTACCTGTACAAGATTCCTATGATCTTAGTTTGGCTTATTCACCGGGGGTAGCAGCGCCATGTGTAGAGATTGAGAAAAATCCTTCGCTTGTGTACGACTATACAATGAAGGGCAATATGGTAGCTGTTGTGTCGGATGGGACAGCGGTTTTAGGGTTAGGAGATATTGGACCAAAAGCGGCATTACCTGTAATGGAAGGGAAGGCGATTTTACTAAAGCGTTTTGCCAATGTTGATGCTTTTCCAATATGCTTAGATACAAAAAATACGGATGAAATCGTCAGCATTGTGAAGGCGCTTGCCCCGACATTTGGTGCGGTAAACTTAGAGGATATTTCAGCACCAAGATGCTTTGAAATTGAAGATCGCCTACGTCAAGAATGTGATATTCCCGTTTTTCATGACGATCAACATGGAACAGCGATTGTTGTAGGAGCGGCGATGATAAATGCTAATCGTATTGTGAAAAAGGATGTAGCAACGATGAAGGTTGTGATTAACGGTGCTGGTGCTGCAGGTATTGCGATCTTACGCATTCTTGTGCAAATGGGCTATAAAAATATTTATATGTGCGATACAAAGGGTATTATTTATGAGGGTCGTACAGAGGGGATGAATCCAATTAAAGAAGCGGTTGCTCATTTGACAAATCCTAATAAGCAGCATGGTACACTAGAGGATGCACTAACAGATGCAGATGTCTTTATTGGTGTTTCTGTAGCCAATCTATTAACGGAGGCACATATTGCGTCCATGAATGAAAATCCAGTTGTCTTTGCCTTAGCTAATCCAAATCCTGAAATTACGTATGAAAATGCCAAAGCATGGGGAGTACGTGTTATGGGAACGGGCCGTTCTGATTATCCAAATCAGATTAATAATGTTCTCGCATTCCCTGGTATTTTCCGTGGTGCTTTAGATGTGCGTGCTACGGATATTAATGAGTCGATGAAGCTAGCTGCTGTAGAAGCCATTGCCTCCCTTGTGAGTGATAAGGAATTAAAGGAAGAATATATTGTGCCTAAATCTTTGGACGAACGCGTTGTGGCAATCGTCTCACGCGCAGTAAGTGGGGCAGCTGTAGAATCTGGCGTATCGGAGCTATTCCAGCAAAGTACAGCACTATCTGTTTAATAAAATTTAAAAAAGCAGATAGAGAAAAGTTACAGGCTTTTTCTCTATCTGCTTTTATTATTATGCTGTGTCGATTAAACAAAGGCTTTATCTCAAGTTTTTACATCATGCCAACACCAATAATACCGATGAGAATGACAAAGAAAAGAACAAATAATACGATGAAGATAATAATAGCTGGAATAAAGATGGTGAAGAAAGCCATCCAGTTTGAAATTTGGTGTGCTTCAGCGACTGCACCTACACTAATAACAAATGACCAAATCGTAACAATGATGCTTACTAAAATAGTTGGCCAAAAAATCCACGGTAATGAGCCCATAAAATTCGGATCCAATAATGAATCTGGGGAAGTCATCATCCAAATAATATAAAGTGGAACCAGCACGATATATGGAATTGCTGTTAAGCTTAACCCTTTAAATAAGTCCGAGTAAGTTCCAGTACCTTTAAACAATTTCCCGAATAGCCATGAGATGAGTGCAGAAATAGCTGTGCCAATCACACCTGCAATAGGAGCAAAAATGACACATAATAGGACTAAAAGCCATGGAGAAAAATCAGGAAGAAATTCTGAATCAATTAACCCAGACATAAGCGAGCCAATATAACCAATAGACAAAACCAAAATAGCAAAGCCAATAGATTTTTCATTAATCATATAACGAGTCGTTTGCTTTGGATGCATCCAAACCGATAAAAATGGATTTAGTTTTGACCTCTCTTCTTTCGATGTCTCATTCAAGTTTTCCATCAAACTACCTCCAAAATAATAGAATAATTGCTTGTTACATATAGTTAATATACGAGTGAAGGAAAGAAAAGTTTCGTGGAAAATAAAAATAAGCTCACACATATAAAAAGAGTCGTAAATGTCGACTCTTTTTAAAAATGATTCTATTATTCAGCTAACATAATTTTCTCAAGCTCTAACGGTTCAATATATTGCTCGCCTTTGTAAGCACGCATATTACCGCCTGAAATTTCATCGATTAATATAATTTCGTTCGTTTTCGCATCGCGGCCGAATTCTAATTTAATGTCATAAAGCGTTAAGCCTTTTTTAGCAAGCTCTGCCGCTACAAATTTGGAAATTTCAATTGTACGTTGTTTTAAAATGGCATATTCTTCATGAGTTAACAGGTTTAACATCGCTAAGGCATCTTCAGAAATTGGAGGATCTAAACGATCATCATCTTTGATGGTTACTTCTACAAAGGAGTCTAAATCTTGTCCTTCCTTTACATAGGCACCATAGCGGCGTAGGAATGATCCAACTGCCTTGAAGCGGCAAATGACTTCTAGGCCGTTACCGAAAACAGTTGCTGGCTTTACTGTCATGGTTGCATCTTCGAAGTTAGCATCAACGAAATGCGTAGGAACACCCTGATCGTTTAATTTTGAATAAAAATAAGAAGTTAAGCGCAAACCAGCTAAGCCAGCCCCATCAATTGTTAAACCAACAGTATTTGCACCAGGGTCAAATACGCCGTTTTCTCCTGTAACATCGTCTTTAAATTTTAATAAATAATGACCATCTTCTAATTTGAACACATTTTTTGTTTTACCTGTATACAATAATTCCACAAAAAACCCTCCAATATTTTTCATAGTACTCTAAAATTATAACACGAATGTTTTGTATAGTTAATGATAAAAACGTTCGTTTAAAGCGTTTATTTTTATGTTTTATAACAGAATCACAAATAAAAAATAAGGTGATAACGAATGTTCGTTACCACCTTGATTGAAAATAAGAATATTCCGAATTCGAATCCTGGGAAACATTGAAAATAGAATGTTATTAATAGACGCCTTCAGAAAGCATTCCATCTGCTACTTTGATAAAGCCAGCAATGTTTGCGCCCACTACAAGGTTACCTGGGAAGCCATATTTTTCAGCTGCTGCTTTGCTGTCTGTATAAATATTTTTCATAATTTGATGAAGTTTCGCATCTACTTCTTCAAATGACCAAAATACACGGCTAGAATCTTGTGCCATTTCAAGAGCAGATACCGCAACGCCACCAGCATTCGCTGCTTTTGCTGGACCAAATAATACGCCTGCCTCTAAGAATTCATTGATTGCTTCAAGGTCTGATGGCATATTAGCACCTTCACCGATTGCTTTCACACCATTCGAAATTAATGTGCGAGCTGATTCACCGTTAATTTCATTTTGCGTAGCACATGGTAGGGCGATATCACAAGGAATTGTCCAAATACCTGTACAACCTTCTGTAAAAGTAGCATTTGGTCGGTAATTAACGTAAGTTGAGATACGGTCACCTTTTACTTCTTTAATTTCTTTGATGGCATCTAAATCTAAGCCTTCTGGGTCATAGATATAGCCTGAAGAATCTGAGCAAGCAACCACTTTGGCACCATACTGTTGCGCTTTTTCAATGGCATACGTAGATACATTACCAGAACCAGAAACAACCACTGTTTTACCTTCGAATGAGTCATTAGCATCCTTTAGCATTTCGTTCACAAAGTAAACAGTACCGTAACCAGTTGCTTCTTTACGTGCTAAAGAGCCACCATAGCCAGGAGTCTTACCAGTTAATACGCCTGATTCATTTGCTTTTGTTAAACGCTTATATTGGCCCCATAAATATCCTACTTCACGAGCACCTACGCCAATATCACCAGCAGGAACATCGACATCTGGACCAATATGGCGGTATAATTCAGTCATGAATGCTTGGCAGAATCGCATAATTTCTGAATCTGATTTACCTTTCGGATCAAAGTTTGAACCACCTTTACCACCACCGATTGGCTGCCCTGTTAAAGCATTTTTAAAGATTTGCTCAAAGCCTAGGAACTTAATGATGGATTCGTTTACGGAAGGGTGGAAGCGAAGACCGCCTTTATATGGGCCCATGACATTGCTGTATTGTACACGATAGCCACGATTTACTTGTACTTGATTGTTATCATCTTGCCATGCTACACGGAAAGAAATAATGCGATCTGGCTCCACAATACGAGATAAAATATTGGCTTTAATATATTCAGGATGTTGCGCGAATACGGGTACTAATGAGATGAAAATTTCTTCAGCAGCTTGTAAAAATTCCGCTTGATGACTGTTCTGTTGTTTAAGTTGCTCAAATACGCCATCTACGTATTCTTTTGCTAATTGTTCATTGCTAACAGTTGTAATTGTCATAAATAAAACCCCCATTTAGTTGATAGATGTATCGTATATCTATTTTTCAAACTATTCAATAAAATACTTTTAAAGTTTGTGAAAAATTGAGCAAGAGAGGTTGTTTTGAAATTATATTAATATAATTTAGTTCTTAGTGATTCATCTAATTACGAGAAAGGAATGATGCCTTATTGTGAAGGTTCTTATAGACGCTGATGCCTGTCCAGTCGTGGATTTGGCGCTATCTATATCATCTGAGTTTGAGATAGAAACTATCTTATTTTGCGATACATCCCATCGTGTTGAACGTGATAATGTAATAACAATTATTGTACCCAAAGGTCCAGATTCGGTTGATTTTACGCTAGTGAACGCGCTTTCAAAACACGATATTGTTATTACACAGGATTACGGATTAGCAGCCATGGTTTTAGCAAGAGGGGGGTATCCGATTGATCAAAATGGACGAGAAATGTCTGATGAAAACATCGAACGTTTGCTCGATATGCGACATGTTGGTCAGAAAATTAGAAGGGCAGGTGGACGAACAAAGGGACCTAAAAAAAAAACACAAGAAAACAATATTTCGTTTGAAATGAAATTTCGACAAATTTGTGAACGAGCAATTTTAGCCCATAAACTGGAGGAATCTACAGGTGAAAAATGAACATAAACACGAACTATTTGAACAATATCCGCAGTTGAACGAACTAGCAAATAAAGATACTGTATTGTGGGAAAATACAAATTGGACGAAAAATCCTGGAACAACGCTCTTTACGATGCCTGAAGTGGATGATGCGGAAGCAACATTACAACGTTTTTCTTCTTATTTAAAAGTAGCTTTTCCAGAGCTTCTAGAAAGCGAAGGTTTAATTGAGTCAACGATCAAGGCGATTCCTACAATGAAAAATGCTATTGAACAAGCATATGGTGTGGCGATTCCTGGCCAATTGCTTTTAAAATGTGATCATGCACTACCGATCTCTGGCTCAATCAAAGCACGCGGAGGAATTTATGAGGTATTAAAACATGCAGAAAGGCTAGCTTTGGCAAGTGGAAGACTCAAAGAAGTGGATGATTATGCGATTTTAGCAACAGAAGAATTTCAGTCGTTCTTCCAACAATATACGATTGCAGTAGGCTCTACTGGAAATTTAGGATTAAGTATCGGCATTATGGGCAAGAAGCTCGGCTTTAATGTCGTTGTACATATGTCGAGTGATGCCAAGGAGTGGAAAAAAGCCTTACTGCGAGAAAAGGGTGCTACAGTGATTGAATATGAAGCTGATTACAGTGTAGCTGTTGAGCAGGGACGTCAAAAAGCTGAGCAAGATCCAAAGTGTCATTTTATTGATGATGAAAATTCAAAGGATTTATTTGCTGGCTATGCCGTAGCCGCTAAGCGTTTAAAGGGGCAGCTAGAAAGGACGAATATTACAGTGGATGAAGCACATCCATTGTTCGTCTATTTACCATGTGGCGTAGGTGGAGGACCAGGTGGTGTTGCCTATGGATTAAAAGAGATTTACGGTGAGCATGTGCATATTTTCTTTGCAGAACCTGTTGCTTCTCCTTGTATGACGATTGGGCTGATGACAGGCTTACATGATGCAATTAGTGTAGAAGATATAGGTCTTGACAATCGAACAGAAGCGGATGGGTTAGCTGTTGGACGCGCCTCCAAATTTGTAGGAAAAGTGATGGAGACGTATATAAGTGGTTGCTATACAGTATCAGATGAAGAATTATTTACATCTCTAGGATTAGCCATGGAAAGTGAAGATTTATTTTTAGAGCCATCTGCACACGCAGGGATGTTTGGAGCCATTCGTTTATTGCAACAAGGTCAATCCTATCTTGAAAAGCATGCATTAGTAAGCCATCTCCCACAAGCCACACATCTCGTATGGGCCACTGGTGGTAGTATGGTTCCACCTACAATGCGAGCCGCTTATTTAGCAAAGGCCAAGGAATTTAATTAAAGACGGTGTGGAGCTATGTTTGGATGGAAGCTCGACCTCTAATAGTGATATCCCGCTCGAGCATAGGGTAAAGCATTCAAATAGTGAGATGCCCCGCTCCAATAGGAGTCCAAAGAGCTCGCAAAATGTATGGACCCGCTCAAGTAGGAGACCAAAGCGCTCACAAAATGTGTGGATCCGCTCAAGTAGGAGACCAAAGAGCTCGCAAAATGTATGGACCCGCTCAAGTAGGAGACCAAAGCGCTCACAAAATGTGTGGATCCGCTCAAATAGGAGTCCAAAGCGCTCACAAAATGTGTGGATCCGCTCAAGTAGGAGACCAAAGCGCTCACAAAATGTATGGATCCGCTCAAATAGGAGTCCAAAGCGCTCGCAAAATGTATGGATCCGCTCCAATAGGAGACCAAAGCATTCACAAAATGTATGGACCCGCTCAAACTGGGGTCTTAAGCTCTCAAAAAGTGATGCAACCCGCTCAGATTAGCGTCCACAAACGCGCAACGCAACTTCAAGTTTAGTAGAAAAAAATCCAATTAAAAAACAGGTGGAAATTTCTCCACCTGTTTTTGCTGTTTTAACGTTGTAGTGCTTTACGTTGTGCGGCTAAGTATACTTCTTGTGCGGCAAGGATGCCTGCTCCTAGTTCGAAATCATAGGAGAAGTCTTGTAGGGCAGCCTCGAGTAGGGAAACGGCTTGTAAAATGTCACTTGGGAAGCAATAGCCCATATGGCCGAATCTAAAAATTTTACCCTGTAGATGACCAAGTCCGCCTGCGAAATCTAAATGATAGTGTTGCTTAAGGTGCGTCAAAAATTCACCAAGATCAATTCCTTGAGGTGTTTTAATTGCTGTAATAGTTGGGGAAGCATATTGATCTTCAGTTAATAGCTCAATGTGTAATGCTTGCATTGCATTTCGCACCATGTTTTTCATAAGATCATGGCGGGCAACCGTTTGCGTAAAGCCACCTTCCTGTTCAATTAACTTACACACCTCGTGCAGTCCATAAATCAGTGTGATAGCAGGGGTATTAGGTGTCATGCCCTTTTCCGCCCAGCTACGATAGCTTTGAAGATTCAAATAATAAGCAGGTGTTTGATTTTCTTCAATGACTTTCCAAGCTCTTTCGCTTACGCTGACAAGAGAGAGTCCAGGTGGGAGCATCATTGCTTTTTGAGAGCCTGTCACGAGAATATCAATGCCCCAAGCATCCATTTCAGCAGGAGCACCACCGATACAGCTTACACCATCAACGATAACGAGGGCATCTGTTTCTTCACGGATTACCTGTGCTAGTTCAGCAACAGGGTTTAAAATACCTGTGGATGTTTCATTGTACGTAACAAAAACGGCTTTAACAGTTTGTAATGGCTGTAAAAATGCTCGTAGTTCGTCTGCTGTGCAAGCTTGTCCCCATTCTTTTTCAAGCTTATGTACGTGGAAGCCATATTGCTCACAGATAGAAACGAAATAGTCGCCAAAAGCTCCAACTGTGATGACGACAACCTCTTCACCAGCAGATACCGTATTAACAGCCGCAGCCTCAAGTGCAGCAGTCCCGCCTGATGGTAAAAGTAAGATGTCCTGTGTCGTACCGAAAACGGGCTTTACTAATTCAATAGTTTCTCGGTATAATTCTACAAATTCCTGACTACGATGACTAAAAATATCCCGATTCATCGCAAGCTGTACCTTTTTTGGTATCGGTGTTGGCCCCGGATGTCTTAAAATATTTTCATACATATTCATCAATCCCCTTTGCTAGAAATTCTAAATTTTCTAACTATAATAATAGCATATTTATGGTGCTAGCTAACTACTTTTTTGAAAAATGATGGAAGAGATTGTCATTGTGGTACAATTTTTAAAAAGGAGGCTGTGCGAATGGAAACATCCATGCATTATCCATTTATCTATTTCTTCTACGGCACAAACCAGGTGCTAGTATACAAAATTCAAGCGCTAGAGTATATCACAATAGAAGATGTGATGAGGAGGGGGGAATGGCAGGGGTATGAGCTTGAGCCATTTGAATCATTTACAGCATTCCATCATGAACAAAGCACCCCTCAGCAGGGATGGTCTTTCTTTATGGGGCAGGAAGAGCTTTATCATTTGGTAGAAATTATGAATGATTATATTCAACAGGTCATAACCACTACTTCGGCACAAATGGTACATATTGTTTGCTCGGAATCTGCAGCAGGCTCATTACGAGCGGCGCTTGCTCCACCGAAATATGTGATCGGGTTTCCAGAGGATTTGTCGATTGGACCATTGTGGAAACTCGATGAAAAAAGAGGACAGGCATTCCGTGATGAGTGGCTAAGAGAAAATATGAATGATGGAGTGGATGATTTTGTAAATCGTAATAAATTGATGAACACAATTAGAGAGATACAGGATATTCCAAGCAACCTGCCGATTTACATTTGGTGTGGGTACAATGCAGAAGAACAGTGTGGCCTTAGATTTCTTCTTTATTTATTACGTGATAAAACCAATGAAGTTGTTCTTATCAACACAGGTGAACAGCGGGCTATTGACCACCAATGGAACATGGAACTATATGACATAAAACGCTTATCCGCGAAGGAGCGTCTTATTTTTCAGCAGCAGTGGGAAAGTTTAGCGCAGACAAAGGATGTTTGTCGTCTATGGCTACATCAACAAATTCAAGCAGTCCACGAGAATTATTATGATCATTTGATTATGTCAACGATTGGACAACTTCATGAGGAGCAAGGGGATACTGATTTTATACAAACAGGTGTAGTCATCTCAGAGCTATTAACCAGAATGGATGCTCCCCCAAATATCTTCTTTTTAGAATATAGAATTCGCTATTTAGTATATAGCGGGGTCTTTGAGTTAAAGGGAATTCCTAAATCAATGCACCATTACTCTGTGAAATTACGTAAAAAACCTCTTTAGCCTGAGGGCATAAAGAGGTTTTAAAACAATTAAGCAACGAAAGGTCTGTTCATACGCATTAAGCCGTAGATGGCAAAGAACAATCCACCTGTTAGTACCATTAGGATTGTGTATAATACAGCCTTACCTGTTTCACCACACCAGCGGTAGAATAGGCGATACGTGAAATAGAGTGTAAAAACTGCCGCTCCTAAAGAAGCCAGAATACCGATAAATGGAATAAATGAAACAATGATTAAGCCCGCATAAATCAGCGTATTTTTTAAAGCGGTTGCACGTATTGTTTCTCGAGTATCCCCACCAGCTGTCAGCAGGAAGAGACTATATACATTAATAATGGGAATCCAAGCAATATAGGCTACATCTCCAAAACCATTTGTTTTAGATGTCATAAAATAAATAAGTGCACTAATAATGTAGGCAATTAAACCAATTGCAAGAGCGGCTAGTATAAAGATAAAAAATAAACCACCCATGGCTGCATCTAAATCTGAGTAATAATAAGAATCATTATAGTCATAATTCATCAGAAAAACCTCCCTTCATTTGAAAATACCTCCTAATCATAACAATCCTCAAGTGTTTAGGCTACAACAATTTAGATGTAATATTTAGTAGAAATCACACAAATGTACTAGAATGATGTGGATTATTTAAGTCTTTAATGATGATTTTTTGAGTACCTTATGATAAAAATACAAAAAATATCCTGAGGAACATTATTATGCTAGTTTTTGAGAATCATTTTCCGTTTTATTAATTTTAACAAGTACGTACAAAAACATTACTATCCTATGATGGTAGATGCACAAGAAATGCCACAAAAAATAAAAATAGCCATCTTAACTACAGTGTAAGATGACTATTTTCACGTGTATTAAATGAATTTGGCGATGTGCTCAAGTTCAATACGGGAAGAATTGTAAGCAGGTGCGGCTGCCTTACCAATTGCAATTAAAATAACTGGGACGATATGGTCAGCTAATTCAAAGCGTTGAGCAAAGGCTTCTTTATTAAATCCACCCATTGGCACTGTATCATAGCCCATGTCTTTAGCTAGTAGCATAATCTGCATGGAAATTAGACCAGCATCAAATGTAACGATATTTTTTAACACTTCTTGGGGAAGTTGAGAATATAGATTGATTGAGTTGTTAATCATTGAATCTTTTGTTGCCTCATTGATATAGCCAAGATCGAAGTTCTTTGTATAGACAGCCTCGGCATTTTCGTACATCTTTGTATCACCTAAAACGGCAATAATTGCTGAGGAAGTTTCTACTTGTTCTTGGTTATTGGCAATAGCACGTAGCTCTTTTTTGACCGCTTCATCCTGAATTACTAAAAAGCGCCAAGGCTGTAGGTTACTAGACGATGGAGCAGACGTTGCTTCTACAAGTAATTCTTCTAATTGTTGCTGCGGGATTTTAAAGTTTTCATCGTATTTACGAACGGATTTACGCTCGTGCATAACTTTAGTTAAAGAACTTTTTGTCACTGTCATTATTTTGTCTCCTTCATGGTATGATGCGTTTTTTACTATACGATAAATGAATTCATTTTCCAAGTAAATTGCTCGAATTAAAGAGTCTTGAATCTAGGATTTAAAAGTTACAAAAAAAACATATTTTTGTAGGTATAATCCATTTATACTAGAGATGGAATAGAGCAATAATAATAGATATGGAGTGAAGGTGAATGAAAAAGCTATTAGGAAATTTAAATATTATGGCAAAAATCGCAATGCTTATTCCTGTCATCACTGTTTTTTTAGGTGGTATGACCTTCCTTAATTATTTGAACGTATCCAATGAACTTGAAAGCTCTATTGAAAATGAAATGTCTATACTAGCGGTTGACGTTGCAGGTTCCGTTGAGGGCAAATTGCATGCACACATTCAGCTCATAAATAGTGCAAAGACAACAATAGAATCGGCTGACAGTCTGATGACCAGAGAGCATTTTATTCGCTACGTACAGCAGCTATTGCCTTTCAATAAGGAAACGTATGGTATGGGCTTATGGCTAGAGGAGGATGTGGCAAAGGGAGAAATTTTTGGGCCTTATGCCTATAAGGAAGAAGAAAAAATTGTCTCTACGGATGCTTATGAAGATCCTGCCTATCATTTTCACGAGCAAGAATGGTATCGCAATAGTATCCAATCTAATAAGGTAGTTCATACAGCACCTTATTTTGATGAAGCTTTGGGGGAAATGTTTATCTCATTTGGTACACAAATTGTCAAAGATTCTACGCCCATTGGTGTCATTACAGGGGATTATGTATTAGATTCAATTCAATCCATTGTTTCTGACGTGAAAATTCGAGAGAGTGGTTATGCGTTTTTAATTGATGATAGTGGCAAAATTTTAACGCACCCTGATGTAAATAAAGTGAATAAAGAAACGATCCAGCAGTTGTTGAATATGCCTGTGGAGCAGATTTCTGATCAAAAAAAGTTAATACATACAAGCAGTGAGGGTAGTGATTTTACCTTACAATTTATGCAAATACAAGATATGCCATGGAAGCTAGTTTTACTGGTTCCGACAACTGAGCTTTACGGCGAAATACAGACAATGCTCCAACAGCAAATCGTGATTAGTGTTGTTCTAATCTTGCTAATCGCAATTAGTATTTATTTCCTTGCTCGTTATATCCGAGGGGAAGTGAAAACAATGAATACTCATTTAGGCTTTCTTGCTACGGGTGATTTAACGCAACAAATGGCCGTTCAAACAAAGGATGAATTTGGTGAAATGGCACAGTATTATAATGACTCTGTGGAAGCATTAGGTTCGATGATGCAGCGCATTGTAGCTGAAACCGAGACAGTTGCTTCTACTGCAGAAGAATTAACGGCAAGTGTGCAAGAGGTCAATAAAACTGTCACAGAAGTTGCTGTTTCTATGCAAGAGGTGGCAGAAAATACAAGTTCACAACAACAGGTGAGTGGGGAGTTAGAGGGTGTAACAACACAACTAGGTGGGGATATGAAGACCGCCATGGACGATTTACATGAAGCGGTCCAACAATCACAAAAAACCTCTGAGCTCGCTACTGGCGGATCACAAAAAATACATGGTTTCGTGAATGATATTGTCCACCTCCATGCACAGGTTGACAGTAGTGCCAATCTGGTGAATGGCTTGAAGGAGCATTCGATTCAAATAGAGCAGATGAGTCAGCTCATTTCGGCTATTACCGACCAAACCAATTTACTATCGCTTAATGCTGCCATTGAGGCGGCACGAGCAGGGGAAGCAGGGAAAGGCTTTGCCGTTGTTGCAGGAGAGGTCAAAGCACTTGCTGAACAAACTAGCCGTGCCTCGTTAGATATTGCAAAGGTTGTGCAGACGATTCAGGAACAAATGAATGACGCGGTAGAGATGATGGAGCAAAGTCGAAAAATAGCCCATCAAGGCATTGGCTCTGTTCAACAAGCAGGCACGACCTTCGATACAATTGCCAGTGCAATTGAAGATCTCCAAAACACCATGCAAAAGACAAGCAAAACGACAGCTGAGGCTTTTGAAAAGCTGCAGGCAGTAACCGAAAAGGTGCAAGCAATTAGCAAACAGGCACTTGCAACAAATGATCATACATTAAATGTATCGGCCATCACGGAAGAGCAGGCATCTACGATGAATGAGATGTCCGTAGCCTCTGAGCAGTTGGCACAACTTGCTCAAAATCTGCAAGAAGAAGCAACTAAATTCACGATTTAATGGTAAGGTGTACATCTAGGTTTAGGTGTACACCTTTCTAAGATCTAAATGAAAAAGCTTCCCACTGTACATTATTCTTAGGAGCAGCTGATTTGAAATGCTTAATCATTTTTTCTGGTCCACATATAAAAATAGTTGTTTGTGAAGAGAAGGATAACTCATCAACAGAGAGTCTATTGCGCTGTGTTGTATCAATAAATGTGACCGTAAAATGGTCATTTGCTTGTGCATAATCCTCTAAAAAATCTTTGTAGATGACATTGTCTTGCCCGTGAAAAGAATAATATAAGTCAATTTTCTTATCAGGCTTCGTGTGTAAATAGGCAAGAAATGGGGTGATGCCCATACCTCCTGCAATCCATAGCTGCTGTGCATCCCCGCTGTCAAAGTCAAAATGACCATAGGGGCCATCTACAGCAACCTCTGTATGAACCTGAATAAGGTTGTAAACCTGTTTGGTATAATCTCCTATAGCCTTCATCGTAATATTGATTTGTTGTCCACACCCTCCAGAAATAGAGAAGGGATGTGGTGCTTTTTCGATCCCCTCTTGAAAGACTTTCAGAAAGAGAAATTGTCCTGGTCGATAATTCAGCTGATTTGTAAGCTTCAGCCTAATTTCCAATACCTCAGGGGTCAGCCTTTGAATGGATGAAATATGACCTTTATAGGGAAAGAACATATCCTGATACATTGTCAGCATATAAAGTGCTGACATAAATCCAATTGTAGTTGTTAGTGCTGTAAAAATCCCTAAAGCTGAGGGTTGTAATAAATCATATTGGCTAGAAAAATAAGCATGATAAATGCCAAATGTATACGGCACAAGTAATAATCGATGAAGCCAGCGCCAATGCTCGTACTTCAGGAATTTTGCAATAAAGGCAAGAATGATTAGGATGATAAAGCCGTATTGGGCAAGCTCGCCAAGATCTTTTGCGAATTCGTTGAGTGGCGTTGATTGTATTAGCTCTTCATCAGGAACCATTTTTTGTAATTGTCCGTGGATAAAAATCAATACAAGTGAAAGAATGGCTAGTAATTTATGATAAAAATAGACCCGCTCAAGACCATTAAACCAACGCTCCAACGTTTTTATTCTTGTAGCTAATAAAAATACAAGAAATAAACAAGTAATGGCTAAGCCTCCAATGACATGACTTAATGTGTTCAACGGGTGGATGGGTGCCATTGGTTTGGCAAAATACCAAAGCAAAGCACTACCGCACATAATGAATAAAATAAAAAGTATTCCTTTATAAGCTCTCATAGTTTACCTCCATCACTATGTTTATCCATATTTTATCTAGCTATACAATCAGAGAGGTAAAAAGTTTCGAGCGTACGTTCGGAATGTATGTTCCCTTTTGTGTCGAATTATGTTACATTAAGAAGGAAAAATAAGAGAGAGAAGGAGTGGAAGTAATTTATGCAAGGGAATACCCATATTGTTGGGGGCATTACAGCAAGTCTTGCCTTTGCACAGTTTTCAAATGATAACCCACTTGTCTTAGTTGGTGCAGGGGTTATTGGTGCGTTACTTCCAGATATTTGCCACAGAGGTAGTAAAATAGGTCGAACATTTCCCCTCATCGCGAAGCTAGTGACTACAGTATTTGGACACCGTTCCTTTACACATAGTTTGTTGTTTTTAATAAGCATGATGGTTTTATTACATATGTTGATTCCCTATCGAGCGATATCTATTGGAATAATTATCGGGATGGCTAGTCATATCATACTTGATATGTGTACAAAAAAAGGGGTTAAACTATTTTTCCCTGCGACTGTCTCCATTCGTTTTCCACTTACAACGAAAACTGGTAGCAAGGTAGAAGGTGTCGTACTGATGTTGTTATCGATGCTATCCATCTATTTCAGCTATGAATTAATTGTAAGATTTATTGATGCGATATAAATAAGAAAAGCCCCAGTAATCGTTTACTGGGGCTTTTCATGTTAGTCTGCCTGTACCTCTTCAACAGTTTGCTCTACCTCAGCACGAGTCATTTTTTCTCGTCCTTCTTGCATTGCCTTTAGTGTTTTGTGCGCTAAGGCAAGTGGTAGGCGACAGAATAGCTGAATAGTACGTTTATTGATATCCTTCATATATAAATCTGCTTTGGCTAAATTTTCTTCTGCATACGCAAATAAATCCTCGCGTGTCCATCCCTCTGGTACGAAACTTACACCACGTTCATCTAAATCCTCATGCTGATTACGTAAGATGTTGACAGCCTGCAATCCACGGCCATAGCCTATTGCTAGCTCGCGATCCGTTTGAACGCCTGCACCCCATGCCCAAAGCTCAGACAGCATCGTCCCTACAAGCCCAGCCACGTAGTATGTATAATCGTCTAAATCCTCACGTGTACGGACCTGCCAATTCGCCTTTGCCCATTTTGCCATCCCAAAAGCCATTTCACTTGTGGAAGCCTGTACAATTTTTCTGGATTCCTCAGGGCAAAATGTCAGCCAATCTGCTAAACGAAGGGATACTTCAGGTAATAGCTCTGCATAAGGTGCAAGTAATG
Organism: Lysinibacillus boronitolerans JCM 21713 = 10a = NBRC 103108; assembly: GCF_000772935.1. GTDB lineage: Bacteria > Bacillota > Bacilli > Bacillales_A > Planococcaceae > Lysinibacillus > Lysinibacillus boronitolerans. Next base: position 19,316 of record NZ_JPVR01000066.1, read on the forward strand.
ACTGATAGGCTTCGTTATTGAAATTGTCCTTTAGTAATTCACTCGTTGCTGACAGTAATTCAAATTTTACATCATTAGAAAGTTCTTCATGGTCTTCAATTTCATCAATTGCACGCATTGCTAAATAGGCTGCAGCCACTGATATCTTTAAATCATTTTTTAAAAATGTAATAGGTATATAAAACGTGCGGCTTGTATCTTTCAAAACCTGCATCGCTTCTTTGTATAGTCTTTTTTGCTCGTTCACTTGTATTCCTCCGTTCAAATGGTTCCACATCTATAGTATATCGTATCGTAAAAAAAGGGAAAGATAAAACAGATTGTTCTTATTTAGAGAGATATTCTTTGAAAACGTTTCCTAAAGATGATATAGTTTAGTAGTAAACTATTTAAACCTATACTTTTAATGTGGACGAAAGTATAGGTTAAAAACCACATTTCAGAAGAGAGGAAGTTTAGAAAATGGGACGTTTAGATAATAAAATTGCGATGATTACTGGTGGCGCATCTGGTATGGGTGCAGCAATGGCGAAATTGTTTGCACAAGAGGGAGCTACAGTAATTGCAGCTGATATTAATGAAGATAACCTAGCAAAGATCTCTGAGCTAGACAATGTAGAGGGTATGAAATTAGATGTTTCCTCTGATGAAAACTGGGCAGAAGTGACAAAGGCCATTGTGGAGAAATATGGTCGCATTGATATTTTAATTAACAATGCTGGTATTTCCTCCGAAAAAGGACCAGATCAAATTACACAAGCGGACTGGTCAATCATGCATAATATCAATGCCTTTGGACCTTTCTTGGGCATTAAACATGCCTCTAACTATATGAAAGAAGCTGGGAAAGGCTCTATCGTTAATACATCCTCTTACACAGCGATTATTGGCGCTGGCTTTAATGCCTATACAGCCTCTAAAGGATCTTTACGTGCGATTGCTCGTGCAGCGGCATCAGAGCTTGGTGCTTTCAATGTTCGTGTCAATACAGTATTCCCTGGTGTCATTGAAACACCAATGACTGCTAAATTATCAGAAGCAAAAGAAGCAATGGATATGTTAGTAAGAGCAACACCAATGGGTCGCCTTGGCCAACCAGAGGAAGTAGCAAATGCTATTTTATTTTTAGCATCTGATGAAGCTTCTTACATTACAGGTGCCGAGCTTGTCATTGATGGTGGCTATTCAGCACGCTAAATAATCGTTTTTGGAAAGTGAAAGTGCCTGTTCAAGCAGTGTATTTTCACTTTTTTTATGTTTCTCATGGATAAAATAGGGGAACGTTCGATTTGGTCAATATTTCATAAACCCCCTTTTAGCACCTTACATACTTAGGAATACAATGTGCTCATTACGATAGGCATCGTGCATGCACTAATGAGCCTTCTTCTTTTGGAATCTGAAATCTTCTTGTTCTAATTAAGCAAATATTTTATGCGTACCTGAATGCAGGTGTATCCCCTAATATGACAAAGACTTACTTGCTCCACTTTAGAATATTTGTTAAATTTCAAAAACAGCATAATGCTTTAACAAAGCTTTATTTTTTTAGTAGAATGATAATAAAGCTTTAGAAATGCGTTAAAATTCAGCGATCGAATAGAAAAAATTTGATATTTTCCATGATTTTTTCATGAAAGTTTACGAAGTTATTGCACAATCATTTCAACAGCGTTAAAGTTTAGAAAGGGCGAAAATGTCATTACACAATTTGGGGGATTGTACTGAGCGTTTAGCTTTTGTACGAACAAATTAATTGGTCAGGATTTTGGCACACAAAACTCCTTGCAAAATCCTTCGTACCAAAGAGGGCATGTACTTTATTAGTTGCCTTAATCATCGCGTAAACTGCGTAATAAAATCAAAGGAGAATTGTATGCCAAAGGCTATAGGTATTGATGCAGGCGGCACATTGACAAAGGTTGCTTATTTAGATCAACACAATGAACTTGTTTTAACAACCTTTCCGTCTAATGATCTGCAATCTGTAAAAAAATGGATTATCGACCATCCAGATATTGAGGATATTGGTGTTACGGGGGGACGTACAGAGCAATTACTTGATGTCATTAAAACAATGAAATCGATTCATTATATAGTGGAGTTTGAAGCAACTTTAAAGGGTGTCCGATTTTTACTAAATAAAGAAGGCTACTTTTTTGAGCGTAGTATGATTACCAATATCGGGACAGGCACTTCCATTCATTATATGGAGGGCAATACCCATATTCGCGTTGGCGGGACAGGCGTTGGTGGTGGGACATTAATTGGATTGTCAGCGCTTACAACAGGGATTACAGATTACAATGAAATACGAGAAATGGCTGACAAGGGCCATCGTGAGAGCATTGATTTATTAGTTAAGGACATTTATCAGGGCATGGATACACCCATTGATGGTCATTTAACTGCAAGTAATTTTGGGAAAGTAGGCATTACCCAGTCCATGAAACATCCAGCAGAGGATATTATAGCGACGGTTCAGGGACTAGTAGGCGAAGTCATTACAACACTTAGCATTCAATATGCGGAAGAAAAAAAGGCACAGCATATTGTTTATATTGGTTCAACTCTCAGCAATAATGCTCATCTTGCCCGTGTGATTGCAAATTATACACGTACGAAAAAGCATACACCTGTCTTTATTAACGATCATGGTTTTTCAGGCGCTGTCGGAGCATTGCTCAACATTACAGAATATACAATTGTCTAGGGACGAAATAAGAATGAACATGACTAATACATATTAGTCATGTTCATTTTTTTACAATTAGCGAAGAAACTGACCTACATAGTAACGCCTCAATTTGAACAAATTATGTGCAGGAGGTGATGTTACGTGGGCAAACGTAATAATCGAAATAACAGTAAAACCATGAATATGCGAACGCATAATCCTTTTGGTACCTACAAAAGTAAAGATCTTGATCGAAGTAATAGCAATAATAACAACCCGAATGATAACTTAAACGAAGAATTCGCAGCAGAATTTGATGCAAAAGCTAAAAATAAAAACAATAAAACGAATCATGATAAAAACCAGCAGTCCAATAAAACAAAATAGCGGAGGTGAAAATCATGGCAAAAAAGAGAAAAACAAGCTTTAAAAAGAAAAAGAAGGAAGATACGCATAAAAAGAATGATCGTGAGGAGTACTCAGCAGAGTTTAACCAAGTCATTCATAATAACCCTCAACAGCCAAAGCAATAAAGACAAGCTGCTCCAAAACTTTTTGGAGCGCTTATTTTTTAAAGGAGTGATTCAAGTGAGGCAGTTATATTTACTTGGGCTTCTGCTTGTTTGTCTTGCTGTGTTCATACAAACACCAATGGCCGCCAATGCACAACAAGAAACACCAGCCTATGCCAAATGGGGACAACTGGCTATCAAAGAGGTAAAGACAAAATATCCATCAGCCAAAATTATCGATTATTTGCATGAGGGTAAAGAAGTACATGGGGCGTCAACAATCGAAAAGTTTAAACTTTGGCTCAAGCAACCCGATAAGGAATTTGGTGTCTATGTAAGAATTAGTTATCAAAGTGCAACACAAAAGGTGGAAAAAATTGAATTACAAGAAAGTACGTCATGAAAAAAGGATGCCCAGAAAAGGCATCCTCATTCATTTAATCTTCAAGCTTTTGAATAAACGCACGCATCAAGCCTGGTAAATCAGGCCATGCATGTCCACTTACTAAATTGCCATCTGTATGAAGATTGGCTTCAATATAAGTAGCGCCAGCCACTTGTACCTCTGGCTTGCAGGCAATATAGGCTGTCAGCTCACGTCCTTTTAGCGCTTCAGGAATGGTCGCGAAAATTTGTGCTGCATGGCAAACGGCTGCAATCGGTTTATTGGTTTCGAAAAAATGGGACACAAGTGGTGGAACATGCTCGTTTAAACGAATGTATTCTGGCGCACGACCACCCGGAATAATCAATCCATCAAAATGTGTTGGATCAATATCAGCAAAAGAAGTATGTGCCTCTAATCCATAGGCAGGTCGCTCGATGTATGTATCGACGCCATCTACAAAATCATGTAATACAGTCTGTAATTTTTTAGCTGTTGGTGCTGCAATTGTGACATCATAGCCTGCCTCAAGACAACGATAATAAGGATAAAAAATCTCTAAAGCCTCTACTGCATCTCCTGCAAGTATTAAAACCTTTTTCCCCATGATTCCATCTCCTTTTCATTGTGAATCTATTATGTTTTATTCGACACATGCAAAAAATTCCCTGCTGATGATTGAGCCATCTTTCCAAATTCCTTCCTTTACAAAGAAAAAAATGAAGCGTATAGTATTTATTTAGCTAGGTAAATAAATTTAGGAGGTAGTAGTGATGAATCCAATTTTCCATGCTTTATTCCAAAAAAATCGCTATCTAACTAATTGCTTAAATGAAGTGCTGAAGCAGCATCATTTATATAGTTCTCAATGGACCATTTTGTATTGCTTACATAAAAATGGACCCATGACATTGACGCAAATTTGGAAATATTTAAATGTAGAAGCACCAAGTATCACAAGAGCGATTACAAGGCTTGAGGCATTGGGCTGGGTACAACGATTAGATGGTGAGGATAAACGAGAAAAGATTGTGACTTTATCCGCACAAGCAGAGGAACGCCTACCAGCCATTACAGCAACTATTCTAGCGTTTGAGGAAGAAATGGTTGGGTCTTTAACTGCTGAAGAACAAGAGCAACTTCTGAAGCTATTGGAAAAAATGAAAGGTTGATGGACATGCAGCAAGAAGAGAATACACAAATATGGACGAAGCGTTTCATTAGTCTATTTTTAACGAATATCTCAGTTTTCTTTGTATTTTATGGACTTGTAACGACTTTGCCGCTATATGCAATAGGGGAGCTACATCAGACAGATAAGGAGGCAGGGCTTCTATTGTCTGGCTTTTTATTGTCAGCTATCATTGTACGCCCGTTTTCAGGAAAGCTGTTGGATGTCTTTGGTAAGAAGAAACTGTTAGTCCTTTCGATAGTGGGCTATTTTATATGTACCGTCTTATATTTATTTATTCATCCATTCGGACTTTTACTTGGTCTACGTTTTATTCAAGGGATTTTCTTTAGTATTATTACAACAGCTGCAGGTTCTTTAGCGGCTGATATCGTTCCAGCTAAACGAAAAGGAGCAGGCCTTGGCTATTTTACGATGTCTACAAATCTAGCTGTCGTTATTGGTCCATTTATTGGGCTATTATTAATACAATATAGTACCTTTAAGGTATTGTTCATCGTTATGAGTATTTGTATTCTAGCAGGAGGAATTCTAGCGTTAACGGTCAATACCGATGATTTACCGAAGCCTATACATGAAGGAAAACTAACCTTTAAATTTGATGATTTGTTTGAGCGAAAAGCGTTACCTGTTGCTGCGATTGCTAGTTTAGTAGCCTTCTCGTATGCCAGTGTTTTATCCTTTTTATCGATCTATGCACAGCAAAAGGATTTAATGGCTGTGGCCAGTCTTTTTTATGCAGTATTTGCTGCATCCATGTTAATTACGCGGCCATACACAGGTAAACTTTATGATACGAAGGGGCCGCAATTTGTTATTATTCCCGGCATTATCTCCTTCGCCATTGGGCTCGTTATGCTCACTTTTGTAGAAGGACCTGTGTTATTTTTAAGTGCTGCTATTTTTGTAGGCTTCGGCTATGGAGCTGTGACGACAAGCTTGCAAGCATTAGCCGTTCAATCCACAGCCATCCAGCGAAGTGGCTATGCTACAGCAACCTATTTTACGATGTTTGACCTTGGGATCGCATTAGGTTCCTATATTTTGGGAATGGTAGCTGTGCAGGCAGGCTATGCTTCAGTCTACTTGTCAGGTGCAGGCTTACTAGGGGTTGTCTTTATTATTTATCTATTACGCCTTGCAAAGATGAAACCGAAAAAAGTTGTGAATATATAGTAAAACAGTTGGGTCTGTCCCAACTGTTTTTATTTTTATAGGCAATCATGTAGCGTGGCTGATTTAGACCAAAATATGGTATAATAAGAGCGTAACTAGATAGAGGTTTCATGGGCGGTTGGCACAATTTTAACCTATCTCATTCAACTTATTGAAGAGAAAGGAGTTGATGCCTTTGACTATTTTTGAAGCAATAATGGTTGCGATAAGTCTTTCAACACTTATTGTTTCTGTACTTGCATTGTCATTTACTTTTACACAAAAAAAGTAAACCGCCCCTGCCTCGCCAGCATGTGAGATGGTTTACTTTCATCACCTTGCAAATCGCCTTTGAAGCGATTCGTCTTGTTACTAGGACCATTGGTGTTCCAGCACCAATGGTCTTATTTACTTATATACATCTTCACTAAGAATTATAACATGGATAAACGGTTTTTTTCAAATAATGTAAAATAAATTGTTATGGACTACAAATGATTTTTGGGGAATCAGTTGGTAGGGTGAAATAAACTACTTAGACGATGGATATCAAGCATTCAAAGCTTACCATGCTTTAGAAGCAATCGATCTTATTCGAGATCAAGTCAAGGTAGCGGATTAGGTTTGTCAATTGCTAAAAGCCGTATTGACATCCAGAACAGCAAATTCTTATTTTTAAAAGTATATTTGTTCTAATAACGCAAAAAAATGTTAGACCAAACTTGTATATGGTCTAACATTCTTTCTTTTGTCCCATCCTCTTTTCTGTACATAAAAATCTGTAAAAAAAGAGAGCGGCATAAGCCAGCTCTCCTTTAACTTAGTTAAAATTCTTTTGTAAAAACGCCTTTGTACGGTCGTTTTGAGGGTTTGTAAAGAAGTTGTCTGGATGGTCGGCTTCAATAATTTGACCACCGTCCATAAAGACTACCTTATTTGCTACCTCTCGTGCAAAGCCCATTTCGTGTGTCACGACAATCATCGTCATCTGATCCTCTGCTAGGCTTTTCATAACCTTTAATACTTCGCCTGTCAGCTCAGGATCTAAGGCAGAGGTAGGTTCATCAAATAACAAAATTTGAGGATTCATCATTAGGGCACGGGCAATCGCTACACGCTGTTTTTGACCACCAGAAAGATTGGCTGGATAAGCCTTGGCCTTGTCGGCAAGCCCAATTTTTTGTAGTAAATCTTGACAGCGTTTCGTAATGGCTTCTGCCGATTCTTTTTTTAATAAGCTCGGTGCCATTTCGAGGTTTTGCTGAACGGTTAAGTGGGGGAACAGGTTAAAGTGTTGAAAGACCATCCCCATTTTAGCTGTGATTGCTTTAATGTCCTGTGGCTTTGTATAATGTCCATCCTGTACAAGATAGTCACCATCTACTACAATACTGCCACCATCGATTTCTTCTAAATGTATTAAGCTTCGAAGCATTGTACTTTTCCCAGATCCAGAGGGACCGATAACTGCAATGACATCGTTCTTCTCTACCGAAAATGTAATTTGTTTCAGAACCTCCACCTGATCGAAAGATTTCTTCAAATTTGTTACTTCCATCAATGCCATATGTGTCACCTCTATTCGAATTTAAAGCGTTTTTCCAGCCATTTAAAGAACACGGTCAATACAAGGGTCATGACTAAGTAAATTGCACCCGCAATAAAGAACGGTGTAATTGTGAAGTCACGATTGACAGCTGTTTGCGCAAAATGTAGTAATTCTGGAACAGCAACTGCATAAAGTAGGGCTGTATCCTTAATTAGTGTAACGGATTCATTTGATAATGCGGGTAAGGCGACACGAAACATTTGTGGCAAAATAACACGTGTCGTCGTTTGCCATTTGGATAAGCCGAGTACCTGGGCTGCCTCATATTGTCCTTTATCGATGGCAAGAAGACCACCACGGAATATTTCTGCAAAGTAGGCAGCATAATTTAAAATAAAGCCAAGGCAAGCGGCCACAAAACGATCGAGTACTAAATATTCACCGATTACTGGTAGCATAGGTAAACCGAAGCAAATTAATAATAATTGCAGTAATAGTGGTGTACCACGCATGATATAAATATACGTATGTGCAAGCCAAGCGAGTGGTTTAATCCGACTTTTTACGGCGAGTGTTAGTAAAAAGCCGAATGGAATCGATACCAAAATGGCGATGAAAAACAGTAAAACTGTCATTTTTGCCCCTTCTAGCATCGGTAATATCATAGTTTGCCAGTAATCCGCCATAACGATGTCCCTCCAAAAAGAGTAAGAGTTCCACTAAGGAAACTCTTACAGTTGATGTATCCTGTCATTATTTTAATACTTTGTCTTCTCCGAACCATTTTGTTGAAATGTCAGCCGCAGTACCGTCTTCATTCATTTTGTCTAACGCAGCTTGTAGTTTTTCTAATAAGGCTTCATTTCCTGGTTTCACACCAATACCGTATTGCTCAGGTGCGAGTGATTCCTCTAATAATTTGAATGTGTCAGGCTCTTGTGTCATGTAATATTCTGCAACTACAGCATCAATTACCACAGCATCAACACGGCCTGTTTTTAAGTCTGATAATGCTAAAACATTATCCGCAAATTCTGTAATTTTTTTCACGTCTTTGTGAATTGGGTTACCGTTTAATGCATCTGCCGCAGAAGAAAGGGATTGAATACCTACTTCTTGTCCTGCTAAATCACTTAGCTTTGTAATCTTTGAATCTGCCTTTGTTATCACAACTTGAGAGTTTTCAAGATAAGGCTTTGTAAATAAAACCTTTTCCTTACGCTCATCTGTAATGGTATAACCGTTCCAAATTAAATCAATGCGTCCACTTAATAATTCAGCCTCTTTTGTTTTCCAATCGATTGGCTGGAATTCCGCTTCAACACCCATATGCTCTGCTGCAGCACGAGCTAAATCAATATCGAATCCAACGATGTCATTTTTATCATCGCGGAAGCCCATTGGTGCAAATTTATCGTCAATTCCAATAATAATTTTTTCTTGATCTGCTGCTGTTTCGTCTTTTTCTGCTGTCTTTTCTTTTGAAGTACCGCATGCTGCTAAAACGATGACAGCTGTCAGCATCATAAATAAAGTCAATACACGTTTCATTTTTGTTTCCCCCTATAATCTATCGCTTTCGTTTGCTAAACTACTAATGTGTTAAAGGATAACATCGTGCTTTAACAATGTCAATATCGTTTTGGATTAATCAGAAAATGAGCGGCGTTTTCTAGCATTTTTTTGCATATCATAAAATAATGAAATTGGGAGATAATAAGTAACTGAAGAATAGGGGAAAGAAAAAGGGACTGCTCCTAACGAACAGTCCTGTGAAATGAGATTAACTATTTTTGCTTTGAATTGCTTTGCGGGCCAGGGCATCAGCCGCTTTGTTTTGTGAGTCGGGCACCCATTTGATAAAGAATAAATCAAAGCTTGTGGCAAGCGCTAAAGCTTTTTCTAAATAAGGTTTAAATTCCTCATTTTTCACATATTCTTTTTCCATAGAGGCGACAACGATTTTGGAATCTGAACGCACTGAGACAAGAGGGGAGCCTAGCTTTTGTGCTTCTTCTAGGCCACGAACCAATGCCGTGAATTCAGCAATATGGTTGTTTGTCTCACCAATATACTCGCTGATTTGGATATGGTGACCTTCACCTTTAATAAATATGCCTATCCCACTTGGACCAGGATTTCCTGCACTGGCAGCATCTATATAAACTTCTAACATATCATCCCTACTTTGCGTTTTGACTTTCTCTATAATTGTACAACATGGCTATGGTGCAAAGCATCCTTGTGAGCAATTCGTGTTTGAAAAAATACGTAGGAAGCAAACAAAATAGTTGCGTGTTGAAATTGAACGCTTCATAATAGTAGGAAGTGAATTTTGGACGTGAAAGGAGCGAGAGTTCGACATGGATAAAGTGACGGTTATGAAGGATATTGACGAACTGCATGATACGTATTGTTCGGATTGCTTAGTGATTAAGCAATTACGTAAAGAACGTGGTAAACCAGGGGCTCATCGTTTCTGCATTGAAGCCTGTTCAGTTGGAGAAAAGCTACAGTTCCTAGGGGAAGAGCTTTTAAAAGTTTATAGTAAATGAACACATGAGAAAAAGCTACATGTATTAGAAACGCTAATACATGTAGCTTCTTTAATTGTCATGATTATTTCGTTTCAGCATAGCTGCTTAGGTCTTGATAATACTTTGTAAGAGAGGAAGCCGAAATATCAAATGTTGCAGCGATTTCTTTCACGGTCATGGATAGAGACTCGAATAGTTCTTTTTCCTGACCATAACGAATTGCACCAGCTGCAATGGCTGCTTCTTTACGCGCAGTCGGTTGACCTTCAATTAAATAGTCCTCTAAAAGCTCAAGCATTGGTGCTGTTTCACGCTCATTTTGCTCTAAGAAGTCTTTTACTTGTGATAGGACATTGCTCTCAAAGTTTGAGAATTCCTCACCTTTATAGCCATTTGATACTAATAACTCCCAGAATGCTAGGTGCTCTTCTTTTAAGAAGGAGCCAACCTTCTTCTCTGAAGCCTCAAAGCTCTTCTTGAATTCTTCAAATACTTTCGCATGATCCTCTGGGAAGAAAATCAGTGTAGACACAGCTAAATAATGAGTCGATTTCTTCGTACCATCTGGTAAAATGAAGGCAAATACATGCATTCCTTCAGGGATCGGTTTGTTATTTTCACGTCGAATATAAAGCTCATCATTTGTAAGTAAATGATTAGCCTTGAAATATTTTTCCTCAACAACAGACACTGTACCAATAAATAAAGTAGGCTGAGACCAATCTTCAAGTACTTTGACCGTAGAAGGTCTTACCGCCTTTTTCTTCGTTTTCTTCAGATAATTTTTCCAAATAGATGGCTCTTGATGGAAGAAAAAGTCGTCTAAAGCGATGGCTTCGATTAGCTCTCGCTGTAAAACGCTCTCTAATTTAGGCTGCCATGTGCCCACATGCTCAATATAGGCACGAACATCTTTACGTTCAGGATATTCTAAGTAAAATGTTTGTAGCACACGCTCTAATTCTTCGATTTGTACTGTTTCCACTGTTACTTGTTGTTTGCCTTCACAACATTTTTTATATTTTTTGCCGCTACCGCATGGGCATGGATCATTACGTTTTACCATAATTAGAACACTTCCTTTAATCATTGTTAATCGTATATTGCTAAATAATTTGCGTACTATTAATAATAACGGTACTTTTGTATGAAGAAAAATGATTGTCTATTTTGAAATATCTAAAAAATGTAGAGGGACGCCCTGATTCTAGTATATGTACGTATTTTTCTACTTAGAACTAAAAAAAGAAAACGACCTACACCTTTGAATAGGTAGGACCGTTTTCTAGTTAAATTATTGCTGAACGGCTTCGATTTCCACTGTCAGACGTTCAAGCTCATCAATTAAATGGCCAATGTAGGCAATTGTATCACGAAGTGGTTGGTCGGTCGTAATATCAACCCCAGCCATTTGCGCTAACTCCACTGGTGATTTTGTGCCGCCAGCCCGAAGAACTGCTAGCCAATCTTCAACAGCTGGAGCGCCCTCTTTTAAAATACGTTGAGACACTTGTGTGGAGATGGTTAACCCTGCACTATATGTGTATGGATAAAGGCCCATATAATAGTGCGGCTGACGCATCCATGTGAGTTCAGCACCTTCAGAAATAGCGACTGTATCACCCCAGAAATCTTCCAATACGGAACGTTTTAATTGATTGAGGATGGTTGCATTCACTGCTTCTCCAGCATCAATTAATTCATAGACTTTGCGTTGATAGGCAGCTTCTAGTAAATGTGTAACAAAGTTATGATAATATGTTTTCGCTACAATATTGGAAATCACCCAACGTTTAAAGCGTAGATCATCATTATGTGTTAGTAGATAATTCGCTAACAGCATTTCATTCATTGTCGATGGCGCTTCAATAAAGTACAGAGATGGTCGACTATTAAGATAAGACTGATGCTCATACGTATTTGCAAAATGCCCAGCATGACCAAGCTCATGAATAAGTGTAAAGACTTCATTCATTTGTTCATTCCAAGACATTAAAATATAAGGATGGCTACCATACGGACTTGAGCAGAATGCCCCTGTAGATTTTCCTTTGTTTGGCGCATAGTCAATCCAGCGTTCATTAAAGGCTCTCTCCATTAATTGATTATAGTCTTCACCCATAACGGCTAAGGCCTTTTCAACATATTCTTTTGCCTCAGCCATTGATAATCGTGGATCATACTCAGGATCCAGCGCAATTTTTAAATCTGCAAATGTCATTTGGTCGATTCCGTTGGCTTTTTGAATCAACGTTGCATAACGACGCATATGCGGGGCAAGCTCTTTTGTAATTAAATCAATTTGACGATTATAGAGGGAACGATCGACATCTTGATCAAATAATAAATAATCAATGACAGAATTAAAGCCTCTTAGGTCAGCCATTGTTTTTTCTTGTTGAATATGTGTGTTATATACTTGTGCCGTTGTATGCTGGTAATCGCGTAGCTTGCTTGAAAAAGCTTGAAATGCAGCACGGCGTACATCTGTATTTGCTTCAAACTCCCAGTCATTTTCGTACAGCACAAAGCTAAGAGGATGCTTTTCGCCATTGGCTTCAAATTCGCCAAAATCCATGTCCACTAATTTCGTCGTATTGTACGTTTTATATGGCGCGTCAAATGTGGCACTGAAGGCTGCCAGCGCTTTTTCCACTTCAGGATGGAGCTGGTGTGGTTTTTGTTTTAATAATTCCTCTAGATAGCGTTTGTAAAGAGGGCTTAATGCTGCTGCTTCTTGTAAAACAGCTTCATCCAATGCCAGTAACTCGCTACGCACGAAGGATAGTGCACTGCTGACTTTTCCGATAGCTGTACCAAACTTTGCCGCACGCATTTGGGCTACATCATTTGTGCGATCTGTTTCGAGATTTAAGCTTGCATATGTGCCAATCGGAACAAACTTTTTTTGCAGCTCTTCAAAGGCTGTTAACACATCAATTACTTTTTGTGCATTTGTAATCGTACCTTTGTATTGTTGCTCGAAGCTAAGTGCATCTTCCACTAATTGTGCTAAGGTAGGTTCAAAATCAGCCTCATTGCTCAATAAATCTGTTAAATCCCAAGTTTCTTCTACTGCAACATCTTTTCGTAATGGTAAAACTTTCATTTATGGACACCCCTTTACATATAAGTGATTTCATTATAACGAAACTATTTCGGAAAGTGAAATAATTTCGTAGAATAGTTGAAATATTCTTACTCTAAATCGTTTCTTATGAAGGATGTTTGAAATATTGTCGGTCGGGAACAATGAGTGTATAGCCAACATCTTTCATTACGCATACTAATGGCTAGAACGAGACATATTGGAGGAGAACTTGATTATGACACAAAACTTAAACAAACAACTAAATAAGCTAGTGGCGACATGGTCTGTGCTTTATACAAAGCTACACAATTATCATTGGTATGTCACAGGTCCAGCCTTCTTTACATTACATGCAAAATTTGAAGAGCTGTATAATGAAACAACATTGAATTTAGATGAAATAGCAGAGCGTATTTTATCAAAGGATGGCAAGCCAGTGGCGACATTAAAAGAGCATCTAGAGCTATCCTATGTAGAGGAAGCTACAGGTGAAGAAACGACAGAGGACATGGTTGCAACGACAATCTCAGATTTCCAAAAGCTGATGAAAGCTTTAAACTCTACAATGGAGCTAGCTGCAGAAGAAGGAGACGACCGTACAGAGGATTTACTCAATGCCATGTACCAGTCTCTTGAAAAGCATACATGGATGTTAAAAGCCTTTCTTGACAAGTAAAAATTGACAATTGGCATGCTGGAGAAGACAGTCTCTCCAGCATGCTTTTTTTCTGCCCTGAAGGCATTATGTCAAACGGGCAACGTAGTTTAAGGCAATTTAACAATTATTACAGTTGAGTAAAATGGGTTTGCTTGTGTGCAGTGCGGGTAATTATCTAGTAAGCCATACAACATAGGAGGAATTGAACATGATGAATGAACAAAATCCAAAAATTGAGGTGGCCCATACAAGGGATGAAATGCTTCACATTTTAGAGAATATGCGAATGGAAGGTTATCACCAAGACGATATTCATATTATTGCGAGAGATCCCCAACAGTTTGAGGATGTAAAATGGGATGCCGATGTGCAAACGCATGAGGCTGGAAATTGGGTAGACCAATTTAAATCTTGGTTTACAGGCGACTCAGCCGTTACAGAGGGCTTAAAACGATTTAATCTGTCAGAGGGACAAATCGCTTACTATGCACACCTTGTAGAACAAGGCAGTATTGTTTTATATGCAGAGCATGAGGATGATGTTGATACACTCCAAACATATCCAGAGACTGCTGAAGAGCAAGAGGAGCGTTTAAGAAATCAACAACGTATGATAGAGGCAGAGCAATATAGAAGATTTTTATAAAGAGTAAAACAGGGTGATCACTGGGATCACTCTGTTTTACTGTATGACTTTTTCTTGTGCGTCTTTTTTTATAAAGCGTAGGGCATGGAAGTGCTCTAATTGAGCCACTAAATTACCAATAAGAATAAAGCTACCACCAATCATTAATTTCATTGTTAAGCCTTCTCCGATAAACATCATGGCAAACATAGCGGCAAAAATAGGTTCTAAGGAGAAGATAAGACCTGTATGTGTAGCAGAAGTATACTGTTGTGCAACAGTTTGACCCACAAAGCAAAACGCACTACAGATGATGCCAAGCCCTAAAATAGCAATCCAGGATGTTGTTGAATTTGGCAATGTTGGTGTTTCGAATAGAAAAGTTAACACTAGCGCATAAATACCAGCAAAGCCAAGCTGATAAATTCCGTATGAAATGGACTCTACATTTCGCGTGAATGAGCTATTTAAAAGTAAATAAATTGAATAACCTAACGCTGCAATTGCGACTAATAAATCGCCTTTATGGAAAGTGAATGTGCCGTGTGCTGTTAAGACGGTAATCCCAATCATGGTACAAATGATCGCAAAGCTTACTGCACGTGAAGGTAACTTTTTTTCAATAAAGCTACTGAAAATCGGCACTAACACGACTGTTAGGCTCAAGATGAAGCCAGCATTTGAAACAGAAGTAGACTGTAAACCAAATAAACTTAACGCGAACACAATGAATAGTAAAAATCCTTGAATAGCCGCATATTTTAATGTTTTACCATTTACTTTGATCATCCGTTTGTAAAAAATAAGTCCTGCTACAAAAAATGCGATGATACAACGTAATGCCACCACATTATAAACTGCCAACGTTTCTAGCCCCATGACCATAAAGGTATAAGAGAGCCCCCAAAACATTGTGACAATAACCATCAATACATTTGCTTTTCCTTGGATACTCATTATGTTCACCTACCATCTGTGTACTAAAACAGTTTTTATACTAAAAATTACTATATATCTTGTATTGTGATTAGTAAAACGAATGTTTATAATGAATAGGATTAAAAAAATTCATGTATATTGAGGGATTGCGGATGAGCTTAGTTAAATATGAGATTTTAACAAAGGTGGCAGAGGTGGCAAGCTTTACAAAAGCAGCGGATGCACTAGGGTTAACACAGTCTGCTGTGAGTCATGCCGTATCAAGTTTAGAAAAAGAGTTTGGCTTTGCTCTCATTCATCGAAGTCGGGTAGGTGTAACATTAACGAGTGAGGGACAAACAATGCTAAGGGCAATGCGTCAGGTTTTGGATGCTCAGGAATTATTGCAACAGGAAGCAGCTCATATTCTTGGGGTAACACGCGGTAAGGTTCGAATTGGTGTAATATCGAGTATTTCCTCGAATTGGATGCCAGAAATTGTTCAGATCATGGATAATCAATTTCCAGGGATACAGGTGGAGTTACGAGAGGGAGATTACTATGAAATTGAACAATGGCTTTTAAGCGGTGAAGTGGAAGTAGGATTTTTGAATGGCCAAAAGTCAGAGCAATATCAGTTCACTGAGCTCCAACAGGACCCATTGTTATGTATTGTTTCGGATAAAAGTCCTTTATTTAATAAGACAGAAATTGATATCGTAGATTTAGAGGATATGCCATTTATTATGACTTCCTATAAAGGGACAAATGATGTCAAGGTGCTATTAGAGCAATATCATGTCAAGCCGAATATCCGCTTTGAGCTTTCTGAGGAGGTAGGGATTCTTTCCATGATTTCTCATCATTTAGGGATCAGTATTTTACCTCAGTTGGTTATTCAAAATTTACCGCCAACATTGAAAGCGATTCCATTAAAGCAAGGTGGCTACCGAACGATTGGTATTGCTATGAAACATCATGCTTCGCCCGTCACAAAGAAATTTGCAGAGATATTAAGTGCTTGGCTAAAAGAGCAAAACAGCTCCCTAAAATAGTGGCTATTGAAGCATATCCTTACATTACGTTAAAATAGTAATTGTATATATTTCAGAAAATAGGTGAGTGTATGGGGACATTACAGGGCAAAACCGTACTGATTACAAGTGGGGGAACACTTGAAAAATGGGATCGTGTACGAGGTCACACGAATTTATCAAAAGGCACAATGGGGTGTTATTTAGCAGAGGCGGCGCTGGCTGCTGGCGCTAATGTAGTGTACATGCATGGTTACTTTGCACAGCTCCCAGAAAACCAAAATGATATGACATTGATACAATTTGAAGGCATAGAGGATTTAGGACAAAAGGTGCGTCATGCAGTTCAACAACAACATATCGATATTGTCATTATGGCGGCTGCGGGCTCTGATTGGGTCATTGACAAAGTATATGATCAATCAGGTAATTTAATGGAGGAAACGGGGAAAATGCCTTCTGACGAACCACCTATTATTCATTTTAAAAAAGCGCCAAAAGTATTAGGTCAAATTAAGGGCTGGCAACCGAATGTAACATTAGTAGGCTTTAAGCTCGAAGCCACGAATGATGAGGAATTCTTGTTAGCTCGCGCAAGACTGCGTATGGAAACAGCCAATGCTCAATTTATGGTAGCAAATAGCTCTCAGTCTTTATATGGGGGGGATGAACCTCATTGGATTGTACCTGCTGATGGACAGCCTATTAAAGTAATGGGTAAGCAAAAAACAGCAGAAGCTTTAATGATGCATTTACAAAATCAATAAATGTGAACTGTGTAGAGAACTATTTCTACACAGTTTTTTCTTGTCTAAAAGGTTAGCATCCTATAATATTTACTTAACGGTCGGTAAAAAAGGAGGGTAATAATGGGAAATAAAGAACAAACCTTTCAAAAGATTATAGAAATTGCTTATGTGATGTTTGCGGAAAATGGGTTTGAAAAAACAAGCTTAGCAATGATTGCTACAGAGGTAGGTATTTCAAAACCAGCCATTTACTATTATTTTCAATCAAAAGATCAATTAATCGCTTACATATTTGATGAATTGTATAAAGAAATTCAACAGGATATCGCTGTGGATTATAAAGAGCTTACTTCCGCTAATTTTAAGGAAAAATTACTCGAGCTAGGCTATAAGTCTATTGAGGCACAGGGCAAGGATCCTTATTTTAATAAAATATTTAATCAATATGTGCTATTAGCGGCTCGCGATGAAAGCTATAAGAGCCAATTAGTGGAGCTAGAAACCAGCTTTTTAACAAGCTTTGTTGAAGTCCTACAATGGGGTGTGCGGCTAGGAGTTCTAGACGATACGCCTCATATAGAAGCAAAGGCACAGATGCTAGCCTTGGTCTATGATAATATCGGTAATTTCATGTTAACAGGTAACCAATTGAACTATAGAGCTATTTGGAAGGAGGCTGTACATAGCGTTATTCAAGGGGGCAAAGATGACAAATAGAAATGATGATCGGCGCATTGAAGGTCTTGATTTTGCAAGAGCTCTCGCTATGCTTGGTATGTTCATTGTCAATTTTGGCGTCATAACAGGTTCTACAACGAATGGTTCAACACGGTTGATTGCCTTACAAAATATGTTTGAGGGGCGTGCGTCGGCCGTATTTGTCATGCTAGCAGGAATAGGAACAGCCTTAATGACTCGTCAGGCTAGAGAGAGTAAGGACCCAATGCTTCTTCGTCAGAATCGACTTATTTTGTGGAAGAGGTCGCTTTTATTATTCATGATAGGGATAGTACTATATGCGATCGGTTGGACAGGAGATATATTACATTATTATGGCGTGTATATGTTTGTTGCCGCATGGTTGATTGCCCAATCTAAGAAAAGGATGATGTTTATTATCGGTGTCATTCTTATCCTTTCACAATGGCTTCAAATTCAATTTAATTACCTTGCTGGCTGGCATCCAACATATGTGTTACTAGAGTATCTGGATTTTTGGACACCAGTAGGATTTATTAGAAATTTGCTGTTTAATGGCTATCACCCACTTTTCCCCTGGATTTGTTTTTTTCTGATCGGCATGTTAATCGGCACATTAGATTTAACAAATCGTACATTACGAAAAATCTTATTGGTGACTGGTTTATTGCTAGTCATCTTGACTGAGGCTTGTTCAACAGTATTCATTAAGATGACAACCATTCATTTATTGGATGTAGAGAGTGCATTGTATTTATTTGATACAGGACCGATTCCACCAAATATGATGTATGTCCTATCTAATTCGGCTTCGGCTATTGTCCTTATCGTGGGCTCCATCTATCTTGTAGAGACATATAAAAATAAAGTCATTCAATCTTTAATCTTAACTGGACAAATGTCTTTAACGCATTATGTTGGCCATGTTTTTATAGGCATTGGAATACTAATTGTTTGCCAAAAGCTGGAGAACCAAACACTTGCTTTTTCTATGCTGTATGCCTGCTGTTACTTTTTAGGATGTGTCTTTGTTTCTGTATGGTGGAGGGCTAAACATCATCGAGGCCCACTTGAATTCATAATGAGGAAATGGAGCTCGTAATAAATTAATGGATTGCCATCTATTTCTCACTGACTAGGCATAAAATACTTTAGGTATAGGGAGTCTTTTAATCTAAACGACATATTGCATAGTATTCAACTAGGTTTTCTAATATTTTGTATTGACATTCCTATAGCGGAATTATAGAATTATTTTCAAGAAACGCAGTACTCTTATCAAGAGAGGTGGAGGGACTTGGCCCAATGAAGCCTCGGCAACCGAAAAACAGGTGCCAAATCCAACAGATGGTGTCTGAGAGATAGGAGGGGCTATCAATCAGTTTGATGCGTTGGCCTCTTTATGAACAATAAGGAATAAGAAAGAAGGGGTGTTTCGTATGGCTCAGTCAGTAAAAGTAGATGATAAGAAACTAGAGGCAATTGCGAAGGCGATTCAAAATCTTGAATTTGGTGAAGTGCATATTACGATTCAAGATGGTGTAATTGTGCAAATTAATAGGCTTGAAAAGCAAAGATTTCCGCAGAAAAAATAACAATGATTTCAGTAGAACTTATGTCAAATGGCCACCTATAAGCATGAAGGATATCCTGTGCTTACAAGTGGCCCTTTTTTTGTGTGATAGGCTAGCTATAAAAGCCTTTTGGTATGGGACCGATATGACGGCGATGATAAAGCAAAGGCTCTTTTTGAGCATTTGTAATGTCTACCACCTGCCCAATAAAAATGGTATGGTCGCCCGCATCGATTTGTTGAAATGTTTTACATTGTAAATTAGCTGCTGTATCATGTAAAATCGGTAGTCCTAAAGTGGAAGTTGACCACTGTGCTTGCGCAAAGCGATCAGGGATTTTACTAGCAAAAAGTGTACATAAATGCTCTTGATCACTCGCTAAAATATTGACCGCAAAATTTGGCGCAGCCGTGAAATAAGGATGGAGCTGAGATTTTTTATCGAGTGACCACAAAATAAGGAGCGGATCGATTGAAACAGATGCAAAGGAATTGACGGTTAAGCCAATAGGTTGTGTGTCATGACATGTCGTGACAACTGTTACGCCTGTAGGATAATTACCTAATGCCAATTTAAAGGCAGCTACTAAATCTGTCATTCAAATCACCTCTTTATGAAATTAGTGAACGGAGTTTGTAGGTAAACGAAACTTTTTTTCATATCCTACTAGTAACTCCTTTTCTTGAGTAAATTTTAAACTAATCAAACATATAGGTAAAGGTAATGGGGAAAGAAAGGGGAATGGCCATGACTTTATATTTTGATCATCTGGTTCATCAAGTGGAATCACCAGAAAATATAAAGGTTTTCTTCAATAAACGAAATGTTCATACAGTGAATGGTGGGCAGCACACGATGTGGGGGACTTATAATACGTTAAGCTACTTTGGCTTAAGCTATATTGAACAAATTGCTATTTATGATCGTGATTTATTTGAGCAAGCGGCACAATACCCATATTCCCTACATTATACGTTTAAACGTGATCAAGAGCGCCAGGGATTTTCTCGAATTGCCCTGCGTACAAAAAATATTGAGGAAGAGGGTCGGCGCTTGCGAGCATTGGGCTATGAAGTATATGGGCCAGATGCATGTAGCAGAACAAGACCAGATGGCACAGTGGTAGAATGGAAGCTACTGCATTTTGGTAAGCCAGATCTTCCAATTGATTTTCCATTTTTGATTGAATGGGCGGAGGAAGATGAAGAGCGTTTGGCACAATTAAAGGCAAGTGGTGCCATTGATGTAAAACAGGCTATAACGATGGAATCCGTCCAATTCTATGTCAGGGACATGCAGGCAACCGTTCAGCTGTGGCAACAGGTGCTACAGCTACCAGAGCCTACGCAATATGAGCAGTATATGTCACTACAGCTACCGAATATGCGTTTAGATTTCTACAAGGAAGAGAGTGCGAAGGCAATGACACTCGGTCATGTCAAAGAGGGACCATTTGGCGTGACATTAAAGGATCCTAAGCGAACAAAGGAAACATTAGTTTGCCCAGGTGCTTTTTATTGGATAAATCGATAATGAAAAAAGGCTGGAACATAGCAAACACTAGGACCTTCATTAAGCCGAATAATCTTTATACATGATAACTAGAAAAACCGAACTATTCCGAAACACTTCGTAAGCGTTTTAGTGGATAGCTCGGTATTTTTATGGGCTGAAACACCTTTGCTCCAGCCTCTGTACATAAGTATTGAAAAACAAACCCATCAATAGAATTTCTGATACAGGCTACTTGCTTTCCTGTGGATTTAGCGTTACACAGGAGACCCTGGAGCGAAATCAACCCCTCACCTTGCTAAAAGGTCTTTTTATAGTGACATGCTCTTTATTCAACAATATGGAAAAATCCACTTCATCAAAGAAGTGGATTTTCGCTACCTATTATTATTCGATTGTCATTTTTTTCGGTGTTTCTGTACCTGTGTACCAATCAAACTCAATTTCAAATGAATGCTTGTCGCCCTTTTTTGTATAGGAGTATTCGATTTTGAGCTGTTCACTTGGGCTGACAACTGTTGGCTCTGTGCCTTGAACAAAAGTGAATTCACCATTTTCTTTAAGCTTTTCTGCAATCGTTTCCAGTGTTGCCGCAAATTCTGCTACACTTTGTCGTTCTTTATGCTTCAAAATAACTTCTGTCATTGGTTTTTGCATCGAAATCCTATTACTTCTATTATAACATGGAGGGGTCATTAAGCTTATAAAACAGCACAAAAAGCGGATGAAGGAAACGATTCATTTCCTAATCCGCTGCTAATCTGGAACTACACGGATAGCCCCATTATGTTTATAGTTTTACAACATTTGATGCTTGGGGTCCACGATTGCCTTCCACAACATCAAATGAAACCTTTTGACCTTCTTCAAGTGTACGGAAGCCTTCCTCCTGGATGCCCGTAAAATGAACAAATACATCTTCGCCATCATCACATTCAATAAAGCCATAACCTTTTTCATTATTGAACCACTTTACGATCCCCTGTTGCATAAGCATTCGCCTCCAATGCGCTTGAATGTAAAATAAAGTTAAATAAATGGTGCTCTCATTGAGAAAATGTGAAAAAATTGCATTTTCTCTTAGAACATACAGGAATTGAACAAAGATGTCAATTGATTGACGAAATGCTTGCGTATCTGGCTTTCTTTTTTTTCACAATTAAGACTATAATGGAAATGAACAACATAGAAAGTAGGATGCCAAATGACAACGAAAAATCAACCATTATCAGATTTAGAAATCGCTAGTCAAGCAGTGATCAAACCTATTACGGAAATTGCCAATGCTGCGGGTATTCCAGAGGATGCTCTTGAGCAGTATGGACGCTTCAAAGCAAAGATTGACCCATTAAAAATTACTGCGCAGGGCGAGGATGCAAAGGTAGTATTAGTATCAGCTATTAGTCCAACCCCAGCTGGTGAAGGAAAGTCGACTGTGACTGTTGGACTAGCAGATGCCCTTCATCAATTAGATAAGAAGGTGATGGTCGCATTACGTGAACCATCATTAGGTCCAGTCATGGGCGTAAAAGGTGGCGCAACGGGTGGAGGTTACGCACAAGTTATACCAATGGAGGATATTAATTTACATTTCACTGGTGACCTTCATGCGATTACAACTGCTAACAATGCCTTATCCGCATTTATTGATAATCATATCCACCAAGGAAATGCACTTAACATTGATCCTCGACGCATAATTTGGAAACGTGTCATGGACTTAAATGATCGTGCCCTTCGTAAGGTAGTGGTGGGATTAGGTGGTCCTGTTCAAGGTATGCCGCGTGAGGATGGCTTTGATATTACGGTTGCCTCAGAAATTATGGCGGTATTCTGTTTAGCCACAAGCATTGAGGATTTACGTGAGCGCATCGCAAGTATCGTGATTGGCTATACTTTTGAGCGTGAGCCTGTCTTTGTGCGTGATTTACAGGTAGAGGGTGCCTTAACACTATTATTAAAAGATGCCTTTAAGCCAAACCTAGTTCAAACATTAGAGGGAACACCTGCTATTATCCATGGTGGTCCATTTGCGAATATTGCCCACGGCTGTAATTCTATTATGGCGACACAAACCGCTCGTAAGCTAGCTGATATTGTGGTGACAGAAGCGGGCTTCGGCTCTGATTTAGGTGCTGAAAAATTCATGAACATTAAAGCTCGTAAGGGAGGCTTTAAACCAAGCGCAGTTGTCATTGTAGCGACAATTCGTGCATTAAAAATGCATGGTGGTGTACCGAAAACAGCGCTTGTAGGCGAAAATGTGGAAGCACTCCTACAAGGAATTGAAAACTTAGCTAAACATGTAGATACAGTTCGTACATTTGGCGTTGAACCAATTATTGCCTTAAATCGTTTTATCACGGATACAGAGGCTGAGCTAGAAGCCGTTCTGAACTGGTGTCAAGAAAATCATGTTCGTATTGCCCGTACGAATGTCTGGGAAGAGGGCGGTAAAGGTGGTCTAGCCTTAGCTGAGCAAGTACTAGCTGTGCTAGAGGAAGAAAACAACTTCTCTCCTTTATATGATGTAACAGAGTCGATTGAAGAAAAGGTACGTACGATTGTGCAAAAGGTATATGGCGGGAAAGATGTACAATTTACAGACCAAGCCAAAAAACAAATTGCCCAAATCGAAAAATTCGGCTGGGACTCTCTTCCAATTTGTATGGCGAAAACGCAGTATTCTTTATCAGATCAACCAAGTTTACTCGGTCGTCCAGAAGGCTTCACCATCACAATTCGTGAAGTTATTCCTAAGCTTGGTGCGGGCTTCCTAGTTTGTCTAACGGGCGATATTATGACAATGCCAGGACTTCCAAAAGCACCAGCTGCTCTACGCATGAATGTCGATAATGAAGGACATGCGGTAGGATTGTTCTAATAGAATATTAAAAGCTGCCTACTTAATTGGGCAGCTTTTTTTACTGATAATGGGTAAACATGGCTCGTAGGAGGTGACCTAATTCATCGTCTATCTACAATGCAAACATGGTATAAAAGTAAAATTTCGGATGATTTCCTCATCCACCCCTTGAGTAAAAATTCACAAAAATTAATTTTTTTAAAGCAATTTTAAGATTCTAGTGAAAACTAGGATCTTTTTTGTGTTGCAAAAAAATCATGAGAACCTTCCTTATATAAATGTGTTTGGTATTTTTTATCAATAGTTCTCTGATATTGGAAAGATAGAGCGGATTTTTACAACGAAGGACAATTGTCAAATGAATTTTTATTTAAAAAATACATTGAATTTTCTTTTTCTTTTAAATATAATTTATTTAATTCTAATTCGGAACACTGTACCGATAATAGGAACACGGAGGGATGAAGTCTTGAAAATCGCAACAGATATTGGCGGTACTTTTACTGACCTAGTTTTCACAGATGAAAAAGGAAATCTTCATTTTGATAAGGGACATACGACACCTGGTCACTTTGAGGATGGCATATTAAATGTATTAGGACGACATGTAACGGAGGATTCTCTAATTGAATCTTTTATTCATGGATCGACGGTTATCATCAATACATTAACGGAAAGAAAAGGGGGCGTAGTTGGGTTAATTACAACAAAGGGCTTCCGTGATGTTATAGAAATTGCACGCGGTAATCGACCAGACTTATATAACTTCAAATATAAAAAACCAGAACCATTTGTAGAGCGTTACTTACGACAAGAAATCGATGAGCGAATCGATTTTAAAGGAAATATTATGAAAGCGCTTAATACCGAGGAAGTTGACGAGATCGTTCATAAATTTAAGGAATTGGGGGTTGAGGCGATTGCTATTTCCTTAATTCATGGCTATAAAAATCCAATTCATGAACAACAGTTAAAAGAAGCTATTTTAAAAATTTGGCCTGAAGTGTATATCACACTTTCAAGTGAAACGATTAAAGAATACCGTGAGTATGAAAGAACAAACACAACAGTCCTTAATTCTTATGTAAAGCCAATTGCACATGCCTACTTAAAAAGCCTAAAAGAGAAACTAAGCACAATTGGCATTACAGACCATTTAAAAATTATGCAATCGAATGGCGGGACTACAAGCTTTGATAAAGCAATGGAGCTACCGATTAATCTTGTAGAATCGGGTCCAGTAGCAGGTATGTTTGGAGCTGCAAAATTAGGTCAACTTCTCAATGAATCCAATATTATCGCTTTTGATGTTGGTGGGACAACGGCAAAATGCTCGCTGATTACAGATGGCAAAGTCAATGTCACAACAGATTACTATATTGAAAGAAATGAAAAATTTGCGGGCTATCCGATTAAAACACCTGTAGTGGACATTGTGGAAATCGGGAATGGTGGTGGCTCCATCGCACGTGTAGATCAGTTTGGCTCATTAAAGGTTGGACCAGATTCTGCGGGGGCAAATCCAGGTCCTGTAGCATATGGCTTAGGGAATACACAGCCAACAATTACAGATGCCAATGTTTTTTTAGGAAGATTATCCTTAGAAAACTTTGATAACCCGATATCCATTGACAAAGTGGAGGAGGCTCTTGTAGAAGCAATTGCGAAACCATTTAATGTGTCAGCAGAAGAAGCAGCACAAGGTATTTTAGATATTGCAAACTCCAATATGTTAAATGCACTGAAGCTGATCTCTATTCGTAAAGGCTATGACCCTGAAGACTTTACAATGGTGGCATTTGGTGGTGGTGGTCCACTACATGCGATTAATTTAGCAGAAGAACTTGGCATGAAAAAAGTCATTATTCCTTATGGCTCATCCGTCTTTTCAGCATTAGGAATGATGATGACTGAATACCGACAAGATTATATTCAAACAAGTTTAATGAACTTTGACAAAGACCATCTTGCGGCTATTCAAGAAAATATTGATCAAGTGATTGCCAATGCCTATGCAGATGCACCATTATCAAAGGATCATTATTATTTTGAAATTAATTATGATTTACGCTACAAGGGTCAAGAGCATGCCGTTAAATTAAATGCATCGACGACTACGCTTGATGAAGTGGGGCTACTTGAATTGGCTGAAGCCTTCCACGTCAAACATAAACAAGAGTTTTCTTTTGATTTACCAGCTACGCCAATCGAGTTAGTCAACTTACATCTTACAATCTACGGTAAAGATGAGGCGGTTCAATTTAAAGAGCTAGACTTCTCTCATATCGACAATTCCACATGTATTAAGGCACAACGCAATTTATATGTGAAGGGAACAGGTTGGGTAGAGGTCAATGTCTATGACCAACAAAAATTAGTACCTGGCTATGTCATTACGGGTCCTGCTATTGTGGAAAATCCAACATCTACGGTCGTAATCAATGACAAGCAATCGATTGAAATTGATAAATATGGCAACTTGATTGTAGAGATGGAGGGGAAATAAAACATGAAAAAAGATGTTTTTGCAGTAGAAATTATTCAAGATTCATTGCTGGCTATAGGAGATGAGATGTTTGTTGCCCTAGCACGTTCTTCTATGAGCCCAGTTATCTATGAAGTATTAGACTACGCTTGTGGTTTAACAGATGCCAAGGGTAATTTAATTAGTCAAGGGAACGGTGTAACGAGCTTTATTGGGATGCTAAGTCCAATGGTACAGCGTGTTATTGAAAAGTTTGATAATGGGAAAAAACTACACGAAGGTGATGTCATTATTATTAATGACCCTTATGTTGGAGGCGGCTCGCATTTATCAGATGTCGGCTTAGTTCTCCCTATTTTCTACAACGGTGAAATTATTGCGTACTCTGCCAATAAAGCACACTGGACAGAGGTAGGGGGTATGGACCCTGGTTCGTTTACAAGTAATTCTAATGAAATCTATCAGGAAGGTTTACAGCTACCAGGTGTCAAACTTTATCATAAAGGTGAGTTGAACGATGCAGTCTATGAAATCATTTCTACGAATGTTCGTTTACCAGAGCTTTCAATTGGTGATATGTTTGCACAAGTAGCCGCCTTAAAAACAGGAGAAAAACGAATCGCAGAGCTTTGTCAGAAGTTTGGTGCGGAATCGGTGAAATTGTCCATTCAAAAATTATTGGACAAGGGTGAGAAAATTGTAGAGCATGAGCTTCAACACCTACCTAAAGGTGAATTTTATGCGGAGGACTTTATTGAAGGCGACCCTTTAAAAGGTGGACCTTATCCAATTAAAGTGAAAGTCACAATCAGTGATGAGGAGTTTATTTGTGACTTCAGAGGCTCACATCCTGCGGTCAATGTGCCAATGAACTGTTCTCAATTTGGTTTAATGGCAAGTGTGCGCGTTATGTTCCTAGCATTACTGGGCGATATTGACGTAATTAACGAAGGTGTCTTTAAACGCTTAACGATTATCACAGATGACAATTCCATTGTTTCAGCCAAACGTCCACATCCTGTGTCTATGAACTTTGAGGCACGTATTGGAGCAGCAGATCTCATTTGGAAAGCTCTTGCCCCACATTTACCAGAACGCTTATCAGCAGGGCATCTACAATCTGTTTGTACGTTTATTCTCACTGGGAAAAATCCTGAAAATGATGAGTCATTCCTAATTGTTGAGCCATCTGTTGGTGGCTGGGGAGCAGCGAATGATGAGGATGGGCAAAGCGGGCAATACTGTATGGGAGATGGTGAAACTTATAATCTTCCAGTTGAAATTGCAGAAACAAAATATGGTATTCAAATTGATGAATATAGCTTAAATTGTGACGGTGCTGGTGCTGGTCAATTTAGAGGTGGCTTAGGTGTTCGTCGAGTTTATACAGTCAATCATGATGGTCAAAAGGTTTCTGTGAACTTAGGTAGACATCAATTCGCGCCATTCGGTTTAAATGGTGGTGGAGAAGGCTCTCACAACTATTTAATCATTCATAAAAAGGATGGAACGAAAATTGGACCTGTTGGCGTACTTGCCAATTATGAATTGCAAAAAGGCGACCGTATAGAGCTTGTTACAGCAACTGGCGGTGGGTATGGTCATCCACATGAACGAAGCACAGAGGCCATTGAACGTGATCTATTAAATGAATATATTTCTGTAGATGTAGCGAAAGAGCGATACGGTTATCAAAACGCTTAAAGGGAGAAATAGATGACTGTCAAGACATTAAAAAACTCATTGGATATACTAGAATGCTTTGCAACGAAAGAAAATGCATTAGGTGTTCGTGAAATTTCACGCATGATGAAACTGCCGACAAGTGTCGTGCAAAGAACCATTAATACATTTACAGAAGCGGGTTACTTAATACAGGATGAACACACGAAAAAATATAAATTAGGTTATAAAATGTATCTTTTTTATGATGTGTTATCGAATTCCAAAGACCCTCACTCGACCATTTATGAATTGATGCAAAATCTTGCCAGTGAAATCAATGAATCAGTATTTCTTACTTATATGGACAATGAATATGGTGTCACAACGAAAATAGCCGAAAGCAATAAAAATGTAAAGTATGCGGTGTCTTTAGGAACAAAGACACCCCTTTACATCGGTGCTTCCTGTAAGGTAATGTTTGCTTATTTAGATGAGGACAGGCAGTTGGAATTAATCGCCTTCTTTCATGAGGAACAATCGAAGGAAGAGCAAATTTCTTTCCTCGCATCATTAAAGGAAGAGTTGCAACAAATTCGCCAAAACAATTGGTGTGTTACCGTTGGGGAGTATAATGAACATGCATTTGGCATCAGTGTACCATTATTTAACTATAAAAAGGAAATCACTGCGTCTCTTACAATTTCTGGGTTAGTATATGATTTAGATGATCAAAGGGAGAAAAATATGCTTGAACAGTTAGTGAAAGTAGCTCAGCAAATACAATCACACATTTCAAAATTATAACAACAATAGGGGAGCTGACACTATGAATAATAAAGTATTACATCCAAGGGCTTTAGAGCCTGTAACTCTACTAATGATCGTCTTAACATCTGTTGTGGGGGCAATTATTGGGATACAGCTAATTACGACTTTAGGGATTTCTGCCAATACATCAATCGTAGGGGCAATATTTGCGATGATTCTTGGAAGAATACCGATTGGCAAGCTAATTGCCTTTAAATCTGTACACAGACAAAATATTATTCAAACGGCGATTTCTTCTGCTACATTTAGTGCAGCAAGTAGTTTAATGTTGCCAATTGGTATTCCATATGTATTAGGCTATGAAAATTTAGTATTACCATTGTTTATCGGTGTTATTTTAGCGATGTTTGTTGATGCTTTATTATTATATAAATTTTTTGATACAAAGATTTTCCCAGCAGCGGGTACTTGGCCACCAGGGGTTGCAACAGCTGAAGCCATTAAAGCAGGCGATAAAGGCGGTAAGAATGCAAAGGTATTAATTGGTGGTGTGTTAATTGGTATCGTGGGATCTGTGTTGAAAATTCCAATGTCAGCTTTTGGGGTAGCGTTCATCGGTAACATTTGGGCGCTGACAATGTTTGGGATAGGTCTTTTACTAAGAGGCTATTCTGTTCAATTATTTAATGTTGACTTAAATGCTTACTATATTCCACATGGTATTATGATTGGTGCCGGCATTGTGGCTCTTTTCCAAGTAGCGTTTACATTATTGAATAAACGCTCTGCGAAAAAGTCAGAAGAGTTAAGCTATTCAAAAGATCCAAAAGAAATTCGTCAAGGCTTTGGTGTAGGATTTATTGCCTATCTAGCCATTGCGTTATTAATCGCCATTTTAGGTGGTATTATTACGCATATGTCTTTCGGTATGTTAATAGGATTCATCATCTTTGCAACGATTGCAGCATTTGTCCATGAGCTAATTGTAGGTATCGCGGCGATGCATGCGGGTTGGTTCCCAGCATTTGCAGTGGCATTTATTACACTAATTGTTGGTATTTTAATTGGTTTCCCAGCTCCAGCACTTGCGTTATTAGCAGGGTATAGTGCCGCTACAGGGGTAGCATTTGCGGATATGGGCTATGACTTAAAAACTGGTTTTATTTTACGTGGTAATGGTAGTGATCCTGCTTTAGAAAAAGAAGGACGTAAACAGCAAATGATTGCTGGGATGTTAGCCTTCTCCATTTCAGCAATAGTTGTACTACTTTCTTATAAATCTTATTTTGCACAAGGTTTAGTAGCACCTGTTAACCATGTGTATGCAGCAACAATTCAATCAGGCGTTACAGGCGATGTAGCGAAACAATTAATGATTTGGGCGATTCCAGGTGCATTAATTCAGCTAATCGGTGGTTCAAAACGACAAATGGGTATTTTATTTGCAACAGGTCTATTACTTGTCAATCCTATTGCTGGTTGGGCTGTATTAGCTGGTATCTTACTTCGTGTTATTTTCACATATATGACGAAAGGTAAGAGAGAATCTGAAATGACGGTCTTTGCAGCAGGTGTCATAGCTGGGGATGCGTTGTATAGCTTCTTCTCTTCGATTCTAAAAATAGGGAAATAGAAAGGGGTAATAGAGGATGACAAAAGTATTGTCCTATGAGGATGGGATTGCTGCTGTTTATGGAGGAGCAATCCTTGGCGGTGGAGGCGGTGGTCTCCTAGAGGAAGGACTCAAGCTGGTAGAGGAAATCTTTGCAGCAGGCGAACCTCAAATAGTGGATATTACCGAATTAGATCAAGAAGATTTAGTTGCCTGTGTGGCAATGGTAGGTGCGCCATCAGCAGCCGATCAATACATTTCGAATGAACAGCTTTGTTGGAGCTATCGCCATATGAACAACCATACCAATCAACGTCTAAGGGGCATCATTACCAATGAAAATGGTGCCATCACGACGATCAATGGCTGGCTGCAGTCCATCTTATTAGAAGTACCGGTTGTGGATGCTCCTTGTAATGGACGAGCACATCCAACGGGAATCATGGGCTCTTTAAATCTCCATGAACAACGAGACTATCAATCCGTACAATTTTATGCAGGAGGAAAAGATGACTTCGCCGTCCAAGGCTTTGTGGAAGGGAATTTACACAGCACCGCAAAAACGGCACGTCAAGCATCTATTTTAGCAGGTGGGCTAGTAGGGGTAACTCGAAATCCTGTGACGATTGACTATTTACAAAAACATGGAGCGCCAAATGCGATCACAATGGCCATAGAGCTTGGCTATCGCTTCTTAAAAGGGCAAACCTTTGAAGAAAAGCTAGCCCATGTGTTGCAGTATTTGAATGGGGTGCACATTATATCAGGTGAAGTCACAAATTATTCGTTAACAAAGGAAAATGGCTTCGATGTCGGGAAGTTATCAGTGGGTGATTACCATCTGACGTTCTGGAATGAATATATGACATTATCGAAGGAAGGACAGGTACAATCCAAATTCCCAGATCTCATCATGACGTTCGATACGGAGAAAATGCTTCCTGTTCCAAGTGCAAGTATTCAAGAAGGAATGCATGTCGCAGTGATTCATGTAGATCAATCTAACTTAAAATTAAGTTCAACAATGCAAAACGAAGCACTGTTGCAGGAAATTGATGAAGTGATCAAAGGCGTTCTATAAAGAAAACAAAACAGTAAAAGCTGCCATCATCTACTTGATTGTAAGATGGGCAGCTTTTATTTGTCCTTCAGCGGGAGGGTAATACATTTTATCACAATCGTTCCTACTTCCTTTTTCACTTCATACATTGATGGCTTAAATGAATTTTCTTCTTGATTTGCACAACTCATAAAACGTGATATTCACAAGCTGTAAGCAATTATTGTGTACGATTTTCATTAAAGGGAGGAGCTACGTTCATACATAATCAAGGAATTGACTAGAAGAAGGTAACAACCAGTAATGAAAAAACAATGCACTTCTGCTACAACTGGCGAAATCCTTTTGGTTATGCAACAAACTAACCTGTTGTTCACATTTTCGGCATGTACATTTGGCTATGCGGGTTAAACAAAGAATTTCTAAGGGAAAGTGTTCACTTTTATTTGTTTAGATGATTGGTTTTCAATACGCACGTCATCTTTTAAACAGTTATTCAATTGTAAGCCCGCTGAAGTTAATGTTAAATCAGTTAAACACACAGCTGTTGTACAGTGCTGAAAAATATGAGGTACAGAACAAATAGCTGTTCTGTACGTTTATCATACAATATTCTGAAAAAATAGTCAATTGAAATAGATTTGGTTTTTAATTTTTCTAGATTACCTCTTATGTAATAAAATACAGTATAATTTTGTAGGAAAGGAATGAGTGTAGACTATGAATCATTTAATGAATAAAGTACGTGAAATATATGAGCAATTTGATGCTAGTCATGATTATCAACATATTGAACGTGTCTATCAAAATGCAGTAGCTATCCTACATAGCGAGCCAACAGCAGATGAAGAAGTTGTGAAAATAGCGGTGCTTTTACATGATGTCAGTGACAAAAAGTATACCGATAGCAAGGAAAAGGAAGAACAGCTTATTACGGAATTACCTGTTAGCGAGGAAAAAAAGCAACATATTCGTGATTGTATTGCCCAAGTGTCCTTTAATGGTGGGAATGAGCTAGAAGCAACATCATTAGAAGCAAAAATCGTTCGAGATGCAGATCGTTTAGATGCGATCGGAGCTATTGGCATTGCTAGAACATTTGCTTATGGTGGAGCAAAAGGTCGCAAGCTTTATGATAAGGAAGAAGAAGCACGAACAACTATGTCAGAGTCAGAATATCGTCAGAAAAATACCTCGTCTGTTACTCATTTTTATGAGAAATTATTATTGCTAAAAGATTTAATGGTAACGGAAAAGGGCAAGCAAATGGCACTTGAACGACATCAATTTATGGAAAGTTTTTTAAAGCAACTCCAGCACGAAATCGGTCAGTAGCCCATAATACAAAAACCGCCTTTTTTAAAATAATATAGGGTAAATAGTATAACAAAACAAAACCAGACCTTATGTTTAGAGGATTTAAGTTTGATTATATATAATCAAACTTTATAATCAAACTTTTCGTATATAAAAATACATCCATTAAATCTTTATTGAGATAATGGATGTATTTTTTATTGTGGTTTTTTAAATAAAGATTGATGATTTATAATTAAGTTCGATCATTTATAATAAAGTTTGATAAAAAAACTGTATGGAATGCAGTTTTCTTATTCCACAATCGGGCCAGATTGTGGAATAAGCAGGAACTAATAATTATTAGGAGAAATATAAAAGTATAGTTCAAATTAACGAAGAGGATTGTTATGAAATGGAGGACGGTAATTATGAAAATTTATAATACAGTTCCATATTTTTTATTAAACTACATGCCCTCGGAGCGGTTCTTAAAACACTACCATGAAAAGTTCTCACAACACTTCAAGGAATACTTTCTGTATCATTGTAAAAATCCAGATGAGAAGATTAAAAACGCAATTCAAAGATACCCTTCCAAAATGAGTGAGATAAAGGAATCGAGTGGAAAAATCGAAAGCCTAATTCAAGAAGTGGTGTTAACTTACAGACAAAAATATAATGTCGAGTTCACTAAAGATGTACATATTATTGTTGGAGCATATGGGTCAAATGCATTTACACATCGTCAAATTATTCCTGAAGTGACATTTTGTTTAGAAAAGCTCTCTTCTGATGATAAACATTTAAAAGTAATTATTGCTCATGAATTTGGTCATACTCTTCATAATATTTTATCAGATCAGGAGGGGGTGGATTGGTCTAAAGTTCAGTGGTTTCATCCCTTTACAACGTTGTTTCAGGAAGGATGTGCAACGTATTTTTCAGAACAAGTTGCTGATGCTGACAAATCGGTCTATTTTTTATACGAAGATAATGGAGAAGAATGGTTAAAATTTGCAGAAGATAACAAAAATGATATTATCATTACTTTTTTGGAAGATATAAATAAACGTACACAACCTGAAGTTATCCATGAATGGTTTTCAATTAATGGAGGTTCCTACTTTGGTTTCACACGTTTAGGGTATTTTATTGGATACAATGTGATTCAAATCTTAATTGAAAAGTATCAAGAGAAAGAGGCCGTTACACTTTGGAAAGAATCTACCTTCAATAAAGAAATAGAGACTGTGCTTTTAGAACTTACTTAAAATGTTTAATTTACAGTTAAGTTATTCGACAATCGGGCGCATTTCTGTAGCAAGAATTGTGCTTTTTCTTTTTTTTGGGGGATATTATAGTGTATGGAATCTGTCATTTATCAGTGTATATTTTGGAAAAATCTGATAAAATTTAAATAATTATAATTAGAAGGAGGCGGTATATTATGAAAATCGCGAACATATTTAACGGGGTGAATCTATTTTAAGGGAAGAGCGTATAAATCCCCTATAAACTGCGTGGTCCCTAAAATCCGGAGGGAAAAAAGTGATTATTAGAGACTATAGGGTTAATGACGAGACTGGTTGGGTAAGATGCCGAACACTTGCGTTTCTACAGACTGCCTATTTTGATAATGTACTAAATAAGAAAGAATGTTATGAAAATCCAGCAATCGAGCTAGTCGCAGAGTTGGACGGTCAAATCGTTGGGCTTATTGATGTAGAATATGAAATAGAAGAACGAACAGTTTGCTCCAGGGGAGAAGGGTTAGGAGGGATGATTTGGCATATCGCTGTTCATCCGGATTTCTCCCGGCGTGGAATAGGACAACAATTACTCTATGCTGCTGAAAATAAAGCTAGAAGAGTGAATTTAAATCGTTTTGAGGCTTGGACAAGAGATGATTTATGGGTTCAGAAATGGTATGAAAAAATGAATTTTAATATCGTTGATTCCTATTATCACGTTTATTTTGAAGAAAATGAAATGAATCATCGAATTCAAAGTAATATGCCCAATCTATACTTAGTTAATGCTTTTACTCATTACGTTGGGAAAGATATTGACCAATTTACAAATAATAAACGTATTCACCAATGTGTTTGTTTTGAAAAATCATTTTAATCATTTCTAAGTTATGAATGACATATTTATCAATAATACTATTCAACAATCGGGCGCGTTTATGAAGTAACGCTGTAGAAAATGATCAAATTTTTTTATAATAAGCAAACTAAAAAATGCTAAAGAAGCAACCATTTTGATTAATCTTTTTTCAAAATGGTTGCTTCTTATTAATCTTAATTTAAGGATTTACGAGGTGTTTTTGTACAAACTTTATTTTAAAGCTACATTTATATCTCATTAAGAATTTTTTGTATGGCAGTTACATATATGGCATTTCTCAGTGCATCTATTTCGGTATCTGTCAGATTATAAGAAGGCTCGACTATAACGACATCCTTATTTTTGCTTAGATCGTTTATAGGACGCATATCAATCGTAAAGGTTGTTTGTTCTTTAAGCAGAGAGTTTTCTCTTTTGAGCTTTTTATTCTCTGCCATAAGCATTCCAACCAATGCCTTTGTTGTTGGTTCGGAGATACTTGCTAAGATATCATCGTTTACAGGCAAAAGGCACTGATTCCATTTTTACGTTCAGACCGAATGCATGCCCATTTAGAAAAACTGCGCATTGCGCTTGAGATAAGAAGAGATCAGACGATTGCATTGTTGAATAAGCATGCACCAAAGGGCGTTACGTGGATCGAACCAAAGGGAGGGCTTAATATTTGGGTGTCTTTACCTAGTAATGGCAATACGGACGAGCTGTTATGGAAGGCTCAACAAGCCCAAATGACCTTTTTACCAAGCTCAGCTTGTTATCCAGGAGAGCCACAATATCACCATCTTAGTATTAGTTATTCTTTTCCTGAACCGCACGACTTAACACAAGGAATCATCAAACTTTGTCAGCTTATGGAATCCTATTTACAGGACATGCCACCAGTTCGTTGATAGTTTGTTGTTCTTTGTTTACCTGCTGTTTGATGTTATGATGAATAGTGGATATCAATAATCGTCTACATAAAAATCGTGTGGGCATGAACAATACCTAACATGAAAGAGATGGAATAGTGGAATGAGTCATTTAATTGTACAAAATTTAACCAAAACAGTGGGCGATAAAACGCTTTTTCAAAATATTGAATTTACCATTTATGAGGGAGAGCGGGCAGGCTTAATCGGTATAAATGGAACGGGAAAATCAACCCTGTTATCCATTTTAGCTGGGGACATGGAAGCGGATTCGATGACAGTAGATCGCCCGAATAAATACCGTGTCGCTTATTTACCTCAGGAGCCTACATTTAAGTCGGGCGAAACGGTTTTACAAGCTGTCTTTGCAGGCGATTCGCCCATTTTACAGCTGAATCGTCAATATGAGGAAACGGTTGCTGCACTAGCAAGTAACCCAACATCCGAAAGTTTACAAAAGACGTTATTTAGTCTGCAACAGCGCATGGATGAAGAGCAGGCATGGGATGTCAATGCCCTTGCGAAGACAGCTTTAACAAAGCTAGGGATTGAAACTTTTGAAAAAGAGGTACTAACGCTATCAGGCGGCCAGCAAAAACGTGTTG
The DNA here is from genome assembly GCF_000772935.1 of Lysinibacillus boronitolerans JCM 21713 = 10a = NBRC 103108. GTDB lineage: Bacteria > Bacillota > Bacilli > Bacillales_A > Planococcaceae > Lysinibacillus > Lysinibacillus boronitolerans. The sequence goes on from NZ_JPVR01000066.1 coordinate 55,584, forward strand.
CATTAGCGAAGGTGTTAATTGAACCAGCGGATCTTTACTTATTGGATGAGCCCACCAACCATTTAGATGTACAGTCTACCGAATGGCTTCAAGAGATGGTCTTACGATTAAAGGGTGCAGTGATTTTCATCACCCACGATCGTTATTTCTTAGATGAATTATCAACACATATTTACGAGTTAGCGAATCAAACCTTGTATCGTCATACAGGGAATTACGGTGATTATTTAGAGGCGCGAGCTATTCGTGAGGAGATGCAAGCTGCTTCCGCACAGAAGGATCGCAATCGTTACCGTTCAGAATTAAAATGGATTCGTCGTGGTGCGAAGGCGCGTTCAACCAAGCAAAAGGCTCGTATTCAACGCTTTGAAAAGCTAGAAGAAAACCTAGAACGCAAATCAGAAGATGTTTCCTTGGATATGGGACTTGCGACAACACGTCTTGGTCGTAAAGTGCTGGAGGCTGAGAATATTTCGAAAGCCTTTGGACAGCAAAAAATCCTTGAAAACTTCTCATTTTTACTACAGCAGGGTGATCGAATTGGCATTATCGGCGCGAACGGTGTAGGAAAATCAACTTTATTGAACATGCTAGCAGGAGAGCTGACACCCGATCAAGGTGAAATTCTTGTTGGGTCAACAGTCAAGTTGGCACATTTCAAGCAAACATTGCCGAAAATGAATGAAAATGAGCGCATGATTGAATATATACGTGAGGCTTCAAATGATATTACAGATGCAGAGGGTGTCCGTTACTCAGCTGCTCAAATGCTGGAGCGCTTTTTATTCCCGCTGCATGCTCATGGTACACCAATTGGAAAATTATCGGGCGGTGAGCGCAAGCGCCTTCATTTATTACGTTTATTGATGGAGCAACCAAACGTGTTATTACTTGATGAGCCCACGAATGATCTGGATATTGAAACATTGGGTGTGCTAGAGGATTTCATCGAGCATTTCCCAGGCGTGGTTATCACGATTTCCCATGATCGTTTCTTCCTCGACCGTATTGCGAAAAAGCTTTGGATACTAGATGGTCAGGGACAAGTAGAGGAAACACTGGATCTATACAGTGAGTATCTGGAGAAACGTGAGCAGGCAGCTACTGTCAAAGTAGAAACGCCAAAAGTGGAAAAGGCCAAATCCGAAAAGCCAAAATCAGACAAGAAAAAGCTTTCATTTAAAGAGCAAAAAGAATGGGAAACGATTGCAGACGAGATAGAGAAAACAGAAACTGCTATTATGGAGACCGAAGAAGGAATCGCAAATGCAGGCTCAGATTTTACCAAGCTACAGGAATTAACAGCTAAGTTGGATGAGCTAAATGCACAGTATGAGCATCTAATTGAAAGATGGTCGTATTTAGATGAAATAGTTAACGGATAAGGAGCGATAGACATGAAGATTATTACCATTGAACCGACGCCAAGTCCCAATTCTATGAAGATTGTTGTTGATACAGAGCTACCGTTCGGGAAAAGCTATAATTTTACAAAGGATAATAAAGACGAAGCAACTGGCGAGGCGGCTGCTATTTTAGCGATTGAAGGAGTAAAGGGCGTTTACCACGTAGCCGATTTCTTTGCGGTTGAGCGCAATGCCAAATATGCATGGGAAGGTATTTTAGCAGGTATTCGTCAAGTGTTAGGGGAAGATGTCCAAACACAAGAAGAAACGGTTGTGGCCAATGAATTTTATGGAGAGGTTTATGTGCATGTACAGTTTTACAAGCAGGTGCCTTTACAAGTAAAAGTTTTTGATAACCAACGCGAATATCGTATTAGCTGTGGAGACCGTTTTGTCGATGCTTTTAATCAAATTATTGAGTCAGCAGTAGATGAAAACTATATTTTCCAACGTAAGTGGATTGATTATGGGGTTCGCTACGGTGAGCTGGAGGAAATTGCTGAAACAGTCAAGCAGGAGATCGATGTCACTTATTCTGCAGACCGTTTAGCGGAAATTGTCGCAGCAATCAATAATGATGGTGAAAAAGCGGCTGTGAAAACGGACAAACTCAAAGTTACGGTAGAGCAGTTCCAGCAACCTGAATGGGAGAAACGCTTCCAGCTGCTCGATCAAATGGCTGATCCTGAGCTAGACGATCTACCGCTATTAGATTTAGCCTTACAGGATGAACAAATGTCTATCCGTCGACTAGCTACCGTGTACTTAGGCATGATTGAGGATGTGGCAGTTGTACCTTATTTAGAAAGAGCCCTACAAGATAAAAGTGCAGCAGTGCGTCGAACAGCAGGTGACTGTATGAGTGACCTTGGCTTTGTAGAATTTGAAGAAGCCATGCAGCAAGCCTTACAGGACAAAAACAAATTGGTTCGCTGGCGAGCAGCGATGTATTTATATGAGGTCGGCACGGAGCAATCCTTACCAGCATTGAAGGCTGCTGAGGACGACAAAGAATTCGAAGTGAAGCTACAAGTGAAAATGGCCATTGCCCGTATCGAACAGGGCGAGGAAGCAAAAGGCTCGGTCTGGAAGCAAATGACCGAATCCCGTCAACAATAATCAGGAAAAAACCAGCATGTGCTGGTTTTTTTCTGTTTTGTCATGGTTGGATTTGCGCTCATAAGTGGTTGAGGCTGCTCCTGAATAGTGAGGGTCTTGCTCCAAGAAGTGAGCGAACCACTCCAAAGGAATGAAGACCTACTCCAAAAAATTGGAAAGCCGCTCCTGAGAAGTGAGGACCTGCTCAAAAGAACCAAAGACTCTTTCTCCAAATTAAAGAAATCTCGCTCAAAAAAGTATTACCCTCTTCCAAACTAACAATATTCTAACCAACTCAAAATTAAAAACAATACTCTCTTTCATTCAATGAATTGATCGAAAAACCGTGTAAAACAGAAAAAAATGTTGTTTTCTAGTGATTTATTGCTAAACAAAAAGTTAAGGGCGTTCTTTGAATCATTAACATATTGTCTAGTTTCATAGAGAAAGGACAATGTTAAAATAACATAAATTCAGAATATTCTTTAAAAATAGGAGGTCCTTTGCATGACAGTAACTAGTTTAAAGACAACAAAATCGTATGTGCGTGATCGTGAGGCGGTCATCGATCTAACACAGAAGCTCGTGCGCATTGAAAGCGTTTACCGTGAGAACGATCCGAAGGGCAATGAGCAAGAGGTGGCAACTTTTGTAGCGGCGTATTTACGAGATATCGGGATCGAGACGCATATCGAGGAGGTTGTGCCAGGGCGACCGAATGTCATTGGCATTATTGATTCGGGCAAGCCTGGGAAAACATTACTTTTCGAAGGACATACGGATGTGGTGACAGAGGGCAATCGAGAGGCTTGGGCCTATGATCCATTTGGAGCAGAAATTGTAGATGGGCGTATGTATGGCAGGGGAACGAATGATACAAAAGGGAATCTTGCTTGTATGATTACGGCTTGTCAGTCATTGCTACTAGATCAAGAGGCGTTTACGGGCAAGATTATTTTATGTATTCCTTGTGATGAAGAAGGGCTTATGCTAGGCATTAAACATTTTATTAAAAATGGTTGGGCTGATGGCGTGGATGGTGCGATTATCTGTGAGCCACAGGAAAATAATGTGTGTATTGCACAACGTGGGGCTATTCGTTTACAGGTAGATATTTTCGGAAAAATGGCGCATGGTGCGATTTCATGGAGTGGCATCAATCCTAACTGGCGTATGGCGCGCTTCATCGTAGAGCTTGAAAAGCTGGAAAAAGAGGAGCAAGCACGATTAGGGCGTGATCCAATGCTGAATTGGCCATCTATTACACCTACGATTTTACGTGCGCCTGTAAAAGGCGATGCACAAATCAATGTTATTCCGGATCACTGTATGACAACACTCGATATTCGTACGGTGCCTGCGCAGGACCATGATGAACTGCTCGGCAAGATTGAAGCGATTATTAAACGATTACAAGCAGATGATCCTGATTTCAAAGTTGAACTGACAGTTCTTGATAACCGACCTGCAACTGCAACAGCGAAGGAAGACCCTGTTGTACAGGCTATTTATGAGGCTGTGGCAGAGGTAACAGAAAAGGAACCAAAATATAACGGTGTTCCAGGTGCGACAGATGGTACGTTTCTTCATGTGCATGGTATTCCCATTGTAACGGTTGGTGCAGGAGATCGAGAAATCCCTCATCAAATCAATGAGTATGTGGATATTGAAGAATTGGCAGAAACAACAGCCATTTACCGTTTAGCAGCATTAAAATTTTTGGCGGGTGATGCACAATGACGGCTATCAAAATAGCAGTAATACCAGGAGATGGCATAGGAAAAGAGGTTATGCAGGAAGCGTTAAAAGTTTTAAATTGTTTGCAAGAACAACATAGCTCCTTACAAATTGAAACAACCATCTTTCCTTGGAGCTCCGATTACTACGTGCAGCATGGCTGTATGATGCCTAATGATGCACTGGCAACACTTCAAACATATGATGCGATTTTATTTGGTGCTATTGGCGATGCTCGTGTGCCCGATGATGTTACCGTTTGGGAATTAATTATGCCCATTCGAAAGCATTTTCAGCAATATGTGAATTTCCGTCCTATTAAATCGCTACCTGGAATAGCGTCGCCCTTGGCTAACGGAAAAGAAATTGACTTTGTGATCTTCCGTGAAAATGCAGAGGGTGAATATTCGGACAGTGGTGGCCGACTGTACCAACAGCAGCCGCAGGAAATGACGATTCAAAATACAATCATGACACGAATTGGGATTGAAAAGATTGTCCATGCTGCCTGTGATTATGCGAAGCAACACGGTAAAACCAAAATAACAAGTGCGACAAAATCGAATGCCATTATTCATTCGATGAAATTCTGGGACGAGCATACTAGCAAAACGGTGGCGCAAAGCTCACCAGCACTACAGCTCGAATCCATTTATATCGATGCGCTCGTCGCCTATTTCGTAGAACGACCACAGAATTTTGAGGTGGTGGTGGCGTCCAATTTGTTTGGCGATATTTTATCCGATTTAGGCTCTGCTATTGTCGGAGGACTTGGTCTATCACCATCAGCCAACCTGAACCCCGAAAAGGATTTTCCATCGATGTTTGAGCCTGTTCATGGCTCAGCACCAGATATTGCAGGTAAGGGCATTGCCAATCCAATCGCTCAAATTTGGTCGCTTGCTTTATTGCTTGGCCATCAAGGCAGACCAGATTTAGAACAGCTCATTGTTAAAGCCATTACAGCAGTGCTACAAGAAGGGGTCGTGAAAACGGCAGATATTGGTGGACAAGCGACAACAGCACAAATGGGTGATGCGATCTGTCAGGAAATTATTAATAGAACTTTAACAGCAGGAGGTGTTTAGCATGTCAGTTGAGCAAAAGGTGATTGTGGTTACTGGTGCAGGAGGCGGTATGGGAAAGGCTATTATTCAAGAGCAATTAAAGCAGGGCAATCGAGTTGTTGGACTTGATCTATCCATAGATGCCTTATCAGATATTGCACAGGATGCCCTTCAATGCTTTGAGGTCAATGTATTACAGGAGGAACGTGTGCAAGACATCTGCCAGCAGGTTTTTGATAAGTATGGCAGAATAGATGGTCTTGTTAATGCACTGGGAATTGCCCAGTCAGCTACGCCGATTGAAGAGGTCACAATGGATGAATGGAATCGTTTAATGGATGTTAATGTGAAAAGTTTATTTATCACGACAAAGGCAGTTGTACCTTTTATGAAAAAACAGCAAATGGGTTCTATTATTACAATTGCCTCCATTTCAGCAGTGCGACCAAGACCGGGCTTACAGGCTTATATTGCGTCAAAGGGTGCAGCAGAGAGCTTTACGAGAGGACTGGCAATTGAACTAGCATCTAGTCAAATTCGGGTTAATACGATTCATCCAGGACCAGCAGACACACAAATGCTTGGTCAATTTGCCGCACAGGGTGCAGATGTAGAGCAGACGAAGCAAAGTGTCTTTGTGCAATCTGTGCCACTAGGACGATTGGTGAAGCCAGCGGATATAGCAGGAGCTGTTAATTATTTACTCTCAGATGCAGCAAGCATGGTCACAGGAACGACATTACATGTAGATGGTGGCCGTGGATTATAGGAGGGGTACAATGAAAAAAATTCCTATGTTGATAGATGGTGAGTGGGTTCACGGTGATGCACAGGCATACCTCGATGTTAAGAATCCCTCAACAGGTGAAGTGATTGCACAAATTAGCAACGCGAGTAAAGAACATGTAGAAGAAGCAGTACGTGCAGCTCGTGTAGCCTTTGAGCGAGAGGACTGGCGTCAATGGAAAGCCTATGAACGTGGGCAGCTATTGATCGAATTTGCTCATTATATTCGTAAGCATGCAGAGGAATGGAGTTTACTAGAATGTCGGGATGTAGGAAAGCCCTTATCACAGGCACGAGCAGATATTGAAGCAGCGGCTCGCTATTTTGAATTTTATGGCGGTGCAGCGGATAAGGTGATGGGAGATACAATTCCGATTGAGGATGGGCTATTAAATGCAGTAGTGCTAGAGCCAGTGGGTATTACGGTACATATTGTGCCATGGAATTATCCGATTCAAATTACGGCAAGAAGTGTAGCAGCCGCTATAGCAACTGGTAATGCAGTCATTGTGAAAAGTGCGGAGGATACACCGCTAACAACGCATGCCATTGCAGAATGGTTCGCCGATAAGTTGCCGAAAGGGATTTTCCAGCATATTACGGGCTTGGGACGAGAGGTTGGTCCTTATTTAACCTCACATCCCGATATTAATCATATTACGTTTACAGGCTCTGTTCCGACAGGAATTGCGGTGATGAAGGCGGCTGCAGAAAATGTTGTGCCTGTGACATTAGAGCTTGGTGGTAAATCTCCTAATATTGTTTTTGCGGATGCTAACATGGAGCAGGCATTAGAGGGAGTCGTACGTGCGATTATCCAAAATGCTGGTCAAACTTGTTCAGCAGGGGCACGTTTACTCATTGAGGAACGTATAAAAGACTCCTTCATTTCACGATTAGCGCAAAGATTCCAAGCGATCCAAGTAGGACCAGGTGAAGCAGATATGGAGATGGGACCATTACTGAATGAACAACAATATAAAAAAATCACTGCATTATTACAGCAAGCAAAGGTAGATGGCTATGTTGTGACAGGTGGGGAACCATTGACATTGGCAGGCTATGAGAAAGGCTTTTATGTTCAGCCAACTATACTTGATGGTGTCGATCCAAATGATCCATTAGCTCAGGAGGAAATTTTCGGTCCGGTGTTAACCGTCTTGACATTTTCCACTGTAGAGGAGGCCATCACATTAGCTAATAGTACGGACTATGGCCTAGTGGCGGGCATTTGGTCACAAAATATCGATACGGCTCATTATGTGGCAAGTCGTGTGCAGGCGGGCCAAGTATTTGTCAATAATTATGGGGCTGCTGGAGGCATTCAAATGCCATTTGGAGGCTATAAAAAAAGCGGAATTGGTCGAGAGAAGGGCTTTGTTGCACTGCGAAACTATACGCAAATGAAAAATATCGCTATACGCTATGCACCACCTAATCAACACTGAGATGGAGGGACGCATATGGAACAGCCAAAAGAAAAAGATGTACTTTTAGAGGTCAATCACTTATCAATTAAATTCCATTTAAAGAATGGGAAAGAGGCAAAAGTAGTTGAAGATGTGAATTTTACTATTCATAAAGGAGAAACCGTTGCACTGGTCGGTGAATCAGGAAGTGGCAAAAGTATTACATCCTTAGCCATTATGCGGTTGTTGCCTATACCTCCAGGAGAAATTACGACAGGCTCTATCACTTTAAACGGTAAAAATCTACTTACCTATAAAAATAAAGAAATGAGCCGTATTCGAGGCAATGAAATTAGTATGATTTTTCAAGAGCCTATGACCTCTTTAGATCCCGTTTTTACGATTGGCAATCAAATGATTGAAGGCATACGAAGACACCAAAAGGTATCGAAAAAAGAGGCATGGAATAAAGCGCTACAGCTTTTAAAAGAAGTCGGGATTGCGAATGCAGAAAAGGTCATTGCGGAATATCCTCACCAACTATCAGGCGGGATGCGACAACGCGTTATGATTGCCATCGCAATGTCTAATAATCCGCAGCTATTGATTGCGGATGAGCCAACTACTGCACTTGATGTCACGGTTCAGGCACAGATTTTAAAGCTGATGCTGAAAATGAAGGAAGAGCATCGATCAGCCATTTTATTCATTACCCATGATATGAGCGTTGTTGCAGAGACAGCAGACCGCGTTATGGTGATGTATGCAGGACAGATTGTCGAGGAAGCCCCAGTAAGAGAGCTCTTTTTAAATCCACAGCATCCTTATACAACAGCACTTTTAAAGACGATGCCAAGCCTTGAAACAGATGTCAAAAGGCTACCATCGATTCCTGGTACTGTGCCACCAGCGTATGCATTACCTGATGGCTGTCGCTTTGCGCCACGTTGTCCTCATGCGCTGGCACATTGTCATCAGGAGCAACCTGCTGTTTATCATATTCAAGAGGCACATAAGGTACGCTGTCATTTATTCACGGAGAAAGGAGAGCTGGCTCATGACGGAGAAAGAAGTTTTGTTGGAAATTAATCATTTAAAAGCCTACTTTCCTGTGAAGCGTAAGTCGATGAAGGAAGAGAAAAAGGTCATTAAAGCGGTTGATGATATTTCGATTGAGATTTATAGAGGGGAAACACTTGGTATTGTTGGCGAATCAGGCTCAGGAAAATCCACCTTTGGGCGAACAATTTTAAAGCTTGTTGAACCAACAGCAGGAGAAGTGTTGTATAAAGGACAACCCATCCAGCATTTAAAGGGGAATAAGCTACAAAGTTATCGCAATCAAATGCAAATGATTTTTCAAGATCCCTTTGCCTCTCTCAATCCGCGGATGCGAATCGGTTCTATAATCGAAGAACCGATGAAGCTGCAATTAACATTGACGAAGGAGCAACGCAAAGAGCGTGTGAAGGAGCTATTACAAAAGGTAGGGCTACCTGAGGATGCCATGCATAAGTTTCCCCATGAATTTTCTGGTGGGCAGCGGCAGCGTATTGGGATTGCACGGGCATTAGCGATTCATCCAGAATTCATAATTGCTGATGAGCCCGTTTCAGCACTGGATGTGTCGGTGCAATCACAAGTGCTCAATCTCATGATGGATTTACAGGATGAATTTCAATTAACCTATTTATTTATTTCACATGATTTAAGCGTTGTGAAACATATTAGTGACCGTGTGGCAGTGCTGTATTTAGGGAGAGTAGTGGAGGTTGGGACAAAGAAGGAGCTATATGCCAATCCGTTACATCCCTACACACAAGCATTACTATCTGCAATACCAGTTGTTAATTTTGATGAGCCCAAACAAGAAATACTTTTACAGGGCGAGTTACCAAGTCCAATGAATCCACCTGTTGGCTGTGTCTTTCATACACGTTGCCCGTATGTGATGGAAAGATGCCATCAGGAGAGACCGCAGCTTCTCAATGAAAATGATCATCAACGAGTTGCCTGTTTTTTATATGACAAAAAATCAGAAAATTATAATTATTTAAAAAGTGAGGTGTGAAGAATGTTTGGCAATATAACAGATGTGCCAGGTGTTAAGGTAGGACATCGCGAGAATAAGGAGGGCATCACAGGCTGTACGGCGCTAGTAGTGGAAAACGGAGCAGTTTGTGGAGTGGATGTTCGAGGCTCTGCACCAGGTACTCGTGAAACTGATGCGTTAGATCCCATCAATGAAATTAACCGGGTCCATGCCATTTGTTTAGCTGGGGGTAGTGCGTTTGGGTTAGATGCTGCTACAGGCGTAATGCAATTTCTAGAGGAGCAAGGGATTGGAGTCGATGCAGGGGTAGCGAAAATACCGATTGTACCAAGTGCAGTACTCTTTGACTTGTTTATCGGTGATCCGCATGCACGACCTACTGCACTTATGGGCTATGAAGCGGCACAAGCGGCACAAGTTGGTTCATTTCCAAACGGCAATGTAGGCGCAGGCTACGGAGCAACTGTAGGCAAATTAGCTGGTCCAGAATTTGCAATGAAGGGTGGGCTTGGTAGTGCTTCCTATGCGGGGAAAGATGGTCTTGTAGCAGGTGCTATCGTGGCTGTCAATGCAGTAGGAGATGTCAAGGACCCTACAACAAGGCAAATTTTAGCTGGAGCAAGAGATAAGCATTCTGGTCAATGGGTGGATTGCTGTGCCTATCTAGAGGAGCATGCGCAATCAGAGGCTTTAGCGGGTACCAATACAACCATTGGTGTTGTGGCAGTGAATGCCAAGCTAACGAAGGCAGAGGCTAAAAAGATTGCGCAGCTTACGCAAAATGCCTTAGCACGCACGATTTATCCTGTTCATACGATGCTGGATGGCGATACGATTTTTGTACTCGGTACAGGAGATCAATGCTATGCACTTGATTATTTAGGCCAGCTAGCAACAAAGGTGATGGAGGAAGCGATTCTAGCTGGCATTAAAGCCGCTGAGCAATTGGCGGATGTTGAAAGTTATACAAGCATTCAAAAGAAAAGCATTTAGGAAAAGGGGGAACAGCCATGCAATGGAAGAAAAGCGGATTGTTACTACTAACAGTGTTGATGGCAATCGTTATGGCAGCTTGTTCAAGTGATGGAGAGAAAACGACGACTACTTCAGGTACTACAGATGGTCAAACGGCAACAGATGTTCCACAGGAAATTGTTGTGCGTGTGAATGATGATCCAGATTTTTTAGATCCACATAAAGCGACAGCGTCCATTTCGTATCAAATGATTCTAAATATCTTTGAGGGGCTAATGGCTCCTGAAACAGATGGCTCCTTAAAAGAGGGACTTGCGGAAAGCTATGAAATCTCTGAGGATGGCTTAACCTATACGTTTAAAATTCGCCAAGGTGTGAAGTTTCATAATGGTGATGACTTAACAATGGAGGATATTCAATATTCCTTTGACCGTTTAATGGGGAAAAATGGTGGGGAAAAAATGTCCAATAGCTTTGATAATGTAGCATCTACAGAGGCGCCTGATGCAAGTACATTTGTGATTAAGCTAAAAGAGCCAAATTCAAATTTCTTGTATTCATTAACAGGCAGACAATCAGCTATTATTCCAAAGAGCAATGATGGGAAGCATAATGAAAATCCAATTGGTACAGGTCCATTTGCCTTTGTGAAATATGCACCAGGTACAAATTTAGAGCTTAAGAAAAATGAACAGTATTGGCAAGAAGGATTACCTTATTTGAATAAAGTAACCTTTGCCTTCCAATCAGATGATCAGGCAGCCATTATGAGCTTAATGGCAAACGAAGTTGATTTAACGAGTGTTCCTTGGCACCGTGTGAGCGAGGTAGAGGGAAGCTATAATTTATCACACCAAAATAATAACTCTTCTCTTATTGTTACATTTAACGAAACAAAGGCACCATTTGACAATGTGAAGGTTCGTCAAGCAATCAATTACGCAATTAGTAAAGCCGATATTATTGACTCTGTGTTTGCAGGCTATGCTGTGCCACTTGGCTCTAATATGAGTCCAGCGATGGGCGATTTCCAAAAGAAGGGCTTAGAAAGCATGTATGAGCGAGATGTGGAAAAAGCGAAGGCGTTATTAGCAGAAGCAGGATATCCGGATGGCTTTAAAACAAAAATTACCGTGTCTTCACACAATGATATTTACTCAAATATTGCACAAATTGTCGTGGCTAATTTGCAAGAAATCGGAATTGATGTAGAAATTGAAGTAGTGGAATGGGGAATTTGGCTAGATCGCGTTTACTTTGGCCGTGACTATGCAATGACAACGATTGACTTAACAGGTCGTGCATCTGCTTTTGAAGTGTTGAATGATTACATTTCTACAAACGATAGTGAAAACTTCTTCTTATTTAAAAATGAAGAATACGACAAAATTATGGCTGATGTTTTAAAGGAAACCGACCAGGCTAAGCAAATAGAGTACTATCATCGTGCACAAGAAATATTAGCAGAGCAGGCGACAGCAGTATATATTGCGGATTATCAAATTGTTTGGGGATCTGACAAACAGGTGACGGGGCTCAAGAGCTATCCATTCTGGTTCCACGATATGTCAGAGGTCAAGTTTTCAAACTAGAAAGGGATGAGTGCTTATGATGTATATTCTACGTCGAATCATCCTGTTAATAACAACCATCCTTCTAGTATCCATTATTACATTTGGTGTTTTTCAAATTTTACCCGGTGATCCAGTTCGCACAATGCTAGGGACAGAGGCGGATCCCACTCAAATTGAAAATTTACGATCTGAGCTTGGCTTGGATCGTCCTCTTTATGAACAATATGTGGATTGGATGAAGGGCTTATTGACAGGGCAATTAGGGAATTCCATTCGATTTTCCATGCCAGTAAAAGAATTATTATTTGATCGACTTCCTGTTACCATGTCATTAGCAGGACTTACCCTTATCATTGTCTTAATCATCTCATTACCTTTAGGGATGTTTGCAGCAAGAAGACAAAATAAATTAAGTGATGTGTCATTATCGACTGTAACCCAGATCGGTATGGCAGTGCCTTCCTTTTGGCTAGGGATGATGCTTATTCTTTACATTGGCCTACAGTTCAGCTTCTTTAAAATTAGTGGCTATATACCTTGGACACAAAGTGTAGCAGGGGCGCTCAGTACCCTAATACTTCCAGCCTTAACGATTGCGATTCCGCAAATTGCGGTGAATTTTCGTTATGTTCGTACAGCCATTTTGGAGCAGGTCCAGCTCGATTATGTCCGCACGATACGCAGTAAAGGGATGTCAGAACAAAATGTAATGTATAAGCATGTATTGAAAAATTCCATGATTCCGATATTGACGGTTTTTGGGTTGATTATGGCGGAGGTTGTGGCAGGAACGATTATTGTGGAGCAGGTGTTTTCATTGCCAGGGATTGGTCAGTTATTGATTACGGCTATCAGTAATCGTGATTTTCCACTCGTACAAGGAATCGTTATGTATATTACAGTAGCTGTTGTCATGATTAATTTTATCGTCGATGTTTTATATTCTGTGTTGGACCCTAGAATTCGATTACGTTAAGAGGTGACTACCATGAAACAACTACAGCGCTATACTAAAAAAATCAATTTAATCATTGGTCTCCTCGTCATTGTTGGCTTTCTGCTCGTCATGATTGTTAGCTTTTTTTATACACCCCATGATGTCAACGCGATGAATATACCTGAAAAATTGCGTGGTCCAGGTGGAGCCTATATGTTTGGAACAGATGAATTCGGGCGAGATATTTTTAGCCGCATTATGAAGGGGACGCAAACAGCCTTTGCCGTGGGTCTATTAACGGTTGCAATCGGAACAGTATTTGGTATTCTCATAGGCGGGATTGCAGGCTATGTTGGTGGCTGGGTCGATGAAATATTTATGCGCACGATGGACGCTTTAATGGCCTTTCCAGGAATCATCTTAGCATTAATGCTTGTAGCAGTATTCGGTCCAGGAATAACGAATACAGCGATAGCGCTTGGAATTATCGCGATACCAGCTATTGCGAGGATTGCCCGCAGTGGCTTTGTGCAACAGCGCGACTCGGAATATGTGCTAGCAGCGAAATTAATTGGTGTTAAGCCTTATAGCATCATGTTCCGTCATATATTGCCAAACATTTCGTCGCAAATTATTGTTGCAGCAACCGTGACGTTTGCGACAGCAATGTTAGCCGAGGCAGCACTGAGCTATTTAGGGCTTGGGGTACAGCCACCAAACCCTAGCTGGGGTAGAATGTTAAAAGATTCACAAGCCTATTTAATCGGTGCCCCTTGGTATACGTATGCCCCTGGGGGAGCCATTACGATTCTCGTTCTAGGCTTATATATGCTCAGTAATGCTTTACGAGATTTTATGGACCCACGTTCAAAATCGTAATAGATCAGGTGCTGTCTTTTGCAACAGTTCATATGCCTTAACAGCCATTTCAATATTGAGGCGATGGGGAGCTTGTAAAAAATCAGCACCTAGTATACTTTCTAATCGTTCTATTCGTTTGTAAAGTGTTTGACGGACAATAAACAGCTGTTCCGCTGTATCATTTTTAGCCCCATTACAGGTCAGATAAACAGCCAATGTTTGAAATAAATCATGGCTACTTTTTTGATCTAATACTAAAATTTCCTGTAAATAATCTTTTACAAATTGTAGGAGGGCTGTTTGATCCTGCTGTAATAACAATCGGTAGACACCTAAATCCTTATAATAGATGGAGCTCGTCAATTGATGATGCTGCATTTGGATGGCTGATTTGGCTTCCTTATAGCCCAGATGAACACTTTCGATCGTTTGATAGACATTGCTAATACCACAGCTAAGGGTAAGTTGCTCAAAAAATTGTGCTGCTTTTCGTGCAACAATCTGTGAGATCGCTTGATCAAAGGCGTCGCGATTGTCTTTCATATAATCTGCGGCAATGAAAAAGGCTAATATAATAATCTCGTGCTGTCTTACTGAAACAGTAGGAAAAAATCCAAGCTTTTTCAGAATCGAACGAACATACATGGCATTTTGTAGCTGGATTTCCTGCCATTCTTCTTCAGGCACGGTATTGGCTTCATCATGTAGATTGAACACGACGACTCGGTAAAATAAATTACGACTTTCGATTGGTAGATAGCTTTGGTAGTATTGAATATCTACTGGCTGACCTTGAATTAATGCTAGTATGAATTCATCCTCACGGCTTTGCTGTCGCTCCTGAAGCATGCGGTTACGCATTAAAATATGGGCAATCGACATAGTTGCTCGTTCAAGGTTTAACAAGGTGTAATCACTCTGCTTTGGCAGTTCAGAATGCATACATAAATAGCCCCACACTTGTCCAAGCCCATTAACAGGAATAATGACAAAATGGTCTTTACCCAAGGATAGTAGGTGCAAGGGCTCTTGTAGTTCTAACTGCTGACAATGCTCCTCCATGACACGTAAGTATTTTTTAGCCTCCATAGGATAATAAAAGCTTTTAGTATCTTCTGAGACAAATAGAAATGGCGCATTTGTATCTTGATGGAGCACTTGTAATATTTTTAAAATACCATTTGGCATTAATGATAATTCCATAAAAGTTTTGGATAGTGTATCAAGCTGTGTAAGTGCCTGCTGGTGTTGATTAATTATGTACGTGTGCAAATCTTGTGTAATATCAATAAATCGTACAATTTCTTCAAAGATGATGATAGGGAAATGATGGGCATTTGCCATGGCAATCAATTCTACGGGAACATGGTCAAAATAGTCGCCAATTTCGATGCAAAGGCCAGCTGCCTCATTACGAATAAGGTTTTGTAAATAGGCAATTTGTGTTTCTCGTTCTAGCTGTAAGCCGACTCCCGTAGTTAAAATTAATTCACCACCATTGATTAATGTTTCAAAATCTTTAATTTCTAATATATGTGTCCACAATACTTGGCGATCAAGGCCGTGCTGCCCTGCAATAAGCTTCGCCGATTCAAAATGCTTGCGCTTGAGGACATCACGTACGAGTAGAGGATGTTTCGACATCAATTAGCACCTGCCCTTCGAATGTACAATGTCTATTTCATTATGTTAGAGAAATCAGAAAATTTCAATATTAACTAGCTTAATAGGGAAAATGGTGATAGACAAAAAGACACCGATGATACACGATTGGAGGTCATGATATGGAGCGAAACGATCAGTTTACACATACTTTACAGCAAAAAGATCATGAAAACATTTGGCATCACATGTCTATCTATAACGACAAAGCACCTCCCATTATTGAACAGGGAGAAGGGGCGTGGATTACAGATAGTTTAGGCAATCGCTTTTTAGATGGTATGTCAGGCTTATGGGCAGTGAATGTAGGGTATGGGCGTGAGCGTCTTGCCAAGGTTGCGTATGAGCAGCTAAAAAAGCTTTGCTATGCTCCTTTAACACAAAGCCATGAACCTGCTATTAGGCTCGCTGAAAAAATTAACAGCCTACTTGATGATGACTATATGATGTTTTATTCCAATAGTGGCTCAGATGCGAATGAAGTGGCGTTTAAGTTAATACGTCAATACCATCAACAAAATGGGGAAGGGAACCGCTACAAAATCATTGCTCGCTATCGGGGCTATCATGGCAGTTCACTTGGGGCATTAGCAGCTACAGGTCAGGCATTACGTAAATTTAAGTACGAGCCGCTGACACCAGGCTTCTTACATGTTGCTCCACCTGATCACTATCGTCGTCCAAAAGGGCAATCAATTGAGACATACAGCCTAGCACTTGCCCGAGAAATGGAAGAAAAGATTATTTGGGAGCAAAAAGAAACCATTGCGGCTGTCATTATGGAGCCACTCATCACGGGTGGTGGAGTGCTGATCCCACATCCTACATATGTCAAAGAAGTCGAGCGCATTTGTAGAAAGCATGGGGTATTACTCATCATGGATGAGGTCATATGTGGCTTCGGACGGACAGGTAAGCTATTTGGCCATCAGCATTTTGATATTCGACCAGATGTTATTACCATGGCGAAAGGATTAACGAGTGCCTACCTACCACTATCCATTACAGCTATACGTAAAGACATTTATGAAAAATTTAAAGAGACGGACGGCTATAGTCATTTTCGCCATATCAATACATTTGGGGGCAATCCAGCAGCTTGTGCAGTGGCCTTAGAAAATATAAAAATCATGGAAGAGGAAGGACTTGTGCAGCGAGCAAGAGATTTGGGTATTCAATTCCTACATGATTTGCAAGACCTATTAGAGCTGCCCTTCGTTGGTGATATTCGTGGGCTTGGGCTACTCATTGGCATCGAGCTGGTCGAAGATAAACAATCTCAAACACCTGCCAAGCCTGAGCTAATCGCGAAAATTATGGCTGATTGTCAAGCAAATGGCTTAATTGTTGGAAGAAATGGTGATACAGTTGAAGGCTTCAATAATATCATTACGTTAAGTCCACCGCTTTGCTGTACAGACGAGGACTTTGAGTTTATGGTTGCTGTATTAAAACGAGTATTTGCAGCCAACGTCTAGCCTGAGGCGATTCCAAATGTGCAAAAAACACGAGGAATCGCCTTTAATACTGTCGTTTATGCCCTTTCTTCACCTCTTCCCAGTCAATTTCGATGTTATGCAACACACGTGTTAGAAGACTGTGAATGCTGTTAATCTCCTCATTGGAAAACCCCTCAAGCGCACGGGCATTGGAATATTCGCCCTCCCGTTTTAAAAAAGGATAGATGTCCATGCTTTTAGCTGTAGGAAAAAGTAATTTATTTTTCTTATTCCCTTGTTCAATTCGTTTTTCAATAAAGCCTTTGGTCTCCAATTTTTGAATAGCTCGTGAAGCCGTTGTACGGTCTACCTTCAATAGCTCTGCAACTTTCTCTTGAATAATACCTGGATTTTCACAAATACGGATAACATATAAATATTGCCCCTTCGTCAAATCCAATTCCTTGAATTCAATATTGCTTATCGAGTCTAATGCCCGTGCAATGGCACCTATTTCACGTAAGATTTCTTTCATGTTCGATCCTCCTGAGATTTTTGTTGTAATTGCAATAAAAATCATTCTATACTAATACTATCATCTTCAAAGTGAAATTGCACCTAGAGAAGATGATTCAGGAGAAACTAGGAGGAATAGTAATGACTATAAAAAAAGTGACAACTGAAGCAGAACTACAAACAGCATTTGATTTTAGAAGAAGCGTTTTTATTGAAGAGCAGCAAGTCCCTGAGGAAGAAGAATATGATGAATTTGATGCACTAGATGCTCCATGCGATCATATTTTGGTGTATTACAATGAGCAACCGGTTGGAACAGGTAGACTACGAGTTGTAGAGGGCTATGGCAAATTGGAGCGTATTTGTATATTAGAAGAATACCGCAAATTTGGACTTGGTAAGGAAGTTATTGTGGGCCTAGAGCAAATTGCACGAGATAAAGGGCTAACAAAGGCAAAATTAAATGCCCAGTCCTATGCAGAAGGCTTTTATGAAAAATTAGGCTATCAGCGTGAAGGCGAAGAATTTATGGATTGTGGCATTCCCCATATTTTAATGAAGAAATACTGGTAGCAGATGAAAATCACACGATGATAGAACATGCCAGACTTAGCATAATACTTTGTAACTTTTTAATCGTTGCTTGGGTCTACTGCTTAAAGGGGGTATGTTGTTGAAGAAATGGATATGCCTTTGTACCATGTGTTTGTTACTGACTGCTTGCGGTAGTCAAGTCATCATCGAATGGGTTGATTTAATCAAATGGGATGGTAAGCAATATGAAGCTGTATATGAAGTAGCGTTAGCCGATCGTTCATTCATTGATAAGGAAATAGGGGAAGTTGATTTTAAAGTAGCTGATCATATCAAAAGAGCTTCCTATCGTTTTAAGGATGGCGATGCAGCCTTCCACGAGAAGGGGACAAAGCTTTATGCGATAAAGGGTCTTGACGATGCCATTGCGGTAGAGGATCAGTCGGTTATTAATGGCTATCGAATTTATATGATAAGAGATGACGCTCCGCCGCGACGGAATTTTGATCAGGTTCCATTAGAAGAAGTGAAGAAAATAGAATTTTACGCATCTATGGAAGAAGGCGATCGGAAAACGGCTAGCTATACAGATCAGTCTGACATGGAAAATATAAAGGCAATTTTAGCCAACAGTAAACTAGACCCATCCTTTGAGCCAAATGGAGATACGAAACGTTATGATATACTCCTTTATACAGACGATGCCATTGCTTTTCAATATGGCATACAATTTGATGGGACTACTTATTTTTGGTTTCCGTCAGAAAACGCGCTTTTATCGGATGATATACAGCAGTTTATTTCCAAAGATTAGTGTACTTCTCGTATTGAAGGATAATGCCATGCTACCTTCTGTAATGGTTCAGTCGGATTATCACTTTAGCAAAATGCGCCAATTAAAGAAAGCTGCCCAAACATAAGGCAGCTTTCATTTATTTTTGCTTTACAACCGTACCTGCAAAGCTATCATGAGGAAGACGTTGACCGTGCTGCTGCTCGAAGGCTTGGCGATCTTTTAGATAATCGAACGTACTGATAGTATCTCGATATGCCATGCGTTTAATAATTTGACCTGCTGATAATGGACGACCATCTTCATTTTCGAGTGCTAATCCCATTGCTTTGTAGCCAATCGTTTGTCCGTTTTTACGGAGTTGTGCATATTCTAGCGCCCACAATACTACAGTTGGCGTAACGAGTGCATGAACAGCCTCATTTTTTACTTTTTTTCGTAGGAGGTATTCAACCCCAAACGTGACAGCCGTTGAAACAGCTGTATCGATTAAAAATGCTGCTGTGCGTTTTTTTGTCATCAATTCCATATAAGCCCTCCTCTATTGACCTGTCACTAGTACATACGAAGAATAAGGACAAAAAGTTTCGATTTACCCTAGATTCAAATCTAGTGAAAGTACAGGATAGGATGGAATCGCCCCATGCTTTGTTGTTGAGATGCCTGCATAACGGTTAGCAAAAGAAAGCAGAGACATTGCATGCTGTTCACAATGAGCCACCACTTGATCTACTGTTAGTGGATGATGAAGAAATTGACTTAAAATCGCGCCAATAAAAGCATCACCAGCCCCAGTTGTATCAACTGGTTGTACCTTGTCAGCAGGAGCCTTCACATGATGCTTTTTCGTATATAGGGTAGCCCCAGCTGCACCATGTGTAATGATGATAACTTCTACATATCCCTTGAATAGAGTTTGAACAGCTTCCTGTTCATCTTCTAGAGTAGTTAAAAACAACAGTTCTTCCTCTGAAAGCTTGACAATATGGGCTTTTGGTAAAAAGGCTAAAATGGTTTCACAACACGCCTCCTTATCCTGCCATAAAGGAAGGCGCACATTCGGATCAAAGGATATAAGGCTCCCTGCTCGATGTGCCTGTTCAATAAGGGCAAGATGTGCTTGTTTCATAGGACTCTCTACAAGATTAACAGAGCAAAAATGAACGATATCGTGCGCTGTTAATAGCTGCGAGGGGAGGTATTCCTGTTTGTATAAGAGATCTGCAGCATGTCGGCGATAAAATTGAAAATCTCGATCGCCATGTTCATTTAATGAAACAAAGGCAAGACTTGTTTCGCCATCCGTTGTTTGACGAATAAACTGTGTATCTACACCTGCTTGCTGCAACGTGTTGATGAGGAAGTCACCAAAGGCATCTTGACCTACTTGTGTGAGAAGTGCCGCCTGCTGTCCTAGCTTTGCACAGACTGCGGCTACATTGGCAGGTGCCCCTCCTGCATGTTTAGTAAAATGCTCAATGTTAGCTAGGGAGCCGTGCCGCTGTGTCGGTGTAAAGTCAATTAATAATTCTCCAATTGTGAAGAGCTTGCCCATTATGAGACCTCCTGTGGTAGTCGCTTTTTCTTAGGAACATAAATGGTATAAAAAATACCAGCGAAAATAAGAAGGATCCCCATCGTTTGCGTAAAGCTTGGCATAAAATCAAGCAATAGCATATCCAGTAAAATGGCGACAACAGGGTCGACAAAAACCAATACGGAGACAAGAATCGTAGACAGGCTACGAATACTATCAAAAAATAAATAGTAAACAAATCCTGTATGAATAAAGCCTGTCCCGAGTATATAAAACCAATTGGTTGACGTTAATCCATCAAACAGCGAGAAGTCGATAAAGGGCAGTAGTATCACGATTCCAACTGTTGTTTGAATATAGGTTAACGCATACGAGCTAAGCTTCGTGATGGTTTTGCTTGTTAGCATTGTAAGGGCATAAAATACTGCTGACAGTAATGCCCAGATAAAGCCAGATTGCATAAATTCTGAGAACGACACAAAATTATTGAGACCGATGATAAAAATACTACCGATAAAGCAAGTGATTGTTGCGACAAGTGCCTGAATGGTCATTTTTTCCTTCAAAAAAATAGCGCCTAAAATTAACACAAATATAGGGGCTAAATTATAGATGGAAATGGCAATCGAAATGGACATTTCCTCAAAGGCTTTAAATAAAAATACCCAGTTTAACACAATAAAGACACCGCAAATTAGCGTTTGGAAAATTTCCTTCTTATCCCACACCTCTGTTTTATGTCCACCCGTGATGAGCCACATACCTCCTAGAAAGAGGGTTGCGCAAATGCATCTAACAAAGACAAGCTCTGTAGCGGGAACACCAGTGTGAACGGTAAAAAAGCCGATGGAACCAAACAGTGCCATGGAGACTGTTAGTTTAATGATTGCTGAGATGTTCATACGAAACCTTCCTTCTATTATTCTATTATTTTATTAAGCTATACGTATACAACTATTCACGAATTTGGCCGTTGCCATGAATAACATATTTTGTTGATGTTAATGCAGGCAAGCCCATTGGTCCACGGGCATGTAACTTTTGTGTACTAATACCGATTTCTGCACCATAGCCAAATTCAAAGCCGTCCGTGAAGCGGGTGGAGGCATTATGATACACTGCTGCTGCATCGACATTGTTTAAGAACGTCTCGGCGGTTAATTGATCCTCTGTAATGATGGCCTCAGAATGATTCGTTCCAAAGTATTGAATATGCTCAATCGCTTCATAGACATTTTCCACCAATTTAACGCTTATTTTTAAATCAAGGTACTCTGTCGCATAATCATCCGCTGTAGCTGGAAGGGCAGCTTCAAATTGCTGACATACTTGCTCATCACCGATGATGGTTACACCTGCATGATGAAGGGCCGTTAAAAGCTGGACGCCGTGTTCTTTAAACCAAGCCTGATGAATGAGTAAGCTTTCTGCTGCATTACAAACAGAAGGACGCTGTGTTTTAGCATTCAGACAGATTTTTTCTGCTTTTATGTAATCCGCCATTTCATCAACATAAATGTGACAGTTGCCTGCACCTGTTTCGAGTACAGGAACAGTCGCCTCATTGACAACTAAATCAATCAGGGCTTTGCCCCCACGAGGAATGAGCACATCTAAGTACTCTTTTAAATGGAATAGTTCTTTGGCTGTTTCGCGGCTTGTATCCTCAATTAATTGAACAGCATCGGTAGGGATAGAAGTTTTAGCAAGCGCGCGATGAATACTTGCGACAAGAGCCATATTAGAAAACTTAGCGGAGGAGCTTCCGCGCAAAATAACTGCATTGCCCGTTTTTAGAGATAGTGTTGCTGCATCGATCGTCACATTTGGTCGAGCTTCATAGATCATACCAATAACACCAAGTGGCACAATTCGTTTTTCAATGCGTAGCCCATTGTCCTTTTCAATATGTTCAACAATTGTACCTACTGGATCGTTTAAGGAGACGAGTAAATGAATGGCATCGGCCATTGCCGCAATCCGTTCTTCATTGAGCATGATACGATCCAACGTAGATGCAGGTATACCTTGCTGCTCACCTTGTGCCAAATCCTTTGCATTTTCAGCCATAATGTCATGTTGATCGATTAATAGCTGTTCTGCAATTTTTTTCAATGCCTCATTTTTCTCGCAGGTAGTTTTAATATTTAACATATAGCTTGCGGCTTTTGCGCGTTGTCCTTTTTCTTGAATTTCACTTGTCATTTGTCATTCCTCCTTAATTCGTTTGAATTTTCAGCCATTTGTCTCGGTGAATTACCTCAATAGGGCTTTTCAGCAATGTATCAGTCCGTTTTCCCATGGCAGAGAGAAGCTCTTGGGAAGAGTACAGTACTTCGCCACGTCCTAGTAAGTCCTTCTCACTATAGACTTCTACAACATCACCATTGACAAACTCACCTTCTAGACGATAGACGCCAGCAGGTAATAGACTTTTACCATTATTCATTAAAGCCTGTTCTGCACCACTGTCTATAAAAATTTTACCAGAAATTTCCGTGAGTGCAATCCACTGTTTATGATTTGTTAACACGGCGAGCTCATCATGCCCCACATAAGTGCCATCACCATGTCCTGCTAAAATATCGACGAGCTTCTGTGCACCATGACCTGTACCGATAAATACCTTCACCCCTGCACGTAGCGCTGTTCGTGCTGCCAGAAGCTTTGAGGCCATGCCTCCTGTGCCAACCTTTGATCCTGTACCATCCGCAAAGCTTAGCAGGTCATCCGTAATGGCAGCTAATCGATCAATACGCTCTGCCTGTGGGTTTTTATTGGGATTGGCATTATAAAGGCCATTGATATCTGTTAAAATGATGAGCTGATCTGCGTGAACAAGTCCACTGACGAGTGCTGAAAGCATATCGTTATCTCCAAAGGTTAATTCGCTAATAGACACTGTATCGTTTTCATTAATAATCGGTAGCATGGATCGTTCTAATAACTCCTCGAAAGTCGCATAGGCATTTTTATAGCATTCTTTTTTAGAAAAATCTGTTCGTGTCAATAATATCTGGGCAGGCATGATATCATAAATACTAAACAAAGCACTGTACGTTTGAATGAGTAGGCTCTGTCCTACAGCAGCAGCTGCCTGCTTACCCTTCACTGTCACAGGACGAGCAGGGTAGCCTAGTTGTTTAAAACCCGCCGCTACGGCACCAGACGACACAAGCAAAACTTCATGCCCCAATTTCTTCAACTCGGCGATTGCCTGCACATGGTCCATTAAGCGAACTTTATCGATTTCACCCTTTGCATTCGTTAAAGAGCTACTGCCAATCTTAACAACAATTCTTTTTCTCTCCATCTCACGACCTCCATCATTGCTGAATCAAGATAAAAAAAGCCTTTTCATCCTAAAAATTAGGACGAAAAGACTTGCCTTCCGTGGTACCACCTACATTGAATATCATGCGACATTCCACTTTTCTCATAACGCTAGAGACTGCGCCTAGTTTGGCTAGGACGTTTCACAAAGTAGGTTTCATTAGTCTTCCTTGTACAATGCCTTGCAGCCGATGGGCATCGCTCTCTTTTCAAGCAGTGGCTAACTACTGGTCTTCGTTCGTTTTCTCATCTATTGACTAAAGGATGCACTACTTCTATAAGTCTGTCAAGCTGAATGGGTAAATTACTTGAAAGTTTTGATAAATTAAGAAAGGGATGCGTTAAAATGATGAAAAGGCCAATTATTCGATTATTTAAACCACCAAATAGCAATGAAAAGGGGAAGCATCGCCAACACAATGACAAAGAAGCTCCAAATGACCTGTTTCCCAGAAGACATATTTTTAGGTTTGATGCTCATTTGTTCATATAGCTGGTTAATGGCTCGTTGCTCTTTCGCATAAAGCATTGCTTGAAATTCTTCGTAATCTTGAATATAGCTAGATGGAGCACGTGGACTGAAGCGTAAATTTCGAATGGAATCCGTAATCTCTTTGTCAGCCATCCAATACGTGATGACAGGTGCTAAGCCTGCGTTTTGTGTGGCCTTCACCTCAATGTCATGGGATTTCATTTTATAGTAAACCTGTCCATGCTCATCCTCATATTGCGTGACAATATCACTTACTGCCATTATCAATCACCTCTTATGGAAGTTATCTGTTTTATCATGAGTTTCTACTATTATAATGGATTAGGGAAGAAAAGTATCGCTTGAGCGAGCATAAATTGTGAAACCGAAATTTAAAAAAGTTTTGGATAAAGTCATAAACTTACATCTAGTGAGAACAACGTCATGTAGTATAATGTAAATAGTTTTTTAAAAGAAGTTGAAGGAAGGGAAAGTTTTGGAAATCTCAACGTTATTTGCGTTTTTAGGGGCTGCGATTATTTTAACCATTATGCCAGGGCCCGATAATTTATTTGTGCTTGCCCAAAGTATTACACAAGATAAAAAAGCGGGTATTGCCACATCACTTGGATTGTGTACAGGACTACTTGTTCATATTAGTGCAGCAGTACTCGGTATTTCTGCGATAATTTATCAATCGACCATTATTTTTTCAATCGTCAAATTTGCAGGAGCAGCGTATTTATTGTATCTAGCTTGGCAATCATTTCGTGCTAAGGGGGACCCCTTTACGTTGCAACAGCAAAATACGCAAGCTTATATCAAATTATATAAAAAAGGAATATTAATGAATATTTTAAATCCTAAAGTATCGTTATTTTTCCTAGCGCTTTTACCACAGTTTGTTAATCCATCGCAAGGACATGTGGCGTTTCAAATGCTTATTTTGGGTATTGTATTTTTAATACAAGCACTTGTATTATTTTCATTGTTTAGCATATTTGCAGGGAAAGTTAGACAAGTCATTATTGGTAAACCTGCGATTGCTAAACGACTAAATACAATTCAAGGTATCCTATTCACATTTATCGGGATACAGATTGCCATCAGCAAACAGTAGGGAGGAATGGACATGGCTATTTTACATATCACCTTTAGCTTAGCAACACAGGGTTCTATGAAACTCGCAATCCGTCAACATCGTTTGCAGCGAAATGAATCAGTTCTAAGTGTCCATGATGATCTCTCGATTGGACCTCTTCAAAACTTTGAAGAACGTAAAGCTTGGTTAGCTGCGCATATTTTAGACAATGATGACCAGCAATTGTATGATGAGATGTATGAAAACTGGAAGAAGAAAATTGCTAATTTACCCTGTGATGTGGATGTGTGGATTTGGTATAGTCACAACACACATGAACAAATAGGACTGCGCTATGTAATGAGTGAGTTAATTCATAAATGCAGTATGGTGTATGGGATTGATGCAACGGAGGGTCTGAAGAGTATTCACCCCAATCTAGACATTCGCCATACAGGCGAGCTTTCCTCAGAAATGCTAATGAAGCTTCGCCCTAGTGCAAAGCGATTCTCTGTGCAAGAATGTCAGCAACTCGCTAAGGAATGGGAAAACATCAAGGAACAGCCAAGTACATTACGGTTATGGAAAAGTGAACTATTGCATGTAGAGGAAGATGCAATGGATGCATACATTATCGCCAGTGCAAAAAATTTGCATATACAGCAAAATGAAGAGTGGCTAATGCCCACGCATATTGTGGCACAGACATTTGAAACATTTGTCCATTATGTAGGAAATGATTTTGTAGAGTATCGCTTGCTAACGCTCGTCGAACAGGGGGTATTTGCCATGAAAGGCGATACAACGGATATTTTTTCCTATCAGGTTAAATTACTTTAATACATTTAAGTGAATGAACAGTAAAAAATCAGGCGAGCAAAGCCTGATTTTTTATTGTTCCAAATGCATGAAGCTGTTTGTATTAGTAGTGCTCAAAGTCAGTCGTTTCAACATAATGATTCAGCACAGTAACTCTTAACCGTTTTAATTTTGATAACACTTTTCATATTCATCTTTCATCAACAAACTTTGACAAGCCAAGCCATTTTCATGATAAATTTCTTTATCAATACTTAATACTATACTTCTATTTGAATTGGTATAATTAGGCTCTTTATTAATAATGGATAATTTTTCTTCGTCTAGCCATTTCATCGAAAATTGACTTTTAGCCTCTGCATAATAGACGATTTTGTTTGTGTGAGCTTTATTATTTAAAATTTCTATCCATACATGAACACCACCACTTGGGCCTGCACCACCATATGGTTCATAATAAGCGTGCGCTGTATATTCCCCTGTAGGAGATGAGACAGATTCGGGCACCTGTTGCGTATTTTTTTTATCTAAAGTACCAAACGTAAAAAAATATTGGATATATATAAATATCCCAAAAAACAGGACTAAACCTGCCAATAGTGCTGTTAGTGTTTTTTTAGGGAAGTTTTTCTGTTTAAAAAAGAAAATCATTAATTTGATTACAAAAATGAACAATACGATCAAGGTAAATAAAAATACAAAGAAACCTAATGTATTAAGTAATAAATTCAATTTATTACCTCCCTAGTATGGTGAAACAGTGTCTTTTAGAAAATAAAGCGAGTAACATGGACATCTAGACGATGGTGTTACTCGCTCTTTCTATTTATTGTCATAAAAATCAAAGACAAATTGTTTAAACTGACGTGCAGATGGCGGTAAATAACGATTTTCGATCCAGGCCATGCCGATAATTCGTTCACATACCATATCCTCAACATGGATTTTAACGATTTTTTTCGGGTTTAAATCCTCATCATCGGGTAGTAAGGAAACGCCAAGTCCCGCACCAACAAATCCAGCGATGGTTGACACTTCGTCGCCTTCATAAGAAATTTTTGGCTTTATGCCCGCAGCATTTAATAAGCGATCAGCAGAGCGGCGTAGTGCATAGCCCTTTTTCATTAAGACAAAACTTTCATGCTCCAATTCTTTCATTTTGATGCTTTTGCGATGGGCTAAAGGATGGTCAATGGGGACCATTATAAAGAGCTCATCTCGCCATAATTCCTTCCAACATACTGGCGGCTCTGTATCAATCGCAGCTAGTAGGCACAGGTCTAACTCACCCGCCAGCAATTGTTTTAACTGAGAATGGGAGTAGTTTTGTGTGAAATGAAAACGGATATGGGGATGTTTCTGACGAAAGGCACGAATCAAGTCGGGTACAATACTCGTTCCAAGTGTATGTAAAAAACCGAGTGATACGTCTCCAAGCTCTGGATTATTAAGCTCCTGTAATTCTAAAACAGCCTTTTCATATTCTTTCCGCATGCGCTGAACACGATATAAAAATAGCTCTCCATATCGGTTTAGCATAATTGAGCGCCCTTGTCTGTCGAAAAGCGGTACACCTAATTCTTCCTCCAGCTTTGAAATTGAACGACTAAGTGCTGGCTGTGAAATCGCTAATGCTTCGGCAGCCCGTGTCATATGCTCTAACTTTGCAACGGTTACAAAATATTCTAATTGTTGCCACTCCATTTTTTCACCTCTTTTCTTGTTATTTTTAAGTTATCTGCATTATAACGGGAAACAGACGGGAAGTATAGGGAACAAAAAATTTTTAAAAGCAGATTGCAATTATTTAGCAGAATGGAAAAGTTAAGTAGCAGAAAGTGTGATAGTACAGCCGTTAAGTTGACATCATTCATGCACGATACACATTGATTTGATAAAAACTATAAATTGTACATTATGAATAAAGGGTGATAAGATAGACACATAAAATACACAATTATTAATTTCCGTGAAGGGGATATCATAAAATGAAGTTAACAAAGCCACAACCTCTAACAATTGAGGGAGGCAAAAAAGCCGTACTATTACTGCATGGTTTCACAGGTAGCACAAAAGATGTGAAAAAGCTAGGAGAATTTCTATCTCAACGAGGTTATACTGTGCATGCACCAATTTATAGTGGGCATGGCGTAGAACCAGAAGCATTATTAGAAACAAAACCAGAAGATTGGTGGAACGATGTAGTAGAAGGTTATAACTTCCTACAAAAGAAAGGCTATGAAGAAATCGCTGTTGTTGGGATTTCACTTGGAGGTGTCTTTTCATTAAAGGTGGCAGAGACATTCCCAGTGAAAGCATGTGTAGCGATGTGTGCACCGATTACACGTGATAATTCAAAAGGCTTATTTACACGTTTGTACCATTATGCTCGTTTATATAAACACTTTGAAAATAAATCAAAAGATCAAATTATTTCAGAATTACATGAATTACGTATTTCACCGAAGGATTCATTGGACGGCGTAACACGTTTAACAGCAGAAACGCGTGAAGAATTATCAACGATCAAAGCACCAACACTTGTGTTACAAGGCTCACTAGATGATGACCTATATCAAGAAAGCGCACCTTTTATTTTAAATACTGTGGAAACAGACGACAAAGAAATCATTTGGTATGAAAACTCTGGCCACATTATTACATTGGATAAAGAACGCGATAAAGTGTATGAAGATGTTTATAAATTTTTAGATCATATTGAATGGTCAGTTGCAAACTAAGAAGGGGCTGTCAGCAGACAGCTCTTTTTTTGTTGAATCTCACTGGATAAACGAAAAAACTATTGTAATTATAATAAATGCTTGATAACATGATGAAATTGTAGTGAAAAATCATTCGATTAAAATAATTTGCTATAGTTTAAAACTTCTAAGGAGCACATCAATTATGCAACAAAAAATACCTTTTTCAACTTACGCAGTCATTGGAACCATGTTATTTGGACTGTATTTTGGAGCAGGGAACCTAATTTTTCCTATTCAAATGGGTCAATTTGCTGGGACAAATTTTTGGTTTGGATTAATCGGTTTTTTAGTGACTGCTATCGGCTTACCATTCCTCGGAATTTTGGCAATTGGCTTATCAGGTAGTAATGGTTTACGTGATCTAGCCAATCGTGTTCATCCTATATTTGGCATTATTTTTTCATTGGCACTGTACTTAACAATCGGACCATTCTTTGCCATCCCACGTACAGCAACTGTACCTTTTGTAGTAGGGTTTGAGCCATATATTCAAGCACAACATGCAACACTGCTACTAGCTGTATTTAGCTTTGTATTTTTCGCTATTGTCTATTATTTTTCTTTAAATCCAGCGAAAATAATGGATTATATCGGTAAATATTTAACGCCCGCATTTTTAGTTGTTTTATTTATTTTAATTATTACAAGCATTACGAAGCCAATGGGCCATTTCCAGCAGCCAATCGGTGCATATATGGATGCTGCCTTTATGACAGGCTTTAAAGAAGGCTATAATACGATGGACGCCCTTGCCTCTCTAGCCTTCGGGATTGTTGTCATTAATGCAATTAAAAGTGCAGGGATTACAGATCGTAAGGAAATTGCCAAGGCTACATGGACATCAGGTATTTTTGCGATGGCTTTAATGACGCTTATTTATGGTCTCATTACGTATATGGGCGCTTCCAGTATGAATGCTGTCGGGACTTTTGATAATGGTGGTTTAATCTTTGCGGCAGTGGCCGATCATTACTTCGGCTCATTTGGAGCTATTTTATTGGCCGTCATCATCGTGCTCGCTTGCTTAAAAACAAGTATCGGCTTAATTACATCTTGTAGCGAGTTTTTCCATGAGGTATTTCCAAAAATCAGTTACAAATGGTTTGTGTTCCTGTTGTGTGCTGTATCCTTTACGATTGCAAATTTTGGTTTAAACAATATTATCAAATATGCTATTCCAGTTTTAATGTTCTTATATCCATTAGCAATCGTCCTAATCTTGCTTGCTCTAAGCTCATCCTTCTTTAAGAATAAGCAAACAGTGTATGCCATAGCGATGATTTTTACATTTTTCATTAGCCTGATTGATGGCTATAAAGCGCTGGTAGAAAGTGTGCCAGATGCGAAGTTAGGTGTGTTGGACGCAGTAGAGAAATACTATTCTGCGATACTACCTTTTTATGATATTGGCTTAGGATGGATACTGCCAGCGTTAATAGGGGCAGTAATTGGAAGCATGATTCCGTCTCGAAAAGTTATATAATGAAAGAAACACGCACAGAAAATGTCTCTGTGCGTGTTTCTTTATGGATTAGTAAGCTGTCCAGCCACCATCAACTGCAATAACTTGTCCATTCACAAAGCTAGCCTCATCTGAGCCTAGGAAGATCGCTAATTGAGCGATTTCTTCTGGCTGACCAGCCCGCGGATTGATGGATAGTCCTAGTGCTTGTCGTGCAGCACCTGTTTGGCTCATATTTGTCATAGAAGAGGCGATATTGGTCATCACTGCTCCTGGCGCAATACCATTACAGCGAATATTTTTATCAGCATACATAAAGGCTGTATTTTTTGTTAAACCAACTACCGCATGTTTTGAAGCTGTATAAGCAGCCCCAGCCCGTGCACCATATAAGCCACCAGCAGAAATATTATTGACAAAGACACCGTGTCCTTGCGCAAGGAAGATTTCTGTCGCCATACGCATAGAGCGCATAACAGCTGTTGTGTTTACTGCAAATACTTTTTCCCATCGTTCATCAGAAATTTCTCCAACTGGCTCCATACCATCCATAATACCTGCATTGTTGACTAATATATCTAATTGACCATAGTTCGTTTTTGTTTCATCAAATAAACGTTGTAAGTCTTCTGTTGATGCGACATTGGTTTGAATGGCAAATGCTGTTCCTCCAGCCGCTTGAATACCCTCCACAACCGCTTGGGCACCCTCTAAATTTAAGTCTGAAACGACAACCTTAGCGCCTTCTTTTGCATATCCTTCTGCAATGGCTTTCCCCATACCTGAAGCTGCACCTGTCACAATGGCTACTTTACCTGCTAATCTCATCTCAAAGACCTCCTCATAGTAATTTCTTTACTTATTGAACATCTGTTCATTAAAATCATATAATAAAGATGAAAGCGATTTCAATATGCAAAAAAACGGGATGTGTTGAGTAATCAACACATTTGGACAATCTGTTTATTAAGGAGCTGAAAAAATTGCGCACTACGGATTTACGGATTATTAAAACGAAGCAAGCTCTCCACGATGCTTTATTGACCTTGCTTAGCCAAAAACCATTGGAGCAAATCTCCATTGCTGAAATTTGTAGAGAAGCAAAGGTCAATAGAGGAACGTTCTATTTACATTACGAGCAAAAAGAGGGGCTCTTTGAGGAATACTTTCAGGAGATAATGGAGGATTTATATCAATCCTATGAAGAACCCTATCGAGCCGTCACGACATTGGACACAAATCAATTAGATCCCAATACTATCCGTATTTTTCATCATATTGAACGCTTTAAAATGTTTTACCGTATCGTCTTTTCTAAAAATGTCCCGTTGACCTACTATTACATGCTTTTTGATGGTATTTATTCCCTACTAAAACGAGATATTACCTCACATCACGTGCATCAAATGGAGGATCATATCTCGATCGACTATTATAGTGCCTATCAAGCAAACGCCATCATCGGACTCATCATCCAATGGTATCGCGGCGATTTCAGCGATAGCGTGACCATGTTAAATCAGCAGCTAGCAGCTATTTTAAAGAATGTGAGGAGTGGCGGATAGAACGCTTGAATTGAAGGATAGAGAGAGAAGTGGCAGATAGAACGCCCGATTTGAAGGATAGAAGAGAAAACGTGGCGGATAGAACGCTCGATTTGAAGGATAGAGAGAGAAGTGGCGGATAGGACGCCAGAATAGAAAGATAGAAGAGAAAAAGTGGCGGATAGAACGCTCAATTTGAAGGATAGAGAGAGAAGCAGCGGATAGGGCGCCCGATTTGAAGGATAGAAGAGAAAAAGTGGCGGATAGAACGCTCGATTTGAAGGATAGAGAGAGAAGCAGCGGATAGGGCGCCCGAATTGAAGGATAGAAGAGAAAAAGTGGCGGATAGAACGCTCGATTTGAAGGATAGAGAGAGAAGCAGCGGATAGGGCGCCCGAATTGAAGGATAGAAGAGAAAAAGTGGCGGATAGAACGCTCGATTTGAAGGATAGAGAGAGAAGCAGCGGATAGGGCGCCCGAATTGAAGGATAGAAGAGAAAAAGTGGCGGATAGAACGCTCAATTTGAAGGATAGAGAGAGAAGCAGCGGATAGGGCGCCCGATTTGAAGGATAGAAGAGAAAAAGTGGCGGATAGAACGCCCAATTTGAAGGATAGAAGAGAAAAAGTGGCGGATAGAACGCTCGATTTGAAGGATAGAGAGAGAAGTGGCGGATAGGACGCCCGAATTGAAGGATAGAAGAGAAAAAGTGGTGGATAGAACGCCCGAATTGAAGGATAAAGAGAGGAGTGGCGGATAGAACGCTCGATCTGAAGGATAGAGAGAGAAGTAGCGGATAGGGCGCCCAATTTGAAGGATAGAAGAGAAAAAGTGGCGGATAGAACGCTCGATTTGAAGGATAGAGTAAGAAGCTGTGGATAGGACGCAAGATTTGAAGGATAGAAGAGAAAAAGTGGCGGATAGAACGCTCGATTTGAAGGATAGAGAGAGAAGTGGCGGATAGGACGCCAGAATAGAAGGATAGAAGAGAAAAAGTAGCGGATAGAACGCTCGATTTGAAGGATAGAGAGAGAAGCAGTGGATAGAACGCCAGATTTGAAGGATAGAAGAGAAAAAGTGGCGGATAAAACGCTCGATTTGAAGGATAGGGTAAGAAGCTGTAGATAGGACGCCAGATTTGAAGGATAGAAGAGAAAAAGT
Organism: Lysinibacillus boronitolerans JCM 21713 = 10a = NBRC 103108; assembly: GCF_000772935.1. Lineage (GTDB taxonomy): Bacteria > Bacillota > Bacilli > Bacillales_A > Planococcaceae > Lysinibacillus > Lysinibacillus boronitolerans. Next base: position 88,604 of record NZ_JPVR01000066.1, read on the forward strand.
GGCGGATAGAACGCTCGATTTGAAGGATAGAAGAGAAAAAGTGGCGGATAGAACGCCCGAATTGAAGGATAGAGAGAAAAAGTGGCGGATAGGACGCCAGATTTGAAGGATAGAAGAGAAAAAGTAGCGGATAGAACGCTCGATTTGAAGGATAGAGGAGAAGTGGCGGATAGAACGCTTGAATTGAAGGATAGAACAGAAAAAGTAGCGGATAACCACGCAAAGAGAAGGTCTACATCAGCATGTAGACCTTCTTTTTTCTATTAAATCATCGGACTGGAGCTGGCTTAAATGTGACGATCAGCGTAGCAATGGCTAGTGTTACGAAGATAATGATGCCTAAGGAGCTACTGTTTTGCAGGAGATTGTCGGTACTACCACCAAAGATGATCGTGTAGTAGCCATCTGCTCCATAAGTGGCAGGTAGCATAGCAGCGACCTGCTTGTATCCTTCAGATAGCATGGTTTTTGGAACAAGTACGCCTGATGTTACTAATTGGAGTGAGAGAGCACAAATATTAAATACCATCCCCATATTCCCAAAGGCAATCACAAATACTTGGGCCAAGCTAAGGAAAGCAAGATACATTACAGATTGAAAGAAATAAATCGATAGCAGGCTTTCCTGACTAGCGATATTAAAAAGGTGCATCAAACCAATTGTTATGAATGGTAATGTAAAGGCTACGCCCACATTGAGTAGTTGTCGGGCGAGGAACAATTGCCATTTTGATAGGCTTTCTTGAACGAGCTGTGCTGCTTGCTGGTGTTGCATAATCATGACCATCGCTCCTACGAAGGAAGAGATGATGACCATAAGTGGGACAAAGTTTGCGGCAAATCCCTTTACATTATTTGTTTTTATAATGGTCCCATCGACGACATGGTCTTTGACATTCATTACAGTTGTTTTGACAGAAGTGGTAATTTGTTGGGCAGTTTGTTGCTCAAAGGGAAGCTGAGCAAATTGTTGAGCGAAGACCTCAACTGCTTGATTTTGTTGCATTGGATAAAGGGCTTGATTGATCTCTTCTGTTAATTGCTTTGCTACCCCCTCCATCATATTTTTCGCTACACTTGCATTGGCTTGATTAATCGCATAAATAATTTCAGCCTCTTTCCCTGCTTGTATTTGATTTGTAAAATCGGCAGGAATGTGCATTATCATATTAATTTGTCGTTCGTTTAATGCGCTCTCAGCTTTCTTCATTGATGGATAGTCCTCCATTGAAAAGGAGATGGAGCCTTTGATGTTCTGTGCTACCTGCTGACCCATTGCAGAATCTTCCACAACAAGACCAATGCTTAACTGTTCAGCTCTTTCATTGACACCATCATAGGCAGTCATCCAGATCGTAAAAAAGATTAATTGAAAGGCAATGGTTGCAACAATGCCGATATAGGTTTCACGAACTCGCAATAGTGCTTGTAAACCTGTCATTTTTTATTCCCCCTAATATTAAGTAAGTACTTACTTGCATTGATTAGAAAAATTTTTTCTAGGAAACAAGTCCCCTAGAAAAAATAGCAACACTAGTTTGTAAAAGTTCTTCAGTTGGTAAGTCAGACACGATAGTTCCAAGTCGAGCACGTGACATAAAATGACCAAAATTCAAAGCAATAAGCGATAACGCTGCTGCTTCAAAATCAACTTCTCTTATTTTCCCTTGCTGATGCATCTCTTGAAAATAGTGAATGAGCTCCTTTTTGATGAGGAGAGGGATATTGGCGATTTCCTCACTAATTTCAGGAAATTGAATGGATTCCTTAAAGCCGATCATGACAAAATCTTTAATCGACATTAAAAAATGAAAATGCTTCAATGAGAAATTTAATAAATCCTTTTCTAATTCCCACGTTACATTTTGATTGATCTCCTGCTGTAGAAGAGGATAATAAGAAAATTGCTCTATGATGGCCTTTAATAAACCACGTTTGTTGCCAAAATGACGGAAAAGAGTGACCTCATTGACACCTGCTAATTCTGCAATGGTTTTGGTAGTTGCAGCTGTATAGCCTTTTTCACTGATCAATTGTAGAGCAGCTTCGATAATTCGTTGTGCAGTTCCTTTCGTTGTCAAAAACATACTTCCTTCCATGCAAGTAATTACTTACATCCTAGCATAATGTACGGTGAACTGCAACACCATGAATGAACGTTGACAATTATATCGACTGCTGATATATTTTAAGTATATCGACTGACGATATATTGATAGGCGATATAAAGGAGGATTTGTATGACGCAGGAACATCCGCCATTAACAGAAGGCGTTTATTATATTTTGTTAGCATTATATGAGGCGAGGCATGGCTATGGCATTATGCAATTGGTGGAAGAAATGAGCAATGGACGTGTGCGCTTAGGGGCCGGAACCATATATGGTGCGATTAAAACGTTGCTGGAACGAGACTGGATAGAGGCACTTGATGGGGATGGTAGAAAGAAAGAATATATTATTACTGAAACTGGAAAAACAGTGGTGGAATATGAAATTTTGAGATTAAGGGAACTTTTTGACAATGGTATCCGTATAACGAGAGGAGTTGAATAATATGCATAAATATCGATTAATGATTAATCCCTATGCAATAGAGAAGTGGGTCAATGACATGGCTTGTGCGGGCTGGCATTTGAAAAAATTCACATGGATTCGCTTTACGTTTGAACGTGGAGAACCAAATAGTTATATTTATCGCCATGATGAATTAGGGCGATTCGGTTCGCCCTATGAAGAGGACTATGAGCAAGTAGATCGCTCTGGCCATATTGTATTTTTTAGAAAAGCAGCACAGGAAGGTCCATTTGATAAAAAAACGAAAATTGGTAACCTGTCAAAAAAGATGATGCTCTTACTTTCTCTTATTCTACTTAATTTGTTCATTGGTCTCATCGGTTTAATTGGTGATTTTTCGGAGAAAACAACAGACTGGGTTGGTTTCATGTTAAATACGCTGAATCTTGTGGTTGTTGTATTATTCACCCTCCCATTCTATAAGCTTATGCGTATACGTAATCGATCAAAGAGAGAATTAAATGTATTTTCGGATTAACGAAGCGTCTATTATTTTCCGGGAAATCAGAAAATAATGAAAAAGGAAGCGTGATTTTATAGTAGGGGTGATGCAAAATGAAAAAAAGAATGTTTCGTTTTTTTATTGATTACGAAAAGGAAGAACGATGGGTCAATGACATGGCAGAGCGGGGGTGGAATCTTAAAAAGACAGTGGTAGGCTACTTTGTTTTTGAAAAAGGAACACCAGGTCAATATATTTATCGAAATGAATTTGTCAATAGAAAATCGAAGGATTACTTTGAGTTTCTAGACGAAATGAATATCGAGTGTGTGTCTAAGTTTGGTGGTTGGGCCTATTATCGAAAACCAAAATCGGAGGGCCCTTTTGAGATCTTTACAGATGCTTCCTCGAAAATAAACTATATTAAATCAATGAATCGCATTTTTATATCTGTGTTACTGTTAAATTTAATCATTGGTATTTATAATCTATCGCTAGGTTTACGTGAATTCGTTGTAGGAACGATGAACACTAGTGTGGGGTGCATGAATTTGATTGTCGCCTTACTGCTATTCATTCCTATAGTAAAAAATGAAAATCGTAAAAAGGGCTTGAAACAAGACTTACATATATTTGAAGGATAAGGAGGAAGACAACATGACGTTACAGTTACAGCATGTTACAAAGAAGTACAAGGATTTTACAGCTGTAGATGATTTGAATTTTACTATTGAAAAAGGTGAAATTTTTGGTCTAATTGGTCAAAATGGTGCAGGGAAAACAACAACATTCCGAATGATTTTAGATTTACAGGAGACGACGGCGGGAACAATTACGTGGGATGGCCGGCCAGTTAATGCCATAAACCGAGATGTCCTTGGTTATTTGCCTGAGGAGCGTGGTATTTTTCCAACAATGAAGGTAGAAGAGCAGCTTTACTTTTTTGGTGAGCTACGTGGCATGAAACGAGCAGAGCTGAAAAAGGAAATTGATTTTTGGATTCAACGTTTTGAACTGGAAGAAAAACGCAAGGATAAAGCAGAAACTTTATCAAAAGGGAATCAGCAAAAGGTACAGCTAATTGCGAGCTTTATCCATAAACCAGCGTTTTTAATTTTAGATGAACCGTTCAGTGGGCTAGATCCAGTCAATAAAGATTTACTAAAGGATGCTATTTTACTATTGAAAGAGCAGGGTACGACGATTTTGTTCTCCAGTCACCAAATGGACAATGTCGAGGAGCTTTGTGATCATTTATGCTTATTAAAACGAGGTGTTTCTTTATTTTCTGGAAGCTTACTAGATTTAAAGAAACAATATGGTAAAACAAAGCTTGCTGTTCGAACGGATTGGTCGACTACACAGTTATTGGCACTAGAGGGTGTCAAGGATGTGCGCGTTGAAAAGGAACAAACAGTGCTTACATTAGCAGACGAAAGCTTTGCTCAAAGTATCTTTGAGCAGCTATCCAACGGGAAGTATATTGAAAAATTTAGCTTAGATTATTTATCGTTAGATGAAATCTTTAAAGATAAGGTAGGTGGCCATGTTGTCGAAGTTTAATTTATTAATGAAGCAATTATATAAAGCTAAAATTAAATCAAAATCCTTTATCTTAATGACTTGTTTATATGTCCTTGTCATGTCTGTGGCTGTCTTCTGGTCAGAAATTAAGGAACTATTCACAGGTGATGATGAAGCACAGCAAATCGCGATTATCAATGAAACCTCTGCCGATTTAAGTGGTATTTTTGTCTCGAATGGAGATATGGCCTTTATTCAGGATGAACAAGATGTTTCAGCCCTTGAAAAAAGGGTAAAGGACGGCAAGCTTGATGCTATTGTAACGATTAACGATCAAAATGGTCAGCTACATGCGGAAATTGCTACGTTCACACCACTGAAATTGAACGATCAATCTACATTATCATCATTATTACAGTATGCTGGTCAGCATTATGCTGTTCAGCAATTATCGCTTTCGCCTGAGCAAGCAGCACAAATTATGGCGGCTCAAACAACGATTTCAACGAAAAACTTAAATGAGGCATCAACAGGTGGAAAAAGTGAAGAAGAAAAGCAATCAGGGCTAGTAGTTTCCTATGCGGTAGGGATTTTAATCTATTTCTTTATCTCTACATTCCTATCGATGATTACGACTGAAATAGCCTCTGAAAAGGGCTCACGCGCAATGGAAATGCTCTTAGTAAGTGTCAAACCTGGTACACATTTTAAAGCAAAAATTGCTGGCGTTTTATTGCTTGCTTTAACACAGATGGGCATTATTGCGGTCGTGTTCCTTATCTATGCGAAATTTATAAAAGGTGGGATGGTATGGGATGCAGCTGCTAGCATTGTCAAGGAATTGTCCGTTGGCTATGTCATCTATGCTATCGTATTCCTACTGTTAACAGTTATTCTTTATCTTATCATCGGTGCATTATTCGGCTCTTTAGTATCGAAAGTAGAAGAGGCGGGTCAAGTATTAATGCCTGCGATGATTATTACGATCATCGGCTTCTATGTTATGCTGACAGGCATGGGTAATCCAGATACAATTATTATTAAAATATTCTCTTATATCCCACTAACTTCTGGCATGATCATGCCAATGCGTATTGGCGCTACAGATATCGGTGGCATTGTACCATTACTTTCATTAGGAATTTTAATCGTAACGATTGTTGTTGTGTACCTATTTAGTTTATCGTTCTACAAACGTAGTGTATTGACATATAGCTCTGGCGGTGTCATTCAAAAAATTAAAACGGTATTAAAAGTAACAACATAACATAATGGCAGCTACATGGATAATGTAGCTGCTTTTTTGGTGTCATGGTGCCATTGTTAGCAAACAATGTAAAGGAATTTACGGAATGAGTCGAATTTTGGATAGAAAGAAGCTATAATTTATAAAAGGGGATGAGACGATGTTAGCTAAATCAGAGGTGGAAACAATCCTTGACCGACCATCAAATCAGCGTTTAGCAACAACCGAAGAAAAAGCACAGCTCTTTCAAAAGCTTCAACAGCTATGCCCTACAAGTAAAGAAATAGAAGCAATTCTTCACTATTGGACTGTGGTGGAAATTTTTGTTAATGATGCTCACCCTAATCAATATAGTTTGCAATATAAGTTCAATCAAAATGGCTATTGTATAGCAGATTCTTCTTTTTTCATCCTATAGAAAATGAAACTTTTTTACATGGTAATCGTAAGTAATTAGTAGAGATAAATTGCAGGGGGTAAAACGTATGTCTGAATTCAACAATGATCTTTTAAAATCCAAGGACCCATTCGCTTCAGAAAATCCTTTATTACAGCCAAATCCACTTTTACAGCAGGCAACTGAGCAAAAGCCGGTACTTGTATCTGAGCAGGAGCTATCACAAATCGCACAAAATCAGCTAATGTTAAAGCAAGATCCAGAGGTTCATACACTTGCACAAAAAATTGATGTCAAAGATCAAATTGCCATGCTAGAGCTCGGTAAAGAAACAGCAAGTGGCATTTCGACCTTTTCAGATAAAATGCTCGCAACGATGAAAGCTAGTAAGCTGGAAGAATCGAGTGTGCTATTAAATAACCTGAATAAAATTATGGATAAATTCGATCCACAGGATTTTGCGGAAGAGAAAAAGGGCGGTTTCATCTCCAAGCTCTTTAACAAAGGAAAAGAGCAATTGGAAAGGTTCTTATCTAAGTATGACAGCATGAATAAAGAAGTGGATGTCATTTACCGTGAAATTCAAAAATATGAAGGGGAAATGAAGCGTAATACCATTGACCTTGAAAATCTGTATGAACAAAATTTAAACTACTTCCAATCATTAAGTAAATTTGTTGCAGCTATTGAAGTGAAAACAGAAGAGGTCCGTGCCACTTTACCAGCACTTGAACAAAAGGCTCAAAGTGGTGACCAATTGGCAGCTATGGAATATGAAACAATGCTTCGCGCTGTGGAATTATTAGAGCAACGTCGCTATGATTTAGAAATGGCACAACAAGTATCATTCCAATCAGCACCTCAAATTCGCTTAATGCAGCAAGGGAACAATCATTTGATTGCCAAGATTAATTCTGCCTTTGTCACAACGATTCCGATCTTTAAGCAGGGGCTAATTCACGCAGTGACATTGAAGCGCCAAAAGTTGATTTCTGATTCTATGGTGGAACTAGATCGCCGTACGAATGAAATGCTTGTGCGTAATGCAGAAAATATTAGTAAGAACAGTGTGAATATCGCTCGTCAAGCTGGTAGCCCAAGCATTAAAATCGAAACGATTGAAACAACATGGCAAACAATTATGGCTGGTATTCAAGAAACGAAGCAAATTCAAGCAGAAACAGCAAGAAACCGTGAAGAAGGTCGTAAACGTATTGAGCGTTTGCAATTAGAATATGAGAAACTGAAAAAAATGTAAGGCTAAAGCTTCTTGCAGCTATTGTTGCAAGAGGCTTTTTTTATGGAAAGTGTAGGTGAGCAAGGACTCCTTCCATGTGTGAGAAATGATCTTTGACAAAAAGCAAAATAGTGATTATGATAAAATCAAATGAGAATGATTATCAAATGAAGAGGAAGCGGAAAGATGCTGCACAAGGGTATTCGATTACATGTATTTATTCTTGGAGGAGTGAAAATAAATGGCAAATAAGATAAATGCCTCTACATTGTCGTATGAGCCTTTTAAAGATGGAACGCTTGCTCTATACACGACAGATAGCTTAATGATTGTACCGCAAAGTCGCTATCAAGAGCTTTTGCATATGGAAGAGTTACATAATGCTATGCATAAAGATTTAGATAACAAGCAAAATGGTTTAGAACGAGAACGAAAAATGCTAAAAAAACAAAATACACAGCTAACAGAAAATCTACAAAAGTTAAAGCAGCAAAACACAGTCTTGCAGAAAAAGGTAACTGAATACAATTGTGTAGTGGAGGAGATGAAGGTGCTCCGCCAAGAAAATACAGATCTTCTTATGGAGCTTAGTAAATATAAAGCGATGTCAAGAGAGACATTGACGGGGCCTGTGAAGTCGATGATTCGGGCTATGCGTGAGCAAGGGGTTGGAATTAAAGAAATCCATATTCGCATTAAGCGCCAAATCAATCCAGAGATTAGCTATAGTACCGTACGCAAGTATATTTCTGAGCTAGAATCGGAACAGAAAGGTTAACAGCTTTTAAAAGGAACTAGAAATTTGGCATTTACAGCAGCTACTCAAAGTCCTATAATGAGTCTATTCTTTAACTAGTTTAAGATTATAGGAAATCGTTGACCGATTTCAATAAGAGTAGGAGCGTTAGTATCATGTCAAATGAGAAAAAAGGAGTTTTGGCTGCCTTTTTTGCCTATGCCTTTTGGGGAGCATTCCCTCTATATTGGAAATTACTTGAGCATGTACCAAGTATGGAGATTTTATTATCCCGTGTCATTTGGTCCTTTGTCTTTACGGTGCTGGCAGTGATCGTATTTCGCATGCGTCATGACCTCGTAGCAGATTTAAAATATTTATGGTCACATCAAAAGCATTTCTGGCAGCTTGCGGGTGCGTCCTTTGTCATTTCAATGAACTGGTATTTATATATTTGGGCAGTGACGCATAATCATCTCATTGAAACGAGCTTAGGTTATTATATTAATCCGCTCTTGTCTGTAATTTTCGGGGTGATTTTCTTTAAAGAATCGCTCAGTCGTGCACAATGGGTAGCGACAGGAATTGCTTTTATTGCGGTGATTATTTTAACGATGAATTATGGCTCTGTCCCGTGGGTAGCTTTATTGATTGCGCTATCCTTCGCAATTTATGGTGTGCTGAAAAAGAAAATTACATTGGATGCAACAAGAGGGCTAGCCATTGAAACGTTATTGATTTTACCCTTTGCATTAGGCTATTATGTTTATCTTTTTGCTACACATCAAGCCTCGTTTTTACATGTCGATGTTAAAACAGATATTTTGATGATCTTCAGTGGCTTAGTAACAGCCGTCCCCCTTATTTTATTTGCGAAGGGGGCACAAAATATACCTTTATACTTACTAGGGTTTATCCAATATGTATCGCCAACTATTGTCCTGATTTTAGGCATCGTGCTATACAAAGAGCCATTTAGTCAGGTTGAGCTCCTTGCATTCAGTATTATTTGGGCAGCATTACTCTTATTTTCTGGTTCCAAAATTATCGAAACAAGAAAAGCCCATCATAAATCAGTTTCGTAAAAGACTTGTAGATTTTTCTACAGGTCTTTTTTATGTAACTTTTACCACTTCGCTTTGTAATGCACAAAACTTTTTTATTTCCTTATCGGATTGCCCGCTATTTTGTTTAATCGTATTTTAAAGATCGATAAAATTCATCCACTAATATGGTAAAAAATAAAGGTAGCTTCTTGAATTGTCTGGTTGAGATGAAGTGCCTGTTTGAAAACTATTAAAATCGCTAGAACGAATGGTAAAACGATTACGATGGCTGCTGAATTTTTCAGCTCATGCTTTTGCTTTCTATAGAATAGCCAACAAATAATGGCAGCCATTAGGAGTGCACTGAGTAGGATGAGGCTAACAATGAATGTAGCGTGTAACTTATGCACGGCTTACTCTATATTGCATTGTCTTGACTCTCATTCCACTTAAAGTGGTCATTCTCATGCAAGACTGCATAATGAAAGCCCATTGCGTTTCTTTCATCAATCACAGTTGATGTGGCAGAGGCTGTAGGGATTATAAAAAATAATGGTAAACAGGCATAGGGGAGTCTTTTGTTGCATTTAGGTACTCCCTCCAAATAGAGTCTTTTTGATAGATTCGACAAAATTAGGAGAAAACCTTTTGAAGCTTAGGCACCTTTACTTTCATGCCAGCATATAGTAAAATGTCAATAATTAGATAACAATGATCAATTAATGAGAGGTGCTTTTTGTGAGTGCGGTAGGTTCTAACTAGGTAAAAATTGAATGAAATAGTGGCGATGACGACAGCAGGGGATATATGTTATGAACACCCCTTATTTTGTCATGGACCTATTTCAACAACCTATGTAGATACCTACAATACTTTATTAAGCGTGGCATAAAGGATTGAAACTTCAATTAGATGAAGTTTTATTTGTGATGCCGAGAAAACGCGCCTTTTAAAGATAAAGCTGTGGGGATTCCTCACAGCTTTTTTTATGTTGTTTAAACCATCATTGCTATCTAATATTGGGTAGGTATCTTCATGTATGATAAAACATGACAATGAGGAGCAAAAAGAAATGAATAATACTACACTTGAAAAATTACAATATCATGAATTAAAGGACATCGTTAAATCCTACTGTGTCAGCGGGTTAGGAAAACAGCTTTTAGATAAATTAATGCCAAGCTCCAGCTTAGCAGTGGTAAAAAATCGGTTGAATGAAACAACTGAAGCTCGTGCCATATTGGATGCAGAGGGGCATGTTCCGTTTTTAGGGGTATCAAATATTGAGCATATTATGACAAAGCTTGAAAAGGGGATGCTTCTAGATCCCAGTGAGCTAGTGAGCATCTCCGATTTTTTACGAGGCTGCCGCAACATCAAAAAATTTATGTTAGATAAGGCATTTTTTGCGCCTGTTCTTTCCTCTTACGCTCATTCTATGGCTGAATTTAAAAGCGTGGAGGAGGAGATAAATTTTGCGATCAAAGCCAATCGTGTAGATTCGGCTGCTAGTCGTGAATTAAAACGCATCCGTCATCATATGGAAACGACAGAGGAAAAAATAAAAGAACGTTTAACGAAATTTTTAAATAACAGTGCCAATAAACCGTATATCCAGGAATTTTTTATTAGTCAAAAGGATGATCGCTATACGATTCCGATTAAGGCGACCTATAAAAATCATGTACAGGGTACGGTCGTTGAAATTTCCTCAAAAGGGGCAACCGTTTTTATGGAGCCAAGTGTTGTCGCTAAATTAAATGTAGAATTAGCAACCTTAAAGGCTGAGGAAGCCGTGGAGGAATACCAGATTTTAGCGTCTTTATCAGGGCTATTGATGGAACATCTGCATGCCATCACCATTAACATGGAGTTGATTAGTCAATACGATATGGTTTTTGCCAAAGCGAAGTTCAGTAGACAAATTGGTGGTAGGGAGCCACGTATAAATGATTACGGTTATATTCAACTAATCAATGGTAAGCATCCATTACTACCAGGAAATGCGGTACCCCTTCAATTTTCCATTGCGAAAGACTACCGTAGCTTAATTATTACAGGGCCAAACGCTGGTGGGAAAACAGTTGTGTTGAAAACCATTGGCCTTTTAACATTAGCTACGATGTCGGGCTTCCATATTGTAGCGGACGAAGGAACGGAAATGGCTGTATTTGATCATATCTTTGTTGATATTGGCGATAATCAAAGTATAGAGAATGCACTTAGTACGTTTTCTTCTCATATGAAAAATCTTTCCGATATTATGAGAGCTGCTAATAATCATACACTCTTACTGTTTGATGAAATTGGCAGTGGAACAGAGCCAAATGAAGGAGCAGCACTAGCCATTGCGATACTAGAGGAATTTTATCAAATGGGCTGTATAACTGTGGCAACTACACATTATGGTGAAATTAAACGATTTTCTGAAATGCATCCTGATTTTATGAATGCAGCAATGCGCTTTCATGCTGAAACATTAGAGCCTTTGTATCAATTACTCATCGGCACGTCTGGAGAAAGCAATGCTTTATGGATTTCCAAAAAAATGAATGTCCGCGAAGCTGTTTTACAAAGAGCGAAGGATTATATAAATAATAAAGAATATCAGCTGACGCTCGTTCAGGACAGTAAAATTCGTAAGCCTAAAGAAGAGAAAAAAAGCTTGGCAGCAGTTTATACATTTGCCAAAGGGGATCGTGTGAAATTATTGGACTATGATGATGTGGGATTGGTATATGAAGAAATGAATCCGTACAATAATGTCAGGGTATTCTATCAGGGGCAAATACTAGAAGTGAACGTAAAGCGACTTGCCCTTGAATTACCTGCAACAGAGTTATACCCTGAAGGATATGATTTAGAGACATTATTTGTAGACTATCAGGATCGGAAGCTTCAGCACGATATCGAGCGTGGTTCGAAAAAAGCGTTACGCAAGATCCATAAACAAATTAAGAACGATCGTCAGCAATAAAAACAAGGGATTGCACAGCCTCGTGCAATCCCTTTACTCATTAGGTTATGGAATCAATCTGTGCCTTAATCGTTCGATAGACTTCCTCGATTTTTCGTTTATAGGGTAAATCCACTAAATCCAATGAATCAGTATAGGCCATTTTTGCAATTTCATAGGCTGTTGTTAGCTTACCAAAATGTGCATAGCAAAGGGCTTTATAGGAAAAGCATTCATTTAAGCTTAAAATATCATATGGATGACTAATATAGATCGGGATGTGTTTATACTGTTCAAATGCAGCTTTCGCTTCCTCATAACGACCAAGTAAATATAAGGATTTTCCTTTTTCAGCATAATAAAAGTTTGGATCAAGCTTGTCTAAATAATCATCGTGTCGAAGCTGATTAAAACGTTCTATTTCGAGGAGAGCCTGCTCAAAATTATAGATGTAATTATTATAATAATGTGCCTTCAATACAAAAATAAAAGCATCAACCTCCACACGTTCAGCAAATGCCTGATATTGCTCCAGTTTCATAAACATATGATTGGTTTGTTCAAAATCATGATCAATCATCGCACAATAGGCACCAATTCTGTACATATTATCAATCTGATAGAACAGTTGGTTTTTATGAGCATTGGCAATCGTCTCTTGAATTAATTTTTTTCCTTCCTCATGTTCACCAATTGCAAGTTGGAAAATACTTTTATAATAAGTCATTAATAAGGCATCACGAGAATCAAGCTGATAGTCCTCTTGTTCGATAATGTCTTTTGCCTGTAAGATACGATCGTAAGCCAATGTATATTGACGTTTTGCTGCTAAAATAGCCATCTCTAGGATAAAGGTTTTGAACCAATGGCTGAGTAAATTAATTTCCTTAAAAATAGTGCGGGCTTGCTGAAGAGGGACTTCCCATGTTGTTAATCCTGCTTCATACTGGGCATCTGCGTAAATATACAATAAACGGCCAGCTTCATAACTTTGAGGTAGGCCCTCCACAGACGGCTTTATTAAATCGACAATTTCTTGATGATGATCGGCATCTCCACGTTTTACTTCTGCAAATAAACTTTCCACCTGCTCTAATAGCTGGCGAATGGAGGATGGCGTTACTTCTTCCAGTAATTCACTAGCTTTTACACCTAAACGTTCAGCAATATAGTCAAGGCTTTCCATGGAAGGCTTGGCCTTATCATTTTCTATTTGGCTTAACATTCCTTTAGTTAGACGATCACCGGCGAGTGCCTCTAATGTTAATTTTTGTTCTTTCCTTAATTTGCGAATTCGTGTGCCTAAAGAGTCCACTGCCTCGCCTCCTTTTGTTTAATTATATTAAACTTTTGCTTGCGTGAAAAGAGGGAGCTGTGGTATATTTTGTTTAACTTAATTAAACTTTTTAATTTAGTTAAATAAAGGAGGGATTTAGATGAATGAGGTAGAAAAATTAAAAAAGGCGACCTACCACTTATGGACGTTCACTGCGAGTAAAATGATTGCCATGTTGGGTGCAAATGTCATGGCATTTGGTTTTAGCTTGTATATTTTAGCGATGACTGGGTCTGCAATGAGCTTTGCTACCAATATGATTTGTTCCGTATTACCACGTGCTCTTGTGGCACCATTAGCTGGCTATGTCGCAGATAATTTTTCAAAAAAGCGTACGATTTTACTAGCACAGGCAGGCACCATTTTGACAGTAGGGGGATTACTGCTTTATACAGAAACAGTAGGAATGTCCGTTTATGCTATTTACATAGCTACTGTTTTTAATACGATTTGCTCAGCCTTTTCTGGTGTAACGTTTTCATCGGCTATTGCCACACTTGTCAATCCAGAGCGATTACAGCGTGCGATGTCATTTAACCAAATGTCAATGTCTGTAGCTGCAATTGGAGGACCAGTCATTGGTGGTATGATGTATGGATTTTTTAATATGGATGTATTTTTAATGGTGAATATGGTGGCCTATGCGATTGCCTTTTGTTTAGAGGCAACAATGGATTTTAACCTTTATAGTACAAGAGGGGAAGATACGAAAAAAGAAAAGATGTGGGAAGGGCTTAAAAGTGGTTTTCATTATATCAAGCAACGTAACGTCATTAAGACCATTATGTGGGTTGCATTGTGGATCAACCTATTCTTTTCTGCCATCGCTGTTGGAGGAACATACATCATTATTGAATTGTTAAAAGTAAAATCTACACACTTTGGCTTTATTGAAGCGTCTGGTGCATTAGGTATGCTCTTGGCATCCGTTTATTTCGCAACAAGACCTGAAGTAAAGGTCCCTTTACGCTTTTCAAAAATCAGCTTATTACTATTGGCGGGAAGTGTTGGCTTAGCAGTCATCCCATTAGTCACTGATTTTTCCTATATTGCTATCGTGATCTTCTATCTCATCATTTACTTTATTTTCGCAATTTTCGAAATGGGGATTAATATGCCCATCGGGGTGTATATGCAAAAAATCATTGCGGAAGAGTACCGTGGGCGTGTTTTTGGGCTAATGGAGACGATGGCGATGTCGATGATGCCGATTGGTATGGTAGTCTATGGCATGTTATATGATACATTACCAGCAACGATTATTTTACCAGTAACGAGTATCATTATTATTATCATTTCACTTGTGATGCTGCGCTCCTCTATTTTAAAAGAGGCACATCCAGAGTATTATGAAAAAGCACCTCTACCAAAAGGGGTCGCGAACACAACAACGTAAAAGAACAGGCATGCAGTGAAATGCATGCCTGTTCTTTTACTGATCCTCAATGACAATATAGGTTGCTTGAATAGGACCATGAACTCCAACGATAAGAATCATTTCGATATCGGCTGAGTTGCTTGGTCCCGTAACAAAGTTAATACAGGAAGCAATTTTTTCACCCTGACGGATTTTTTCACTAATCCAGCGTGCTGCCTGTGTCATACGAGGTACAATTGTACTTTTAGGAATGAGAATGATCGACTTTTCGGGTAAAAAGCTAATGCTTCTCCCTTTATCTTTGCTACTAAAGAGCACGGCAGTTCCCGATTCTGCTAACGTCATTTCACTAATTGTCATTCCGATATTTGCCTTTTCAGCTTGTCGTATATTTTCCTCAGGATGCTGTGGATCCCATTCATAAAGCTGAATATTGGCTTGTGACCATTGTTCGTTCATAAGCGCGGCTAATCCGTAATCTTGGAACCGTTTATCCTTCCATGTAATAACGGACTGACCTCCATAATTATCAACAACTTTCTGTAAATCCTGTGGAAGTGTGGCAGTACTAGAAATGACAATATCGGTATGAATGTTGGCGCACTGCTGGATTAATATTTCTACCAATTCATCCTTTGTCGCATCTTTGAGCACACGATCTTGAGGCTGATACTGCCAAGTTGGTCGTGGAAGTTCTGTCTTAGGCGAACGTCCGAGTTGCTTCGCGATATTTGCTAAAAAGGTTTCTCGATGCTGAATCATACCAGTCATTATTGCTCGCCTCCTTTTGTACGATGCTTCATCCAGTCTCTAAAGCTGTCTTTACTCGGGGCAGGAAAATCCCTTGCCTCGGTCCAGGCTTTTAATGGGCCTGGCCCTTTAGAAATGGTCTTGTCTTTGGTAAATGGAGACATGGCAGGTGCAGCCATTTTTGTCGCCATTTTATAAAGGGTAGGGGAGGAAGCCCCTAGACCAAATGCCTTCATTAAAAGTTTTTCAGAGATAGGTGCCTTGCCCTCATTTTCAACAATGACCTGACGATGGCGATGAATGAGCTGATGTAATGGAATTTTAACAGGGCATGCATCTGTACAAGCACCGCACAATGTAGAAGCATAGGGCAGTTCTTTAAAATCATCATAGCCTCCTAAAAGTGGAGAGAGGACAACACCTACAGGTCCTGAGTAGATAGAGCCGTACGTATGCCCACCCACATGACGATAGACAGGGCAAGCATTGACACAGGCAGCACAGCGAATGCACTGTAAAATAGGCTGGAATTCACTACTTAAAATAGCAGAGCGTCCATTATCGACAATAACTAAATGAAATTCCTCTGGTCCATCCGTATCCTCTTCGTCCTTTACGCCTGTTAACGTTGTAATATAGCTCGTTAGCTTTTGACCTACAGCACTTCTTGTTAATAAACTAACAAGGACCTCCATTTCTTCAAAGGTAGGAACTATTCTTTCCATCCCCATAACTGTGATTTGTGTTTTTGGTAGCGCTGTTACTAAATCAGCATTGCCCTCATTCGTAACGAGTGTAATCGAGCCACTTTCAGCAATAGCAAAATTACAGCCTGTAATACCAATATCGGCTGTTAAATATTCCTGACGTAATTTTTCACGTACATAAAGGGCAAGTTCCTCTGGCTTTTCTGTTTGATTGTAGCCTTGTTTTTCCTTAAAAACATCTCGAATTTGCTCTTTATTTTTATGCAAGGCTGGCGCCACGATATGCGAAGGGGGCTCGTGATCTGCCACCTGCAAAATATATTCACCTAGGTCCGTCTCAATCACTTCACAACCAAGCGCTTCTAAAGTTGTATTTAAGTTAATTTCTTCTGTCACCATTGATTTGGATTTCACAATTTTTGCCGCATTTTTCTTTTTAGCAATGCTTTGAATATAGTCGGTTGCTTCCTGTGCAGTTTGCGCAAAGAACACATGCCCACCTCGTTTAGCAACATTTTCACTTAATTGATAAAGGTAATAATCAAGATTTGCTAAAACATGCTTGCGAATTTCCTCTCCATGAGAACGCCATTCTTCCCAATGTCCTAATTCCTCTGCTTGTTGAAGGCGACGTGTTTGAAAACGTTCTTGGGCACTCGAAACCGCACGACGCATAAATTGATTATCTAGCTCTTTCGTGACACGTTGTTGAAACCGATCATCACTTGTTTTCATGGCCATGTTTATTTCCCCCTCTTATCGGCAATTTAATACTTCTGCAATATGCATCACTTTAATCGGCTTATCCTGACGTTGAATGCGACCACCGATATTCAATAAGCAGCCTGCGTCTGCGCCTATTAAAATGTCAGCGCCTGTTTCTTCCACATTCAGCACTTTTTCATTGACCATTTCTCCAGAAATATTGCCCATTTTAACTGAAAAGGTACCACCAAAACCGCAGCATCGATCCTTGCCAGGGAGGTCCACATAATGTAAGCCCTTGACGTTCTTTAATAATTGCAAAGGTGCCTCCGTCACACCAAGCAATCTTGTCATATGGCATGACGTATGGTAAGTAGCTTTGCCTTCTAGACGCGCTCCCACATCTTCTGTCTTTAACACGTTGACAATAAATTCTGTGAATTCATAGGTTTTAGCTGCTAATGTTTGCGCTTTTGGCTCCCATATTGGGTCTCCTTTAAACACTGCTGGATATTCCTTCAACATATAAGCGCAGGAACCAGAAGGAGAGACAACATATTCAGCATGTTCAAAGGCTGTAATCATTTTTTTCATCGCATTTTTCGATTCCTTGACATAGCCGCTATTGTAAGCAGGCTGTCCACAGCAAATTTGATCCTCTGGAAAGTCGATGTCACAGCCAAGTCTTTCTAATACTTCAACAACTGCTTTTCCCACATCCCCTTGAAACATATCCACTAAGCAAGTGGCGAACAGTGTGACTTTCATATTCATCGCTCCTTTTTAAAAACAACTGGTCATCTGATGACTTATCAATATTTTAATCATACAACAAATTTGAAAGAGTGAAAACGTTTTTTAATGAATTTTCAGAAAAGAAAAACTACCTAGCGTGTACTAGGTAGTTTTTAGTGTGAATTGGATTCGGTTGTTTCGAAATATTGTAATAGCACTTTTTCAACATTGCTTAAATGAGATGCCATCGCATGCTTGGCTAGCTCTTCATTTTGCTGTTTAATCGCGAGGAAAATCTGCATATGTTCATCATATAATTGTTCGCTCGTTGTTTTTTGTGAGTATAACCAAATTCGCCGTGTCTCTTTCATCGTTTCGATCATTAAACCAGAAATTTGATCTAAAATTGTAGTGAGTAGGGGATTTTGAGAGGCATTGGAAATAGCTGCATGAAATTGATAATCTACTTTTTCACCAAGCTCGCCATCACCATGTGCCTGCTTCATAGCCTCTAAAATTTGTAGCATTGCCTGAATATCCTGATCTGTACGTTGGAGGGCTGCACGTCCTGCTGCTCCCACCTCAATAATTTTGCGCACTTCTAGTAAATGAGCAATATCCTGTCTATTCGTTAACATAGCTGTGGATAATGGAAAGTCAAGCTGATGGGCTGGTACACTTTTGACAAACGTTCCAGAGCCTTGTTTAATTTCAATCAATCCCATAGCTTTTAATGCAGATAATGCCTCCCGTACAGCGGAACGACTCACTTGCAATTGCTCGGCAAGCTGCTCCACTGAGTCAAGCCGATCGCCTGGCTTTAGGACACCAGCTCGTATTTTTTCATGTAATATTTCGGATACTTCTTCATAGATCTTTTTTGGTCTAATCTTTCTTAATTCCAAGGGCTACACCTCTTTTTTCGCTCATTTGCTATCATCATTATACATGAAAATAAGTCATTTACTCATGGTTTAACATGAACACTTTGTGTAGGGTAGAGGATTGTCGAAATTTGAGGAAAAAATCAGGGATCATATAAACCTATAATACGGTCATCGGATGACTTGGTTTTCAGATAGATTGGATGATGAATGAAAAAATAAATGGTTTCTTACTATAATACGGTCGTGATAGTGAATTTGAAATACAGCAGCTTCTTTCAACATTAACGACAAGTAATCGACACTGTCAAGAAAAAGGTAGAAAAGCAGCTAAACTCTCTTTGAAAAGGGGGAAGCTTAGCGGATTTTGTTGACAGAAAATCAACAGGAGCGCATAATGCAGAAGTAGCTTGATGGGACTTCTTAAAAATCTCATTATTTTGCCATGAAACGTTCACAAACTAGAAGGGCGCTTTTTATTTTGATTTTTGGTACGATGGATGCAGTAAATGTAAGGAGCGAATAAAAAATATGGGATCTGATATTAACGTATTTTTAGCTTTTGGTGCAGGGTTCTTAAGTTTCATTTCACCGTGTACTCTCCCACTGTATCCAGCATTTTTATCGTACATAACGGGTATGACATTAGATGAGCTAAAATCAGAAAAAGGTATGCTACAAAAACGTGCCATTTTCCACACACTATTCTTTTTACTAGGCTTTTCCATTATCTTTATCATTATTGGACTAAGTGCTTCATATGCAGCAGAATTCTTCCTGAATTATCAAACATTATTACGACAGGTTGGGGCTATTTTAATCGTCGTATTCGGTTTAATGATTGTAGGATTATTGCAGATAGACTTCTTAATGAAGGATCGAAAGTTCCAATTTAAAAATAGACCATCTGGCTATTTTGGGTCTGTCTTAATTGGTATTGCCTTTGCGGCAGGCTGGACACCATGTACAGGACCAATCCTTGCATCGATTATCATGTTAGCAAGTACAAACCCAGGTGCGGGCTTTAGCTATATGTTTGCGTATTATTTAGGGTTCGCTATTCCATTCTTCGTGCTATCTTTCTTCATTTCACGAATGACATGGATTCGTACACACAGCCAGAAAATAGTAAAAATCGGCGGGTACATCATGATTGCTGTTGGGATTTTATTATTCTTTGATGGCTTAACGTATATTACACGCGTTTTACAGCCTATTTTCGGTGGATTTACAGGCTTTTAATTTGTTAAACTAAAGAGGCATACCGAACTTTAACGTGGAGGGAGATGAACATGTGCCTACAGTTTTAGTAGTAGACGATACGCTATTTATGCGTGTTGCAATCAGTAATATGTTTACAGAATGGGGCTATGAGGTAGTCGGTAAGGCAGTAAATGGTAAGGAAGCTGTGGCGATGTATCGTGAGTTACAACCAGATTTAGTCACAATGGATGTAACGATGCCCGTTATGACAGGTATTGCAGCCGTAAAAAAAATCATCCCAGAATTTCCAGATGCGAAAATCATTATGGTAACTGCACTAGGTCAGCAAAAATTAATCGTAGAAGCGATTGAGAGTGGGGCAAAGGATTTTATCACAAAGCCGTTCGAGCCAGAAAGATTAAAGGCTGTAGCTGATCAATTACTGGGACAAAATTGTTAATTAGACATTAGAGGAGGATTTTTTATGTTAAGCAGTATCCCTTCTCACTATTATGTTATAGGGTCGACCATTATGGCCATTCTTATGGGAAGCTTTGTGATGGTCATACGAATGAGAGCTTCCAAAATGCCGACAAATGAGAAGAAAATTATTATTCCACCAATAGCGATGTCCTCAGGTGCATTGATGTTTTTATTCGAGCAATTCCGTGTACCACCGATGCAAATCTTAGAGGCGGCAGCGGTAGGAATGGTGTTCTCGACAATATTAATTGCTACTTCTAAATTTGAAGTAAAAGGTCGAGATATTTATTTAAAGCGTTCAAAAGCATTTGTTTTTATATTAATCGGATTGTTAATATTCCGAGTGGTGGCGAAAATGATTTTAAGTAGCTCCATCGATGTCGGTGAATTAGCAGGTATGTTCTGGATTTTAGCCTTTGCCATGTTAGTACCCTGGCGTATCGCAATGCTCATCCAGTTTAAACGCGTCAAAAAAACAATTCCAAAACTACACTAGTGCTGAAGCTAGTGTAGTTTTTTTATGCTTGTAAGCGCGGATAGGAGTCCAAATGTAGAGGATAAAATTAGCAAAGAGCAGGATAGCATCTAAAAAGTAGCCAAAGAGCAGGATAGCATCTAAAAAGTAGCGGATAGAATAGCAAAGCGCGGATAGGAGTCCAAATGTAGAGGATAAAATTAGCAAAGAGCAGGATAGCATCTAAAAAGTGACGGATAAAACCTCAAAAGTAGCGGATAGAGCAGCAAAGCGTGGATAGGAGTCCAAATGTAGGGGATAAAATTAGCAAAGAGCAGGATAGCATCTTAAAAGTAGCGGATAAAATTTCAAAAGTAGAGGATAGAGCAGCAAAGCGCGGATAGGAGTCCAAATGAAGAGGATAAAACTAGCCAAGTGTAGGATAGCATCTTAAAAGTAACGGATAGA
>NZ_JPVR01000065.1 GCF_000772935.1 Lysinibacillus boronitolerans JCM 21713 = 10a = NBRC 103108
CAAAAGCCATCGAGAGTGAACCTCTCGATGGCTTTTGTCTACAGTCTGAGCTGTGGATGTTATCATCCACAGCTTTTTTTGCTTATTCATCTTGTTCATTAAAGTAGTTGAGAATTCCCTGATAAATACCAAGAGTCGCTTGTTCACGGAATTTAGCTGTTGTAATAACGCGCTCCTCACTTGAATTACTTAAAAAGCCTAACTCAATAAGGACGGCCTTTTGACGATTTTCTCGTAATACTAAATAATTCCCTTGTTGTGTACCACGGTCTCTTAAATCTAGTTTACTGGAAAGGCCGTCATGAATTGCTTCAGCAAGCCCTTTTTGATTGCTATTCATATAATAGGACGTGAAGCCGTTAATGGAGCTATCATCTGTTGCATCGTAATGAAGGCTAATAAAGGCATCTGCCTCATATTGATGGGCAATCGATACACGCTTACGCAATGCCACATATTCATCCGATTCTCTTGTCATGACAACGTTTGCGCCAGCAGCACTTAGCTTGGAAGCTAGCAAAGTGGCCGTTTTTAAAGTTATGCCCTTTTCCTCAGTACCACGTTGACCAGTTGTACCATGGTCATTTCCACCATGACCAGCATCAACAACGATCGTTAATCCACTTAAAGTACCTTTTTTACGGGGTTCTTCTATTTCTTTCTGTGGATTTGTCGCTTTATTGGAACTTGTTGTGACCACCCAGTTCGCGACAAAGGCTGTTTTTTCGTCGTCTATTTGTATTTCATAAAAATCATTTTTAACGCCTACTATCGGGTAATTTCCACCAGCATCTACACGTTCAACCACCTCTGCTGCTGTTGAGGCATCCGTTCGTAGGTTTGTCCCATTATAGATAATCGTAACAGACTCTAACTCTTTGGAAGATGATGTTTTTGAGGTACTTTTTACTTTATTGGAGAATGTACCGTAAAAACTATAGACCCAACCAACTTTTTTATCATTGTACTGAATTTGTACCCAATTATGCTCATGTGCGAGTACTTTAAAGGCTTGTCCTTTTGTTGCGGTGCCGATTTTTTTAGCGTTCAAATCTGGCTTCTTACGAACATTAAGGGTATCCACTAAAATGGTGAAGGTTGCATCTTTATTAGCGGATGCCGTGGTTGTAGTAGTTACTTCTACAGCATCTTCCTTGGGTTCCGTTTCCTTTTTAGGGTTATCGTTGATCGTGACATAATCCTTCGACACCCATCCTGTTAGTCCATTCCAATCGATTTTTGCCCATTCTCCATTTTCTTCAACGAGGTTTGCTTGGTTACCTGTAGAAAGTTGACCAAGAACAGCTGAAGAGATATCTGGTTCTGTTCGAATATTTAAACGGTCAACTTGTGAAATGACGGTTTTGTCGATCACTTGTTTAGCATTAGTAGGTGCTGTCAGCCAAGAGGCAACCCATCCTTCGTAATTACCTGCTTTGACTTGGTACCAATCACCTTCTCGACCGATTGAGGTTAAAGGGTCACCTTCTTCTAAAGTCGTAATAATGGGATAAGACAATCCAGGACCCTCACGCAAATGAAGAATCGTTCCAGCGACTTTTAGATCACTGGTGTCAGCGGAAGCTCTTTGAACAAAGTTCTTATTTGGAATCGCCATCGTTACCATTAGTACGAAGATGATTATACTATGTAAAATTTTTGTCCTCATCAGATTCCTCCTATTCCTTGTGCTATTTTACCATGCTTTTATCATAAAATTCGTGGTAAAATGGTAACAGAATTAGTTATTTTCAAGATAGACGGGTGAAAAATACAAAAATAGTTGACATTGCTTTAGCTAGTGACTAACATAAAGGGTAATCGAAAAATGATTAATCGCTTATGACCAAGCAAGTAGCGTATACCACTATTGGAAAAGAGAGGGAAAGACTTAGGCTGCAATCTTTCCTACAAAAATGTATCACGTGAATAACACTTGAGAGGCTTTTTTCTGAAAAGCAGTGCCTAGTAGGAAAAAACGGAATCGGCCGTTATCCGATTAAGAGGAGGACACATGTAATTATTTTGTGTCAACTAGGGTGGAACCGCGGAAGCTTATACAGCTCTCGTCCCTTGCATTAGCAAGGTGACGAGGGCTTTTTTTGTTGCCCAAAAAGTAATGAGTTTTTCGAGGGATTGCTGTTTTTGCTCAGAGAAGAGGGGAAGGCGCTCCAACTAGTGTGAAAAGCGCTCATCAGAGGTTGTAACCCGCTCAGAACGGCCAGAAATCCGCTCAATCAAAGCATGCATTCGCTCAAAGTGGTACAACAGCTGCTCTATCATAAGCAATCAATATAGGAGGGAATTACATGAGTTTTAAAGTGCCACGAGGGACACAAGATATTTTGCCAGGTCAATCTGAAAAATGGCAAAAGGTTGAAGCGATTATTCGTGATATTTGTCGTGTTTATCGCTATAACGAAATTCGCACACCAATTTTCGAGCAAACGGATCTATTTGCACGTGGGGTTGGGGAAACAACTGATGTTGTACAAAAGGAAATGTATACATTTGAAGATCGTGGAGGGCGTTCATTAACACTACGTCCAGAAAATACGGCTGGTGTCGTACGTGCCTATGTGGAGCATAAAATGTTTGGTGCTCCAGATCAGCCAGTTAAGCTTTCTTACTTAGGACCAATGTTCCGCTATGAGCGTCAACAAGCGGGTCGTTATCGTCAATTTGTACAGTTTGGAGTAGAAGCAATTGGTTCAGCAGATCCTGCGATTGATGCAGAAGTCATTGCTCTTGCTATGGACGTCTATGAATCAGCTGGTTTAAAGGATTTAAAATTAGTGATTAATTCACTTGGCGACAAAGAAACACGTGATACACATCGTACTGCTTTATTACAGCATTTTGAGCCACATATTCATGAGTTTTGCTCAGACTGTCAAAATCGTTTGCAAAAAAATCCATTGCGCATTTTAGATTGTAAGGTAGATCGTGAGCATCCGTTAATGCAAACGGCTCCAGCGTTAACTGATTTCTTAACAGAAGAATCAGCTGCTTATTTTGCTCAAGTGAAAACGTACTTAGATACATTGGCTATTTCATACGAGGTTGATCCAAATCTCGTGCGAGGACTTGATTATTATAATCACACAACATTTGAAATTATGTCCACAGCATCAGGCTTTGGAGCGATTACAACACTATGTGGTGGTGGACGCTACAATGGATTAGTGCAAGAAATTGGCGGTCCTGATGTACCAGGTATAGGTTTTGCATTAAGTATTGAGCGTTTGTTGCTGGCACTTGAAGCAGAGGGTGTTGAATTAGACACAGCTTCAGGGCTAGATGTTTACATTATTGCAATGGGCGATGAGGCGAAGCAAAAGGCTGTTGAGCTGACAAGCACTTTCCGAGCGAAGGGACTTGCGACAGAGATGGATTATTTAGACCGTAAAATGAAGGCTCAAATGAAATCAGCGGATCGTCTAGGTGCAAAATATACCCTTGTTCTTGGTGAAACGGAGCTTGAAGAGCAGGCAGCAGCTGTCAAACATATGGAATCTGGGGAGCAGCACAAAGTGGCATTCTCAGAGCTAGTGAACTATTTAACACAACAGGCATAAAACAGACAGAGGGCATTCCTAGTGAAATGCTACATAAATTGAAGATATTTTGGAGGAATTTAACAATGGCTACAAGAACACATGCGAGTAACGAGCTTTCAGAAGCGTTACAAGGCGAAAAAGTCGTATTAAAAGGTTGGGTACAGCGTCGTCGTGACCTTGGTGGTTTAATTTTCATTGATTTGCGTGACCGTACAGGTATTACGCAAGTTGTTTTTAGTCCAGACGTTGCAGAAGCACATGCATTAGCGGATAAAGTGCGTAGTGAATATGTGATCGAAGTGGAAGGCACTGTCATCCTTCGTACAGAAGATCAAATCAATCCAAATGTGCCAAACGGTAAAATCGAAGTGGAAGCAACAAAATTAGTGGTGATTAATACAGCAAAAACAACACCATTCCAAATCGAGGATCGCACGGACGTATCAGAAGATTTACGTTTAAAATATCGCTATCTAGACTTACGCCGTCCCGTAATGTTCGATACATTCAAAATGCGTTCTGATGTGACACGTACAATTCGAAACTTCCTACAAAACGAAGGTTTCTTAGAAGTAGAAACACCTATTTTAACAAAATCAACGCCAGAGGGTGCTCGTGACTATTTAGTCCCTTCACGTGTTCATGAAGGTGAATTTTACGCTTTACCACAGTCACCTCAATTATTTAAACAATTATTAATGGTTGCTGGTTTTGAAAAGTACTTCCAAATTGCGCGTTGCTTCCGTGACGAAGATTTACGTGCTGACCGTCAACCAGAGTTTACACAGGTGGATATTGAAACGAGCTTCTTAACACAAGAAGAAGTATTAGAAATGAACGAGCGCTTGATTCAAGCGGTTATGAAAGAAGTAAAAGGAATCGACATTCCTGCACCGTTCCAGCGCATGAAATACCAAGAAGCGATGGATCGTTATGGTTCAGATAAGCCAGATGTACGTTTTGGATTAGAGCTAGTGGCGTTAAATGATATTTTTGAAGGCTGTAACTTCAAAGTATTTGCGGATACGGTTGCACAAGGAAAACAAGTGAAAAGTATCAATATTAAAGGTGCAGCTGACAAATATTCTCGTAAAGACATGGACGAGTTAACAAAATTCGTTGGGATTTATGGAGCAAAAGGTCTTGCTTGGTTAAAGGTAACAGAAGAAGGCTTAAATGGTCCAATCGCTAAATTCTTTGATGAAGCATTAGCTGCAGCCTTAATCGAGCGTATGGGAGCGGAAGTTGGCGATATTCTAGTATTTGTAGCAGATAAAGCCGCTGTTGTAGCAGCTTCTTTAGGTGCTCTACGTACGAAATTAGGACAAGATTTAAATCTAATCGATGAATCACAATTTGCCTTCCTTTGGATTACTGACTGGCCGTTATTCGAATACTCTGAGGAAGATGGACGCTACTATGCAGCACATCATCCATTCACACGTCCGTTTGATGAAGATATAGCGTTAATGGACACAGATCCTGCAGCAGTACGTGCACAAGCATATGATATCGTTTTAAACGGCTACGAACTTGGTGGTGGTTCATTACGTATTTACGAACGTGACCTACAAGAGAAAATGTTTGAATTACTTGGCTTCTCAGAAGAAGAAGCACAAGCACAATTCGGCTTCCTATTAGAAGCGTTTGAATACGGCGTACCACCACATGCAGGTCTTGCATTTGGTCTTGATCGCTTCGTCATGCTATTAGCAGGTCGTACTAATTTACGTGATACAATTGCATTCCCGAAAACAGCTAGTGCAAGCTGCTTGATGACAGAAGCACCAAGTGAAGTATCTCCTGAGCAACTAAGTGAATTAAGCCTGGCCATCAAACCATTTAGAAAATAATGTGTAATACAAAATACCTGGACTTCCTAGCAAATACTGTTGGGAATCTAGGTATTTTTTGCGTTTTCTTAAGAAATTATAGATTATTAGAGAAAATCGTTTGAATTATCAGAAAAGTGGTGGTATGATAACTGTAATACGAATCCTGATGTGTTTGTCTAACTGCTAACTCTACTTCACAGTTTTGACCGAACATTATAGAATCGGGAGCCTTCATTTTGTAGTCGCAAACATGCCCCTAACGGAGCGGGACGTTTAAAGTTGCAAAGCGGGCACCCACCTGCGAATTGCGGGTTCAAAACGAATGTTTCTTGGCATTACGGCACAATTGGGATTCGTCCTATACATAGGATTGAAAGGAGCTTATCATAGCTCCTTTTTTATATCAAATTAAACAGGATCAAGGTTGCTAAGAACGAGTATAGAATTTTAAATAAATATTTAGAAAATACAAAATATTACTTTTTATTTCTGATGAAGCATCATATAATTGGTATAGACAACTATACCTTTATGAAGAGGCTATCTGTTCTAAAGATTAATAATCTTCTAAGTTATGGTTATCCTTTAGGTGGAATCCTTGGATGAACTTTTTTGAAAGCGTTTTAATTATGGATGCGGAAGTAACTGTTTAAGAGAAAGTAAATTGTATCAATATTACGAGTCGATGATTTGTCAGTAGAGAACATAATGGGTACAACGATTGAACGCAGATGCTACAATGATAGAGGGGCGTTCAGCATGCCATCATTAGCATACAACAAGCGAGGATGTAAATATGTCCTTTTCACACTGTCATGCAGATGTTGTTAGTGGACATAATTGAGCTTTACTTAATCAACAATGCGATATACAAAAAGCGATCTGAAGAGGTAAAGTTGTATTGAGAAATCATAAAGGCGATAAGGAAGGTGCAAGAATTGTTAGAGAAAAATTCTCATATACCTATTTATATACAAATAGAAGAGATTATTAAACAACGAATTTATTTAGAAGAATACAGAATTGGTGAGACCATCCCATCAGAACGAGAACTTTCTGCACAATTTGATGTAAGTAGAATGACTGTTCGTCAATCCATTACCAATCTAGTAAATAGTGGTCTATTATATCGAGAAAAAGGGAGAGGTACATATGTTGCAAATCCAAAATTAGAGCAACCGTTAAAAGGCTTAACGAGTTTCACGGAAGATATGCGAGCAAGAGGAATGGAACCAAGCAGTAAGGTGTTACGATTTGAGAAAATCATACCACCAGTGGATATTGCAAGAGATTTAATGATAGAGCCTGGTGAAGAAGTATTTTTTGTAGTGCGCATAAGAAATGCAGATGCGCAACCAATGGCAATCGAAAGAACATATATCCCCGTTAAAATTTATCCAGAGTTGGATGAGAAGCAAATAATGGGCTCGCTTTATGCCTTAATCGAAGCAAAGTTCCATCAAAAAATTGGAAATGCGGTACAACAGATGGAAGCAGCCATCGTATCGAAAGAGGATAGTAAGTTTCTACAAATTAATCAAACAGCACCAGTTTTAATTATCAAACGTACAAGTTATTTATCAGATGGTAAGCCCTTTGAGCTTGTACGCAGTACGTATCGAGCTGATCGTTATAAATTCATAAGTGAAATTAAAAGGTGATTTTATGCATGCATATTTTTCTGAAATCGAAAAGCTTATCCAGATTGTGAAGGAGCAGGAGGCATCACATATAGGTGAGGCGGCACAACTCATTGTCCAACGTCTCCAAAAAGGTGGGATAATTCAATTATTTGGTTGTGGTCATTCACAGCTATTGGCACAGGAGGCATTTTATCGAGCAGGTGGTTTAGTACCCGTACGTCCTATATTTATTGAACCTTTAGCTTTACATGCTGGAGCATTAGCTTCTTCAATCAATGAAAAAGATCCAACTATTATTGAACAGCATAAGGAACAGTTTGACTTTCGTGAAAATGATGTTTGCATCGTCATTTCAACCTCAGGGAGAAATGCAGCACCTATTGACGTCGCTTTATTAGCAAAGGACTCAGGGATATTTGTGCTATCCCTCCAGTCACTCCTCTATAAGGAACAGTCTACACGGCATCACAGTGGGCTACGGCTAGAAGATGTGGTAGATTTCGTCATCAATACCCATATACCGATTGGCGATGGTGTACTAAATATACATGAGATGCAGTATGCGCCAGCATCCACTGTTATTGGCTCATTACTAATAAATGCTTTGTTCAGTGAAATCATAGAAACGCTAGCAAAGTCCTCAATAGAGTTACCGATATTTGTCAGCAATAATGTTGATTCAGATTGGTCGCATAATGAGAAAATGATTGCCAAATATCAACATCGGATTAACTTTACGTGAAAGAAAGGAGATATGGTAAATGAAGAAAATGTATAAGATTACATCTCCTGAAGGTATTCATGCCAGACCTGCTGCATTACTTGTTACTGCAGTGACACCATTCCAAAGTGATATTAAATTAACATACAAAGAAAAATCCGTTAATTTAAAGTCTATTATGGGCGTGATGTCACTAGGTGTTAAACCAGAAAGTGTAGTGGAAATTTCAGCAGATGGGCCAGATGTGGCAACATTATTTCAAACTGTTACCGAAGTCATGTTGTCTAACGCAATAGGAGAAGAATGGCAAGAGGAATAAAAGATTCTTGCAGTGGTTACGATCATACCACTGCAACAGAATCTTATAAATAATTGTCTGAATATTGGAAATTAAGAGGTGGTTAAATGGACATTCACATCGTCTCGCCTAATGATTATGGGCAGATTCATCGACTGAGAGACTATTGCTTTCCAAATAAGTATACAGGGGCTCGTCGAGAAGATTTTCATTATTGGATTGAGCAAAGCACGACATTAGGTGCTTATGATCATAATAAAGTTGTTGGTCAGCTTTTAATATTGCCGTTAAATATAACGGTTCATGGGGTTTCTTATAAAATGGGAGGCATCGGCTTTGTTGCAACGTATCCTGAGTATCGACAGCAGGGTATTATCAAAAGGCTTATGACAGAAGCGCTACAAAAAATGCGAGACAATGGACAAACGATTTCAGTATTAGCACCATTTTCTGTGTCCTTCTATCGTTATTTTGGTTGGGAATTATTTTTTGAGAAGCTCCATTATACAATTCCTCAGACGCTTTTTCCCTCTTTAGGGAAACAAGTAGACGTCATGAAAAGAATGAGCTTTGAATGGTTAGATCCTGCACTTTTTCAGATGATTAAAGATTTTCATAATGCACTGGCAATTGTTCAACATGGTGGCATGGTAAGGGATGAAGGATGGTGGAAAAGAATTGAGAGAAGGAGCCCAGATAGTCACTTTGCAGTCTATTTTCAAGACAATAATATAGAGGGCTATATTCGTTATACGATTCAAGATGGGATATTTACTATCCAAGATTTTGTGGTAGCAAATCACTTAGCCGAACAAGCTATGTGGCGTTATGTGACATCTCATGCAGCGAGTGTCAGTAGCATAACCGGGGTTACTAGTAATCATTATCCTTTTGGCTTTTATTTCAAGGAGCCACAATTCAAAAGAGAAGTCAAACAGGATGTGATGATTAGAGTAGTAGATGTTTTCGCATTTATGCAGCAGTATCCGTGGAAGGATATTCAAGAAACATTAACCATTCGTATTGAAGATCCATTTTGTCTCTGGAATGAGCATGTTTATCAAATAAATAAAAATGGTCAGGTCTCAATAATTGAGACAAATTCAGTCTCTGACAAGCATATGCTAACACTACCAATTAATCTTTTTTCTGCGATGATGGTAGGATATCTTTCCGTCAAAGAAACGGTTGTCTATGCTAATCAACCTACGGCAGAAAAAATTATCGAACAGTGGCAACGGGCACTCCCTACTGAAAAGCCAGCATTTTATGAGTATTTTTAGGTAGTGAATAATAAGAAAATTTGAAATTTTTTTGGCTTTTTTTCTGGACTATACCAGTTGAGTATAACCATTAATTTTACGATAAAAGTAACGTAGCCCAATTTTGTAAATAACTTGATTAATATAAATTTAATGTAAAATTTATATTGTGGTATATACCAATAGGTGCTATTCTCAAAATAAGTAAGCGATTACACAATCGAAGAAAATAAAAGGAGTGTATCGAATGAAAAACATCATGTTAGTGTGTGTAGCGGGTATGAGTACTAGTTTATTAGTGTCAAAGATGCAAAAAGCAGCTCAAGAGCAAAATATTGAAGCCGATATTTTCGCCATTGCTGAGGGAGAGGTTGAAAAGATCCTAGCGACAAAGAAGGCTGATGTTCTTTTATTAGGCCCACAGGTTCGTTATTTAAAAGGATCCTTTGAAACAAAATATAAGGATAAGGGCTTTCCAATCGATGTGATCAATATGGCGGATTATGGCATGATGAACGGTGAAAATGTCCTGAAACAGGCACTACAACTAATTGGATGAAAGAAGGGCAAAGGGGAATGGAAGATACAGCATTAATGGAGTCCATTATGGGACTGATTGTGCATAGTGGAAATACGAAAAGTGAGTGTATGGAAGCTATTCAACTAGCAAAAAAGGGGCACATTGAGGCAGCAAAAGAAAAAATTAACCTAGCGAATGAGTCATTAATTGATGCACATCATTCTCAAACGGGCTTACTGTCTCAAGAAGCAAGGGGAGAAAAAGTAGAGGTTTCGATGTTATTAATTCATGCGCAAGATCATTTAATGAATGCCATTACTTTTCGCGATTTAGCACAGGAAATGATTGAGCTATATGAACGAATCAAAGGGGAGTAACATCAAATTTTGATGTTATAAATAAAAAGCAAAGGGAGTGTATGTGAGTGTTCCGTTTTTTAGAAGAAAAGTTTGTACCGGTTGCTGCTAGGGTAGGGAATCAGCGTCATTTAGTTGCCATTCGTGACGGATTTATTACGATTATGCCTTTAACGATTGTGGGATCTTTGGCTGTACTTATTAACAATTTGCCTATCGATTTTTATCAAAATGCACTCGATGCCATTTGGAAACATGAGACATGGACTCAATTCGGCGGTAATATTTGGAGTGCTACATTTAATATCATTTCACTGTTACTTGCCTTTACCGTTGCTTATCATCTTGCAAAAAGTTATCAAAAAGATGGGCTGTCTGCTGGGGTCATTAGTCTATCAAGCTATATGACATTTGGGACTTTCGGGGAAGGCGGATTAACCGGCTTAACAACAGGTACGGGTGGAATATTTATTGCTCTGATTGTTGCACTACTTTCTACAGAATTGTTTTGTAGATTGTCTGGCAATCCTAAGCTACTAATTAAAATGCCTACGGGTGTACCACCAGCTGTTGCCAAATCATTTGCTGCGTTACTTCCTGCCATTATTACGATTGGAATATTTGCTATAGTACGTACAATTATTTCAGCAGGTTTTGATATACCTGATATTGTCGGATCCTTCTACTCTGCGGTTCAAGAGCCATTTATGGGTCTAACAAATACATGGCTAGCCGCTTTAATTTTGGCATTTATACCTACATTTTTATGGACACTTGGCGTACATGGAGCAAATATCATCGAACCATTCATGCAAACGATTAATTTACCCGCTATAAACGAAAACGTTGCAGCTATCTCTGCTGGTAAAGTTGCGCCTTACATTGTCAATAAACCATTCTTTGATGCTTTTATTAATATGGGGGGCTCTGGCACGACAATAGCACTTATTATTGCGATTTTCATATTTGCTAGAAAGAATAAGCAATATAATACAGTTGGGAAATTATCTGCAGCACCTGGGATTTTCAATATTAATGAGCCATTACTTTTTGGGTTACCAATTGTATTAAATCCGGTTTTATTCGTACCGTTCATTTTGACACCAATGATAAATGTAACCATCGCATTCTTTGCAACGAAATGGGGCTGGGTGCCAGCTGCTACCGTCTCACCACCATGGACAACACCGCCGATTATTAATGGATTTTTAGCAACTCAATCTTGGCGTGGTGCTGTTTTGAGCATGGCCTTAATTGTCATCGCTGTTTGTATTTATCTGCCATTTATCTCGATGGCAAACCGTATGGCAAGGCAGAATGAGCAAAAAGCTGCTTTAGAGGCACAGAGTGAGGAATCTGTAGTGGAATCCAGAGGACAAAAAGTAGAAGTATAAGCGTCAAATTAACGGAGGGTTTGAAGTGAAAAGATTAGGAATCTCGCTATATCCGCAGCATAGTACGTTTGAGGAAATGAAGCGCTATGTTCAGCTGGCTCATGACAATGGCTTTGATCGTATTTTCACATGCCTAATGTCATTAAAACAGGATGAGGAGCGTCAAAAGTTACAGCAAATCAATGAATTTGCCCAACGCCTCGGCTTTGACATATCCGCTGATATTGCACCAGGTGTTTTTGAAGATTTAGGGTTAACCTATAGGGATATTGGCTATTTAAAAGAACATTATTATTTGGCAGCCTTACGTTTAGATATGGGGTTTTCAGGTCAGGAAGAAGCGTTGATGTCGCTTGATGCAAGTAATCTAAAAATAGAATTAAACATTAGTAATGGTACGAAGTATGTAGATAATATACTCTCTTATCAGCCCAATAAGGAGAATATTATTGGCTGTCATAATTTTTATCCAAGACGCTTTACTGGGCTATCTCGTCAGCATTTTTTACAAACGTCTCAACACTTTAAAGCACACAATGTGAGGACAGCAGCGATGATCTCCTCGCAACATGGTCAATTTGGACCTTGGGAGCAAACAGAGCACGGGTTACCTACATTAGAGGAACACCGTCAACTCCCAATCACTGTACAGGCGAAAGATTTATGGCATACGGGGTTAATTGACGATTGTATTATTGGCAATATGTTTGCTTCTGAGGAAGAACTACGTGCATTAGGACAATTAAATCGTAATAAGCTTGAGTTAAGGGTTATCCAGTCTGAAGACACGAGCATTTTAGAGGAGACGATTCTTTATAAAGAGCCTCATTTTAATCGAGGTGATGTGTCTGAATACGTGATTCGGAGCACCCAATCCCGTGTGAAATATAAAAATGGAGATTTTCCTGTGCATGATATAAGGCCATTAAAAACAGGAGATGTCACGATTGATAATAATTTAGATGTTCGTTATAAGGGAGAGCTACAGATTGTGCTAAAGGACATTCCGAATACGGGATCGAGTAATGTCGTAGCTCGCATTGTGGAGGAAGAACAATTTTTATTGACACATATTCAACCATGGTCAACATTTGGATTTACAAAGTAAAGAAGAGTGAAAAAGAGATTGAGTCATCAATCTCTTTTTCTTTATGGTGGTCTTACATATTCCGTAGGCAAGTTGGATTTTTTCTTTATATTTTTCTCTTGAACAATAACATGATAAAATGTAAGATAGGTTTTGATTTTATCTTAGTATATAACTAGGTTTACTAATAAAATTTCATAGATGGAGAGTGTCAGGATGTTACATCAATTTTCACGTAACGAGCTCGCAGTAGGTACAGAGGGTCTCGAGAAATTAAAAAATACAACGGTTGCTATACTTGGTGTAGGGGGCGTTGGCTCATTTGCTGCTGAGGCATGTGCACGAAGCGGAATCGGCCGTATAATTTTAGTTGATAAGGACAATGTAGATATCACAAATGTTAACAGACAACTTGTCGCATACCTATCAACAGTTGGTCAATCAAAATCAGCTGTCATGAAAGAGCGTATTGCAGATATTAACCCAGCATGTGAAGTGATTGACATGCACATGTTTTATACGGAAGAAACCTATGAAGAATTTTTTGCACAAGGCATTGATTATGTGATCGATGCAAGTGACACAGTGATGTATAAAATTCATATAATGAAGGAATGCTTAAAGCGTAATATCCCTATTATTTCAAGCATGGGTGCAGCAAATAAAATGGACCCTACTCGCTTCCAAATTGCAGATATTTCAAAAACACATACAGACCCATTGGCTAAAATCATTCGTACAAAGCTACGTAAAGAAGGAATTCATAAAGGTGTTACGGTTGTATTTTCAGATGAAAGTCCAATTGTCGTACGTCCAGATGTTGTCGAACATGTAGGTAAGCCTGATGCAGCAATTCGCAAAGCAAAGATGCCGCCTTCATCTAACGCCTTTGTCCCGTCCGTAGCGGGTTTAATTGCAGCAAGCTGGGTAATCAATACCATCCTAAAAGATGTAAAAATTACGCGCGTACAAGGTTAATACCATTTACGTGCTTTGGTAATAGTCAAAAAACAGCATAAATGTTCATATTCGTAGAAGTAGCTGCCTTAATTGTATTTAGAGGTAGCTACTTTTTCTATGTTACAATTAGACCGTTGTAAAAAAGGAGGCGTATACAAATGGAAAAAATTTATCAAATGGAATATAGAGGTTTAAATCTTTTCGACGAGATTAGCACAGTAGAGTTAGCTATAGATGAAGAAAACCAAACTATACATATTTTTGATGTTGGACAGGTTGTCAGCCCCATTTTTAATTTTGATGTATCAGCCTACGAATTGTCAGATGGTTTTTATAAAATGGCTGATGTTCTGCGACATAAAAAAATCTTAACAAATCAACAAGCAGGTAGTGATTTAACATTAAGTGAATGGTTAATTATGAACAATGCTTATTTTTATATACCTCAAAAGCGCATTAAAAAATATGTGCATGGAAGTATTATCGAAATCATCGATCGAGCAAAGGATCCATGGTTATTTGATGAATATGTACAAAGGGTATAATTTTACCAAAATAGTTCCCCTTATGTACATAAAATGCTATTAATTCACGAAATTGTCTTATTTTTTTCATGTCCACACTACTTCATATGGTTTATTGCTATAATTTAAATCATCCATTAGATAATCGATCAGTTTGTTTGGTTTGCTTGGTGCTACTCAGTGAATAGCCAGGAAGTTAAACAGCAAATGACATATGGGAGAGTGGGGAAATGGAAATTCAAGTAATTCGTGATCATTTAGATATTGTCAAACTTCAAGAGAAAATGAATGCCATTGTATTTGACTATTTGGATACATCCAACAATTATCCGAAAGCCATGAGAGAATTGAATCCTTTATATATACAAGTCACAACCTATTATAAGGAATATGTTAATCAACGGGCAGGGGAATTACCAAAAGCAAATACGTATTGGCATTTATTTATCGATTGTTGTGCAAAATTATGCTACTTTTTAGCTGCATCGACCTATTATTCTTCGAATGCTTTACAAAAAACGCCTGAAAAAGTAGAGCATTTATTAAAAATAGCAGCCTATTCCTTACCAAGTATTGAGCAGGAAGAGAATGAGCAATTATTAGAAGATATCATTGCTCTTTTAACTGAAGTGCTAGAGGATGAAGAACAAGCAACAATCATACGCAACGAGGTGCTGTCACAGAAAGGTGAAGTGAAGCAATGTCTTCAACAGTTTAAATTATTTGTTGATCAGGAACTTTCTTCTTAGACCTTAGACAATAATAGACTATCTATTTTCTGAAAATAGCCTATACGTCAAGAATCTACGTAACTAATTGTAAATAAATCAGTTTTTTCTACAATGTTCGATGTGGAAAGAGAGTGATTTACTTGCTTTTTTAGTGGCGTGGATTCTTTTTTTATTGTGGGGAAAGTAAAAAGACATATTTTCTTGAAAGGTATTTATGTATTTTTGTCGAATTATAGTTAGAAAATTGGTAATATATGTGCTCGCGCTGTAAGAACTTATTGGAAGGGGGCTAAGCAATGATTGTAAATGGAATAGAAATAGATTTGGCGAATTTGGAAAAACCTCTTTTATTAGTTAGTGAGGAAGATGAACTATTATTTCAACAGCTTATCCAACCGACAATTGAACAGGAGCTTATTCAATGTCAATTAGCGCTCTCAACAAGGAAATCTATTTCATTGGTCAAAGATATTTGGTTGGCTATGTATAGAGATCGGGAAAAGCTGTACATCAATAGCGGCCATGCCATGCTTTATCCAATTCGTTTAATTCTTTTTGAACTAGTCACACAAGCAGAATATTTCCAACGCTTGGCAAAAAAATCACGTGGCGATGAATGTCTTTCCCTTATCTATGCAGTGATTCTTTTGCAATTTGTCTTGCAGTGGTTAAAAGATCGATTTAGTGGAAATCAAGAGGTCTATGGTGCATTAAAACGGTTATACAGAGTGTCGGATGATGAATTAAGTACGGACCCCTCCTGTGAAACAAGAGAACAAAAAATTGCACAAGCAATTGCTGTAAAAGCAATTCGCTTTGAGGTAAGAGAAAACAATCAAGAGTTCGCGAGCTTATTGTATCAGTCGTATAATTTAATTGTCTTTTTGCATAGTAAGGCAGATAAAGGAGATGTAAAAGAATCCATTTTGCCATCACTTCGACATTTAGCAGAACCATTAAATTTGTTTTACCAAGAACGCTACACAACAAATAACCCGAGCTTTACAGGATGATTGCTAGAGCAGCCTATCCTGTTGTTAGATAAAAAGCAAAGTCATTTCAATTCCTTGAGATAGTGACTTTGCTTTTGTTTTATTATTTCTTATATTGAAATGATTTGAGTTTGTCGTAGATACTGGCCATGCGTTTTTCCTCACCAGCAATAACAGGCTTGTAGAATTCAGTGCCTACAAGTTCGTCTGGCAAGTATTGCTGGTTTACCCAACCACCAAAAGTACCAATCGGTGTGTTATGAGGATATTGATAGCCAACATGTCCTAAATCTTTGGCACCCTCGTAATGAGCATCTCGCAAATGATGTGGAATATCGCCTGTTTTGCCTTCATGAATAGCCTTAATGGCAGCATCAATTGCCACAATGGCTGAATTGGATTTTGAGGCAAGGCACATTTCGATGACAGCACTTGCAAGTGGGATACGTGCCTCTGGTAATCCAAGTCGTTCGGCTGCTTGAATAGCAGCTAACATATGAGGTCCGACTTCGGGATTAGCCAGACCAATATCCTCATAAGCCATAACAAGGAGGCGTCTGCTGACAGCCACTAAATCGCCTGTTTCCAATAAATGCGCTAAATAATACAAAGCAGCATTGGTATCACTGCCACGCACAGATTTTTGCAGGGCTGATAGTAAATTATAAAAATGTGATCCTTTTTTATCGCCATATACACCAATTCGACTGATGAGATGTTCAATGACATGGTCGGCAGCAATCGTTTGCCCATCCACCTCGTCACTGGCATAATAAATGGATTCAAGCAAAGTTAATGCCTTTCGCGCATCTCCGTTTGCTGCGGCTGCAATTTGTTCAATTTGTGATGGTGTTAAGGCAAAATGATATTTGCCTAGTCCCCGTCTTTCATCAGCTAATGCTTTTTCGATTAATTCGATTAAATTTTCCTTCGTTAAGCGTTTTAGCTGATAAATTTCGCCACAGCGTGAACGAATCGCTGGATTAACATCATGATACGGATTTTCTGTCGTGGCACCAATTAATACAATCGATCCATTTTCTACATGTGGTAACAGCGTATCCTGCTGTAATTTATTGAAGCGATGAATTTCATCCAAAAAAAGAAGCACTTTCCCTGAAATTCTGGCTTCTTGGACAATATCTTCCACATCTTTTTTGCCAGCTCGTGTGGCATTAAGTGCGAAGAAAGGGAGCTTGGAACTTCCTGCAATGGCATTGGCAATGGATGTTTTACCGATTCCAGGTTCTCCATATAGCAACATGGAAGGGACATGTTCATTTTGAATCATTTTATAAAGGGCGGTGTTGGGACCAATGAAATCCTGATGACCAACAATCTCATCAAGGGTTAAAGGTCGCATTCGAAAAGCGAGTGGTTCATTGTGCAAAATAACTTCCCCTTTCAGTCGTTGTCATTTTTTTGCTTCATCCATTTTTTTACGCTAAAATAAAGCACTCATATAGCTTTTGAACGATTTTATATCGCTTTAATTAGTATATCATATCCTTCTAGGTGTATTTCCGAGTTCATCAAGAGGAGATTATGATATACTGTTGGTAGTATTTTGACTAGACTAATTGAGGGTGATAAAATGAAAATTTCAACAAAGGGCCGTTACGGGCTTACAATTATGATTGAATTAGCAAAGCATTATGGAGAAGGACCAATTCCTTTGCGTAAAATTGCTGCGGAAAAGGAGCTTTCAGAAGCATATTTAGAGCAATTAGTATCTCCGCTTCGTAATTCAGGCCTAGTAAAAAGTGTACGTGGTGCTTATGGTGGTTACATGCTAGCTAATCCACCTAGCGAAATTTCAGCGGCCCATGTTATTAGTGTGCTAGAAGGACCTATTCAACCAGTAGAGGGCATTGAAAATGAAGAAGCACCTCAACGTGAGTTATGGCTACGTATTCGCGATGCAGTAAAAAATGTGTTAGATACAACGACCATTGAAGATTTAGCACAATATACAGAAGAAAATGTAGTGGAAGGCTACATGTTCTATATTTAAAATAGTTTAAGCTAAAGCGCTACTCCTGCATTCACTTCATCTTTTAGGGAGATTGTGAACGATTCACATCTCAATAACTATTTTACGATGAGTGATGTGGGTTTTGTGCTTTTATCTCGATTCAGAAATGTTTTTTGTCCTAAAATGAACCACCAAGTACGGAAGACTCCCCTCTCATAGAGGAGCGAGGTATACTTGTATTGATTTTGCAAGCATTAACTGAATCAAGCGAAAGCCTCTGGCGGATGTCACAGAGTTTGAAAAGGGCTTTTCGAGCGAGCTCGAAAAAATCCTGACTTAATTACGCCGAGGTGTAATTGATAAAAAGGAGTTTTCAACATGAATTCATATATCTATCTCGATCATGCGGCCACATCTCCAATGAATGGCCAAGTAATAGAGGCGATGACGACTGCTATGCAGGAGGTATTTGGCAATGCATCGAGTATTCATAAAGCAGGTCGAGAGGCAAGAAAATATCTAGATGATGCACGTGAGCTATTGGCGAAATCAATTGGTGCGCAAGCAGGGGAAATTATTTTCACAAGTGGTGGCACAGAAGCTGACAATATGGCAATTTTAGGGACTGTCTATGCCCGTGCAAAGGAAGGAAAACACATCATTACAACGCAAGTAGAGCATCATGCAGTATTACATACTTGTGAAAAACTTGAACGTGATGGCTTTGAGGTGACCTATTTACCTGTCGATCAAAGAGGGCGTGTCGCGGTTGAGGATGTCCAAAAAGCCCTTCGTGAAGATACTATTCTAGTGACAATTATGTATGGAAATAATGAAGTTGGAACGATTCAGCCAATTGCGGAAATTGGTGAGCTATTGCGTGAGCATCCTGCCACTTTCCATACAGATGCGGTTCAGGCTTATGGCTTAGAGCGCATTGATGTAAATGAATTACAGGTGGATTTATTGAGTGTATCTGCTCATAAAATCAACGGTCCAAAAGGTGTTGGATTCCTTTATCAAAAATCAGGAACACCGTTAGCAAGTTATGCTCTTGGAGGCGCACAAGAGAAAAAACGTCGTGCAGGTACTGAAAATATACCTGCCATTATTGCTTTTGCGACAGCAGTGCAAGTTGCAAATGAGTTGCGTGAAGAAAAGCGTTCACTATACAATCACTTTAAGCAAATTATGCTTGCTGTTTTTTCACAGCAAAAGCTAGCATTTCATGTAAATGGTGATGAGGTACATTCGTTGCCTCATGTTTTAAATATTAGCTTTGCGGGCATGGAGGTAGAATCGTTTTTAGTGAACCTTGATATGGCAGGTATTTATGTTTCGAGTGGTTCGGCATGTACTGCAGGATCGATTGATCCTTCTCATGTGTTAGTAGCAATGTTTGGACAAAGTGCAGAGGAGCTACGAAACTCCATCCGATTCAGCTTTGGGCAGGGTTTAACGGAAAAGGATATTCGAGATGCGGCAGAAAAAACGGCTCAAATTGTGAAAAAGCTAGCTAAAAAATAATTTGCAAAATACCATGTTATGTTTCGGTAGAATATTGAAACATAAACTGTAATTAGATAAAAGAAAAGGTGACCACAATGAAAGAAACACGTGACCCCTCTCAAATTCGAGTTGTTGTCGGCATGTCAGGTGGGGTAGATTCATCGGTGGCGGCATACTTGTTAAAACAACAAGGATATGAAGTAATCGGGATCTTTATGAAAAACTGGGATGATACGGATGAAAACGGTGTTTGTACAGCTACTGAAGATTATGACGATGTGATAAAAGTATGTAATCAAATTGGTATCCCATACTATGCTGTCAATTTCGAGAAACAATATTGGGATAAAGTTTTCACATACTTTTTAGAAGAATATAAAGCAGGGCGTACACCAAATCCTGATGTTATGTGCAATAAAGAAATTAAATTTAAAGCATTTTTAGAGCATGCCATGAACCTTGGTGCTGATTATTTAGCGACAGGTCACTATGCACGAATTGATCGTAGTGGTGATGGTGAAGTTAGAATGTTACGTGGCGTTGATGATAATAAAGATCAAACATACTTTTTAAATCAATTATCACAAGAGCAATTGGCGCATGTAATGTTCCCAATTGGTGATATAGAGAAAAAAGAAGTACGAAAAATTGCAGAAGAAGCAGGACTTGCTACTGCCAAGAAAAAAGATTCAACAGGCATTTGCTTTATCGGTGAACGTAATTTCAAAGAGTTCTTAAGTCAATATTTACCAGCTCAACCTGGGAAAATGGAAACAATGGATGGCGTTGAAATGGGCCAACACGATGGTTTAATGTACTATACACTTGGTCAACGACACGGGCTTGGTATTGGTGGGGACGGCGAGCCTTGGTTTGTGCTAGGAAAAGATTTAGCGCGTAATGTTCTACTTGTCGGACAAGGCTTTGACAATGAATATTCGTATTCAACATCATTAACAGCAGTGAAAATGAACTATACTTCGACAAAAAAATTGCCTGGGAAATTTTCTTGCACAGCAAAATTCCGTTATCGTCAAACCGATACACCAGTAGAAGTTGAAATTTTACCAGATGGGCGTGCCCATATTACCTTTGCAGAGCCTGTCCGTGCTATCACTCCAGGACAAGCTGTTGTTCTTTACGATGGAGAAGAATGTATGGGTGGCGGAACAATTGACGAAGTCTTTAAAAGTAATGAAAAACTAACATATGTTGGATAAATTGCGTTAAGACTGCTTTTATGGCCTCTTGGCTTCCTAAAAGCAGTCTTTCGCTACATAGAGGTGAAGAATAAATGAATTATAATGAACAGGGCATCCAAGCATTTCAAGAAAAACGTTATGAGGATGCTGCTCAACTATTTACAAAAGCAATTGAGGCAGAGCCTGAAAATGCTCTTGGCTATGTAAATTTCGGCAATTTATTAGCCGTATTAGAGGATACTGAACGTGCAGAACGTTTCTTCCAAAAGGCAATTACTGTGGATGAATCAGCAGCTACAGCCTATTACGGTCTAGCCAATTTATATTACAATGCTGAACGCTATGCTGAGGCTGTGAAGCTATATGAGCAAGCGCTAAAACATCATATTGAAGGTGCCGATGTCTATTATATGATGGGGAAATGCTTTGAACGTATGGATAACACAAAATTGGCATTACCTTATTTACAACGTGCTGTAGAAATTGCTCCAGAGGATACACAGATTCGTTTAGCCTATGCGATCGTACTATGTGCATTAGAAATGTTTGAGGAAGGGAAGAAGGAGTTGGATCTCTTGATTGAACAGGATTGGAATAATGCAGATGCACATTATAATTTAGGTGTACTATATGCCGTGTCCACTGAACAAACAGAAGATGCAATGTATCATTTGAAACAAGCCTTTACATTACAACCTGAATATGACCAAGCGCGTTATATTTACGATATGATTGCTCAACGATTTAACTGATAGATAATAAGCAGCGAGTGAATGTTGATTTACATTCTTGCTGCTTTTTTATTGATTTTATCTAGTAAAACAGAAAAACATCGTTTATTTTTTCATAAATTGAATCCCTTCTCTTTTATTTCTAGTTCAAACTTGGTAATGTATGTCATGCAGGAAAGGAAAAGGTGACAGAATGAATAAAGTATTTATGGCACTATTACTTGTAACAGCACTTGCTGCAATTGAAGGAACGATTGTAAGTACTGCTATCCCAAGTATTACGGCTGATTTATTAGGTGTAGACTTAATAAGCTGGATCTATTCCGCTTATTTACTAGCCTCAGCCATTGCGGCGATTATTTTTGGTAAATTAGCCGATTTATTTGGCCGTAAACGAATGATTATTACAGGTATCATTATTTTTTTAGTAGGTTCTATGTTATGTGGTTTAGCTCAATCCATGGAGCAATTAATTGTTTTTCGAGCAATTCAAGGTATTGGCGCAGGTTCAATTTTGCCCATCACATTAACAATGGTTGGTGAATTATTTAAGACTGAAAAAGAGCGTGCCAAAGGACAAAGCTATTTAAGTATGGTATGGGGCGTTTCTGGTGTTGTAGGTCCATTATTTGGAGGGTTTATTGTTGACCAAGTATCTTGGCATTTTATTTTCTTCATTAATGTACCGTTTGGTTTAGCCTCTATTTATTTAATTGCTAAACATTATAAAGAACAACTAGAGGCAGTGAAGCGTAAA
The DNA here is from genome assembly GCF_000772935.1 of Lysinibacillus boronitolerans JCM 21713 = 10a = NBRC 103108. Taxonomy (GTDB): domain Bacteria; phylum Bacillota; class Bacilli; order Bacillales_A; family Planococcaceae; genus Lysinibacillus; species Lysinibacillus boronitolerans. Next base: position 22,058 of record NZ_JPVR01000065.1, read on the forward strand.
ATTGACTACCTAGGTGCAGTATTTTTTACAATTGGCATGGTTGCGCTACTGTTTGTGATTATCGAAAACAGTAAAACACAAACTTGGTTATCAGGTCAATCGCTGCTAATGTACGGTGTTGCCCTTGTATTCTTAAGTATTTTTATCTGGGTGGAGTTGCGAGCAGAGGAGCCAATTATTCCGTTAACATTGTTTAAAAATGGACGTCTAATGGTCATTAATGCATTAACTTTAAGCGGCATGTCTATTGTCATTGGTGTGACGGTTTATATTCCAATATTTGCCCAAAGTGTTTTAGGCAAAAATGCAACGCAGGCTGGTTTATTATTAACACCAATGTCTATTTTTTGGACGGTGAACTCGATTATGGCAGGTTATTTAATCGGTCGTTTAACAAATAAACGCATTATCCAAATGGGTACGATTTTACTTGTTACGGGTACATTATTGTTGGCAAGACTATCTTCCGGTTCTAGTGATTTCAGCGTTTATTTCGCTTCATCATTAATTGGACTAGGGATGGGCTTTATTATGCCGATGTTGATGATCTCCATACAAAAGGTGGCAGATCCGAAGCAGCTTGGTATATCAATTGGTTTGAACTCCTTTACGAATACATTTAGCCAAGCGATTGGGGCAGCACTATTTGGTATGATTTTCAACCTAGCAACGAGTGAAAAAATGGCTTCATTAGGAAAGGGTGAAATTCAATTAAATGGTGAATTTGCAAAAGGTGGCTTTAATTTAGAAGAAGTAAGCTTTTTAAAGGACACTATTGCGAATGGCGTCAGTTATGTATATATAGCTACCTTTATTTTTGCTATTTGTGCTCTGATTTTCTCCTTTTTTGTAGCAACGAAATCCATAAGGAAGTCGCAATAGCGAAATACAATAGAATCCACCTCACATTCTGTGGTTAAGCAGTGTGAGGTGGATTTTTCATTTGATGACCAAATCTCAGCATGGATTTACTTTTTAAATAGCGCATCATCCATTATTTTATTGCCAGGTAGTTCCGTTAAGTATTTCGCTAGATGTGCGATTGGGGTACTGTCTAGCAATGAAGGTTCGGCTTCATTTTCTTTTAAAATATTGATTTCCTTGTTCAGTCGCTCCATTTTTCGATCTAATTCAGCTGCTTGTAGGGCAGCTTCCTTTAATTCATGTCGAATATGCTCAGGTACTTCTTTATTGTACTTATAATAAATTTTGTGCTCTAAGCTTGCCCAGAAATCCATTGCAATTGTACGAATTTGAATCTCTGTATAGACCTTTTCCATATGGTCTGACATAAAGATCGGGATTTTAATGATGAGATGTAAGCTTTGGTAGCCATTTTCTTTTGGATTGGCTATATAATCCTTCACCTCAACAACTTCCATGTCATGCTGTGCTTGTAACATGGCGCTTACCTTGTAAATATCCTCCACGAAGGAACAGGTGATGCGAGCACCAGCTATATCACGGATATTTTCACGCACCGCCTCAATTGAAGGAGGAAGCTCTTTTTTCATCATCTTCGTTAAAATACTTTTCGGTGATTTTACACGTGTCGAAATATGTTCAATTGGATTATATTCATGAATTAACTTAAATTCTTCTTGTAAAATATTAATTTTCGTTTCCACTTCCTGTAGAGCAAATTTGTAAGCTAAAAAGAAGCGTGTTAATTCAGTTTGAAATGATTTTAAAGTGTTTACTTCTAGTTCAGTTTTCATCGTTGTTAAATCCTTTCTTTTTCGGTTTGTTCGATTTTTATTTTTGTATGGCAATGAGATAGCCGATAATTGGCGAAATTCCATAGCCATATCAGCCACTAAAAATAATTTGATCCACATCTAGGACTGGAGCTAAATGAAGGCTAATATAAGTAGTGAAATGTACTGCCATATCGAATTTACTATAGCTCTCCATAAAATAATGGTGGATAAACATGCAAACCCAGTGATTTGCGCTGTATTTGGTTGCATTAATAATATACCTTCAATTGAGGAACATGAATCCTATCATACATGATAAATATTTATTTATTGAAAGCATCCATAAATAAACAATTAATATAGGCAAAATAAAACTAGCCAGATAAAAATGAATCGGACCTAAAGTTATCCATCAATGAACACCCTCTATACCATTAAACCAAAAGGGCATAATGCGTAAAATGATTAAAACAGATCGGATAGAAAGAGGGCTTACATCTAAAGATTTAAGGGTAGTTTTTGTTGAAATAACACAGCAAAAACTAATACCTGAACATATTCTGTATTCAAAATAAAGCCTATGCCATGAGAGATCATGGTGAGAGCATCCCTATAAGAAGGGCGGGAAGCATAAAAAATAATGTAGGAAATGTTGAGTATGTAGTTTAGTGATAGAACCCCCCTATGGTTTATGCTATATAATATATAACTTACATGACAATGAAAAGGTTTCGGTAATAGGGGGAAGGAATTATGCAGAAGAGGGTTTGAGGGTAAAACAAGGGAAGCTTTCCGTCCCTTGTTTTAACTAATTATTTCAGCATTTAAGTTATAACGTTTATTAAACTCATCAACGAAAACTTGTAGATCAATATAGGTTCCGATATAAGGCTCTGTTTCTTGATCGCGTAAGAACCCACATGTTGCCTTTAGTGATTTTGAAAATTCCAGTAGCATTTGTTCGTTGTCAAGCTGCACATGAATCGCAAGAGAATGATCTTTTTTATTCACTTTAAAATACTTACCATCTATGATTCTCTCTAAATTTGTTTCGTGAAATGGAAAAACATAATCCTTATAAATAAGCTTCACAAGATCCCGCCTTTTTTACAATATTCTACTACATCTGTATAAGGTAAATTGCCCCCAAAAATAGAGAGCGCACTTCCTATTGTTACATGAAGTTTTCCATTGGCTAATTGATTAAACTTTTCTAAGTCTTCAATTGAACGAACGCCGCCTGCATAGGTAGTCGGAATAGATGTCCAGGCAGCTAAATCCTGTACCAAGCTTTCCTGCATGCCACCCTTTTTTCCTTCAACATCGACAGCATGTATTAACAGTTCATCACAAAAATCTTCAATATAGGCAATGGACGCTGCATTGACTTCGAAATGACTAAATGTAGTCCATTTATCTGTCATGACAAACCACTTCCCGTCACGCATCTTACAGCTGAGATCGATGACGAGGTGCTCTTTACCTATTAATTGATTTAAATGCTTTAAACGAGCTAAATCGAGCTGACCATCATGGAAAATATAGGATGTGACAATGACATGCGAAGCACCTGCGTCAATATACTTTTGAGCATTGTCAGACGTGATGCCCCCACCAATTTGTAAGCCTTGAGGATAGGCTGTTAAAGCGGATAGGGCAGCATCTTCATTACCTGAACCGAGCATGATAACGTGTCCACCTGTTAAACGATCTTGGGCAAACATTTGTGCATAGTAGCTAGCGTCATGCTGAGAAATAAAGTTTTCTACAACTGCTTGATTCGTATACCCTAAAGTACTCCCTACAATTTGCTTTACTTTGCCATCGTGTAAATCGATGCAAGGTCTAAATTCCAATAATTTCACAATCCTTCCGTGCAACTAATTCTTCTTAATCATAGCATGGAATAGAGGATAAAGGCAGAGAATTGTCATTTGTCAAAAAAATGTAAAAATAATAAAGCGAATATATATTTGTCTGCGATATTTTCATGGGGCTATGGTAAAATAAAAAGATTGAAAACTATAGAAAGGACGGACCGAACATGACAGATCATTTAGATTTATTTGAACTTAATAAATTTTTTATACTCGGACGTCCGATCGTCTCTATCTTTCATAATGCGCAAAATATGTATTCGATTGTACGTGTGAAAATTCAAGAGACGAATTTGCAATATGAAGATAAAGAAATTATTGTTGTTGGTTATTTTCCCCCACTACAAATGGATGAGCAATATCGATTTACAGGTATTTTAAAACAGCATCCTAAATATGGTGCTCAATTTCAAATTGAGACATTTACGAAAGAGGTACCTGCCACCGAGCAAGGAATTATTCATTATTTATCTAGTGACCTATTCGTTGGAATCGGGAAAAAAACAGCTGAAACGATTGTTGAAAAACTAGGTGCTAATGCACTCCGTGTTATTTTAGAAGATCCAAGTGCACTCGATGCTGTTCCGCGGCTATCCGCTGAAAAAAAAGAAGTTATTCATCGCACTATTGAGCAAAACTTGGGCTTAGAACGGGTCATGATACAATTGAATGAGTGGGGATTTGGTCCACAGCTTGGGATGAAAATTTATCAAACCTATCGAACAGAAGCCATTGAATTACTAACAGAAAATCCATACCGCTTGATTGAAGATGTGGAAGGGGTTGGTTTCTTTCGAGCCGATGAGCTAGGTGCGAAATTAGGTATAACCGGTAAACATCCTGATCGTGTCAAAGCAGCGATTTTACATATTTTAAATACAGCTGCTTTATCAGATGGACATGTCTATCTCGATGCAGAACATGTTTTACCGCTCGTTAAGGAAATGCTTGAACAAAGCCAACGACAGGAGATACCGTTCGAGGACATTTCTCAAGCCTGTATTGATTTGCGTGAAGATGGCAAAATTTGTGGTGAAGAGACAAGGTTATATTTGCCATCACTCTATTTTTCAGAGGTAGGGATTGCATCGAAAATCTTATCGCTTATCGAGCGGAATAATAAGGCTGAACATTTTAGTAAAGATGAAATTCGAAAAGCCATTGGAGAAACAGAGGAGTTACTCAATGTTACCTATGCAGAAACACAAGCGAATGCCATTGAACAGGCTTTAAATTCAGCTGTTATGATTTTAACGGGTGGTCCTGGTACGGGGAAAACCACTGTTGTACGGGGAGTCGTGGAAGTTTATGCAAAGCTTCATGGCCTATCCTTAAATCCAAAAGAGTATGCCCAAAAAGAGGAGCCATTTCCGATCATTCTTTGTGCGCCGACTGGACGTGCTGCTAAACGATTAGCCGAATCAACAGAGCTTCCAGCGATGACCATCCATCGACTGCTTGGCTTTACAGGGCAAGAAAAAGAGGAAGAGACAGAGCGGGAAGTGACAGGGAAGCTGATTATTGTGGATGAAATGTCCATGGTTGATACATGGCTAGCCCATCAATTATTAAAAGCTTTACACGAAGATGTCCAGGTTGTCTTTGTAGGAGATCAGGATCAGCTCCCACCGGTGGGTCCAGGACAGGTGTTAAAGGATTTATTAGCATCCAAGCAGCTACCAACTGTTGAGCTAACAGATGTTTACCGACAAGCAGAGGGCTCAACGATTATTGAACTTGCCCATCAAATAAAAAAAGGAACGATTCCAAAAGAGTTAACAGCTAAAACTTCTGATCGTTCGTTTATTAAGGCTTCAGCCGATCAAGTTGCCAACGTTGTTACACAGGTTGTCAAAAGTGCTGTCGCAAAAGGTCAGGAAATCCGTAATATTCAAGTGTTGGCGCCCATGTATAAAGGACCAGCTGGTATAGATAATTTAAATAAAATGATTCAAGAGCTTATTAACCCAAATGATACTGGAACACGAAAAGAGCTGGTCTTTGGGGATGTAACCTATCGAATAAAAGATAAAGTCCTTCAATTAGTCAATCAACCTGAAAGTAATGTCTTTAACGGAGATATGGGTGAGGTCATTAGTATTATTAAGGCAAAAGAGACGGTAGAAAAACAAGATTTACTGATTGTATCCTTTGATGGCATTGAAGTAACCTATCAACGAAGCGATCTCAATCAATTGACACTAGCTTATTGTTGCTCCATTCATAAATCTCAAGGCTCTGAGTTTCAAACGGTCATTATGCCTGTCGTTAGAGGGTATTCCAAAATGCTGCGTCGTAATCTATTATACACAGGGATTACACGTGCAAAAAACTTTTTGATTTTATGTGGGGAACCAGATGTGCTTGCGGATGGTTTACAACGTACAGATGATCTACAGCGTTTCACCTCTTTACGTGCAAGACTTAACCCAATGGAAATTGTTGAAGAACTTGTGGAAGTCGAGGCAGTTTCTTTAGAAAATGAAGGGATGCAGGAGCCTGTTTCCATTGAACAAAAGCTAACAGTAGAAACAGCCCCTTATATTCATCCAATGATTGGTATGAATGATGTCTCTCCATATGATTTTTTAGATGACTAAAATAAATATCTATCTATAAGTACCCGATTAGACTGTCTAATCGGGTTTTTCTAATTGATCATATCGTCACCTAATATTTGGACATTTCATATACTAGATAAGTACAAAAACATAGGGAATGTATAGGGGTGACAGAATGCCAATAATGACAGGGCAGCAGTATATTGAACGAATTGATGCTTTAAAAACGTATATTTCGCTAGATGGGAAAGTCGTAACAGGAAAGGTGTCAGAACATCCTGCCTTTAAAGGAATTATGCAGAGTCAAGCGAAACTTTTTGATTTACAACATCAAGAGGCACTTCTTGAAAAAATGACCTATGAATCGCCAACTAGTAAACAGAGAGTTGGCATGTCCTTTCTTCAAGTAATGACGCCAGAAGATCTTGTGAAAAGGCGCCATGCAGCAAGGGAATGGGCATTATCTTCTCATGGCTTTATGGGAAGAAGTCCTGATTATATGAATACAACATTAATGGCCCTGGCATCAGCAGCAGACTTTTTAAAAGAAAAGCCAAATTGTTTTCCAGAGCATTTGCTAAAGTTTTATGAGTATGCTCGTGAGAATGATATTACGATGACACATACCTTTATCGAACCACAGGTGAATCGCAAGCGCTATTACTATGAGGATGAAGAAGTGACCATTGCTGCTAAAATCATTGGGAAAACAAGTGAGGGCTTAGTCATTAAAGGGGCAAGATTACTAGCGACACAGGGTGGCATAACAGATGAGCTTCTTGTTTTATCTACAAATGGCTATGATGAAGGAAAGGGATTTGGCTTTTCTATACCGAGTAATACGAAGGGGTTAAAATTTTTATGTCGACAGTCTTTTGTAGGTGGACCTTCTACTTTTGATCATCCTTTGAGTGCTCGTTTTGAAGAAATGGATGCGATCGTTGTATTTGATGATGTAGTTGTTCCATGGGAGCGCGTTTTTTATTATGAAAATGTCGACGTTGCAAATCAATTTATGAATGTCAGTGGCTTCCAGGCTTATGGTTTACATCAAGTGTTGTCTCGCCAAATTGCCAAGACTGAATTTGTACTAGGGGTTGTACAATCGATTGTGGACACTATTAATATCGGTGAATACCAACATGTACAACAAAAAGTAGTGGACGTAATTGTTCCATTAGAAACGATGAAAGCATTGTTAATTAAATCAGAAGTGGATGCACATAGGGATATGTTTGGCTTTATTCGACCTGATCTCTCAACATTACAAGTGGCTATTCAAATTTTCCCGAAAGTATATCCAACTTTTACGGAAATTATCCAGCAACTAGGGGCAAGTGGCTTGATGTCCATACCAACTGAACATGCATTTGCAGCAGATGAGGGTGACCTTGAACATTATTTGCAATCATTCAAAGATAAAGGTGAGGAGCGAGTAAAGAAATTCCGTTTAGCTTGGGACTTAACGATGAGTAGTTTTGGCACAAGGCAAACATTGTACGAACGCTTTTTCTTTGGTGATCCTGTGCGTTTATCTAGCCTGCTCTATCAATCTTATCAACGAGAGCATTTAGTGCAACGAGTGGAAGACTTTTTGAAAAATGATTGATTGACAGTTTTGAGGCAATCCGCTATGATGTGTAGGAACAAAAAAATAACATCCCTTCGTTAGGTGAGGCTCCTATGCTGGAGATACGCTACTACCCAAAAATGTCGAGAGACGCCAATGGGTCAACAGAAATCATCGAAATAAGGTGTTTTTTAACGTAGCTGGACATATTCCTATGCCGCATAGTGCTAAAACTCAACGTTTGAAGGTAACAAGCATGCAATGTTTTTAATTGCTATTTTTTGATATGTGTATTCAACACGCCTTCATTCGTAGAAGGCGTGTTTTTGTTATGAAAGGAAGGTGATGAGAAATGGATAGTAGTCCTGAACCGAATAAGTATCATTTAGGCAAACGGAAACACATAAAAAGTCATCGATTTCTGATCACCGACACAGACAAAAGGTGATAAAGGATGACCTTTTGTTTCCCTCAATAACAAAACACGAGGTGAAATGCAATGATTAAAATCCACTATTATAATAGCGGCAGCAAGACAGTCCAACATGATTTCAATATGATGGATTTCCAACTTCCTATTCATAACGGAGACTTATTATGGGTAGATTTATATGCGTATAGTTATAATGAATTGAATAATATAGCAGATGTATTTGGCTTTCATCCACTAGCTGTGGAGGATTGCTTACATGAGGGCTCACGTCCGAAAATGGATAGTTATGGTGATTATAAATTTTTTGTGCTTCATGCACCAATCTATAATGAAAAAAGTAACAATGAAATTACAACCGTTGAATTAAATATTTTTATGGGTCCAAACTATATTGTGACTGTGCATAAACAAAAGTTGCAATGGCTAGGCAACATGGAGAATGTTTGTATCAATAGTCCAAAATATTTGGAAAAGGGTACTGATTTTTTATTGCATACCATTATTGATGGAATTACAGACGAATACTTCCCCGTATTAGAACGAATTCGAGCACGTATAGATGAACTGGAAGAAGAGATTTATGATTATCAACCGAAAGTGGTGACTGAGGAATTTCTTGCACTGAAGCGGACAATTATTTTAATTCGTCAGGCCATAATGCCACAAAGAAGAATTTTTTCAACAACCAATGGCCAGTGGAAATTTGATATTCAAGAAGAAAATATTCCATTCTATAAAGATTTGAATGACCATCTAGAACGGATTGTCGACTCTACAGAGACTTTCCGCGATTTAGTTAACAGCACGCTTGATACGTATTTTTCAATAATCAGTGGTAAATCTATTGAAAAGCTGAATTTATTAACGGTCATTTCGACAATTATGTTGCCGCTATCTGTAATTACTAGCTTTTTTGGTATGAATGTACCTTTACCTTATCAGGATTCACCCTATACAACTATTGCTATCAGCGCCTTTTTAGTTATATTTACGTGGGGTATGTGGGCATATTTCAAAAAAATGATTGCTTAGTTTGTGTTAGTCATACTAGTACTAATTGACAGCGCAATAGATTTTTTTTATAATTTTCGATAGAAAAAGTAAAAACGATGATGGAAAAAGTACGTATTTGTGTGTGGACAAGAAAGGGATTTCTAGGCTGAAAAAATCCTCACAGCAGCAAATGCCGAAAGCTACTCCAGAGTGCAGCTAATCCCTGCCGTTCACTGACGTTACAAGTGCTAAAGAGGTAAGTAAAAATTTTTACTTACAACTAGGGTGGTACCGCGAGACTAATGACAAGTCCTCGTCCCTTTTTTGGGGATGAGGGCTTTTTTTATTTTCTTCGGTAAATCGCAGGATTCGTATCGTGATTTTACAATATTAAATAGGAGGAATTTATCCAATGAAAGCAGTAGATATTCGCCGTATGTATTTGGAATTTTTTAAAGAAAAGGGGCATCATCATGAGCCATCAGCACCACTTGTGCCGATAAATGACCCATCACTCCTTTGGATCAACTCAGGTGTTGCAACATTGAAACCATATTTCGATGGCCGTATTATTCCTGATAATCCACGTATTACCAATGCGCAAAAATCAATCCGAACGAACGATATTGAGAATGTTGGGAAAACAGCTCGTCACCATACGTTCTTTGAAATGTTAGGAAACTTTTCTATTGGTGACTACTTTAAAAAAGAAGCGATTCATTACGCTTGGGAATTTTTAACAGATAAAAAATGGATGGGCTTTGATCCAGCGTTATTATCCATTACGATTCACCCAGAAGATCAGGAAGCATATGATGTTTGGCATCAGGAGATTGGTATTCCAGAAGAACGTTTAATTCGTTTAGAAGGAAACTTCTGGGATATCGGAGAAGGTCCATCTGGTCCAAACTCTGAGATTTTTTATGATCGCGGTGTAGAATACGGCTCAGATGAGAATGATCCTGAAATGTATCCAGGTGGGGAAAATGAGCGTTATCTTGAAATTTGGAATCTTGTGTTCTCTCAATTTAACCATAATCCTGACGGTACTTACACGCCACTACCAAAGCAAAATATTGATACAGGTATGGGCTTAGAGCGTATTGTATCAGTCGTTCAAAATGTACCAACGAACTTTGATACAGATTTATTCATGCCAATCATTGAAAAAATCGAGGAATTTGCCAACCGTAAATATAAGCGTCCTGGTGAAGTGGATTTAAATGAAATCTTTGGCTCAGAAGAAGATATTAATACACCATTTAAAGTGATTGCAGATCATATCCGTACAGTAGCATTTGCAATAGGCGATGGTGCCCTGCCATCAAACGAAGGACGTGGCTATGTATTACGTCGCTTACTACGACGCGCTGTTCGTTATGCTAAACAAATTGGTATTGAAAAACCATTTATGTTTGAACTTGTACCAACTGTGGGTAAAATTATGGAAGACTTCTATCCAGAAGTTACGGAGAAATGCGAATTTATTCAACGTGTCATTAAAAATGAAGAAATTCGTTTCCATGAAACATTAGATGGTGGTTTGACTATCTTTAATGAAGTAGTGGAATCTCAAAAAGCTGCCGGTCATGATTACATTCCAGGAGCAGATGCTTTCCGTTTATATGATACTTACGGATTCCCAATCGAGTTAACGGAAGAATATGCAGAAGAAGTAGGCATGAAAGTAGATCATGAAGGTTTTGAGGCAGCAATGGAAGAACAACGTGAACGTGCGCGTGCTGCTCGTCAAGATGTTGACTCTATGCAAGTACAGAATGAAGTATTAGCAAACTTAACGGTGGAAAGTGAATTTGTTGGCTATGATACGTTAACAGCTAGTACTGAAATCGCTGCAATGATCGTCAATGGTCAAGTAGCAAAAGTCGCTTCAGAAGGTCAAGAAGCATTGGTTATTTTAGCGAAGACACCATTCTACGCTGAAATGGGTGGCCAAATTGCCGATAGTGGAACAATTTCAAATGATAGCTTTACGGCTATTGTAAAAGATGTTCAAAAAGCACCGAATGGTCAACCGCTTCATACGGTAGTAGTTGAATCTGGTGAAATGCATGTGGAAGATGCAGTGCAAGCAGTGGTCAATCGTGATGATCGTAATTTAATCATTAAAAACCATACAGCGACACATATTATGCAACGTGCATTAAAAGATGTGCTAGGCGATCATGTGAACCAAGCTGGATCATATGTAGGCCCTGATCGTTTACGCTTTGACTTCTCTCACTTTGGTCAAGTTACAAAAGAAGAATTACAACAAATTGAACGTATTGTAAATGAAAAAGTGTGGGATGATATAGAGGTCGTTATTGAAGTAAAAGGCATTGATGAAGCAAAAGCAATGGGTGCCATGGCCTTGTTCGGTGAAAAATATGGAGATGTTGTACGTGTAGTATCAATCGGAGATTATTCAATTGAGCTATGTGGTGGTATCCATGTTAAACGCTCTTCTGAAATTGGCTTCTTCAAAATTGTTTCAGAAGGTGGTATCGGTGCAGGTACTCGTCGTATTGAAGCTGTTACAGGAAAAGTGGCTTATGAAGCAGTAAAAGAAGAAGAAGCATTATTAAATGATGCAGCAGCATTACTAAAAGCAAATGCGAAAGATATTGTCACAAAAGTACAGGCATTACAAGCCGACTACAAAGAATTACAACGTGAAAACGAAGCATTATCTCAAAAAATTGCCAATGCACAGGCAGGGGCAGTTGTGGATGCCGCTCAAACAATTGGAGATGTAACAGTGCTATCTACAAAAGTGGAAGCGAAGGATAACAATCAACTTCGTCAAATGATGGATGACCTGAAAGCGAAGATGCCAAAAGCAGTCATTGTTCTTGGAGCAGTTGATGGTGAAAAAGTTATGTTATGTGCTGGCGTTTCAAAAGAATTAGTTGGTGGCAATTACCATGCAGGGAATATTGTGAAAATGGTTGCAGAAGCATGTGGTGGTAAAGGTGGCGGTCGTCCAGATATGGCGATGGCAGGTGCAAAAGATGCATCAAAACTTGATGAAGCACTACTTTCTGTGTATGATTATGTTAAATCCATTTAATTAATTCACCAAAACATGTTATAATAAAGAGAAATTGGAGATGAGCTTGTTTGCACATCTCCTTATTTCTGAAAGCGAGGTGCTGGTCATGAGTTCATTTGATCAAACGATGAAATTTAATTTTCCAGAAGAATCAATGGAACAGGAAGTCAAGCAGGTAATGTTGAAAGTTCATTCTTCGTTAGAGGAAAAGGGATATAACCCTATCAATCAGATTGTTGGTTACTTACTTTCTGGTGATCCGGCGTATATTCCTCGCCATCAGGATGCTCGTAATTTAATTCGCAAGCTTGAGCGTGACGAAATTCTAGAGGAGCTTGTTAAATTTTATATTAAAAAGAATAACGAGGACTAGAAATGAGAATTATGGGATTAGACGTTGGGTCAAAAACTGTGGGTGTTGCTGTAAGTGATGCACTTGGTTGGACTGCCCAAGGTATTGAAACCGTAAAAATTGATGAGGCTAATGGTGAGTTCGGTATTGACCGTATCGCCGAGCTAGTAAAGGAATATACTATAACAGAATTTGTTGTAGGATACCCAAAAAACATGAATAATACGGTAGGACCGCGTGGTGAAGCATCCGAGAACTATAAAAAGTTGTTGGAAGAAACATTTTCACTACCCGTCAAGTTATGGGATGAACGTTTAACGACGATGGCTGCAGAACGTATGCTGATCGAAGCGGACGTGAGTCGCAAAAAGCGCAAGCAGGTCATTGATAAAATGGCAGCTGTGATGATTTTACAAGGCTACTTAGATAGCAAAAATTAATTGATGAGGTGACAATGCATGGCACACGAGCATAACCATGAAGAAGAACTACATGTTCAACACATTACAGTGATTGACGAGAACGGAAACGAGCAGCTTTGTGAAGTGATTCACGTTCATGAATCTCCAGAGTTTGGCAAATCATATGTATTTTACTCAATGGTAGGCGCAGAGGAAGACGAAGATGGCTCCGTTGAAATCTTCGTATCTTCATTTGTACCATCTGAAAATGGTGAAGATGGTGAATTAACACCAATCGAAACTGAAGCAGAGTGGGATATGGTAGAGGACGTTTTAAACGCTTTAGAGGATGAATACGAAGACTAAACTTCTAACTCAAAGCTTGGAACAAGGATCGCAGCTTGCAGTCCTTGTTCCTTTTTTATTGACACTCTTCTATATGTAGAAGAATTGTTGGGACCTGCTCATAAAGTGAGGGGATTCGCTCAGAAATAGAGTGAAAGTGCTCTAAGAATGTGAGAACCCGCTCAAAAGTAGAGAAAAAGCGCTCCTAAACAGGGAAAACCGCTCAAAAATTGGAGAAGCTATCTAAAAAGTGCCTAACCTCAAAAAACGATTTAATAAATGACATCAAATTGTCATAAAGGAGGAAACTGTATGAATGAAGAAACGCAAGAATTTATGATCATTGGGAAAGATGGTAAGGAACAGCAGTGTCGTGTGGTCTTTACCTTTGATGCGGAGGACAAGTCCTATGTGTTATTTTCCCTTGTAGATGAAACAGGTCAAGAAATCCCAGGAGACCTTTCGGCGATGACTTTTGATTACGATGATAATACAGGTGAGATGACCAATTTACAGCCTGTTGAAACAGATGCAGAATGGGAAATGATTAATGAAGTGGTATTAACATTACTAGATGAATTTGAAGAAGAACCACAGCTAATTACTGTGACGGACGAAGAAGGAAAAGATCAAGTGTGCGAAGTCATTCATACGTTTTCATCTGAGCATTTTGGTAAATCGTATGTATTATATGTGCCAGCAACAGAAGAACCGATTGATGAGCGTGATATTTTTGCTGCCCAATATATAGCTGGAAATGAAGGTCAAATTGAAGAGCTATACCCGATTGAGTCAGATGAAGAATGGGAATTTGTAGAAGAAGTATTAAACACTTTATAGAATGAACTATTTCTAGAATGCTCAAAAATCTGCTAACGAAAGTTGTTGGCAGATTTTTTACATATGTAATTTCTCCTGAATTGTCGATTTCTGTTTGTCGTGAAAGTTGATTTCTAGTATGATATTGAATAGTGATAGGGGGGAAACCCGTGGATAACGGTTCTAAAAAACAAGAAATGTTTTCAAAAATGCAAGAAAGAAAATCTGAGGTAAAGATCGTGAGAAAAATCGTCGCAATTATTGCCATTGTTTTCGTACTAATAATTGGAGTTGTTGGTTTATTTGGGTACAATTATGTAAAAGGTGCTTTAAAACCACTGGACCCTAATGCAACGAAAACAATTGCGGTAGAAGTACCAATTGGCTCTAGTTTGTCCTCCATTTCAACACTACTAGAGAAAAAAGGTGTCATAAAAGATGCACGTGTTTTTAAATACTATGCAAAATTTAAAAATGAATCACAATTTCAAGCGGGAAATTATGATTTAACACAGGCAATGACATTTGATGAACTCATTGAAAGCTTGAAAACAGGGAAGGTATATCGTAAGCCTGTCTTTACGATGACAGTCCCAGAAGGCTTAACACTTGAACAAATTGGGAAAGTGATTGAAAAGAAAACACCGTACACACAAAAAGAATTTATGGATCTTGTGACGAGTGACACATTTGTTCAACAAATGATGGCTAATTATCCTGAGCTAGTTACAGAGGCTGTTTTAGCTGACAACATTCGCTATGACTTAGAGGGCTATTTATATCCAGCTACGTATTCTTATTATGAAGAAAAACCATCTTTACAAGCGATTGTAGAAGAGATGGTAGCAGCCATGAACAATGTGGTGAAGAACTATAGTGATGTTTTAGCTGAAAAACAAATGTCCGTACATCAGCTATTAACATTTGCTTCATTATTGGAAGAAGAAGCGACTGCTCAAACGGATCGAGAGACTATTGCAAGTGTCTTCTATAATCGAATCAATGAAGGGATGCCACTCCAAACAGACCCAACCGTGCTCTATGCACTGGGTGATCACAAGGATCGTGTTCTATATGAAGATTTAGAAGTGGATAATGCCTATAACACTTACAAAAATAAAGGTCTACCGCCTGGTCCAATAGCGGGGGCAGGTAAAACTTCGATTGAGGCATCATTAAATCCAAGTCAAACAGATTATTTCTACTTCCTAGCAGATAAAGAGGGTGTCAACCACTTCTCAAAAACCTATGATGAGCATTTGCAGAAGGTAGAAAAATATTTACGAAAAGAAGAATAAACGTATAGGAAGAACAAAAATCATATAGCAAACAGATGGATAGAAGGAAAGAAAAATAGCTTTCCTTCTATTTTCATGCTATTATAAAGTGTGATTTTTGATCAATCCGTTCATTTATGCGGGACAAATATGCGTGGTGGCAATTGTTTGAGCATATCGAAGCAATTGCTCATTTTTGTATGGCGAAGTACCAAGACATCACGTTTGGTCTTTTTCTTTTTGTTGATAAATGATGAAGTACAGACAACGACAAACGCTCGTTGCCTTTTAAATGAGGGTGGAAACAATGGAATTATCAGATGCATATATACAATCATTTATACAGCCACGTAATGAATTGCTTTTAGAAATGGAAGCATATGCGGAGGAGAATCATGTACCGATCATGCAACTAGCAGGTATAGATGCATTAAATCAGCTGTTGCGTATTCAAAATCCGTCAAAAATTTTAGAGATAGGTACGGCAATCGGTTACTCTGCTATTCGTATGGCTGAGGCATTGCCTAATGTCCAAATTGTTACAATTGAACGTGATCAAGATCGTGTAGCAAGGGCAAAAGCCTATATTAAACGTTCGACTGTATCAGATCGAATTACGGTCATTGCGGGTGACGCTTTAGAAGTGGATGACGAGGCTATTAACACAACATTCGATGCTGTCTTTATTGATGCTGCGAAGGGACAATACCAACGCTTTTTTGAAAAATACGTGCCTTTAGTAAAATCAGGTGGGGTATTATATATCGATAATATGTACATGCATGGTTTGTCTGATTTAGAGTTGAAGGATGTTCCACGTCGTAAGCGTACAATGATTCGCAATTTAAAAAACTTCACGGATTGGATTATGCAGCACCCAGATTATACGAGTGCTTTTTTACCAGTCGGTGACGGTTTATTACTATGTTTGAAGAGGTGACTACTATGAAAAAACCAGAATTGCTTGTGACACCACAATCATTAGAACATATAAAAGCACTTTTAGCAGCTGGAGCAGATGCTTTTGTTATTGGTGAACAACAATTTGGTCTACGTCTAGCAGGAGAGTTCTCAGTTGAGGAAGTTGAAGAAGCGACGAAGCTTATTCACGAAGCGGGTAAAAAGGTGTATGTTGCAGTCAATGCACTTTTCCATAATGAGAAACTAGAGGCACTTGCTGATTATTTAAAAGAAATGCAACGTATCGGAGTGGACCGTTTAATTTATGGTGATCCAGCGGTACTTATTATTCGCCGAGAGCAAGGTGTCACAATTCCGTTACATTGGAATCCAGAAACGACAGCCACAAACTGGTTTACGGCCAATTACTGGGGGAAACGTGGTGCAACGCGTGCCGTGTTAGCACGTGAACTTTCTCTTGATGAAGTATTAGAAATTAAAGAAAATACTGAGATGGAGATTGAAGTACAGGTACATGGGATGACATGTATGTTCCAATCAAAACGTCCATTACTCGGCCATTATTTCTTATATCAAGACAAAGTAATGGCTATTGAAAATCGTCAAGAAAATCGTAATATGTTCCTACATGATGATGAACGGAATAATAAATATCCAATATACGAAGATGTAAATGGTACACATATTTTTAGTCCAAATGATATGTGTATTATTGATGAGCTTGGCGATTTATTTGAGGGTGGCATCGATGCGCTGAAAATTGAAGGGGTACTTCAAACGCCCGACTATGTAGTAAAGGTAACAGAAGCTTACCGAAAAGCGATCGATACGTATTTTGACGAGTCAGAAGAGGCATATGAAGAGATAAAAGATGATTTATTAGCAAAAATTGAAGATATTCAACCAGCCATTCGACCATTAGATACAGGCTTTATCTTCAAGGAAACAGTTTACTAGGAGGGGGCAATAACATGGCATTAGCGTTAGAGCAAAATGACAAAATCCGTGAGATTGTCGACGGTAAACGTGTCATTACTAAAAAACCAGAGCTACTTGCCCCAGCAGGTAGTTTAGAGAAATTAAAAGTAGCAGTCCATTACGGAGCAGATGCTGTATTTATCGGTGGGCGAGAGTTTGGTCTACGTTCGAATGCGGATAACTTTTCAATTGAAGAAATGCGTGAAGGTGTAGAATTTGCCAATCGATATGGTGCGAAAATATATGTAACGACAAATATTTTTGCCCACAATGAAAATATGGATGGTTTAGAGCGTTACTTAAAGGACATTGAATCAGTCGGGGTAACTGGTATTATTGTAGCAGACCCACTCATTATTGAAACATGTCGCACAGTAGCACCTAAGCTTGAAATTCACCTTTCCACACAGCAGTCACTGTCCAACTGGAAGGCCGTGCAGTACTGGAAAGAAGAAGGCTTACATCGTGTCGTTTTAGCACGTGAAGTAGGCGGAGAAGAAATGAAGCTGATGAAGGAAAAGGTCGACATTGAAATTGAGGCCTTCGTTCATGGTGCAATGTGTATTGCCTACTCTGGGCGTTGCGTTCTTTCTAATCATATGACAGCTCGTGACTCAAACCGTGGGGGATGCTGCCAATCATGCCGCTGGGACTATGATCTATATGAATTAGAAGATGGTGAAGAAAAAGCACTTTTCGATGATAGCCATGCGCCATTTGCGATGAGTCCAAAAGATTTAAAATTAATTGAAGCAATTCCTCATATGATTGAGCTAGGTATCGACTCGTTAAAAATTGAAGGTCGTATGAAATCCATTCACTATGTAGCAACAGTCGTTACTGTGTACCGTAAAGTGATTGATGCTTATTGCGCAGATCCTGATAACTTTAAAATTAAACGTGAGTGGCTAGAGGAATTAGACAAATGTGCCAACCGTGATACGGCTGAAGCATTCTTCCATGATGCACCTGGCTTTGAGGAGCAAATGTTTGGTGTGCATGGTCGTAAAACAACCTATGAATTTGCTGGTCTTATTTTAGATCATGATCCAGAGACAAAAATAGTGACAATGCAACAGCGTAATTATTTTAAACCTGGAGACGAAGTAGAATTCTTTGGTCCTGAAATTGAAAATTTCCGTATAACAATGGGCGAAATTTGGGACGAGGATGGCAATAGCCTAGATGCAGCCCGTCATCCATTACAAATTGTTAAATTTAAATGTGATACACCATTGAAGCCGCATAACATGATGCGAAAGGAGAATAACTAATGGCAGTGAAGCGTCCTGTTGTCATCGGAATCGCGGGTGGCTCATGCTCGGGAAAAACGAGCGTGACGCGCGCTATTTATGATGTTTTCCGTGAGCATTCTGTTGTGGTGATTGAACAAGATTTTTATTATAAGGATCAAAGCCATTTAACATTTGAAGAACGCTTAGGAACTAACTACGATCATCCTTTAGCTTTCGATAATGATTTATTAATTGAGCACATAAAAAAGTTGTTAGTGCGTCAACCAATTGAAAAACCTGTGTATGATTACGTCCAACATACAAGGGCAGAAGAAGTTATTCACGTTGAACCAGTAGATGTTATTATACTAGAAGGTATTCTAGTGCTAGAGGATGCTGATTTACGTGATTTAATGGATATTAAATTATTCGTGGATACAGATTCTGATTTACGCATTATTCGTCGCATTATGCGTGATATTAAAGAGCGCGGTCGTACAACGGATTCGGTAATTGAGCAGTATTTATCGGCAGTTCGACCAATGCATAATTTATTTATTGAACCAACGAAACGTTATGCTGATATCATTATTCCTGAAGGTGGGGATAATGAGGTAGCAATTGATTTAATGGTAACGAAAATTAAAACTATTCTTGAAACCGACAACGTATTGTAATAAGATAGAGTGGTATTGACAATATTTACATGCATATTTAAAAAAAGCATGCATACTATTAGGTCAAAGCGTAATTTGAAAACGTTTAAAAATAATAAAATTCGATTAAATGCAACTTCCACGCATTTAGTCGAGTTTTATGTTTTTATATTGAAGAAACAAGGAGTGAAGGACTTTGGCAAATGAAAAACAGTACCCTATGACAGCTGAGGGAAAACGTAAATTAGAAGAAGAATTAGTAAAATTAGAAACTGAAACACGTAAAGAAATCGTTGAACGTATTAAAATAGCACGTGATTTTGGAGATCTTTCAGAAAACGCTGAGTACGATTCAGCAAAAGAAGAACAAGCCTTTTTAGAAGGTCGTATTTCTACTTTAAAATCAATGATTCGTAATGCAGTGATTATTTCTGAAGACGAGACAGATAACAGTGTAGTATCACTAGGGAAAACGGTTACATTTGTAGAAATCATCAATGGTAAGCCATCAACAGATGAAGAATCATATACAATTGTTGGTTCTGCTGAGGCAGATCCTATGGAATTCCGTATTTCGAATGAATCACCAATTGCAAAAGGTCTACTTGGTCGTGCTGAAGGTGAAGAGGTTGTTGTTCAAACACCTGGCGGCGAAATGAAAGTGAAAATTCTTTCAATTAAATAATATGACTATGTACAAGCAGTTAGCCCTTGGCTGACTGCTTGTGCCATTTTTAGCATGAAAACTAGTGTAGTAAAATAGTGAGGTATAATTATTTTGCAAGTGCTGTCGAACTTGATAGAATAATGCCTAGAGAGGGGGAGACATTATGAGTGAACGACAAACTCGAAGTGGTCGTCATTTGCAGCCATCTCGTAATAAAAAGCTAGATAAACTATTGAATGTGTTAATTGGTGTTGTGGTTGTACTCATTATTATCACAGCAACCTATGTGTTTAAATGGCAAGATGATGCAGATCAAGCAGTGAAAGATGAACCAGCTCAAGAAGAACAGAGCGGTGATAATGAAAAAGAAGTAGAGAAAGAACCGACGGATGAAGAAAAACAAGATCTTGCTGTAGAAGAAGATAAACCTTCAGAGGAAGAATCAACACCTGAGGTATCCCAGGAAGAACAAAGCGCAGCAGAGGAATCAGCATCAGATAATCCGATTGTTGAGAAGGTCATCACGAATAAAAATTGGCAGCCAACACCTACAACACAAACAGGTCAGCATGTGTCTTCATATAATGACAAGTCTGTAGACTGGGCTGAGAAAGTAGCAACAGTATCTACTGTAACAGGTATTGACCAAAGCAATATGATCATTTGGCGTATGCAAAATAATGGTGGTCCTAATTCATCCATTGCTACTGTTTCGACCAATGATAAATCTCAAATGTATCGTGTAAGCATGGAATGGGTTGATAATGAAGGTTGGAAGCCTGTGAAGCTAGAGCAACTAAATACATTAGAAGGCGCCTATTGACGAAAATCACTCTTTTGATTATTTTTAATAGAGTTGATAAAGAAGGGAAGTAACAGTACATGAAAATTGCAGTAATTGGCGCAATGGAAGAGGAAGTGGAGCTTCTAAGAGCAGCATTAGATAATGCACACAGCACAACGATTGCAGGTAGTGAGTATACAACAGGAACGTTTGAAGGGAAGGAAGTCGTATTATTAAAAAGCGGTATTGGTAAAGTCAATGCTGCTATGTCTACGACAATCCTTTTACATGAGTTTAAACCAGATGTTGTCATTAATACAGGCTCTGCAGGAGGATATGATGAAGCTCTTGAGGTAGGCGCTGTCGTTATTTCTGATGAAGTTCGTCACCACGATGTAGATGTCACAATCTTTGGCTATGAAATTGGACAAATGGCTGGTATGCCAGCAGCATATAAATCAGATGAGAAATTGATGCAGGTGGCTGAGGAGGCTGTGAAGGCAGTTGGAGAGCACCAGTATGGCGTTGGTTTAATTTGCTCTGGGGATGCTTTTATGAATGATCCTGAACGTGTAGAGGCTGTTCGTCGTCATTTCCCTCAAATGAAAGCTGTAGAGATGGAAGCGGCTGCAGTTGCACAAGTTTGTTATCAATTTGCTACACCATTTGTAGTCATTCGCGCATTATCAGATATTGCAGGTAAAGAATCGAATATTAGCTTCGATGAATTTTTACCAGTTGCTGCAAAACATTCGACACAAGTCGTATTAAAAGCAATTTCCTCACTATAAACTACACAGAATGGTCAAAATGTGTGGTTGATTCTGTGAGAAAAATCACAGTTCATTGAAAAAACAAATGCTACACTGACATTAATAAATCTCTTCATAATAGAATGGGAGGCATTCATGATGTTATTTTTAACAGCAGGTGTAGTCATTATTACAACTTTAATAGGTACGTTGATTTCAGCAGAACTCTCTGAATCAGCACATTAGTATGACGGGAAAGCTCCTTTGCGACATAAACATGTCGCAGGGGAGCTTTTTATATGCCATGAAATAGGCATATTCTTCCGCCATTGATGATTGAATTTTTTTAATAACCATTTTACAATATATTATTCGATAGTTTTTTGGTCTCGTTTATACAATTGATAAAGTTTAATAAGTGCCCGTTTTTCAATGCGAGATACATAGCTACGTGAAATATTTAAGCGTGCTGCAATTTCCTTTTGCGTAAGTGCATCCTGTTGATTTAACCCATAACGGAGTGTCACAATTTCGAGTTCACGTTCATCGAGCATATGCAAATAGTGGTAAAGTTGTGCTACATGCTCTTTATGCTCTAGCTTCTCTGTGGCACTTTCTTCATCACACTGAAGTAGATCACGAATTTGCAATGCGTTTCCATCTTTATCAGTTCCAATCGGCTCAAATAGCGAAACGTCTTTTTGCACTTTCTTTTGGGTGCGTAGATGCATTAAAATCTCATTTTCTATGCAACGAGCTGCATATGTGGCAAGTCTTGTTTTTTTATCAGGGGTATAGCTCTCAACGGCTTTCATTAGTCCAATTGTTCCAATGGAAATATAATCATCGAGTTGCTCATGTTTTGGATGGAATTTTTTAACGACATGCGCGACAAGTCTCATATTACGTTCTATTAGATCAAGACGCGCTTGCTCATCGCCACCTAAAAATCGTTCAATACAAGCAGCTTCCTCTTCTTTTGAAAAGGGTTTATGGAATGTTTGCCCCTTTAAATAGCCAAGCAACGCAGGGATTTCAAGCCATAACTGCAACATCGATGTAAAAATTCCGCTCATTGAATGATTTCATCCTTTCCCCATTTTTCGACAGTATATGTTTAAAAGCCGTGGGAAATGAAAAAAGTGCAACAGCAAATGTGCTGTTACACTTTTTTTAACGTAAATGTACTAATCATGAGAAAAGCTAAAATGGGGAAAAGGAAAAGATAAAATGCCGGATGGAACGTATAAGCTGCGAAATACGTTAAAGTTAAGAACGTACCTGCGGCTGTAATTGGTAAACCTGTGAAATAACCGTTCGCTTCGCTAATATTGAAGCGAGCTAAACGCATCGCGCCACAGACGATAAATAATACGGCCATCATCATGCCGACAAAACCAAAATCAACTAGAACAACTTCATACATTAATAATGCAGGCGCCACGCCAAATGATATAATATCACTCATAGAATCTAATTGTTTACCTAATTCAGACACTTGTCCGAGCGCTCTCGCTACCTTACCATCGTAGCGATCAAGAAGAGCTGCTATAAAGATAAACAAGACACTATAGCTATAGTATTCATGTAGAGTGGCCATAATAGCCGCGCCTCCAAAGGACATATTACTAATTGTTATGAAGTTAGCTGCGTGCGATTTCATTTTCTTAACCGTGGTATCCACCAACTTGTGATAAAAAAACAAGGGGGATCACTCCTTTGCACTTAAGATATTGTACCATTATACTTCGAATGCGAAAAAATTGACAGTCTAAATTAATGGATAGGGGTTTTACTGTATGAAAGAAAAACTATATCAACGCTTGATAGAACTAACGAATGGAAAGCAATCTTCCAATCTTTTGCAAGCAATTGCAAAAGCGAAGTGGAGTAAACGTATAATTCCAAGCTACATGAAGTTATACGATATTAACCTTGAAGAAGTTTCAAAAAAACAACAACAATTTTCGTGTTTACATGATTTTTTTACAAGAGAACTTATTGAAGAGGCTCGACCTATTGAAAAAAATCCAACTGTATATGCAAGCCCTGTGGATGCTAAAGTAGAATCCTTTGGTCGTATTGAATGGGATATGACATTTCTTGTGAAGGGTAAGCCTTATGCATTACAAGATTTACTCGGCAATACAGAACGAGCTGCACAATATGCAGACGGACATTTTATCGTTTTTTATTTAAGTCCGGCTGATTATCATCGTATCCATAGCCCGATAGATGGAGAAGTTTTACGCCAATATACACTTGGTCAGAAATCTTATCCTGTGAATCAGCTAGGTCTTACATACGGTAAAAAACCAATTTCTCATAATTATCGTTTAGTAACTGAGCTGAAAGCAGCTAATAATCAGCATGTTGCCTTTATTAAAGTGGGTGCGACCTTTGTGAATTCAATTGTACTCACAAATACAACAACGAAATGGCGTAAGGGGCAGGAAGTTGGTTATTTCTCATTTGGTTCCACTGTTGTAATGCTATTTGAAAAAGATACCATTAAATTTACGGATAATGTTGTAAAAGGAAGCCCAATTCGAATGGGTGAAGCCTTTGCAAATATGCTATAATGGTCGAATAATACGTTAAGATTAGGGGTCGCTATTTTGTATAATTTTTTATTACCGAACGAATTTGTGACGAATATTTTTGAAATTACGCCGGAAAAGTTACAGGAATTAGGGATTAGAGGAATCATTACGGATTTAGATAATACGCTTGTTGAATGGGATCGTCCAGATGCAACAGAAGAGCTAATCATTTGGTTGCGCATTATGAAAGAATCTGGTATTCGTGTTATTATTGCGTCAAATAACAAGGAAGCTCGTGTAAAGCATTTTGCTGAGCCGTTAGGTATCCCTTATATTCACAAGGCGAAAAAGCCACTTCGTAATGCTTTTTATAATGCGCTGATTCAACTAGGCCTGCGTCCAAATGAAGTAGTGATGGTAGGAGATCAACTCCTTACGGATGTAATGGGAGCAAACCGCTTAGGCTTACACACGGTGCTCGTGAAGCCTGTTGCACAATCAGACGGGCTTGTAACAAAATTGAATCGTTTCATTGAACGTCGCGTATTTAATGATTTGAAACGAAAAGGAATTATAACTTGGGAGGAACAAGAATGATTGAAATGCCAAATTGTATTGGCTGTGGTACAACAATTCAAACAGAAGATAAAACAGCAGTTGGGTATGCACCCCCATCATCATTAGAAAAGGATGTAGTCATTTGCCAGCGTTGCTTCCGTTTGAAAAATTACAATGAAATTCAACCAGTATCATTAACAGATGACGATTTTTTACGTATTTTAAATGGTCTTGGCACACAGCAAGGCTTAATCGTAAAAATTGTTGATATATTTGATTTTAATGGCAGTTGGCTACCAGGGCTTCACCGTTTTGTAGGAAAAAATCCTGTCCTATTGATTGCGAACAAAGCAGATTTATTACCAAAGTCAGTGAAACCGAAAAAAGTTATTAACTGGCTGAAACGAGAAGCAAAGGCTCTTGGGCTACAGCCTGTCGATGTCCTACTAGTCAGTGCCCATAAAGGCAAAGGGATGGCAGAAGCAATGGAAGCCATCGATGAGTATCGTAAAGGACAAAATGTATATGTTGTTGGCTGTACAAATGTTGGGAAATCCACGTTCATTAACAGGATTATTAAGCAGGCAACAGGTGAGGGTGAAGTGATTACAACCTCGCACTTCCCAGGTACGACTTTAGACATGATTGATATTCCATTGGATGATGGTAGTGCATTATATGATACGCCAGGTATTATTAATCATCATCAAATGGCACATCACATTGATTCCAGTGAATTAAAATATATTATGCCGAAAAAAGAAATTAAGCCGAAAGTCTACCAACAAAATGCTGGGCAAACCTTATTTATTGGTGCATTGGCAAGATTTGATTTTATTCAGGGAGACCGTTCTGCCTTTACAATCCATGTGGCAAATGATTTACCAATTCATCGTACAAAGCTTGAGAAGGCAGATGCGTTATATGAAGAGCATAAGGGGGAATTATTGGCGCCACCAACTGCGGACTTTATCGACCAGTTGCCACCATTGGTTCGTCATGAATTTTCCATCAAAGAAGCGAAAACAGATGTTGTATTTTCTGGGCTAGGCTGGATTACCGTTCAGCATGCGAATGTAGTAGTAGCAGCTTACGCACCAAAAGGTGTACAAGTTTCAATTCGTCCTTCGCTAATCTAAATGGAGGACATAGTAGAGAGAGGGACTAGAACATGAAGAAGTGGTTTGCAGTTATGGGTGATCCAATTGAACATTCAAAATCACCTGCCATGCACAATGCTTGGTTCGAGGACATGTCAATTGATGCGACATATATTCCTTTACATGTAAAGCCTAATCAATTAGAGTCAGCTGTCGCTGGCTTGAAGACATTAGGGGCAAGTGGCTGGAACGTGACAATTCCTCATAAAACAGCAATCATTCCATATCTAGACGAGCTAGATGAGCTGGCACAAAAAATGGGTGCAGTGAATACCGTCGTTCGAACAACAGAAGGAAAGCTGAAAGGCTATAATACAGATGGTATTGGATTTGTTCGATCACTCGAAGAAGCCGTTGGGGTATCTCATAAAGACAAGCCTGTATTACTTGTTGGTGCTGGTGGAGCAGCTCGTGGCATTGCCTTTGCTATGCAGCAACAAGGCTATTGTCATGTAACCATTGCCAATCGTACGGTGATGAATGCACAAAAGATTATTGATGAAATGGGTATGGGACGTGCCATTTCTTTACAACAAGCGGAAGAGACGCTAGCTGATTTCAGCATTATTGTGCAAATGACATCAGCTGGCCTTTCCACGGGCAATTTTTCAATGCCATTTTCATTAGATCGGCTGATGAAAGGAGCAATTGTTGCGGATATTGTGTATAATCCATTAATGACGCCTTTTTTACAAGCGGCTGAAGAAAAAGGAGCAACGATTGTTACTGGCTTAGGAATGTTTGTCCATCAAGGAGCCATCGCTTTTGAACACTGGTTAGGAAACTATCCAAATACAAATTCAATGATTGCGCAACTGAAGGCGCAATTAGGAGGAAACTAATTTTTATGTTAACAGGTAAACAGAAACGTTTTTTACGTGCAGAAGCACACCATTTGACACCTATTTTCCAAGTAGGAAAAGGTGGCGTTAATGATGAAATGACAAAGCAAATTCGTGAGGCATTAGAAGTACGTGAATTGATAAAAGTACGTATTTTAGATAACTGTGAAGAAGATAAACATGAAGTCGCTGAAGCATTAGCAACAGGCGCTCATGCGGAGCTTGTCCAATTAATCGGTCTGACAGTTGTTTTATATAAAGAGTCCCGCAATCATAAAAAGATTGTATTACCAAAAGTAGCGAAATAAGGTGAGACGATGAAAAGGGTCGGTTTACTAGGAGGTACATTTAACCCACCACATATGGGTCATCTTTTGATAGCAAATGAAGTATTTCATGCGCTAGAACTTGATGAAATCCGCTTTATGCCTAATGCCATCCCACCACATAAGCATGCACGTTTTGATGCTAGTAATGTTGAACGGCTTGAAATGGTAAAACGTGCGATTCGCCCATTTCCTTATTTTTCAGTAGAGTCGTATGAGCTGGAGAAGGGTGGCGTATCCTATTCCTATGAGACACTTTCTGCATTGTGTAGAAGAGAGCCGAATGTGAAATTTTACTTTATCATCGGTGGCGATATGATTGATTCGCTACATACATGGCATTGTATAGATGATTTAGTGAAGCTTGTTCAGTTTGTCGGAGTAAAGCGTCCAGGGACAGCCGCGGCAACAGAGTACCCTATAAGTATGGTGGAAATACCCCAAATCGATTTATCGTCCACACTGATTCGTGAACGCCTGGCTACAGGAGGAACGGTGACATTTCTACTACCAGAAGCGGTAGAGACGTTCATACGAGAGGAAGGTCTTTATGGAACGCGAACAGTATTTAGCGGCGATTAAGCCAAGAATGCCTGAAAAACGTTTTATTCATACAGTCGGAGTGATGGAAACGGCCATCAACCTAGCTCAAAAGTATGGCGAGGACGTAAAAAAAGCTGAAACAGCAGCTATCCTCCACGATATTGCTAAATATGCGGATATTGAGTGGATGGAGAATATCGTTCGTGATGAAAAATTAGATGAAAGACTCATTGGATGGGGTAGTGAATTACTACATGGTCCAGTAGGTGCATATATAGCACAAAGTGAGTTTGGCATCACAGACGAAGAGCTGTTGAATGCTATTCGTTTCCATACTACTGGGCGTGCTAGTATGAGCCGTTTAGAAAAAATTATTTTTGTCGCAGATATGATTGAACCGAACCGTCGATTTGATGGTGTGGAGCGTCTGCGCAAAAAAGCACAAAAAAATTTGGATAAGGCGATGAGTGCATGTGTACGCCATACTTTGGCATTTTTAATTGACACCAAGCAGCCAATTTATCCTTTATCAATAGAATGTTATAACGATATGATGAACAGAGAGGATAGTGAAGGATGACTTCAACTTTATTACAAGCAGCGTACAAAGCAATTGACGACAAACATGGTGAGGATATTGTCGTTTTAAATATGCAAGGAATTTCCCTTTTAGCAGATTATTTTATCATTGCTCATGGTAACTCAGATCGCCAAGTGCAAGCCATTGCACGTGAATTACAGGATGTAGCTGAGCAACAAGGCTATGAAATTCGCCGTGTCGAAGGATTCGATGGAGCACGTTGGGTACTAGTTGACCTAGGCGATGTTGTGGCACATGTATTCCATAAGGATGAGCGTGCTTATTATAATTTAGAGCGTCTTTGGGGCGATGCACCGCAACTAGACATGCCAGAGGCCTAAGTGAGTTACGAACGCTTTGCTCATGTCTATGATGAGCTGCAAACGGATATTCCTTACAATCTTTATATAGATTGGGTTGTACAGCATGCACCGAGTAGCCAATACCCAAAACTTTTAGATATTGGTTGTGGCACTGGTGTACTTAGCTTGTTATTTGCAAAGTCTGGCTATCAAGTCAGTGGAATTGATTTATCAGAAGAGATGCTGTCCATTGCAGCAGAACGCTTTGCTGGTGCAGGCTATCATGCCCCATTATACTGTATGTCTATGGTCGAACTAGATGGCTTTGAGGAAATCGATGTTGTCACAATCACAATTGATTCCTTGAATTATGTGATAGAGGAGCATTCTGTTTATACGACATTAGAACGTATCTATTCGGCGTTGCGTGATGGAGGACAGCTGTTTTTTGATGTTCACTCTTTATTTAAAATGAATGAGATTTTTTTAGATGGTCCGTTCACATATGATGATGGTGATATTAGTTATGTATGGCATACGGAGCCTGCCGACTTCGAGCATTCGGTTATTCATCAAATGACCTTTTATGTACGAGATGACGCAAGTGCATTATATGAACGCTTTGATGAGGAGCACGTGCAACGTACTTTCACTATCGAGCAGTATATGACTTGGTTACGTGCCATCGGTTTTAGTTATGTGGAAATCACAGCAGACTTTTCGGATGAGGCACCTGATGATGAAAGTGAACGCATTTTTATTCGTGCGGTGAAATAAAGAAAAGAGAGCTACACTGTGTAATAGGCAGTGTGGCTTTTTTGATGGATAGAAACGCTAAAGTAGCGGATAGAACACTTGTACAGTCGGATAGAAACGCTAAAGTAGCGGATAGAACACTTATACAGGCGGATAGAAACGCTAAAATAAGTGGATAGCTCTCTTCAACAGGTAATTGAAACTCTGATGTTTTTTTATCATTTTCAACAACCCATCCATAGTGTAAGATATATGTAACTCCATATGATGATCTTTCATAAGGAAAGGATGGTACTGTGCTACAATCTTTATGGCAAAAGTACAAAAAAAGTATGTTATTCCCCAGCATACTAGTCGTCAGTGGACTTTGTTACTTCTATTTTTCGAGTTCTGACTCTTCACCTCCCCAAGAAGAGCTCATCGAAACAATCCAACCTATTGAAGAAAAAAATTTGAGTGAATCTGCTGAGGAAGCGGTTATGCAGCAGGTATTTGTGGAAATAAAGGGTGCTGTAATGTATCCAGGCGTTTATGAACTTGAGCAAGACCAACGTATAAAAGATGTTGTACAGCTCGCTGGTGGCTATACAGAGAATGCTGACACACAATTTATCAATCATGCCCAAAAGGTACAGGATGAAATGGTAATCTATATTCCTATCAAAGGCGAACAGCTAGAGGAAGGAGCCCATTCTCTGTTAACGCTACCTACTGAAAGTAATAATAAAGAGCAAAAGATTAATATCAATAAAGCTGATGAAGCAATGTTAGCAACATTGCCAGGAATCGGTCCTTCCAAAGCTCAAAGTATCCTGACGTATCGAGAGGAAAATGGGCAGTTTCAAACCATAGAAGACTTAAAAAATGTTAGTGGTATTGGTGATAAAACATTTGAGAAGCTAAAGGATGCGATTACCGTAAAGTAATACTTAACACGATGGTATATTGACGCCCCTTTTCTAAAAGGGCTACACTATAGTAGAAAAGCAAGAGAAAGTTAATTTGTTAGATAATTTTTGGAGGTAGTCATATGGAGCGAATTACTTGGGATCAATTTTTTATGGCACAAAGCCATTTACTCGCATTACGCAGTACATGTACAAGACTAGCTGTAGGAGCAACTGTTGTGCGGGATAAACGTATTATTGCAGGTGGTTATAACGGTTCCATCACAGGGGACGAGCATTGTATCGAAAAGGGGTGCTATGTGGTTGATAATCATTGCGTGCGTACCGTGCATGCTGAAATGAATGCCTTACTGCAATGTGCTAAATACGGAACACCGACAAAAGGTGCTGATTTGTATGTAACACATTTCCCATGTTTACCATGTACAAAATCTATCATTCAAGCTGGCATAGAACGTGTGTATTACGCAACGGATTATAAAAATAATCCATATGCACAGGAGTTATTTGCAAAAGCTGGAGTGGAAGTAGTTCATGTACCCTTTGATGAACGTAAAATCGATTTTTTACGAGATGACAAGCTAGCTTTGTATACAGAAATGCTGCACGAGCTTCGCGAGAGTGGGGTATCTGCTGAAAAATTGCTCCCATATGAACAGAAGGTGAGTGCATTATTTGGCATCAAGCTTTAAAGCATAGATGGATTATGATAGCTCTTGCTGTACTGATAGCTACTATTGCGGTATACAAATCAGTATGGCTACTCATTTTTTTACTGCTACTAGCCCTGTGGCTCATCATAAAAGGTGAGTCACGTTTCCTTGCAATTTTTGTAATAACTAGTGGTCTACTAACTTATTTTTTCCTTTCTATCAATCATCTGACGGAACCTTCCCCATTACCGTCAACCTTCCCTATAACTTGGTCAAATGACTATAAAATAAACGGGCAAAAACTCCGTGGGTTTGCGACAACAACAAATGGCGAAAAACTTTACGTGGTTTATACCTTTTCTTCAGAACAAGAGAAAAATTTTTATGAAAATACCTCATTAACAGGAATGACATATTTGGCAAAAGGTGAACTTGTGACCCCCTCACCATCTGCACATGCTTATGCCTTTTCCATGTCAACCTATTTAACAAGCAAAGGAGCAACAGGCGTTGTAGAAATCACGAATTGGCATTATGTAGGAAAACGAACCTCCATCTTCACGATTCTTGCCGAGGTAAGACATAATATGAAAAAACATATAGAGAGGACTTTTCCCAAATCGCTTGTAGCAGAGGCTCAAGCACTTCTAATAGGGGTGCAAGATCAGATGGAGGATGAACTGCAGCGTGCCTATCAAAAGCTCGGTATTACCCATTTATTTGCGATTTCTGGGCTCCATGTCGCGCTGATGTCTTGGCTCTTTTTTGAAGGATTACTTAGAATAAGAATTCGCAAGGAAATGGCTACTGTCGTGCTATTGATCCTCTTACCTATTTATGGAGTCATTGCAGGTGGAGCACCTTCCGTATGGCGTGCTGTTTCTGTAGTAGAGTTGATGCTGCTACTGCGCTTTTTTAAGTGGGTTCTTTCGATGGATGATGCGTTAGCTATTAGCTTTATCGGCTTTGTTTTGCTTGAACCAGGTGTTATTTTCCAAATTGGTTTTCAACTATCCTATTTAGCAACCGTTAGTCTTATTTATTCTGGTATTATTTTTAAGCAGACAAGAACTTGGCTAGGTCGTTCTTTTTTTATCACGTACGTGTGCCAACTGCTCGTTTACCCACCATTACTCCATCATTTTTATGAATTATCTTTATCCTCGTTTTTTGTCAATATTGTTTTTGTTCCACTGTTTTCCTTTGTTATATTACCATTTAATATTGTAGCCTTTGTGTTATCCTATCTTTCCTTACCACTTGCCAACATCCTATTTGCAGGCTATGAACCACTGCGTAATTGGCTGACCGAAATAATCTTTAATATGCAAGAGCTCCCTTGGCAATTATGGTCACCAGGTAAACCATCTATTTGGCTGAGCTGCATTGCAATGTTAAGTGTTTTAGTAAGCTTCTACTATTTGGAAATAAAACGGTTCAGGAAAGCTATGATGGTCCTTGTCATTCCTGCTATTTTGATTCATTTGGCACCCATGTTGTATAACGAAACGAAGATTACCTTCTTAAATGTAGGACAAGGAGATAGTTTCGTCATTGAATTGCCATTTAGACGGGCAGTTTATGTTATAGACGCAGGTGGAGTATTGCGCTTTGAGCAGGAATCGTGGAAGAAAGCAGATAGTCCTTATGAGGTAGGGAAGCAAGTTGTCGTGCCATTTTTAAAAGGCAAGGGTATACGAACTATCGATATTTTTATTGCTTCGCATGCGGACGCAGATCATATTGAGGGAGCAGAGGAAGTATTACAAGAGATAAACATAAAGGAAATCCACGTTACACCTGGCTCATTGAATGAGCCTTTAATGCATGATTTATGGCAAGAAGCAAATAAGCGCCATATTCCTATTAAAGAAAAAATGAAGGGGACCTCGTGGCGTGTAGGGGAAACAGATTTTTATTACTTATGGCCTGATGACACCTTTTATGAGGGAAATGATGATTCTCTTGTCCTCTACATGCAGCAAAAGGGGTTTACAGCGTTATTTACAGGGGATCTGGAGCAATATGGCGAACAACAGCTGATCAAGCGTTATGGACCTTTATTGGCCAATCTCACATTGCTGAAGGCGGGGCATCATGGGAGTAAGACATCGAGCTCAGAAGCCTTTGTCGAGCTGCTGCAACCCCAATTAACCGTTTTTAGTGCAGGTCTTCATAATCGTTATGGTCATCCACATGAAGAAGTAGTACAACGTTTTGTCAGTAGACATTTAGTGACATGGACAACAGGGGTGAATGGATCAATCGAAGTACGTATTCGTGATAATCGCTGGTCTGTTAACATAAATGAAAAGAGCCTTGTCCAATGACCAAGGCCCTTTTCCTGCATAAGTCCAATTACTGTGATACAAATTCTACTATAGTTGCAATAATAAACATTAGCGTGAAAACGCCAAATGATACACCGAAGCCAACACCAGAATCGATGGCATCGTTACGTCGACATTGTATGTTTTTTCCTTCAAATGGATTCATTGTTATCCCTCCAATTCTGTTATTTATTATAAGACAACATGGTCATAAAAGCTATATCGAAAAGGTGATTTCCCCGTCTGGCAAGGAATCGACACAATTCGGTCAAAGACACAAAGGACTATGAAATCATGTATACTAATAGTATTGCTAGATGGAGGGGAAATTATGATTTCAACGGTTTGGAATACAATAAAAAAAGGTGAGCTTGCACCAGTATATTTGCTTGTTGGTGAAGAAAGCTATTTTATAGATGAAACCATTAAACGTTTAAAAGAGGCAATGGGTCCAGAAGAAGATCTGGAGATGACTACATTTGATTTAGAAGAAGTACCTGTAGATGCGGTCATGGATGAAGCAGATACCATTCCTTTTTTCTCAGAACGTAAGCTTATTATTGCTAAAAATGCATCGTTTTTAAAAGCAACCGAGAAAGGGAAGGAAAAAATCGATCATGATGTGAAACGATTGGAAACATGGTTGTCGAATCCTTCTGATTTTTCCGTAACGGTTTTTATTGCTCCTTATGAAAAATTGGATGAGCGCAAAAAAGTGACTAAAATGATGAAAGAGCATGCATTATTTGTACAAGCAGAAACACCAAAAGAGCAGGATTTAGCCGTATGGATTCAAGGCATTGTCAAAACACAAGGTAATAGCATTACACAAGATGCTATTGAATTGCTTGTTACGATGGTCGGAGCCAACATGCTACAATTACAGATGGAAATTGACAAGCTAACCCTTTATTTAGGTGAAGGTGGCGAAATTACAACTTCTTTAGTGGAGGATTTGGTGGCAAAAACATTAGAGCAAGATGCCTTTAAAATGCTTAACGCATATTTGGCAAATGACTCTGTCGGAGCCTTGTCTATCTATCATGATTTATTGCGACAAAAACAAGAACCTATTATGTTAGTGGGCTTGCTAGCATCCAATGTTCGTACCATGTCAAATGTTTTTTATTTATTGAAAAAAGGTTATCACCCTCAACAAATCGCTAAAAATTTAAAAATTCATCCGTATCGCGTCAAACTTATGATTGAGCAACGGCATCGGCCTTCAGAAGAAAATTTGCTACGGGCATTATATCAATTAGCAGAGGTTGATTTACAGCTAAAATCGTCTGGTGGAAATCGAGAGCGCTATCTAGAGCTATTTTTATTGCGCCAACTATAGGCAAAGAAAGCTGTCCAATAAGGGCAGCTTTTTATGTTCTCTATAAAATTAAAAAGATCAGCTACTCCTAATAGAGTATCTGATCCTTTAAACAATTACGCTTTTTTAGCAAGGCGAGACTTTTTACGAGCCGCCGCGTTTTTGTGGATAAGTCCTTTTGAAGCTGCTTTATCTAAAGATTTGAAAGCTGCTTGTAAAAGTTCTTGTTTGTTTTCAGCGTTAGCAGCAACAGCGTTTTCAGCTTTTTTCACTGTAGTACGCATTGCAGATTTAGCTTGAGAATTAGCAATGTTAGCTTTTTCGTTAACTTTTACGCGTTTAATCGCAGATTTAATGTTTGGCATATATTTCACCTCCTAAATTAGGTACGAGATGATATCTTCTCATTGATTTCTTGTGTCAATACAACAAAAATCATTTTAACAAACGCTTGGCCAAATTGCAATAGATAAATGCAAAGAATATTTACTTGACAGTTTGAACAAACTACAGCTTGAGGTGAACTGTATGCAAAATTTTAATTGGCAACGAACAGATTTAATCGATGAATCAGAAGAGGTAGTTGTCCATCAGACCAAAGAGCAAAAAGAAAAGCTTGAACAATCAAGTGGCATTCAAATTGAAGATCGGAATGCTGGTAGGGTAAAAATTACAGATGTTCGAGTAGACGCTGAAGGAGAAAAACAAATTGGCAAAAAGGAAGGGCAGTATATTACCCTGTCTGTCCCAACGCTAACATTAGAAGATCAAGAAGGCTTTGCACAACTTGAGCAAGAATTGCTAGTAAATTTCAAAAAAATGCATGAGGCACTTTCTTGGCAAGAGGACGATAAAATTTTAATAGTTGGTTTAGGTAATCGCACCATTACACCCGATGCAATAGGTCCCTATTTAATTGACCATTTGCATGGTTTAGATGTCATTGATGAAAAATTTGTCATGTATGCTCCTGGGGTAACAGGACAAACAGGCTACGAAACAGGTGAGTTTGTGGCTGCTATTGCTGAGCGTCTGCAACCGAAATTAATCATTGTAGTAGATGCACTTGCTACAAGAGCGAGTAATCGACTCTGTAAAACCATTCAATTAACTGATACAGGCATCCATCCAGGTTCAGGAGTAGGCAATCAACGGCAAGAAATTTCCTATGAGATGCTTGGCATTCCCGTAACAGCAATAGGGATCCCTACTGTAGTAGATGCACCTGTATTAATTGCGGATGCGGTAGAAACAATGCTACGTTCGATAGCTGCTCGTGTAGCTGAACGCAGTAAACCGTCATCAAAGCTTTCATTATCCTCATGGCAACCAGATATCAACAAGGAACTGGATATGACATTAGTACAACCTATATTTGGAGAATGGGCGACATGGACGAAAGAGGAGCGGCAGCAGCTGTTTGAGGAAACCTTCGCTGGCTCCCACACACAACTGATGGTTACACCAAAAGAAGCAGACTATTGGATTGATCGCTATGCAAAATTAGTGGCTTCTATGCTAATGAATTGGGCAAGTGATTTATAAAATAATGAAGAAACAACGCTTAGAGTAGACCTTCTAAAACACGCTTATTTATGCGTAAAACAAGAAATTTATTTTCGTTCTAATTAACATCCCCCCTCCATACGATATGGGGAGGAGGGTGTGACTTTGCTAAAAAAACTACAATGGTCATTTGGTATATTATTGTTCTTTTTCGTATTACCTGTCATTGCTGGGCAACTTCCGTTCAACAAGCAAGCATCGACTCCGATCAAACAATCAGAAGATAAGCAAGTCGTGTTTGCTGCTACCAATTTAGCTGAACAAAGTGTACTGGAACAAACGAAAGAACCTGAACCAGATCAAGCCCTAGACCCGGACCCATTTAAAGTGTTAGTGTTATTTACCCATACGCATGAAGCATATGAACCTATGGTGAAAGCAGTGAGTGGTAAGGTAGCGACTTCTCATGAAACGGTCAATATTATGAGCCTGAAGGATAAGATTGTGAATCATTTTAATGTAAATGGTTTAAAGACGGATGTTCTTGATGTAGATATTATGAAGAAATTACAAGAAGAAGGTAAAGGCTATCATGAATCTTATAATGTGATGAGGCCATATTTAAGTAAGCATTTAGAAACAAATAATTATGATTTAATAGTTGATTTACATCGTGACTCATTAAAACATGATCTTACAACGATCTCATATAATGGGGAAAATTATGCGAAAATCGCTATTGTTGTTGGGGCAGAACATGCTAATTACCGCTGGAATACAGCCTATGCTGAAAGTTTATCATCCACACTAAACGCCATCGTTCCAAAAATTTCCAAAGGGGTTATTTCTAAAAGTGGTGATGGGGTTGATGGGCGATACAATCAGGATTTAGCAAAGCAAATGATGATTATTGAGATTGGTGGAATTGGTAATACTGAGGAAGAGGTTAATCGTACGATTGCTGTAATTGGTAAGGCAATATCAAAAGCGTTTGTCAATGATTCAACAAAATAGACCAATCATATTAAAAAGTGGGACTCTTGTGGGCTCACTTTTTTAATATTGTATGATAATAAAATTTCCAGAAATAATTCTCATTAATTGTCTTTCCATTGCTTCATTCTTGTCTTATAATTTTCAAGTTGGCTCGCGAATTTCATGATAAAACGTTAAATGAAGGCATATGCAAATAAAGCAAACTTACTTTTGGAGTATATACCATTTTTGGGAATGCCTCTATAGCAAATATACATATGAATTTTTAGAAGACTAAAAATGATAACGTTTCATTTTTCTCTCAAACTTTTATCGTATTTCAATCGTCAAACATATAAGTGAATAAGCAAAAATAATAGAGAGGGGATGGTTATCAATCCAAAAGGTTTATTACGTGACAACAGGTTTTATCTTGATGCAGAAGGGAATACCTTCAAAAAGCGATACTCCTTGTAGCATTTGGATGTAACTAACATCATTTAACCAAAGTCGTGTGCGGTTATTACAGATTGTGACAGCGCTTTTAGATTGACTTCTACTTTGTACAGCTAGAAAAAACCAACACATTATACCGAAACGAAATTGAGAGATTATTGAAGGAAGGAATAGTATGTCAGGCAAGTCATTAAATCATCGTTATATTCCTGGACTAGACGGGATTCGAGCATTGGCTGTATTAGCAGTTATTGCTTATCATTTTAACTTCAGTTGGGCTAGAGGTGGCTTTTTAGGAGTAGATATCTTCTTTGTATTATCGGGCTATTTAATCACCTCTACCATCTTACCTTTAAAGGGCAATCAATTAACAGTCAGCCTAAAGAAATTTTGGGTGGGACGATTTAGAAGGCTACTACCAGCTGCCTACGTTATGATTGTTACATCATTTGTTTGGGCAATGCTCTTTCATAAAGAGCTTCTCCATACTTTGCGCGGGGATGCATTGTCCTCCATTTTTTATTCAAGTAATTGGTGGTTCATTTTTCATAAACTCTCTTATTTTGATAGTTTCGGTTCTCCATCACCTTTAAAAAACCTATGGTCATTAGCTATTGAAGAACAATTTTACTTGATTTGGCCATTGCTCTTAATGATTGGACTTTTTGTTGTTAAAAAACAAAATAAACTAGCAAATATCATCTTTTGTGGTGCCCTTTGTTCAGCATTCGTAATGGCGTTACTCTATCAGCCAGGCGCTGATCCTAGTCGTGTTTATTATGGAACGGACACACGTTGTTTTGAATTATTAATAGGCTGTTGGCTAGCACTCGTTTGGCCTATGAAAAGATTATCTTCTCAAAAATTATCAGCGAACCATGTGAAGAAACTAAATACGATGAGTTTCATTGCACTTACTATTTTTTTAGTAAGCATAGTGTATGTGGATGAATATCAATCCTTTCTTTATAGAGGAGGCATGTTTTTATTTTGCTTGAATGCTGCTGTTTTGATTGCATGTATTTCTCATCCAGTCAGCATACTAGGAAAAATATTAGCATGGAAGCCATTATGTTGGATAGGCTCTCGTTCATACGGCATTTATCTATGGCATTATCCTGTCATGGTTTTAGGGACACCCATTCATGAAATTGGTAATCCTTCCCATTGGCGAATATTCCTGCAGCTTTTACTAATCCTGATGATTGCAGAGCTATCCTATCGCTTCATTGAGATGCCCATCCGGAAAGAAGGGTTCCGAGTCTATTGTCAAAAATATCTGATTTGTAATAAAAACAAGTGGGGAAGCCTTACTTTTCCACGAAAAATATCAACGGTTATGGTTCCTCTTTTTCTGCTTGTATTTTTCACAGGCATGACAGGTGTAGTGGGTGAAAGTCAGCAAAACCCATCTAAAACGCTGCCAACAACGATAAAAATTAATGGCGATGAGCCTACACCCAATCTGAACAAGCAGGACAAACAAGCTGAAGCCTCAACAGACAAGCCTTCTCAAAGTAAGGAAGAGGGAGTAGAGGATGTTCAGGAGATAGAAACGCCTAAGCAAGAAGAAAATAACACCATTATAGAGCCTGAAAAAGATGAGTTTTATCGTGGCATACTAGCCATTGGTGACTCCCTAATGATTGATATTGCACCGAGCTTACATAATATGTATCCGACTATTACAATCGATGGAAAAATAGGCCGTCAAGTTTCGCAAGCTGTAAAACTTGCACCAAATTATGCAAGTTTTAATCAACCTAATCATGCAGTCATTCTACAATTGGGGACAAATGGTTATTTTACGACTGACCAAATGGATGCACTCCTTGAAGCTTTTTCAAATGCCGATATTTATTTAGTGAATACACGTGTGCCGCGATCTTGGGAAGCAAAGGTGAATGAAGCTTTACTGCAAAAAGCACAGGAACATGAGCGAATAACACTAATTG
Organism: Lysinibacillus boronitolerans JCM 21713 = 10a = NBRC 103108; assembly: GCF_000772935.1. Taxonomy (GTDB): domain Bacteria; phylum Bacillota; class Bacilli; order Bacillales_A; family Planococcaceae; genus Lysinibacillus; species Lysinibacillus boronitolerans. The sequence goes on from NZ_JPVR01000065.1 coordinate 61,148, forward strand.
ACTGGCATGCAGCAGCAATCAATCACCCTGAATACTTTGCCCCTGACGGTGTACATTTAGAGAAAAAAGGGATAGAAGTTTTAACAAAGCTCATTCAACAATCCTTAAATAAATAAAATAAAAAAGGTCAGTATACACAGTTTTATCTGCGTAGCTGACTTTTTCTATATCTTAGAAAGGGAACTATTTGCTCTACCTATATTTATTCTATTAGTTGTTCCTGTATGGTAAGCTTGATATTTGATCTGTTCCATTATGTGGAAGATGGTGCGGTGTCCATTCTTTCTTTTACTAATCATAGTTTAGGTTTATAAAAATGGGATTGTGTTCACGCTTTTTAGCAATATGGATGATGATATCTTTTGGAGATAGCGTGCTTTTTCTTGGTTGATCAGGCGAGAATCTCTCCTCATGTCGAGTAGACGCATTTTCATTTCAACTGCTACACATCGAGTACCACTATATCTGATTTGCCTGCATTTATATACTTAATACTGTAAAATTTAAAAACGTCATGGAACACTGAAAGTATTGATATTATAGGCTTTCAAGTCTAGTTGCTGTTGTACTTTGCGTTATGTTCATAGTATAATTCATTATAGTTTAATTAGGAGTGGAAAAGATGAACCGAGAAGCACGTTTAAAACGACAAGAGAATATACGAAATTTCTCTATTATTGCACATATTGACCATGGGAAATCAACGCTTGCTGACCGTATTTTAGAGCAAACAAAATCTTTAACTTCCCGTGAAATGAAGGCACAGCTCCTCGACTCAATGGATTTAGAGCGTGAGCGAGGCATTACAATTAAGTTAAATGCAGTTCAATTAAAGTACGAAGCAAAAGACGGCGAAGTGTATACATTTCATTTAATCGACACACCAGGACACGTCGATTTCACATATGAAGTATCACGAAGTTTAGCTGCTTGTGAGGGTGCCATTTTAGTTGTGGACGCAGCACAAGGTATTGAAGCACAAACACTAGCAAATGTTTACTTAGCACTAGACAATGATTTAGAAATTTTACCTGTAATCAATAAAATTGATTTACCTGCAGCTGACCCTGAACGTGTACGTCAAGAAGTAGAAGATGTTATTGGATTAGATGCCTCTGAAGCAGTATTAGCTTCTGCGAAAGCAGGTATTGGTATCGAGGATATTCTAGAGCAAATCGTAGAGAAGGTACCAGCGCCAACTGGTGATCCAGATGCACCACTACAAGCTTTAATTTTTGACTCTGTTTATGATGCCTATAAAGGTGTTATCATTTCGATTCGTGTCATCAATGGTACTGTCAAGCCTGGCGATAAAATTCGTATGATGGCAACAGGTGCGGAATTCGAAGTTATTGAAGTTGGGGTACATACACCAAAAGTTGTGCCACAGGCTGAGTTAACAGTGGGTGATGTAGGTTATTTAACCGCATCTATCAAAAATGTAGGTGACACACGGGTAGGGGATACTGTAACCTATGCAAACCGTCCTGCAGCTGAGCCATTAGCTGGTTATCGTCGCTTAAACCCAATGGTCTACTGTGGTTTGTATCCAATTGATACAGCCAAATATAACGATTTACGTGAAGCGTTAGAAAAGCTAGAGTTAAATGATTCAGCTCTACAATATGAGCCAGAGACATCGCAAGCACTTGGTTTTGGTTTCCGCTGTGGATTCTTAGGATTACTACATATGGAAATTATTCAGGAGCGTATTGAGCGTGAATTTAATATCGACTTAATTACAACAGCACCTTCCGTAATTTACAATGTTCATATGACAGATGGTACTGAGCTGAAAGTCGATAACCCTTCCTTTATGCCAGACCCGCAAAAAATTGATCGTGTCGAGGAACCATATGTGAAAGCAACAATCATGGTACCAAATGATTATGTGGGAGCGGTAATGGAACTTTGTCAAATGAAGCGTGGTAATTTCATGACGATGGATTATATTGATACATCGCGTGTAAGTATTATTTATGAAATGCCATTATCAGAAATTGTCTATGATTTCTTTGACTATTTAAAATCAAATACAAAGGGCTATGCTTCATTCGACTATGAACTTATTGGTTACCAGCCATCGAAATTAGTGAAAATGGATATTTTATTAAATGGTGAGCAAGTCGATGCCCTAAGCTTTATCGTACACCGTGACTTTGCCTACGATCGAGGCAAAATCATCGTAGAAAAATTAAAAGAATTAATCCCACGCCAACAATTTGAAGTACCAATTCAAGCAGCAGTTGGACAAAAAATCGTGGCGCGTTCAACAATTAAAGCCATCCGTAAAAACGTATTAGCGAAATGTTATGGTGGAGATATTTCCCGTAAACGAAAACTTCTTGATAAACAAAAAGAAGGTAAAAAACGTATGAAACAAGTAGGCTCAGTCGAAGTCCCTCAAGAGGCATTCATGGCTGTGCTGAAGATGGATGATTCGAAGTAATATTGATATAACAGGGTTTATAGGGGTTTAAGCAAATAGTTTTGTATCAGTTAGGTGGAGATTGCCACCGATTTGCCACTGCATTGAAATTGTGCAAGCAATTTAAAAATCTTTAGCGATGGAATCAAAAATATCGGCAGCATCTCTTGCCATCTTCTGTGTTAAATGGACATAGCGGTCTTCAGTAATTGCTGATCTGCTATGTCCTAATCTTTTTGAACTGTTTTTATTGGTTGTCCATTTTCAATTAGCATCGTTAATAATAATGCCGAGATACTCGTATTTATTGAGTATCTGGGTATTTGGCTACTATCAGCTACTTTTTTTCAGGTAGTTGGCTAATTTACAGTGAATCTTTTCACAGAGTCTCGAATCTCCTACTTTTAATTAAGTTATCTTCTCCTTACTCTTTTTCTTTTCTCTTCAATTTTTCTGAATAATAAATAAACTATTGTAATTATAAGATAAAGTATGACAAAATTTGGTATCACATTATTATCACTTTTACTGGCTATATATACATATCCCCCTACTACCACCGCTAAAATTAATGGCTTATATATTGAATTCATAATCAATCCACCTTTTCTTAGTGTTAGACATAATTCACAATATTCTCTTGGAATATATAGTTTATATATTAATATTTTAAATGTTAATCTATAATTAATTATCATATATGGAAATATTTATTTAAATTATTTTTTATGAGGTATTATTAAACTGAAAGAGATTAAGAAGTATATTATTTGTGAAAATCATATAGAGAGGGGAAGTTTAATTTAAATGAGAAAAGTGTACTTGTTATTTGCGATTATCGGCACAGTATTCCCGTATTATTTTTTGGTGCAATTCTTGAACAAAAACGGATTTGATTTAGGGTTATTAGTAGATTTATTATTTGCAAACTCGATATCGACCTTCTTCGCTGTTGACTTTTTTATTTCATGCTTTGTTTTTATAATCTTTATGTTTAATGAGTCAAGAAAGTATAACATTAAAGAAAAGTGGATATGTCTATTAACTTTGTTTACAGTTGGTTTATCGCTGGCATTACCGTTATTTTTGTTTTTCAGAGAGTCATACATAAAGAAAGAAGTGTTGTTAAACTCCAATGAAAGAATGTGAAAATCTTACATTTTCTATGGTGTTGTATTGATTTTGTGTTACATGGATGGCAAACGGAGCAGGTTAGTTTAACAACCGTAAATAATTCTACAGTCCTTATTTAGATAGAGATTACATTAATTAGGGGGAGAAAATGAGTGATTTTAGAGGGATAATCTTAGAAGGCTATTCGAATGCTGGAAAAACATCAGTCTTAAAAGCGTTGAAACAACTTCACGCAAGTGATGATGCCGAACGTAGTGTCATAGTTCTCAGTGAGCATTATTCGCAAGTATTACACAAAGTAAATGGTGAATTAAAGTCGTTAAGTCGAGAGGAACACTTACAAGTCTTAAGAGAAAGAGTCACGATGTTGAAAATGTTAAATAATTGGTCAAGAGAAATTGGACAAACTCAACGTTCAAAAGGCTTATTCTTTATTTTGGAAAGGTTTCATTTAAATCATCGAGTAGCATTTTCTCATTCAATATCAGATGAAATTAAGGAATTAGAAGCCCAGTTACTTGGAATGGGAGCAAGATGTACTTTGTTAACTGTATCACCAGAGAATTTAGAGGAAAGAATAAGTAGTAGAAATCCCAATGAATGGGAAGGGAAAACCATGCAAGAAAAGAAATTAGCGTGTGAATTATTATTAGACCAACAACAAGAGTATAGGAGTCAAGCTGAAAATTCAATCATACCTACAATTGAAATAAATACTGATAATAAAGATTGGGATTCCTACGCAAGACAGATTTACTTATTCAACTAACGGAATGCTTTAATTAAATACACCATAAAAGACCACTCCAAAATGGGTGGTCTTAAATTTTTCCCCATCAAACCTATAGCAAGGCTGGGAAGCGGTCTAATATGAAGTCTAATCATGCATTTCATATAAAAGAAACCCCATATAAAAAACGTTCAGTAACTTTTAATAATTGATTAAATATAAGTGATAGTATTCCAAAAAATATAAATAGACCTAATTTGGAGAATTGGCTTTTATAATAAATGGAAATAGTTATCCAAATAAAATTTAATTGAGGTATTATTAAAAGAGTTCGAACAAAATTGAACTAGGGGGAGGAGTATGTAATATGAAAATACAAAGCGTTATTATAACAATTGTCGCACTTTTATTTGTAATTATTGCAGGGTGTAGTTCAGAGACAGAAGAAGAGTCTATGGGCGAAGTTGAAAAGGAAATTCATACGCAAGAACTAGTAGAGTCTATGTTCAGTGAGGACAGCCTGGAGGCAGCGAAAGAAAGAATAGAGGAACGGGGCGGCTCAGTTTATATGATTCCACCACCTGAGCATACTGCTATCTGAGAAAATCAATCAACTGTAGTAGAACTTAAAGAGTCGGACATTTTAGACGGAGAAGATTCTAGTTTTGAAAATTATGACAACGTAGGAGAAATACGTCTTGATACGTTAGAGCTGGACTCTACTTTTGAGGAGCAAGATACATATATAAATGTCATGCTTACAGAATTAGGAATGGAGAAAGCTTATTATGCAATGCGTAAAACTTTATTGTGGACAGCCGGTAATCCTCCAGATGGACTCGAAAAACATAGTGATGGCACTCTATCTTTTTATCTAAGTAAATACTCTGAGCTTATAAATTGTCACTTTCAGAGCGCTAACCCTGACGTGAAAGAAAAAATTATCAGAAACATGCAGAACGCTTATAAAAACAATACACCTATAATTGTCTATGGAGAATTTGAGGAGTTTCTAGACGAAGAAGGATACTCTGGCTATCGTCTTATCATACATCGGATAGGCTTTAAAGAGGTCATAAATTAATAAAAGAATTTGATAAAAATCTTGAATTATTCATGGAAATGATGTTTAGAAACCTGCCAATTAAGACCACTCTGTTATGGGGGCTTCGATGTTTTCTTCCACCTTCATGTCACAGTGTTCAGAGCCTACTAAGAGATAAAGAAAAATATAATGAGCATTTCTGCGAGCTTATGAAAATGGTAATCGGTAATATGATAAATGCATATAAAAAAGAGGAACTTCGGAATAAAATTTGGTGCTTCCTTTGATTCCAAAACAACCATTATTTAACTATTCAAAATGGTATAATACATACACAACGTAGTAATTAGTCATAATAATGCCCAGTTACTTGTTTTTTATTGAGTACTTGGGCATTTTTTGTTTTGGCTACTATCCTCTGCTTTTTTTCAGATAGTTTACAGTGAATCTTTTCAAAGGTCTCGAATCTCCTACTTTTAATTAAGTTATTTTTCCTTACTTTTTTCTTTTTCAATTTTTCTGAATAATAAATAAACTATTGAAATTATAATATAAAGTATGACAAAATTTAGAAGCACGCTATTTTCACTTTTACTGGCTGTATATACGTATAACCCTATTACCACTGCTAAAATTAATGATTTGTATATTGAAATCATATTACTTCCACCTTTTCTCAATATTAGAAATAATTTTATAGTACTTTCATATAATTTTATATTAATAGCCCTTTGTAATTGCAATCTCTTCAATTTTTGGAAAAATCAAATTATTCGCGAAGTGCAATTTAAAGATTTTACGAAACGCTCCGTAGCTACTTGCTTGGAAATATGGAATTCAAAATCCCTAACAATACATTCATCTAGATTATTTCTATTACTATGTAGGAGTTTATGACATGACTATTAAATGGAACAGAGAAGAAATACTTTTCGATACTCTATATGAAGCTGACACCTGGGCAGATTCAATTGCAAATGAAATATATGGAAGAATTTACAACGGATATGATACTCCAGATTACAAAATAGCCTATTCGCTTGCTTTTAGATTAGCTTCTATAAAAGAGTGTAGAGTTTATACAGAAAATAGTATTGAAGGTAGATATAAAGTTTGGGTCATTTTTGAAATTGAATAGTAATGATGAGGTGCTCATTTAATATTGAGTAGTTAATTTTTAGTAATTTAAGGTTCTTCCTTTTCATTTATTTAAATGTAGTGGTGTAGAAACTAACGAAGCAACAGTATGTCCTGAGCTTCTCTCACTCTCTCTTTCATTTCCTGGAGCTTTAAGGTATATAGGCACCCACAACTTCAAACGTTAGTTTGTCATCAACAATAATATATTTTATATCTATTTCTTTATCAGATGGGAACAACAGAATGTGTACTATTTGGATAACTGTTTCTACCTGAGCTTGCAGCGTATTGCAGTTAATTATGGTCACAGTTAAGTAGAGTTATTACTTTGGAATTGTTGGTTTAAATAGTTCACATTTGTTTCATGAATAAATTGGGTGATTGTTTAAATGAAACCAAGCATAGAATTAGCTTGATGGTCATGTTGAAGAATTTTATAATATCGTTATAGAACAGTATTTGGTAGTTGAGTTTAGATTAGTAAGTCAAGAAAGGTGAGAGGTCGTTGGGACAAATTAAAATTTATGGTGTTAAGGGAAGGTTAAATCCCATTAAGGAAACATTATCGAATATTATCCATTCTTGTATGGTGGACGCACTTGAATATCCATTAGATAAGAAATTTCATCGCTTTTTTCCTATGGACAAAGAGGATTTTTATTTTGCAAGTGAAAGAACTGAATCATATACAATAATAGAAATTAGTATGTTTGAAGGTAGAACGATTCAAGCTAAAAAACAATTAGTAAAGCTACTATTTGAACGCATAAATAACAAATTAAATATTTCACCTCAAGATGTTGAAATTACAATTTTTGAAACGCCTAAACATAATTGGGGAATAAGAGGGTTACCTGGGGATGAATTAGCACTTAATTACAAAGTAAATATTTGATATAAAGCTGCTAATTTTTTAGAGTTAATTCGACTATGTGAAATGTGCTCTGTCTTATTAATTATCTGACCACTAAAAATCGGTAAATGAAGAACCTATAAGGACTAAAATAATCTACATAACTTTATTTAATGAATGATTCTAAATAATGCTTGAAGTAATGGGTTTGTCGCTATTCACAATTTATTTACTATTTTTAGGGAGGAGAAAATTGTATCAGTTATATCATAGACATTTCACATCATCAAGGAGATATTGATTGGTCTGAAGCGGTTAAAGATGTTGATTTGGCTATCATCCGCACTCAATATGGTACAAGCACAATTGACCGTAAATACGTTCAAAATATAGAAGCTTGTATGAAGTACAAGGTACCTTTTGGTGTTTATATTTATGTTACCTTTAAAAATGATACTGAGGCATTGGAACAAGCAAAAGACTTCTATAACAGAGCAAAAAACTATAATCCGCTATTTTATGTTGTAGATATCGAAGAAAGCTTTGGTGCTAGTGTCCAAAATATCGTACAAGGCACACAGGTGTTTATTGATTATTTAAAAAGTAAGGCTGTAAAAGTCGGGCTATATACAGGCCATCATTTTTACAAACCTTATCTGATGGATACCGTTAAAAATTATGATTTCCTGTGGATTCCTCGCTATAGTGGCTCTAGCTCACCTGGACTAAAGCCAAACTTTGCCTGTGATTTATGGCAGTACACAGACAAAGGGATTGTAGCAGGTATTAAAGGAACTGTAGATTTAAACCAATTAAATGGATCTAAGTCTTTATCCTGGTTCACAGATACTGATAAGAAGAAGGAAATATCATTGTCTCAGTATGAAGAATTAAAGAAAGAAAATAAACAACTAAAACAGGAACTTACTGAAATGAAAGAGTTATTAGTTGGGATAAAATCAAATGCTATGGTATCACCAGCACATAAAGAAGATTGGGAGTGGGCCATTGAAGAGGAAATTATACGAGGAGATGGCAAGTGTATGAATCCTACAGATACACTCACAAGACAACAAATGGCAACGATGCTCAAACGGTTCTATGATAAATTTATTAAATAATAGCATTGTCTCGCCCATAAGTACCTGAGAACTAGCAGCAAAATATTTAGCCTAATATTGTGTGTATTCGTCATAAAAGGAATCACTATTTATAGTGATTCCTTTTATAGTGCGACCAACCTGTTTGAAATTTAGTGAAACAATAGGAAAAACTTGGCTAATAAAAAAATGGGGACTCCTACAATTATTACGCCTGCAAAGAAATAACAAAACAACATAAAAACATCGAAAACCGCACCCGCTAAATCATCAATGAATTTTAACATTTCATTCCCCTCCAAACATAATAAGTATTAGCATTTATAATCTCTTTATTGCTTATCAATCATCATACTGATCTAAAGTCTTTTTAGAGTCTTATCCCACATATCGAGAGTCCCGTAAATTGTTATTAGGATATTTTCACCAGATGGTAACACTTGAAAGCTAAGTGGAAATCATACTGAGTATTCATTGTAATTTGTCATACCCTAAACCACGAACCTTATGTGTAATTCCTAATAACACCCTGTAAATCATTTGGGAAAGTGTTTTATATTGTATGCATAAAGCATGTTATTGACTAAAGATTTGTTTTTTACATTGAGGTTCTTGTGTAATCTGATAGAGCATTTTTTACTTCTATATTTGAAATGGTAGTGTTCGTTTCCATATCATATGGTGACTATTTGCTCCCCAATAGTTCTCAAGGACAAAATCAGGCTGTCCAAATTTCTTCTGCCAGATCATTTGCGCTTGTTTATATCCACTATCTAAACAAAAACTAGGAACCCTTTGATTTTCTAACGTCAGGAGCATTTTCTGTAGTAGCATGGTGCCAATCCCACGATTTTGATAGTCAGGATGAACAAAAACGGTACCGATTTCTAGACAATTGAATAGTTCCTCTTTGATCGTTTGTTGAATGATTTCGTTGGCTGCACCGCATTCGATAGTGCCTATTATGTCATTGGTTTCTTCATTTAAAGCTAACCAGAAAAATCTTTTTTTGCCCTGGCTTTCTAAGTCCATTGCTACATACTGTTTTTTCGTTTCCCATTCATCCTGTTGATCATCCACTAGCTCGGCAATTCCTTCTTTTTTATAAGTATCCCGAATGACAAGATCAAAGAATTCGTGTAACGCCTGGATGTCCGACTGTTCTGGACGTCTAATAAGTAATTTCATGATTGCTTGCTCCTTATAATGGATGTCGTTGGTGATTTAGTAAGGATCGAGCTCGTTGCACATCCACATCTAGTAAGTCATTTATATCTTGCTGTCCTGCGGTCAATCGATCAAGTGCCAGCTGTAACCAATGATCGGAGGCATCATATTTTTCAGCGTGCCATAGCAACTCTCCATAACAAATGGCAGCACGAATAAATGTGATATGGTCATTCAGCAGATTTGCCAAATGGGTGGCTTGTTTGAGACATGCTTCCCCTTGTTTTACCTTGCCATAATCTAAATAGCGAAGTGCTTTCAAAAATTCCGTGTTGGCTTGCTGTATTATCTGTTCATTCGTATGTTGCATGACAGATCGCTCCCATCCGTTATTTTTGTTCACGTTATGCATACTACCAGTCTATTTTAATGATTATAACATGTTCCCCTTATTTGGTTAATGATGGGGTATGTTAAAATGCAAGAAAGACACTTGGTCATCAAAAGGAGAGAATTCCATTGAAAGATTTAGAAAAGAAACTCGATGCAGTATTACAGCAAATGCGTGATTTTATTGATGAGCTTCAGGAGCGGGAGTCAGCCTATCCCATGGTTTTTTATCATCACCCAGAAGAGGATATTAGCCAATTTGTGGATGGTAGGTGGTCATTGCCAGCAGAGTATGTTTATTTTTTGAGACATTATGTTGTTGAAAGGGTTACATGGGCTACAGGTGATTATATTAATCTAAATATCTATGGCGCAAGAGATTTAATACGTGGGCAGGAGGGCTATAATTATAATCCAGTGACAGATGAGATGATTGAGGATTGGCCACATGATTATTTAGTCATTGCAACAGATGAAGGCGATCCCTATTGTCTGGATCTATCAAGAGGTGATACGGCTGTTTTTACCGCTCCCCATGGGACAGGCAATTGGCATTTTTCAATGGCTTATGACAATTTAATTTTGTTCCTTGAAAGTGTACTGATTCCACCTAGTTTAGAAGAAATGTTGCCTGAAGAAAGTTCTGTAGCGTACTATGAACTAACTATTACTGGGGACGGAAAAGATAAACTAAAGACATTATTGTTGCTAAAAAAATTATTATCTTATGATTATTCACAAGCGAGAAAGGCTTTAGAACAGCCTCCGCTAGTAATTTATAGGGGAGTTGAAGCAGGTGCCTTAAAGTTAGAAGCCGAGTTACAGGCTATCCGTGCAGATTTTCAAAAAAGGAAAATTAGCTTAGCTGAATTTATTGAATGAGGGAAATTAACAAGAATGATGGATATCCCTCCTCTAAAGCAGGAAAGGAAGTGTAAGGATGAAAATTAACAAAGCATTAGCACAACACTATCAATGGGGTGCACAGTGTGATGGCTGGCATCTTGTTCAAAATAAGGAGCTTAGTGTGATACATGAGCGAATGCCTGCTCAAACAGCTGAGGTAAATCACTATCACCATCATGCACAGCAATTTTTCTTTGTTCTTTCAGGCACAGCTACAATAGAACTGAATGACCAAAGAATTGAGTTAAAGCAACATGACGGAATTGAAGTACCACCAAATTTACCACATCAAATGCGAAACGATTCACAAGAAGATGTTGAATTCCTCGTGATATCGCAGCCAAATAGCAGGGGAGATCGAGAGCTTCTCTAACTATACGAAAGTAAACTTCATTCTTTTGCATGAAGCCATTCTAATCAGCTACTTGTATAGTAGGGAGTGTAAAGGGGTGCTTAAAGATGAAGATTACGAAGGTAAAATTATATGTCCATGATATGCAAAAAATGGAGCAATTTTATGTTGATCTGTTAGGTTTTACTTTGTTAGAAAGAACAGCTGACTATTTTACAATTGCCGTGGGAGAAAGCAGGATGACATTTGAAAAGATGCCTTCTAAAATGCCAAAGCAGTATCATTTTGCATTAAATATTCCTAGTAACTTATTTCAACAGGCAAAGATTTGGGCAGAAGAGCATGTAGGCTTGCTGGATTCAGAGGGGCAGGATGAAGTCTATTTTGAGTTTTTAAAAGCATATGCATGCTATTTCTACGATCCAGAAGGCAATATAGTAGAGCTTATTGCAAGACAGGAAATAAATCCGAAACATGCTGAAGTTAATTTTTCTGTAGAGCAAGTGTTACATATTGGAGAAATCAATTTAACGTCAGATGACATTCAAACAATTGCTGAAAAATTAAAGAAGTATGCTATAAACCCTATAGCAAACAAGGAAATTCAACTGGATGGCCTTAATTTTCTAGGAAACTATGAAGACGGAGCCAATATCCTATTAGGACCGAGTGGGCGTCTGTGGTATTTTTCTGATAAGAAAGCAGTTATCAGCCCGATTAGTATTGAAATAGACGAAGCTTTACAATTAAATATGGATGAAGAAGGGCAATTAAAGCTTCTGCAACTCTAACATCATAAACTTATCGTTGATTAAATATATGTTGTTTTGTATATTTATTCAAAATAAGGAGGGTGTTATATGTATATAATCAAAGAAACAAATCCGACGATAGACTCGTATAAAGCATTGCACCAAACAACTGGCTGGAATGCAAAAGGGCAGTATACGTATGAACAATTATACAAGGCTATTTGTAATAGCTGGTTCAGTACATCTATATATGATGAAGGCAATCTAATTGGCTATGGACGTATTATCTCTGATGGTATCTATCAAACATTTATCTGTGATGTGATGGTGCACCCTGATTATCAACGAAAAGGAGTTGGCACAATGGTGATGGATGCTCTTTTAGAGCAATGTCAGAAAGAAAATATAAAATGGGTTCAATTATTTTGTGCCAAAGGTAAACAACCTTTCTATCAGAAGCTTGGATTTAAGGAACGTGAAATAGATGCTCCTGGTATGATGTTGTTCTATACAGAATGAATAAAGGAGCTAGAATCGTTGAAAGCAAAATGCCTAAAAATTTATGAATTTGGAAATCCGCAAGAGGTTGTAAGGCTAGAGAATAAAACAATCGAGCCTCCTCAAGGTCAAGAAATTCTTGTTCGCATGCTAGCCAGACCGATTAATCCCTCAGATTTAATACCAATATGGGGGAAATATGCTCATAGAATCACTTTACCAACTATCCCTGGCTATGAGGGAGTAGGAATAATAGAAGCTGTTGGACCGCTTGTTTCACCAAAGATTATTGGTCAGCGCGTATTACCGTTACGGGGAGAGGGAACTTGGCAGGAAGTAGTGAAAACGCAAGCAGATTTTGCAGTGACTATTCCTGACACGATGAATGATTTTACAGCAGCACAAATGTATATTAATCCAATTACAGCCTTCGTAACATGCTCAGAGGTACTTAATTTACAATCAAACGATGTCTTATTAGTAAATGCCTGTGGTTCTGCCATTGGACATCTCTATGCTCAACTTGCGAAATTGCTAGGCTATCAGCTTATTGCAGTGACACGAAGTAATCAGCATACTGAAGAATTACTGCAACTTGGGGCAGCTTTTGTCATTGATACCTCTCAAATGCCACTTTACGAAACCGTTATGGCATTAACAAATGGTAAGGGAGCAGATGCAGCAATTGATTCGATTGGCGGAGAGGCCGGCAATCAGCTTGCCTTCTGCGTAAAGCCCGAGGGTATTTTTTTAGCTATTGGTCTTTTATCGGGTATTCAGGTAAATTGGACAAACATTGTGAAGGAAGCAAAGGTGCAAGCGAGGATGTTTCATTTACGTCATTGGCAACGTCAGACGTCAATTGAAAAATGGCAACAAACGATGCAACAACTTATATACCTTGTACAGGATGGTTCCTTAAAAATGATGAATGTACATGCTCATTTTCCATTATTGGCTATCCATAAGGCAATCGATGCTGTTGAGGGAACGAAAAAAGGAAAAGTATTTTTAACGAATGTTGATTAAGGAACATACTACCATCGTAGTTGAGCTACTACGGGTAGTATGTTTTTTTATAGGGAATGAGCGTTTTTAGCTCTGATAAAAATAGTTTACAATTGTCCTGCTCCAAAAAGTGAGCAAGTCGCTCAAAAGAAGTGAGCCTCCGCCCAGATTAAAGAATTCACTAGCAATAGTAGTAACATATCATTAAAACTAACTAAATTAGTAATTTGAGGTAATAAAGAGGTATGATTAGGCTAGGTGTTTTTAAATAAAGGAGTACAGATGATGAAGAAGATCAATCAACTAAAAAAGTCAATACAACGACTGAGTGAAGCTGATGCAAAGAAGATGCTGCTTTTAACTTTAATAAATGAACAGTCAAGAGACAGCATGTTACAGTTTTTATTACAACAAGCCGAGGAGCGGGATCCTTCAAAGGTACAAACGGTGCATATTGTATTCGGTCATTCACCTGGGGGGAGCTTGAAAACAGCCTTTCGTAATCCTGACTATGCTAAGTCCGAGGAGATTATTGTTGTGCCAGGTAATTTTTCTGTTGGTCCTTTGAAAGATGTACATACACGGGACGGAATTGAAGCTCGTTTTCAATGGTTGGAACAGCGCTATCTAATAGAAGATGATGGATTGATCATATGTGAGCGGGAGATGAAGGAAGCAATAGAGAAAATTAAAAATATCCCACCTCATCAGGATATACTGATTTGGACTTGTCAAAATGCTCACGAGCAAATAGGACTTCGACTCGTTTTGGCGATGCTCGAACAGAAAATAAATGATATCTATGTATTGGATACTTTTCAGCTATTCCATGAGTTATATACTTTACCACAGTTAGCAGAGGATCATTATCCAAGATCGACTGGAGAGGTCAGCACAGAGGATTTACTTTACTTTTATGAACATTTCCAAGGATGGCCATTAAAAGAGGCATTGAGGCACTCCCTATGCAAAGAAGGGTTAAATCTGTTAATGGATGATTACGATTGCATACATACATGGAAATACCATGAACTTTGGTGCAATAACAACGAAGATAGAGAAGATGACTTTATCATTGCCTGTGCGAAACGTTTACAGGAAGAACAAGAGGAAGTACACTATCAAGTTGCAGCTAGATTAATTGGGGAAGTACTGGGTCATATGGAAGAATTGAGAGAGGTTGAATGGATTGACTATCGTCTGCGCCAATTAATTCAACAAGGGATTTTTTCTTATCAAGGCGAGTTGAAGGGAATATTACACTATAAAGTAAAGTTAGCAGATGCAATGAACTGTAATCCTACATGATTTTTATGATATAATTTTTCCTGATATAGACGGTTAGAAGGAGTGAGATCATTGTTAAAAACAGAAGTATTTGAACAATTAAAAACAGCAATGAGAGAAAAAGATACGTTAGCGAAGGGTGTATTATCTCTTTTAAAGTCAGCATTAGATTCAGCTGAAAAAGAAAAGGGAGAGGCATTAACAGCTGAGGAAGAAATGGCTATTATTAATCGAGAGGTCAAACAAACAAATCAGGCTTTAGAAGGTGCACAAACGGCTGGGCGAGCAGACCTGATTGAAAAAGAGGAAGCCAAATTGACACTTTTGAAATCCTTTTTACCAAAGCAATTATCAGAAGAAGAAATTGCAGAGAAATTAGTGGCAGCGGGTGTTGGAAAAGGAATGAACATGGGCGAAGCCATGAAAATTGCAAAACCATTGCTGACAGGTCAGGCTGAAGGTGCCGTTATTTCAAAAGTTGTGAAAAGTATTATTGCCTAAACTTTTACTATTTAGGTAGGAGAATTTGGAAAGAAAAATCCGCTATGCCGAAAATGGGCCTAGCGGATTTGTTATATTTTATAACTGGAATTTTTGAATGATATTGCGGAGTTGTTGAGCCATTTCAGCTAAGTTATTAGAAGAGGCTGTTATTTCTTCGATACTTGCGGATTGCTCCTCAGAGGCAGCTGCTACGTTTTGAATATTGCCTGAAGCTTGTACAGCTACAACCCCCACTTGTTCAACAGAACTAGCAATACTGCTAACACCTTCATTGATATTGGACATCACGTTATTGACATGGTCCATTTCTTTCGTTAGTGCAGTGACTTGGGCATAGATCTCAGCAAATGCCTCTCCGGATGCATTGAATGTTGTTGAGCTTTCGGCAAGATTACTACTACTGATAGCCATTGATTTGACGGCTTGCGCAGATTCCTCTTTAATCGTTTCAATGCGTGTACGAATACTGTTAGTTGCCTCTAAAGATTGATCGGCTAATTTACGGACTTCCTCCGCCACAACTGCAAAGCCTTTACCGTGTTCGCCTGCACGCGCTGCCTCAATCGAAGCATTTAATGCAAGTAAATTCGTTTGATCTGTAATTTGGGTAATCAGTGTCACAATATCCCCAATTTCATTTGTGTATGTGCTTAAACGTTCTACTACAGCTGCTGACTCTTGAATAGCCTGAGATGTTACGGCCATTTTTTCAGTAGCATCTTGGATCGTTGTGTTGCCCTTTTCTGATATAGCAGATGCTTGGAATGCCTTATCTGTAACATCGGTTACACTTGTCACTACCTCTGACATTTTGCTAGAGATGGTTGTAATATGACTATCCACTTCTTCAATCGAAGAGGTTTGCTTTTCTGAACCCGCTGCAACCTCTTGCATAGAAGAGGTTATTTGCTGAATGGATGCACTTGTCTGTTCAGAGCTTGCTGTTAGTTCCTCCGACATGGCGGCCACTTGTTCAGCATTTTGTGCGATTTGTGTGATTAACGAACGCAAATCTTCCGTCATGTTTTCAATGCCTGATGAAAGCTGTGCAATTTCATTGGAACCTTTTATTTGAAGAGGTTCGACAGCCAAATCTCCCTGTGCAACTTGACCAACATAACGCGTCATTTTTTTGATTGGCTTCGTAATGCCCACACTAATAAAGTAAGCAACGATTATACCAAAAATTACAAAGACGATCGTTAAAATAATACAAATCCAAAGTGTTTCCGTTTGTAGCTTAGAAATGAAGGAAGCATCCATATCTAAACCGAAAATAATATCTGTATCTTTAAATGGGATAAAAATGGATTTATGGATACCATACTCATCCTTGTAAATATCACTTGTTTGTGTGTTACCAGTAGCTACGGCTTCATGCATTTCTTCACTAAATACATAATCTTGCTGATGATTGTCGGTATTACTTAGAGCGACGATATGCTCCTTACCGTTTGCTTTAGAAAGGACATAGGCATTTTCAACATCATATTTTTTAACCGTTGTATTCAATTGATCTAAAAGCTTTTTGTATTTGTCAGGGCTACCATTATCTGCTGCCTTTACATCATTTTTCTCAATATCTTCAAAAATCGTGGTCGATGTAATCTCTAAAGTAGATTCAAATTGTTTAATAACAAAATTGTCAATAATGCGGTAAGAAACGGCAAATAGCACAATACTAAAGAGCAAGGAGATAATCGCTATTGGAATGGTGAAACTGGCAATATATTTGTAGAGTAAAGAACTCTTAAATTTAGTGACGATACGCAATGTGTGACGCCTCCAGTACTTTAAGCTTTTGCTGTAAGAAATGAATCATAGTAGAGATATGTTCTGTCTCCGTATAAGGTGAAATAGAGAAAAACTTTGCCGCTGCAACGGGTACTTGTTGTGTTGTATCACTAGTACTAACCGTGCAAACACGCGTTGTGTCACCAAAGAATACTTCGTCTCGACCTTCTCCAATAATTTCAAAGAATGAAGCATTGATACCGTTTATGTGTTCTATTTGGTCTTGTGTATAGTGACCAGCTTGTTCAGCTTGCCAATTCATGCCATCTGGATATAAACGAAACGCTGTGACTGGTCCGATATTGGATTCATTAACCACCTGTAGCATTGGCGTTTTCGCAGCTAATTGAGCACGGAATGCTAAATTCACACGTACATAATTAGCTAATAGTTGTTGATAGCCTTCCTTACCAAATGCCTGCAATGCAGCAAAAATAGCAATGGAGCTACCCATTCGAGAACATTCTAATGTATAGCCAGTATGATAGGAGCCATAACCACGGTTGCCTACATATGGCGTATCAAAATCCTCAATATCTAGTAGCTGTAAACTTTTACCTTCCTTAATTAAGAATAGACTAGTTAAATAAGGTGTTTGACCAAGCTTTTGGAAGTCAAAGCAAAGGCTATCCGCAATGGCTAGATGTTGCATACGTTCATGGATTTGTGCTAATCCTTGTAAAACCTCCTCCTCGAATTGGAGTGGATTTTTATTAAAATCATAATCATTGAAGAAGGCATAAAAACCACCTAAAGCCGAATCAGCATGAATATGTACTGGTTGTAAGTTGTATTTCTTCTCAAGCGTTGTTGTGACTTCTTTGATGGCTTGGACATCATCAATACCAAATTGATCGGTAGCACCTGTTGTCGCGACTACATAGACAGGAATGCCACCGTTTTCGATGACTTCTGTCATACGTGCACGTAAGTCTTCCACATCCATCGAATGATCTTTGCCCGCTTTAACACGCACTAAATGTTTACTGCCGATCCCCACTGCTTCTACTGATTTTAAAAGACTGTAATGGGCATTCTCTGAAGCAAAGCAATATAAATTAGTAGGGACACCATCTTCTTTTGCTTGAGGGAATTGTTTTGCAATGGCAAGACGAAGTCCACTGAAAACGGCACCTTGTCCACCCCACGTTGTATAGCCAAAGCTTTTTGTATAATCATAGCCTACTAATTTAGACATCATGGCTACTACTTTAACCTCACACTCAGCGGCAGCAGGACCATAAACATCCCATAAATTATTGCCATTCAATAGGGCGTTGGTAAACTGTCCTAACACTCCAGGAATACTTGCCATTGGTAAAACATTCGTAACAAAGTTACGTGTATGATAAGGATGTCCTTGCATTAAATGCGTCAATTCTTTTACAACTTGATCGAGTCCAATCCCAGTTGTTGGCACTTGATGCTCTTGCATTAGCTCTTGATAAAAATTAGCAGATCGCTCTTTTATTGGGCCAAGAGTTGTCTTGTTTGGATTCTTTAATTCATCTAATGAGGAAACAATTTTCTCTAATAGGGATAAAAAATTCTCTCTTTGTTGGATATTTCCATCCTCGCTTTGGAATAATTGTTGGATATTTTGCATATTCATCATCCTTTATAGTTCATATTTCCTCTATTTTTACCTTAATAAAAATAGGACATTATACTAAAGGTATAATAGCATATTTTAGCAGAGATGGTGATTATATTTTACTGAAAAAATATTTATAGACATTTCTGAAAATTAAACATCTAATGGCATTATATAACTGTGATGTTTTAATTAAGGAGTACAGGGGTTTATGCGATGTAGGAAGCAATAATTAGAAGAGTGTGGGGAATTATATAAATAATAATGATGATACTATTAATAAACTGATGCTTTTTAACTATCCTTATCCTATTGTAGGAATCTGCACAAAAGGGAGTGCAGATTCTTAGCGGCTTCATGTATTATTCGGAATATTTGAGCAGTTCATCTACCGTGACAAAGGTATAGCCCTCATCCGTAAGGGACTGAAGAATTCCTTCGATTGCCTGTAGTTCATTGTCAGTTTGATCATACATAGGATGCATTAAAATGATGGAGCCTGGTTGAATATTTTCTTTTACATAATTGATTTTATCCGCTGCCTTTGTAAAGAACGTATCAGGCTCTAAATTCCATGTGATGGTCTTACGTTGATGTTTATTTAAGTAATAGGGAAAGCCGATTAGCTTTTTACCATATGGTGGTCTTACAACAGGTATTTCTTGATCCCCCATATTGGCAATAAGGGCATCGGTTTTTTCTATTTCATTTTTAATAAAGGAAGGGCTTTTTAATACCATACGTTGGTGAGAATACGTATGATTACCAATTTGATGTCCGGCTACCACTATTTTTTTAGCCTCTTCAGGATGTTGTTCGATGTCCTGACCAATGAGAAAAAATGTGGCTTTTACTTGGTAGTCATCCAGTAACGATAGGATAGCGCCAGTATTATCAGTTGGTCCGTCATCAAATGTCAATGCCACGACCTTTTCCTGCGTTTCAACCCGAGAGGTAATAGAACCAAACAATTGATAGTCACGTGCATTCATTAATTTATAGGCTGAAAATGCGAATGCAAGAATAAAGAAAAGTCCGATGCCGATATAAGATAGTTTCCTTTTCATTCACTGTCTCCTCTCTTTTTCACCATAAAAGATGTATGGTGTTAATGTATGTTATCTCGAATACAATATCAATGGTGTTACGTTTTGAACGTCAATTATCTGTTTGAATACCAAAAAAATAACCATACTACAGTGGAGGTGAGAATATGTATAAATTATTATCACATAACGATTTAGACGGAGTTGGGTGTGGGATATTAGCCAAGCTTGCTTTTAACGATAAAGTGAAGGTACGCTACAACTCCATTACGGCACTTGATCGTGAAATCGAATTCTTTTTGGAAAACGACCAACAGAAAACATTTTTGTTTATTACGGACCTTTCTCCGAATAAAGAGAATGAAGAAAAGCTTCATGATTATTATCTGGCGACGGGTAATGTGCAATTGCTAGATCATCATAAGACAGCACTCCATTTCAATCAATATGAATGGGGAAAGGTGTTAATTGAGGATGAGCAAGGCTCTTTAACGTCAGCTACATCTCTGTTCTTTCAATACCTAATGACCCATGGACTATTAGAAAAAACAGCCGCCATTTCAGAATTTGTAGAGTTAGTAAGACAATACGATACATGGGAATGGGAAAAGAATGGGAATTTCCAAGCGCAAAGATTAAATGCACTGTTTTTTCTAGTGTCAATTGAAGAGTTTGAAGAGAAAATGCTTGAGCGTTTAAAAACAAGCGATCATTTTGACTTCGATGAATTCGAAAAGAAAATTTTAAGCATGGAAGAAGAAAAAACAGAGCGTTACATTCGGCGCAAGAAACGTGAGCTTATTCAAACAAATTTGGGCGATTTCTATGCTGGGGTTGTCTATGCAGAATCCTATCTTTCTGAGCTTGGCAATGAATTGGGAAAGGAAAATACGCATCTTGATTATATTGCGATGATCAATATGGGCAGTAAAAAAATATCCTTTCGAACAATCCATGATCATATTGATGTGTCAGCTATTGCCGCCAAATATGGTGGAGGTGGTCATCAAAAGGCTGCTGGCTGCTCATTAACGCTGGATGCATACAAGCAGTTTGTAGTGGACACCTTCCATATAGAGCCTATTCCAGAAGATGCAAAAAGAAATCGTTATAACGTAAAGGGGTCTACGTTTGGGACTTTCTATAAAAACCAGCAAGATGAAATGTTTATGCTCTATTCAAACGATAAAGTTGACTGGATAATTGAAAAAAATAACACGCCACTAACACAAACCTTTGCAAGCTTTAATGAAGCGGAATGGTTTTTAAAGCGAAACAATCAAGTGTGGCTAGTCAGAGATGATCTCTTTGTGGACTATTTAATGCGTGAAGTCAATAAAGTTCGTCATCTACATAAAGGGATGTAATATCCTTTTATACATAATGAATCTTCAACATAGAAGGTTATATAATGCATGATTGAGCACTACAATAAATCATAATGATTTTTATAAAAATGAGGTGTACGGTTGTCCAATGATATGATTCGAGTTGTGGATTTGGATAAGGAAAATCGGAAAAGTAAGAAATGGTTTATTGTTGTAATCCTTTTATTAATGATTGCTAGTGGATCGATGCTGTATTTGTGGTGGGATCAGGATGTGAATTTTGAAGCCTATAAAACGGATGTAGGAAAAACAGCTAGCAATAGCTTAGGGCGGTTAACATTAAATGAAGTGATTATAGATGACAATCAAATTTTATTGAATGCAACTTTCGAGCCTGGAAAAGAGTTTAAGCCAGGCCATCAAGTATTTTTCTTTCCGCAAATTCTCGTTAATGGTCAAGATTATATGGTTCGTAATGGAGGACAGTCCATAGCGAAGTCTGCCAACGTTTATACGATATACAATAGCATTAAAATGGATGATTTTCCGTCAGATGAACAATTAGAATTAGATATTCGTTATAAAGATTGGAATGTGGAAACACCAATTGATAAGCCATGGGAATTTCAGGTAGATGCTTCACAAGAGCAATTACAACAAGACCGTGAAACCTTTTCCGTTAATAAAAAAGTGAAGCATGTTGATCAGCAAGAAATAACCATTGACAAAATTGTCTCCACCCCTATTTCGACAACGATTTATTTTCATGCTGAACAAAGTGTGGTCAATGATGCGTTGCACTTCAAAATCCAATCAAAATCAGGACAATCATGGAGCTTTGCAACACCCTATCCATTAAATAAAGAGGGTACAAGGTGGGGGAGCCGTGTAGATGCACTATACCTAACAGAAAGAAATTATACATTAATTCCAATCAATAGTGAGGGCAGTAAAGTAGATTCTGCAATTAAAATAAAGAAAGATTAATAGTGAAGGAAATTTTACAAACTCTTAATCTAAAAAAAATAGCTTTCCGTGTAAGATGAAATAAAAGATATGGAAAGTAGTTGAGAGTTTGAAAAGGCTTTGGGAGATTTTTTTTGTTGCTTTAAAATTGGGCTGTACCTCGTTCGGAGGCCCAACAGCTCATCTAGGTTATTTTCAACAGGAATATGTACAGAAGCGTAAATGGCTTTCTGCACATGATTATGGTCAACTTGTTATGTTAAGTCAATTTTTGCCTGGACCTGCATCCAGTCAGGTAGGGATGGGGATTGGTTTACTTAGAGGTGGAGTTTTAGGAAGCTTTCTATCATTTCTTGGTTTTACATTACCATCTGTGCTGATACTTATTCTTTTTGCCTATTTCTCCATGTTTACAGAGCTGAAGATGGATTGGATTCATGGTTTGAAGTTAGTAGCAGTAGCGATTATCGCCCATGCTATTTGGGACATGAGCAAAAAATTACTGTCAACAAAATGGCATTGGTTGATTGCTTTCTTGGCATTGATAACAGTATTGATGTGGATACATCCACTTGCACAAATTGCAGCAATATTAATAGCTGCTTGCTTTGGCTTTCAACTACTAAAAAAAACCGACGAGGGTAATACCTCAAAATTAGTATATATACCGATTTCAAAAACTACTGGCATTGTTTTACTAGCGCTCTTTTTCATGCTACTCCTAGGTTTACCTATATTAAGCGCTTTATGGCATCATGAGTGGTTTTCATTGATGGAGAAATTTTATCTTGCAGGTGCCTTAGTATTCGGTGGTGGTCACGTTGTCTTACCTTTACTGGAAACACAATTTGTTCAAAGTGGTCAAATAAGTACCTCAGATTTTCTAGCTGGCTATGGTATGACACAGGCGGTTCCGGGTCCTTTATTTACATTTGCTGCATATATCGGTATGGTCATTGCTGGCGTTCCAGGGGCTATTATTGCTACTTTCGCAATCTTTCTACCAGCATTTTTGCTAGTAGTTGGGGCGCTACCATTTTGGATTAGCCTAAGTCGTATTGCCCGTCTGAGAGGTGCGATGGCAGGCGCAAATGCGGCGGTCATTGGTATTCTAGCCGCTGCTTTTATTCATCCAATTGTGACACAAACCATCCTCAGCGCGTTAGATATTTTCATAGTGGCTATCTTTTTATGGTGTTTAATTCGATGGAAAATACAGCCTTATTTATTGGTGCTGTTAGGAATTGCTGTGGGCGTCATTTTTTATACATGAAAAAAATCTGCACTTTCGATTGTTAGATGCTTACTAATAATCGGAGGTGCAGTTTGTTTTGTAATTACAGAATCAATATTAATGAAAAGCACCAATGGGTTTCATAGCGTTCCTTCTAAGGATTCGTTATAATGTAGAAATGGAAAAGACTTAACGCGAAAGAAGGGATTGCTATGGCACGAGGTGTTTACATTCATATTCCTTTCTGTCATCAAATCTGTAATTACTGTGATTTCAATAAATTTTATTTTAAAAATCAACCAGTGGATGAATATATAGAAGCGCTTGGAAAAGAAATGGCCCTGACAACAGAAAAACATCCTGAAAAATTCCGTAACATCGAGACGATTTTTCTTGGTGGCGGAACACCGACAGCTTTATCACCTGAGCAATTGGACAAACTACTAACGTATATTCATACGTATATTCCAATGAAGAGTGTGACAGAATTTACATCAGAGGCAAATCCTGATGAATTGTCTGCTGCGAAATTGCAGGTATTGTTTGACGGTGGTGTTAATCGTTTAAGCATGGGGGTTCAATCTTTTGACCAAGGATTGCTACAGAAGATTGGGCGCACGCATAGTAATGATCATGTCTATGAAACAATCGCCTTGGCTAGAAAAATTGGCTTCTATAATATCAGCATTGATTTAATGTATGGTTTGCCTGGGCAAACGATGGCTCAATGGAAGGATTCATTAGCCAAAGCTTTTACTCTTGATTTGCCACATTTCTCTGCTTATTCTCTTATTGTGGAACCGAAAACGATTTTTTATAATCAGTACGCAAAAGGGAAACTGTATTTACCGACAGAAGATCTAGAAGCGGATATGTATGATGTGCTGATGCAACAAATGGCTTTACAGGGGCTTCAACAATACGAAATTAGTAATTTTGCAAAGCCTGGGTATCATTCAGAGCATAATAAGATTTATTGGGATAATGATGAGTATGCGGGGTTTGGCGCAGGGGCTCATGGGTATTTAGCAGGTATACGCTACTCCAATCATGGTCCATTAAAAAAGTATATGGAAGCTGTTGAGGCAAATGAGCTACCAATTGTCCACGCACATGAAGTAACCCAGGTGGAAAAAAGAGAAGAACAAATGTTTTTAGGGTTAAGAAAAACAGAGGGCGTTATGCACTCTATATATGAAGAGAAATTTAAAACATCTATGTCTGCCCATTATGATGTGGTAATAAAAGATCTTGTGTCAAAGGGGCTTTTAGAACTGGATGAGCTTGGTGTACGCCTGACAAGAAAAGGACGTTTTGTGGGCAATGAAGTATTTCAACAATTTTTGCTAGAAGATTGAGCGATATCGTTGACATAAAATGTGGGATTTGATAACTTAATAATAGTATTAGCACTCCTCTTAGTTGAGTGCTAACAGAGGTGATAATCATGCTAACAAATCGGCAGTTACAGATATTGCAAGTCATTGTAGACGACTTTATTGTGTCTGCTCAGCCGGTAGGTTCTCGCCAAATCTCCAAAAAACAAGGGATTACATTTAGTCCAGCCACTATTCGAAACGAAATGGCGGATTTAGAGGAATTAGGCTTTTTAGAAAAAACGCATACCTCCTCTGGTCGAGTGCCTTCGGAAAAGGGTTACAGATTTTATGTAGATCATTTGTTGAGTCCTCAGGGTATTAATTCCAAGGACATTCAACAAATTCAATCAATTTTTAATGATCGACTAGTAGAAGTAGAGCATATTATCCGAAAGTCAGCCAACATTTTATCAGAGCTGACATCGTATACTTCCATACTTTTAGGACCTGATGTCCAAAGGCATCGTGTTAAACGATTTTCAATTGTCCCCCTTTCTAGCGACACAGCAGTAGCGATTATCGTGACGAATAATGGGCATGTAGAAAATCGCATGTTCAATCTACCACCTGACTTTACCGCTTCTGATTTAGAGAAAATGGTGAATATCTTAAATGAGCGTCTTATTGGTGTTTCATTAGAAGATCTCCATAAAAGCCTTGAAGCTGAAGTGCTAGCCGTGTTACAGCAACATGTTCGATCAGCGGATGATTTTATTCATGCACTTGTCACAGCAACAATGCATAATTCAGAAAGTAAAATATTCTATGGTGGGAAAACGAATATGTTCAACCAACCAGAATTCCATGACTTAAATAAAGTCAGGATGATTTTGGACTTAATGGAGACGACTAGCCAAGTGCAGTCACTTTTCCATCCAAACGAATCAGGTATTCATATTCGGATAGGCTCAGAAAATAAACAGCTAGAAATGGAAAATTGCAGTGTCATTACCACTACCTATTCCATTGGTGATGATCAACAGGGAGCCATTGCTATTATTGGTCCTACACGCATGGATTATAAACGTGTTGTGGCTTTATTAGACATAATGCGCTTGGATTTAACACAAGCCTTTATGAAGAATCGTAGTGAATGATAATGAGGAGGATTCAAGTGACGGAAACAACGGAAAACAAAGATTTAGTTCAAGAAGATGTACAAGCTGAAACGGCAACTGAGGAAGTAGAGCAAACAGAGGTTCAGGAAGAAGTAGAGTTAACAATTGAAGAACAGTATGAGGCTAAGCTGGCTGAACTACAGGCAAAGCTAGCTGACGAAGAAAATCGTCACCTACGTTTACGTGCCGACTTCGATAATATGCGTCGTCGTAATCAGTTAGACCGTGAGGCAGCTGAAAAGTACCGCGCACAAAGCTTACTATCTGATCTATTACCAGTCCTTGATAATTTTGAGCGTGCTTTACAAGTAGAGACAACTTCTGAAGAGACTGCATCGATCATTAAAGGAATTGAAATGGTGTATCGTTCTTTAATTGAAGCAACAGAAAAAGAAGGTCTGCAAGTGATTAAAGCTGAAGGTGAGCAATTTGATCCAACGATTCACCAAGCTGTTATGCAAGAACAAGATAGTGAAAAAGAAACGGGTATTGTCTTACGCGAGCTACAAAAAGGGTATATCTTAAAGGATCGTGTATTACGCCCAACAATGGTATCTGTGAACGAATAGTCTTTGCGCTATTTAGTCAATTAAAATTAGTTAGAAAACGCATCCCTTGCGTTGACATAATAGGAGGAAATTTTAATGAGCAAAATTATTGGTATTGACTTAGGAACAACAAACTCTTGCGTTTCTGTACTTGAAGGTGGAGAACCAAAAGTAATTCCAAACCCAGAAGGAAACCGTACAACACCATCTGTTGTTGCCTTTAAAAATGGTGAACGTCAAGTTGGTGAAGTGGCGAAACGTCAATCAGTAACAAATCCTAACACAATCATTTCTATTAAATCAAAAATGGGTACGGCTGAAAAAGTAACAATAGAAGATAAAGACTACACACCACAAGAAGTATCTGCGATGATTCTTCAATACTTAAAAGGCTATGCTGAAGACTACCTAGGAGAAAAAGTGACAAAAGCAGTTATTACAGTTCCTGCTTACTTTAACGATGCACAGCGTCAAGCAACAAAAGATGCTGGTAAAATCGCAGGTCTAGAAGTAGAGCGTATCATCAACGAACCAACTGCTGCAGCTCTTGCTTATGGATTAGATAAACAAGATCAAGATCAAAAAGTATTAGTATTTGACCTTGGAGGCGGTACGTTTGACGTGTCGATCCTTGAGTTAGGTGACGGTGTCTTTGAAGTACTAGCTACAGCTGGTGATAACAAACTAGGTGGAGATGATTTCGATGACGCAGTTATCGAATATCTTGTAGCTGAATTCAAAAAAGAAAATGGCATTGACTTATCAAAAGATAAAATGGCAATGCAACGTTTAAAAGATGCAGCTGAAAAAGCGAAAAAAGATTTATCTGGTGTAACATCAACTCAAATCTCTTTACCATTTATTACAGCTGGCGAAGCAGGACCATTGCACTTAGAAATTTCTTTAACTCGTGCGAAATTTGACGAAATTACTTTACCATTAGTAAATCGTACAGTAGGTCCAGTACGTCAAGCATTATCTGATGCAGGTCTTTCTACTTCTGAAATTGACCAAGTTATTTTAGTTGGTGGTTCAACACGTATTCCAGCGGTACAAGAAGCGGTACGTAAAGAAACGGGGAAAGAGCCTCACCGTGGTGTAAACCCTGACGAAGTTGTTGCAATGGGTGCAGCAGTACAAGGTGGCGTATTAACAGGTGATGTGAAAGATGTTGTATTACTTGACGTAACACCTCTTTCACTTGGTATTGAAACAATGGGTGGCGTGTTCACAAAATTAATCGACCGTAACACGACTATTCCTACTTCAAAATCTCAAGTTTTCTCTACAGCAGCTGATAACCAACCAGCAGTAGATATTCATGTTCTACAAGGTGAGCGTTCAATGGCAGCTGACAATAAAACATTAGGTCGCTTCCAATTAGCGGATATTCCACCAGCACCACGTGGTGTACCTCAAATCGAAGTAACATTCGATATTGATAAAAACGGTATCGTATCTGTAAAAGCAAAAGATCTTGGTACGAACAAAGAGCAAACAATTGTAATTCAATCTGATTCTGGTTTATCAGAGGAAGAAATTGAACGCATGGTAAAAGACGCTGAAGCTAATGCTGAAGCAGATGCTAAACGTAAAGAAGAAGCAGATCTTCGTAACGAAGCAGACCAATTAGTATTCCAAGTGGATAAAACAATTGCTGACCTAGGTGAGCAAATTACAGAAGATGAGAAAAAGTCTGTTGAAGATGCTCGTGATGAATTGAAAAAAGCGCTTGAAGCTGGTGAATTAGAAGGTATTAAAGCAGCTAAAGAAAAATTAGAAGGCGTATTACAGCCACTAGTGATGAAAGTTTATGAACAAGCGGCAGCAGCTGCTCAAGCAGCTCAAGGTGGCGATGCAGGTGCAGACACTGGCGCTGGTAAAAAAGATGACGGTGTTGTAGACGCTGAATTCGAAGAAGTAAAAGATGATAAATAAGAAGTAGCACAGTTAAGTGATAAAGCCAAAGACCGCTTGCGGCTTTGGCTTTTGTCATGATGTGAGGTCACTTCACGTAAATGGCACCATTTATGGGTTAGTTGCATACGTTAGCTGCTAGGAAGTGAGTATCTTCAATCTTATGGAACTTATAGAACCTTTAATCTAAAAAAAGAGGCAGTTTTTTCAACTGCATGTTACAATAGATTTTATGCAAACAGAGCGGAGTGTGAATCATGGAGAAACGCGATTATTACGAGGTGCTTGGTTTAACAAAATCGGCTACAAAAGACGAGATTAAAAAAGCATACCGTAAATTATCAAAACAATATCACCCTGATCTTAATAAAGAGCCGGGTGCAGATGAAAAATTCAAAGAAATCGCTGAAGCATATGAAGTATTAAGTGACGACCAGAAAAAAGCACGCTACGACCAATTTGGTCATGAGGATCCGAATGCTGGTTTTGGTGGTGGCTTTGGAGGAGGCGGCTTTGGCGGCTTCGAGGATATTTTCAGTTCATTCTTTGGCGGTGGTGGTCGCCGTCAAGACCCAAATGCTCCACGTAAAGGGGATGATCTGCAATATCGTATGAACATCCAATTTGAGGAAGCTATTTTTGGGAAAGAAACAGAAATAGAAATCCCAAAAGATGAAACGTGTGAAACATGTCACGGTTCAGGAGCAAAGCCAGGCACGCAACCTGAAACATGTTCAACATGTAAAGGTGCTGGACAAATCAATCAAGCAGTGGATACACCATTTGGTCGTATGATGAATCGTCGTACATGCTCAACATGTCATGGAACAGGTAAAATCATTAAAGAAAAATGTACGACTTGTCGTGGAGAAGGAAAAGTCCAAAAACGTAAGAAAATTAAAGTGACGATTCCAGCAGGTGTGGATGATGGACAACAAATTCGTGTATCTGGTCAAGGTGAGCCAGGTATAAACGGTGGGCATGCAGGGGATTTATATATTATGTTCCGCGTTCAAGGTCACAAGGATTTCGAACGAGATGGAGACGATATTTACTTCGAGCTGAAATTAACATTCCCTCAAGCTGCACTTGGGGATGAAATTGAAGTACCGACAGTTCATGGGAAAGTAAAATTACGTATTCCAGCTGGAACACAGTCTGGTGCTCAATTCCGTCTAAAAGATAAAGGTGTGAAAAATGTTCATGGTTATGGTATGGGTAATCAGTATGTGACAGTAAAAGTTATGACACCAGAAAAATTAACGGAAAGACAAAAACAATTACTACGAGAATTTGCCGAAATTAGTGGCGATATCCCTGAAGAACAAGGTAGTTCACTATTCGATAAAATTAAGAAAAAATTCCAAGGTGAATAATTAGAGGAGCTGAAGAGCTACGTGAAGTGGTCAGAATTATCCATTCATACAAAAAATGATGCGGTAGAAGCAATTTCGAATATTTTGCATGAAGCAGGTGCAAGTGGTGTTGTCATCGAAGATTCTGCAGAGTTTGCGAAGCCACGTGAAGATCAATATGGTGAAATTTATGCGCTAAATGAAGATGATTTTCCGAAAGATGGCGTGATTATTAAAGCTTATTTATCGGAGTCTAGTTTTTTAAATGAAACAGTCGAAGAAATTAAAGCAGCTATCACAAATTTAACGAACTTTAACATTGATATCGGCGAAAATGTGGTATCCATTGTGGAAGTCAATGAAGAAGATTGGGCAACTGCCTGGAAGCAATACTACCATCCTGTTAAGATTTCTGAACGCTTTACTATCGTACCGACATGGGAGGAATACACACCTGTTTCAACAGATGAGCTAATTATCGAATTAGACCCTGGTATGGCATTTGGTACAGGTACCCACCCGACGACGGTGATGTGTTTACAAGGACTTGAAAAGGTCATTAAAGAAGGGGATACAGTTGTTGATATTGGTACAGGATCAGGTGTATTGTCTATTGGTGCAGCATTACTAGGTGCCAAAAGTGTGCATGCGCTCGATTTAGATGAAGTGGCTGTACGTTCAGCGCGAGAAAATGTGGCATTAAATAAAGTGGAAGATAAGGTGGCAGTATTCCATGGTAATTTATTGGATACTGTAAAAGAGCCAGCAGATGTGGTAGTCGCTAATATTTTGGCTGAAATCATCATGTCCTTCACAGATGACGCGTATACAATTGTAAAACCAGGTGGATTATATGTCACTTCGGGCATCATCGGTGCAAAACGTGATGATGTTAAAGTAGCACTAGAAGCTTCAGGTTTTGTGATCGAAGAAGTATTATTAATGGAAGATTGGGTAGCCATTATTGCCCGTCGTCCACTATAACATGACTGAGGAAGCGCCAAATCGTGAGCCGTGTGCTTGTGATTTGGCGTTTTCCTTTCTTGCTAGAAAGGACTGTGTGGCATGCAACGTTATTTTATTGAGACAGCTATAGAAAATGCACGTATTAATGGAGAAGATGCACGGCATATTGAACGAGTGATGCGTATGAAGCAAGGCGACAAAATTGTAGTTGTTGCACAAAACACTGCGCATATATGTACAATTGAAGGGTTTGAAGGGGATGAGGTCGTCATTGAAGCGACAGGTCAAACAATCCCCTCTCCAGAGTTACCCATTCAAGTAACAGTAGCCTGTGGTTTACCGAAGGGTGATAAGCTGGAGCTTATTACCCAAAAAGCCACAGAGCTGGGGATGTTTGCTTTATTACCCTTTGAAGCTGAACGCTCCATTGTAAAATGGGACAAGAAAAAAGGGGCAAAAAAGCAAGAAAGATTACAGAAAATTGCTAAGGAAGCTGCGGAACAAGCTCACCGCACACATATTCCAACAGTTTTTGAACCCATCTCATTTAAACAGCTAGTACAACAAATAGATCATTTCGATGCCGTTTTTATTGCTGATGAAGAGGATGCAAAAGCTGAAAAGCGCACAAGGTTTGCGGAGAAGCTAAAAAACGTGTATGATAAGAAGTCGAAATCAATACTAATTATCTTTGGTCCTGAGGGGGGCATTTCTCGTCAAGAGTCAGAAGCGCTATTACAAGCAGGCGCTCAAACGATGTCATTAGGACCGAGAATTTTACGAGCAGAAACAGCGCCATTATACGCACTGTCTGCCATATCGTATGAATTTGAATAACAGCTATGTATAATTTACTATCAACATAACCTAGAAAAAACCACTTAATATTTGAACTGCCCCGTAAAAGCTAGACATCAATCTAACTTTTACGGGGGTTTTTTTACTTAAATCATATTTGAAGGGGGTCTGCGTTAAATCCCTGCTTAAATGGAGTTTTACCCCGTCGTGTAAGGTAACGGGGAAAATCACAACCTCAAACATTCCAAATAAAATAATTAAAAGAACAAGTTCAATGTCCATACATAGATTTAATTGCGACATACTCTAGCGATAGGAGAGCTCACTAATACTATAAATTGAAATGAGGGAATTTTTTGAGTGAACAATTTATTAATCAGATTCAACCTTGTCCAGTAACATCAACTGAACAAATCCCCTTAACGAATGAGATTACACCATTAGTTACTACACCGCTTACGACGCCAACTATTAAAATTCCAGTTGTACTGGCAGAACCAACACTGCAAATCGTTGTCGAGTCGGATATTACACTTAATCCTGCAGCGACAGAGATTAAACGAGTGAAAAAGAATGTCTTCCTAAATCAAGTGAAATTGGTACCGGTTAGCTTTGCTCGTATTGCTGGCACTGATTTCTTTAGAGTAACACGAGCTAAATTATTTGTAGCAGGACATATTCGGAAAAATATCGAATATGCTTCATCAGCATGTAATGGGGCACTTCAGGATAGAATTGCTGATGTTCCGTTTTCTGGTTTTACAGATCTTATTTTTCCACAAACAGCAGGAGGCGCTACACCAATCTTAGGCATTTCTGAGTTTGCTGAAGCGAACTTCCTTAACGAAAGAACACAAATGGATGCTCGATTAGATAAGGCTTTCTTCCAAAATCTCGTTAAATACAATGAACAACCATTTGGTGAATTAGTAGCAGCCAACTTCTTTGAACTTGATTTTTCACCGATTATGGCAGCTCCTGAAGAAGCATTCAGCACATTACGTGAAAAAATTGTATTAGAACTTACTGTAAAAGTATTGCAAGTTCAACAAATCCGTTTGGGCGCTGGAAGTAGTGTAGTAACACCTGTTCTTCAAGGGCTTACTCCACCAGCAACACCAATTGTTCCTGGTATTATTCCACCTACTGAGCCTTGTTAATTTTTTATATGTAGTGGAGCAAAGATGGTAACAATAATACTGATATAAAATCAAATATGTTGTTGGGCAGTTGAAAGTTCACTTTTACACGAACTTTTAACTGCTTTTTTTGGCAAGATAAGGACATGCACCTTCCAATTGTATCTAATGGTGGGGACTGTGACAAAAGTAAAAATATTGCATAATATGGATTGTAATTAGTATTGTAAATTTTCAATTATATAATTTTAAAGGTCATAACATAATCGTATCAGAAGAATTAGCTAATAGATTAAAACTTAAATAAAAATTGATTGTTATGCCTTTTTGTCAAATTATTATTTGGGAGTGAACGAATGGCAACTCCATGGATTAATTTTAGAGAAATGAAGAAAATATCCTCTAAACAAAATAAATACACTGAGTGGAGGTATCAAACTAAAATAGATGACGAATCTCCATTAGAACAGACTTTTAATGGAAATAATAATCTGCTTGGTGAAATAGAATATAAACCATTTACAGAGGAATCTACTTTAACTGACCATATAATCTCTACTGAAGAGCTACCCGAACCTATGGAGCCGACTATTGAGGAAGAAAACGAACATCACCCAAATTTTGAGAACTTCAGGGAGGATGCTAGCTTAGCAGAGCTATTAGCATCTAATGAAGAGCTACCTATACCTAAAGAAACAAATGTTGAGCAAGAAAACGAACATCCTCTAGATATCGATGAGAGTAGGGGAGAGGAACTGACTTTATCGGAGCAATCAATCACCCATGAAGAACTACCCATAATTACAGAAAATAATATTGAGCAAGAAAACGAACATCACTTAGATATCGATGAGAGTCACACAAAAGAGACATTAATAGAGCAATTAGCCTCCATACCTATAGAAGCGAATGTTAAGGAGAACAAAGAACATTTCCGAAATACGGATGAGAACCATGTAGAGGAATTAACTTTAGACCAGATAGCATGCAATCAAATCGTACCTAGTCCAACAAAGGTAGAAATTGACCATCTACTAGATAGTGATGAGAACTCTCTTGAAGAACAAAATTCAACAGCTCAATCAGAAGATAATCCAAAATTTCTCAATAAAGCTCTGTCTGAGGCTGGAAATAATATGCATTTGGATGATATAGCAGAAAAGGAGAAAAATAATCCTTCAAATCGTAATAAAGGGATTGCAAAGTCTTTAATAGGTGAAGTATGCACCATTATCCAAAAAAGTCCCTTTTCTACTTATGTAGAAATTAACGATTTTCTTCATGCTCCTATTTATGGTGAAAATGTTCAAAATACAATATTTGAATTTCTTGATTTAAATGATAACCTATCTCCCCAACTTCAGACGAAGCTACTCCAAACCATTTCGGTTTTCCCTGAACAACCAGATTGTCGTTTGGTTAGCTCCAACATTAATCAAATGATTTCTTTAATGAGAACGGATACTAATAAAAAAAATGGTAGTGAGCAGCATCCGTTTAAATCTGTAGTAGTTCCCTTACATAACTCACAAGCAATTAAAAAAGGAGAAATTAACTCCTCTGAGCCTTTTATACATATACGAGTTCCTGTTGTCCTAGGGGAATACAAAATAGAAATATGTATGGAGGGAAAAATTGCTTTTGATAAAGGAATTGAAGAGGTTAAAGAGATCACAAATGAGGTAGTACTATCCGATTGTAGATTTGTACCTTTTCGTAGATCCCAGCCATTGGGAAATGGAACAAGAACGGTATCAAAGGGGAATTTATTTATAGAGGGCTACATACAGCACAATATTGAGTATAGGGTATCTAATACGCAAAATAAGGCAGCCATTCATCCAAATCGATTGTGTCAAAATATAGTATTAGAATTAATTATCCAAATGTTACAAGTACAAAAAATTAAAGTACTGTTTGACTGGCAAGGTAATGGAGGATTATAGAAATTTATCCCTTAATTCAAATAAGAATATAAAACTAATATATACGTCCATGTATAGATTTAAATGCTACATATTCTAGCGATAGGAGAGCTCTCTAATACTAAAAAAATGAAATGAGGGAAATTTTTTGAGCGATCAATTAGAAAGTCAATTTCAACCTTGTCCTGTAACATCAACTGAACAAATTCCATTAACGAATGAGATTACACCAGTAGTCACTACACCGGTTACAACGCCAACTATCAAAGTTCCAGTTGTATTGGCAGAACCAACACTGCAAATCGTTGTTGAGTCGGATATTACACTTAGCCCTGCTGCTACAGAAATCAAACGAGTGAAAAAGAATGTCTTCCTAAATCAAGTGAAACTTGTACCAGTCAGCTTTGCACGTATTGCTGGCACTGATTTCTTTAGAGTAACACGAGCTAAATTATTTGTAGCAGGACATATTCGGAAAAATATTGAATATGCTTCATCAGCATGTAATGGGGCACTTCGAGATAGAATTGCTGACGTTCCGTTTTCTGGTTTTACAGATCTTATTTTCCCACAAACACCTGGAGGCGCAACACCAATCTTAGGCATTTCCGAGTTTGCTGAAGCGAACTTCCTTAACGAAAGAACACAAATGGATGCTCGATTAGATAAGGCTTTCTTCCAAAATCTTGTTAAATACAATGAACAACCATTTGGTGAATTAGTAGCTGCCAACTTCTTTGAACTTGATTTTTCACCGATTATGGCAGCTCCAGAAGGGACATTCAGCACATTACGTGAAAAAATTGTCTTAGAACTTACTGTAAAAGTATTGCAAGTTCAACAAATCCGCCTTGGTGCTGGCAGTAGCGTAATAACGCCTGTTCTTTTAGGACTTACACCTCCTACTAGTCCTTGATAAGTGCTAGTTTAGAGTACAGGAGAATATTATAATATACTAACAAAGCTAGTAGTACAGAAGGATATTTTGTTTGTACTACTAATTTTCTTATAGGAGCTGTAAATCTTTAAAACATCTATCAATATTATGAAAAATCAAATACAAGTGAATGATTAGCTTCATACAAGGAAAAAGGGTTGCCTATATAAAATGGGCAGCCCTTTTTTTACTATTTATTTCACTGTTTCTAAAACGCGTACAAATTGTCCTTTTGAGTGAGGGTAGCCTGCTTGTGTAATTTTTACTTTTACAAGTTGTCCGATTAGACTTTCTGGACCCTCAAAAACTACTTTTAAGTAGTTGTCTGTATAGCCTGTTAGAAGGCCTTCTTCTTCACTGCCATCATGCACAAATTCTTCAGGAATAACTTCTAGCACTTGATCTTCAAAACGAGAAGCATACTCTTTTGCTAGTTGATCATTTAAAGAGATAAGTCGGTGGACACGTTCATTTTTAATGTCTTCATCAATTTGATCTTCCATACGTGCAGCTGGAGTTCCTGTCCGAGGAGAGAATGGGAAAACGTGTAGCTCAGAGAATTTATGATCACGGATAAAGTTATATGTGTCCATAAACTCTTCTTCTGTCTCGCCGGGGAACCCAACGATTACATCAGAAGTAACAGCTAAATCAGGTAAAGCCTCATGTAATTTTGTTAAACGTTCACCGAAGAATTCCATTGTATATTTACGACGCATACGTTTTAATACCGTATCAGAACCAGATTGAATCGGAATATGTAAATGATTCACGACAATCTTTGATTCACGTAGTACTTCAATTACTTCATCCGTTAATTGACTAGCCTCAATGGATGAAATACGAAGACGCTTTAAGCCTTTCACATTGGCCTCTAAATCACGTAGTAATTGAGCAAGATTATAATCTTTTAAATCTTGTCCATAGCCACCTGTATGGATACCAGTTAAGACAATTTCAAGATAACCAGCGTCGACTAATTGCTGTGCTTGATGTAATACTTCTTGTGGGTCACGAGAACGCATTAAGCCGCGTGCCCATGGAATAATACAAAATGTACAGAAATTGTTACAGCCTTCTTGGATTTTTAATGAAGCACGTGTACGGTCTGTAAAGGCAGGTACATCCAATTCTTCGTATACTCGGTTTTTCATAATATTACGTACAGCATTAATCGGTTGACGTTCCGCACGATATTGTTCAATATAACCAAGTAATTTCGTACGATCTTGTGTTCCGACAACGATATCGACACCAGGAATAGCCATAATTTCTGCAGGGGAGGTTTGTGCATAGCATCCTGTTACACAAATAACTGCATCCGGATTTTGACGAATTGCTCGACGAATGACCTGACGAGATTTTTTATCTCCAGTATTCGTAACTGTACATGTATTAATGACGTAAACGTCTGCTTGTTGATCAAATTCTGTACGATCATAGCCCTCTTCTTTAAACAGCTGCCAAATTGCTTCTGTTTCGTAATGATTTACTTTACAACCTAGAGTATGAAAACTCACGATTTTTGATCGCTCGTTACTCATGATATATATCATCCTTTCAATTCACA
Organism: Lysinibacillus boronitolerans JCM 21713 = 10a = NBRC 103108; assembly: GCF_000772935.1. Lineage (GTDB taxonomy): Bacteria > Bacillota > Bacilli > Bacillales_A > Planococcaceae > Lysinibacillus > Lysinibacillus boronitolerans. The sequence continues at coordinate 98,056 of NZ_JPVR01000065.1, forward strand.
TTACCTTGTGTTTGCAACATTTAAATAGTTTTTTTGTGTACATATTTTAGATACGTGATTTATGATAACATAAACCTTATGAAATCAGTACTTATAAGATTTTTTTGTGAAATAATTAAGTGATTTGTCTTCTGATGACTTCTATGTTCTTAAAAGTTTACATTTCAGCTTTTATTATATAGAAAGAAATTAGACGTCAACGTGAAAAAATGGTATGATTCGAAGAGGTACGTACATCTTGTTTAATGAAGGAGCGGTCCACAATGGAAAAGAATTTTGCACGTATGATTGATCATACATTATTAAAGGCTGAGGCAACGAAAGAACAAATTGAAAAATTATGTGCAGAAGCTAAACAATTTAACTTTGCTTCTGTTTGTGTAAATCCTACTTGGGTAAAGCGTAGTAGTGAATTATTACAGGGTACAGACGTTTTAGTTTGTACGGTAATTGGGTTCCCACTTGGTGCCAATACGCCAGCAGTCAAAGCATTTGAAGCAAAAGATGCTATTGCTAACGGTGCAAAAGAAGTAGATATGGTTATTAATATCGGTGCGTTAAAAGATAAAAACTATGAACTTGTACAAGCAGATATCGCCGCAGTAGTAGAAGCAGCTAAAGATAGCGCACTTGTAAAAGTCATTATTGAATCATGCTTACTAACAGTCGAAGAAAAAGTGAAAGCATGTGAGTTAGCTGTAGCAGCGGGTGCAGACTATGTGAAAACATCTACAGGTTTTTCTACTGGTGGAGCAACAGCAGAGGATATCGCGCTTATGCGTAAAACTGTAGGTCCAGAACTTGGTGTAAAAGCATCAGGTGGTGTTCGTAGCTTAGAGGACATGAAAAAAATGGTAGAAGCTGGTGCGACTCGTATTGGGGCTAGCTCTGGTGTAGCTATTATGAATGGTTTAATTGCCGACTCCAACTATTAATATTATCCTTTTATAGAGCCATAAGCTCATGTGTACATTGACATGAGCTTATGGCTTCTTTGTGTTTAATCAGCATAATAATTTTCTGTGCACATATACTCCACTGATGAATGTAAATACAGAAAGGAGGATGTCATGTTTACACAGTATAAGTCTTGGAGGCCCTATATTAGCCCCTTTGATCCATGTAAGCCTATAGAAGTTAAGTATTATGCAACACCCCCACAATTATATATGGGTTTTCAACCACCTGGACTACCACAATTTCCAACCGCAAGAGAAGCGCTGAAGGCAGGAACGCTATGGCCACAGTTGTTTAGCCCATACCCATTTCCCCTAAAAGGAGGGAGGAAGCATGACTAAAAAGATGCCGCCCGAATTTTATAAGCAATTAGAAGAAATTCAAGCAATTGATTTCGTTATTGTTGAATTAAACCTCTATTTAGACACTCATCCACACGATTATGACGCCATTCAGCAATTTAATGAAAATACAGAGAAAAGTATGAAACTTAAAATTGATTTTGAGCAAAAATATGGACCACTCATGAATTTTGGGAGAAGCTATTCGAATTATCCTTTTAACTGGATTGATACACCATGGCCATGGCAAGTCTAAACAAAAGACTAGGAGGAATAATCTTTGTGGTATTATGAAAAGAAACTCCAGTATCCGGTAAAAGTTAGTACATGTAACCCAATGCTTGCAAAGTTTTTAATTGAGCAATATGGAGGGGCAGATGGGGAACTGGCAGCAGCTCTACGCTACATGAATCAACGCTATACGATTCCTGACAAAGTAGTAGGGTTATTGACCGATATAGCAACTGAGGAATTTTCACATTTAGAAATGATTGCCACGATGATTTATAAGCTAACAAAAGATGCAACACCAGAAATGCTGAAAGAAGCTGGCTTGGGTGATCATTATGTAAATCACGATCGTGCTCTATTTTATCAAAACTCCTCAGGGGTACCATTCACAGCAACCTATATTCAAGCTAAGGGTGACCCTATCGCGGACCTGTATGAGGATATAGCGGCTGAAGAAAAGGCACGTGCCACATATCAATGGATTATTGACTTATCAGATGACACGGATTTAAATGATAGCTTGAAGTTTTTACGTGAGCGAGAAATTGTTCATTCCCAGCGTTTTAGAGAGGCTGTTGAAATTTTAAAAGATGATAGAGATCAAAAGAAAGTTTTCTAAGACGAAAAAGGCTGTATCAAGTAGAACTTGAAACAGCTTTTTTGTGATTACTGAATATTTGAGAATAATGTAAGATCTTTTCGATGCCCAATCATTACTAATAAATCTTCCTTTTCAATAATCTGCTCAGGAGAAGGGGAAATAATAATTTCCCCTTCGCGCACAATTGCAATTACACTGACGTTATATTTTGCGCGCAAGTCTAAATCGCGAAGGTTTTGTCCAGCCATTTTAGAAGGAATCATAATTTCTTCAATACTGTATTCCTTTGATAATTCGATATAATTCAACATGTTTGGGGATAGGAGTTGATTAGCCACACGTTCACCCATATCTCTTTCAGGATAAATAATCCAATCAGCTCCAACTTTATCTAACACTTGCCCATGTCTTTTACCTAGTGCCTTTGCGATCACTTTTTTGATCCCTAGCTCTTTTAATAAAGAGACGGTTAAAATACTAGACTGCATATCATTACCGATCGCCACGATGACACAATCGAAGTTACCAATACCAATTGATTTTAAAGCTTTTTCTTCTGTTGTATCAGCAACGACAGCGTGAGTCACATACGGTTCTGCATCCTCTACTCTTTCTTCATTTATATCAATTCCCAATATTTCCTGTCCAGCTTCATGCAATCTGCGTGCGACGCTTGTTCCGAACCTACCTAAGCCAATAACAGCGTATTGTTTAATGGTCATAGCGTTTTAAACCCCTCTCATTTGGTTAGCCAATCATAATATTTCCTTTTGGGTGACGGAAACTCTCTTTTTTTCTTCGTTTTGCAATGGCAAAAGCAATGGTTAGTGGTCCAACTCTTCCTACGAACATTGTAATAATCAGAAGAAGACGACCAGCAGGTGTTAGCTCTGGGGTTAGGCCCATCGAAAGACCAACAGTACCAAATGCAGAGGTAGCTTCAAATAAATACATCATAAAGCTATGATGTTGTTCCGTGATACTAAGAATAATCGTCACGACTACTACAATTAATCCACCGCACATTGTAACCGTCAATGCCTTTAAAATAGTTTCAGTGACAATTCTACGTTTGAAGAGAACCACATCTTCTTTACCTCTAATTTGTGACCACATAGTAGCTACTAAAACAGCAAAGGTTGTGATTTTAATCCCTCCAGCAGTCGATCCAGAGCCTGCCCCAATAAACATCAAAAGTATCATTAAAAATAATGTAGAATGCGTTAAGTCCCCAATAGCCAGTGTATTGGAGCCAGCAGTTCGTGGTGTAACCGCTTGGTAAAGGGAGCCTAACACTTTACCCCATTCTGATAATGGTCCAAGTGTCTTTTCGTTGCCATACTCAAACAGAAATATCAAAATGGTTCCACTAACGGTTAGCAAAAGTGTCGTTACTAAGACAATTTTTGAATGGACAGAAAGCCTTTTAGTCACACGATATTCATACAATTCATTCATAACAATAAAGCCTAATCCACCGATAGTAATAAGAGCACAGATGGTGAAAACAACAAAGGGGTCATCAACATAGGCAGTCATTCCGTTAAAACCACCCATTAAATCGAAGCCCGCGTTGTTGAAGTTGGATATGGCATGAAAAAATCCAAAATAAAGGGCCTTTCCAATAGGCATATCAAAAGAAAAACGAATCGATAGAATAAGACCACCGATTATTTCAATACATGCTGTAAAGAGTAATATTCTTTTCACTAATCGAACTAGACCAGCAATAGAGATATTATTAAAGGCCTCTTTAAGCAGCAGTCTTTCTTTTAATGAAATTTTCTTTCCGAGCAGTAAAAATAATAATGTGGCAAATGTCATGAATCCTAAACCACCAATTTGGATCAAGAATAAAAGGACCACCTCGCCAAAAATAGAGAAGGTATCACCTGTATCAACTACGATTAAACCCGTGACACAAGTAGCTGAAGTAGCAGTGAATAAGGCATCTAAAAAGGTCAAACCCTTCCCATCCTCAGTAGAAAATGGCATTGTTAAAAGAAACGTCCCTATGGCAATGATTAGGGCAAAGCCCAAAACGAGAACTTTGGGAGGGTTTAATGCTCTTTTAAAATTGTTCATTTAATTTACCTCAATTCTGTAAGTAAACAACTGGTTGTTAAATGGCATAATAAAAAGACCTACGATAAAAGCATGAAAAAGGCAGAAAGCATGCTAATAATGGTGGTCAATAACGACCTCCTTCGCTTTAGCCGACGAAGTTAGCTGACGGGTAGGATGGCGAAAGAGCTTTCTCATCCCTTCTGCTACTGCAGAATTAACCCCAAAAGATTGGTTCCTCCGTTCTCAAATAGTTGAGATTTGGCCGATTTGAAATTGAATGTGATTATTCTACGCCCTTATTCTATTTTTTGTAAACCCTTTAATTGTTAGGAAAATGTAATTATTTTTATTGTGGGTGAATTGGGTATGAATAATTCACACAAAAATAAAACCAAAAATTCACTTGATAATTTCGCATACTTTCTATTGACCATTATTAGACAATACGATATAATTTTTTAGTACACAACAGAAGGTTATTTGCCTAATTGTGTATTGACGTGTGTTCGGAGGGAGGGAAAGAGAGATGTCAAAAACTGTCGTTCGCAAAAACGAATCGCTTGAAGATGCTCTTCGCCGCTTCAAACGTACTGTATCAAAAAGTGGTACAATTCAAGAAGTTAGAAAGCGCGAGTTCTACGAAAAACCTAGCGTAAAACGTAAAAAGAAATCAGAAGCTGCACGTAAACGTAAGTGGTAATTTAATTTCCCATTAAAAATCCCTACGTTCATAACACGCAATTGTATGATTCACTGAGCAGACAAAGTTATACCTGAGATTAATCACATTTTTGATTAATTTCAGGTATTTTACATTGCTCAACTTTACGTACATATGAAAAAGCCGAATGAAATCAATTTGATTCATTCGGCTTTTTTGCACATACTAAGTGTTGGTAATTGGCATTAGATCGAATGATAAATAAGTTAATAAATTTTTAAGATTTGCGAAACTTTTCGCATGATTGACCGTATATACAGAGGAGAGGCATGTTAGAAGGGAGGGAAAAAGATGCGAAAACGGAGAATCCTCAGCTATTTACTAGTGATATGGATGACTTTTTTGTTAGCGTTTCCATTAACTTCGGCTTTTGCCAGTAATAAGGTCTATCATGTTCCGATTCATAATGAAGTAGAGCGAGGACTTCATGCATTTTTAGAACGAGCTTTTAAAGAGGCTGAAGAAAACAATGCAGAGGCGATTATCTTAGAAATACATACGCCTGGCGGTTTTGTGAATGCAGCAAGCGATATCGCTATGCTTATGGATGCAACGCAAATAAAAACGATTGCTTATATTAATAAGGATGCGCACTCAGCAGGAGCTTTTTTAGCCTTACATGCGGATAAGATCTACATGGTTCCGAATGGAACAATTGGTGCAGCGGCAGTTATCGATTCAGCAGGTAATGCAGCCGACCTTAAGGCCAATAGCGCTTGGCTTGCTCAAATGAAAGCAGCAGCAGAAACGTCAGGGCGCGACCCTAAGTATGCATTAGCAATGGCAGATACCAACTATGAACTACCAGAATACCGTGCTGGTGGAAAGAATCTGTTAACCCTATCCGCCTCAGAGGCATTAAAGGTTAAATATTCTGAAGGGACGGTTAAGGATTTTCAGGAGCTTCTAGAAGTAACCAACTTGAATGGTAGTGATGTTGTTTCAATTGAACCGACCTTTTCTGAAAAATTAGCTCGTTTTATTACAAATCCCATCATTGTACCTATACTGTTGTCAATCGCTAGCTTAGGACTTGTGATGGAGCTTTATTCGCCAGGATTTGGTGTTCCAGGTATAATGGGCTTATCAGCACTTGGTTTATTTTTCTTTGGACACATGGTGGCCGGCTTTGCGGGATATGAAACGTTATTGTTATTTATTATTGGCTTAGCCCTTTTAATTGCAGAGTTTTTTGTCCCTGGTGGAATTGTTGGTATTTTAGGTGGTGTCTTAATAGTACTAAGTCTGATACTGGCAGGTGCAAATATGATGCAAATGATAGTAGCAATTCTCATTGCGCTTGTGATAGCGATGATAGGAATGGTGATTCTGATGAAATTTTTCGGAAAAAAACTGCATGTCTTAAACAGGCTTGTGTTAATGGATGCAACGACGACAGAAGAAGGGTATGTATCCAATGTGAATCGCACAGAACTGTTAGGAAAAATTGGGAAAACGCTTACGCCACTTCGTCCATCTGGAACTATGGTACTTGGTAGTGAACGCATTGATATTGTATCAGAAGGTGGCTATATCGATGCCAATCAACATGTAGAAATTATTAAAGTTGAAGGCTCACGCATTGTTGTGAGACAAACAGATAAAGAGATGGAGGAATAGAAAATGGGTTTTGATTTAGCTTTGATTGGTCCTATTGCCGGACTAGTTATTTTATTCATTGTGCTTGCGGTATTCTTTACCTTTGTACCCGTAGCACTGTGGATTTCTGCATTAGCAGCAGGTGTACGTGTTAGTATTTTCACATTAATTGGGATGCGCTTACGTCGTGTTATTCCGTCTCGAATTGTTAATCCTTTGATTAAAGCACATAAAGCAGGTTTACCTGTAACGATTAACCAGTTAGAGAGTCACTATTTAGCAGGTGGTAATGTTGACCGTGTAGTGAATGCCTTAATTGCGGCTCACCGTGCCAATATTGAGCTGTCATTTGAACGTTGTGCAGCAATTGATTTAGCTGGGCGTGATGTATTAGAAGCTGTTCAAATGTCTGTTAATCCAAAAGTTATTGAAACACCTTTCATTTCAGGTGTAGCAATGAACGGGATCGAGGTTAAAGCAAAGGCTCGTATCACTGTGCGTGCCAACATTGAGCGTCTAGTCGGTGGTGCTGGTGAAGAAACAGTTATTGCCCGTGTAGGGGAAGGGATCGTTTCTACAATAGGTTCGGCTACTAGTCATACGGAAGTATTAGAAAATCCAGATATGATTTCACAAACGGTTTTATCTAAAGGTTTGGATTCAGGAACAGCCTTTGAAATCTTATCCATTGATATTGCGGATGTAGATATCGGTAAAAACATCGGGGCCGAATTACAAATTGAACAAGCACAAGCGGATAAAAACATTGCGCAAGCAAAAGCTGAGGAACGTCGTGCAATGGCTGTAGCAAACGAGCAAGAAATGATTGCACGTGTTCAAGAGATGAAGGCAAAAGTAGTAGAAGCAGAGGCAGAAGTACCGCAAGCGATGGCTGAAGCCTTACGTTCTGGTAATCTTGGTATTATGGATTATATGAACTATCGCAATATCCAAGCGGATACAGCAATGCGTGACTCTATTTCAAAAGTAAGCAATGATAAGCCTGAAAAAAATGAACCCAATGCTTAATAACGGAAAGGAGCGGAACTAACATATGGAACAGTTAATAATCTTCGCCATAATTGCCATAGTCAGCTCTATTTTCGGAAAATCAAAAAATAAAAAGCCTCAGAAGCAGATGATGCCTCCTTTTAATAAAGACACCGCGGTGGAGCCTCCAGTTACGGAGAAAGAGCCACATCGTAGTGGGAAAGCACAGAGTTTTGAAGACTTTGCACGAGAATTTATCGGAGATTGGATTCCAGAAAATGAGAAAGTTGAGGAGCCTAAAAAATTTGTTGAAGAACAAGTGAAAAAGGAAATACCAAGCTATGTTGCCCCAGCTGTCATTCCAACTGATATTCCTAGCCGTTCTTCTAATCGAGAAAGTCGGGGACGATTAGCTGCTGGAAAAAAGGAAGTGCAATCTGTTGGCGCTCATTCGACTTTACAACTACCTCAATCTAAAAATGATCTTGTGCAAGCAATTGTGATGGCCGAAATATTAGGACCACCAAAATCAAAAAGAAAATAACTAGCATGTCCTCCTTTTTCGATGCATATATTGCCGAAGAAGGAGGCATTTTTTATGAAAAAATTATTTCAATTAACGCCACTACTTGAGTTGTTAGAATACGAATCATTAAAAATTATTGGACCTTACCGTTTTATTCATGCAGATGCGACGACCTGTTCGTTTGTCTATGCAGATTATCATATTACTGTCAATGCGGATTCAGTGACAATCAATGCGCTTAAAGAAGAAATGCTACATCTATCTGTTAACAATCTTCAGGAACTTCATATGAAAATGACAAAGAATATGGGTGTGAGCTAAAATGTGGAATAATCGGCCAATTATTATACGTATAAAGCGCCATGAAAATGTTCATCCTTTTATTCAAGCATTGCACGCTCAACATGTCCCGTTAAAGCGTGTTGTCTTTCGTGATCAGGAAGTTTCCTTTGAAACGACAATGCATTACCTACCAAAAATACGCCGTGTACGAAGACGTTTTCGCTTAAAAATGGCTGTTTTTTATGCAGATGAGCTTCAAGTTTTTCGTGCACAAATTTGGACTCTATTGGGCTTAGCCTTCATGATTGCTATTCCAATCCTTTGTGCACAAGTCATATGGCGAGTGGACATTGAAGCCGCGACACCAGAACTGGAGGAGCGTTTAGGTAAGACCTTTCATGAAACCTTTCAACTAGAAACCCCTTTATCTCAAAAAAAGTTACCTTCTAATACGGTTATACGACAAAAGCTGTTAGAGCAACACCGAGAACTATCATGGGTTCATATTGATAAACACGGCGGACGAGTAATTTTGAGACCACAAGAATCACCGAAACAAACAGAGCAAACAACTGACAAATTAGCCTCCCATATTGTAGCAACGAAAAGTGGTGTCATTACCCACTTCAATATACAGCATGGTGAGCGAAAGATTTCAGTGAATGATACAGCCTATGAGGGTGACGTCCTCGTAAGTGGTGTATTAGAAAGTGGCACAGATCAAGTTTTTGTTGGGGCGAAAGGTGAGGTTTATGCAGATTATTGGCTTGAATGTTCATTTAAAATTCCAACAAAAATTACCGTGGAAACCTTGCAGCAAAAGCAATGGCGGGTGTTGATAAAGGGTATACATGAGGAAAAGGTGGATTATGTTCAAAAAAAGGATTTACCGAATTGGCTAGCCCCCTATGTTTCGATTGTGGAGGAGCAACAGACGAAAACCATGCAAGTGGAGTTGGATGAATCGAAAATTGAGACATTGCTTATTCCTTTATTGCATGAAAAAGTATTACGCTCGTTACCTGCAAAAACAATCATCAAGAAAGAAAACCTTTTACAGGCAAAGTGGGGGAATGGTACAGTTGAAGGGAAAGTTCTATTTTTAGTCAATGAAAACATTGCAAGTCCAATACAAGGCCTACAAGGAGAATGATTATGTCAGAACAGTTAACTGTATTACAGGTGGATAATCCAAACGAAGCGGTTATGCTACTCGGTATTTCCGATGCAAATATGAAATTAGTTGAAGAAGCACTTAATGTTCAAATCATTACGCGTGGTGAACAAATTCAACTTGCGGGTGAAGAAAATGCTAAGGAACAGGCAACCTTTCTTCTGCATGCTTTATTGAAGGTCATTCGCAAAGGAATTAATATTGATCAACGTGATGTCACTACAGCTATTGAAATGACACAAAAAGGAACTATCGAATATTTTGCAGAACTATATGATGAAGAAATAGCACGCACGACGAAAGGAAAGTCAATTCGTGCAAAAACAATTGGTCAACGAGAATACATACAAGCAATCCGTCATAAAGACGTTGTTTTCGGTATTGGTCCAGCCGGTACGGGGAAAACGTATTTAGCGGTAGTTATGGCAACACAGGCACTTAAAAATGGCCATGTTAAGCGAATTATTTTAACTCGCCCTGCTGTTGAAGCTGGAGAGTCTCTAGGCTTCCTTCCAGGGGATTTAAAGGAAAAGGTCGATCCATATCTACGTCCACTCTATGACGCTTTAAACGACATCTACGGCTCTGAACAAACACAGCGGCTAATTGAACGTGGAACGATTGAAATCGCCCCTTTAGCCTATATGCGTGGCCGTACATTAGATGATGCCTTTGTTATTTTAGATGAAGCACAAAATACAACTCATCAACAAATGAAAATGTTCCTAACACGTCTGGGCTTCGGCTCTAAAATGGTCATCACTGGTGATAAAACGCAAATCGACTTACCTAAAAATACAGAATCTGGCTTGATTGTAGCAGAGCGTACATTAAAGTATGTTAAATCCATCCATTTCCAAGTATTAGAACAAGGCGATGTCGTACGTCATCCAATCGTAGCCAAAATCATCCAAGCCTACGAAGAACAGCAACTTTAGAATTGCGTAGCCATTCTAAAGTCTGCCCCGAAAGCGAAGCGACAGGGGCAACAAGGTTTTAAAGTCTTGCCCGAA
>NZ_JPVR01000064.1 GCF_000772935.1 Lysinibacillus boronitolerans JCM 21713 = 10a = NBRC 103108
CGCTGCACTCATGGACACACGTTTTCCGGCAAAGGTGATCGTGTCGTTGACTTTGACCAGCAAGGAGGGCTTACTATGCACAGTGATGCCGCTGTCCTGATGGAGCTGCAGAAAGACGGCACCCTCCTTGGCGGTAAATGTTACGGACTGTGGGTCTAGCTTCATTTCCTTCCCTTTCGGTGTACCCCAGTAAGACGTTTTGGGATCAGCTGTTTTCGGGTTGGACTCGCCACCCTTTCGTACACTATGACGAACAAACGCTGCTTCCTCTCGATGTGTTGGGAAGGTTAGGTGGACGCTATCTCCTTCCTCTGGTGGGCTGTAAAAGCCACTATGTCCCTCTGCCGTATAAGGCGTAGCAAGTGGGAACCACGTAGCTTCTTCCTTTTTTTGTGTCTCATCGATACTGAGGTGGACTCGAACCTGATCCTTTTTGACCTCTAATACCTTTCCTTCAATCGCTGTGCCCGGTAGGAACGGAATACTGCGCCTATCTTGACGTATGCCTTTTTCGAACAGCAGATGATACTCATAGGTAAGGATGCCTTGCTTCATGCGGGCGATAGACTTGGCTACTACCAGCTCCTTGCCCTGGAGCAGAACGCGATCACCCAGTTTCAATGTTTTTCTAGATTCTATCACGTAGGCAACTGTATCCCGCTCTTCAATTGGCTGCTCGATGTCATTATGCTTACTATGTAAAAACTTAGAGCGATCCTTTAAGATCGTATAATTTGCCAAGGAAAGCTTTTGCATTCGCCCTTCAGGTAGGCCAAACCAAAACTTCGGCTTATCAGCATCCACTGCGGCGACTAATACAGCCCGAAAATGGGAGGCCATACGTTGTAAAAATTGCCAATCCGTCTCCTTATATTGTAATATAAATTGCTTAAGAGGAGTAGCTTTCGATACAGTATCAATAACATCTGCACCTGAATAATCTTCTAGCACCTTTTTTAACATCGCCTCATAAGTCATTTTATGATGCTGAAAGGAGCGGTATTTTTGTTTACAATCCAAGGTGAATGTAGAAGAAACAGCCTCTAATTCAACTTGATATACACCCCTTGTCATTCGTACCGCAATTTCTGTTACCTGCCCTTTAAAAAGCGCATGCAGCCGTTGACCTTTGTGTTTTTGATAGAGCTCTATTCGATCTGTCGTACTGGCAAGCTGCATACAACTATCTTTCTTTTCCGCAGGAATAAATCCCGTTATTGCTAATCTTGCATGGTCGTTCACTGTTTGAGTCAACGTGAGATTATGCAATGTTTGGATTTCATAGGGGGATACGAGTTCAAGCTCACCGTATCCGATTACTTCCTCGTATGTGTTCACATGAATTCCCTTCTTTCCTCAGGGGACAATCGCTTATTCTTGCCCATCATCTTCTACTTTTATCGTTCCACAATACATACACATATTAATCGATTGACTAACTAACGCTGGATGATTTTCAATTAATTGATCATCCTTCCCATTAATCCAGGGCATTGTAATCACAGGTGTACAGGGCATGGGCTTTAAGACACCATTATTAGCAGCTGTAGCTGCCGCAACAGTTGGATTCGCTAATGTCTGGCATAAGCCAAATGGTTGAATATTGACATAAGGCTTATAATCCATCGTATTCATCTGCGCCTTATTTTTCGTATAAACACCGTGACTGACTGGCATTTTTAAAATACTCGTTTGATCTCCTTGTGAACAGGATAATTTGGCACCAGCTACGACATAACTCCGTTGGTCGCCACCCTTTGTCTGCAATTCTTCTGACATAGAAAAACCATCCTTTCGATACGTAAGGTGTTACCACTTTTGCTAAACATAAGACTTAACTGCAATACTTACGTCTGACGACTCTTTCTTCAAATTGCTCTAATTTTAATCTCGCTATTTTCTCCCTACCATTTATCTAAAGCACCTTCCATCATGTGCTTTAATCCTTTTTCAAGCACCTCATCTATTTTCCTACAGAAAGAATGTCGTTCCATCTTCCTTCAGTTTGTATTTTTTGTAATCGTATTCCCCGAAAATCTCTGCGTAGAATACTCTCTGCTAATTCAATGTTTACCACTATAAACTGTTCTTTAATGCCCTCAATTTGAAAGAATGAATAAGGAGCAGCCAACTGCTCATCTATGACTAGCTTCTTCAACGTACCATCCAGATGAAATTCCGTTTGAGTGGAAAGACAACGCACTCTTGGTGGGATCACCAGCCAATATAAGGTTTGCATTAATTTAGGCATATCCGTGAGAACAACTGCTTTAAATGGCATATTTGGGACATACTTTTCCACTAATTGTTTAACAGCATCAGAAATAAGCATGATTGGCTTTTCTATGAGATCGGTATACACCATCTCGCCTTTTTCTAATACAGGAAATTGCCGTTCAAGTTCCTCTAATTCTTCCATTCTTTCAATGGTTAATAGCTCTTTTTTAATCACTTGGGCGATACCAACAGGTTTCACAGCATTTGTGATACGTTCATCTTGAGATAGAATAAAATAGTTCATCTTTCGTCTCCTTTTTTCACACTGTCTACTTCCAAATGACACTAGCAGCCTGGAATGGATCTAGCTTTACATATTCCTTTGCTTCCTTAGAGAAAATAGCCATTTCTAAATTGGCTCCCGCAAAATTTGTATTTCTAACATTTGCCCCCATAAAGCTGGCCCCTCGTAAATTCGCTAGCTCAAAATTGGCGCCTTCTAAATTCGCATCGGTAAAACGAACCGGTAAATAGCCAGGTATTTCCCATTTCTGACGATCTAGTAGACCACTCGCTCCTTGTACTTGTTGAAAATTCGCTCCCTGTAACTGACTATTACTAAAATCCGCCTCATAAATTGTGCTAAAGCTCAAATCCGTGTCCATTAGCTGACTCTCCCGAAAGCTAGTACCAATCAACAGACATTCACGCATATGACAATTGGTTAAATTGGCTTTGTGGAAAAAGGCATAGCGAATATCCAAGCCTTCATATCGCCCACCTGCTAAATTTAAATGGCTAAATACCTCGTATGGATATTCCTCCTCTAATTGTTCATCTAGCCAAGCCTTTATTTCTTCACTATCCTTCGCTGAAAAATCCTCGCTATAGACAACCTCATTCATATCCATAAACTCGCCTACACGTATCTCGACAGCCACATCCCGATCTAGCGCCAAATACTCTGGACATCGAATAATGTCAGGTAGCGCATATCTAGCGAGACTTATTACATATTGGTGAAAATGTTTGGCGTCCTGAAGTCTAATGCGATCTATATCTGCCTGAGTAATTGCCCCCATAAAAGTTTTGCTATACAAACTTAATTCTTCAATGTATTGCTCTAAAAAATGATGCGCCCAGCCTGCATCATAAGTAGTTAAAAGTGGATGAATATCAAAAAACCATTCCTCATCCGTAGCTTCTACTAAATAGTGAGGGTTGCTCTCTAGTAGCTCTGTGCGTAGCATTGAAAACGTAATATGTGCAATCGGTCCTTTCTGTTGAAGCGTTTGCTGTTGTTTGAGTTGCTGACATATTTTTTGAAAAGACATCCTAAAATCATCAGCGAGCCTATCCTTGGAGGCTTGAAAAAAATCCTCGAGCAATAAGAGATATTTCAACCTTCTTTTTTCTACTTCGTTATCATAAAAATGCTGTAAAACTCCCTGTGTCTGCATATAAGTCTCCTTCCTTCTCATTCACACGCAACCATTTTAATTTGCCTTTACTTCCTTCCCAAAAATCTGCACACTGCCATTCATCGTTATTTTACTTTCTTTGCATTTTAAAGAAATTTCTTCCTCCGCAGACAAAAGAATTTTCTTACTCGCATTCACTGATATATCTGCCTCAGAGATTAGTTTAATTTCTTTTTTACTAAATATTTCAATACCATTTGCTTCGTTTAGCCGAATAAAAATATCCCCATCCTGTGCAGTAATAACCACTTCAGTTGGACTCATTTTAATTTCTTTACCAAAGGCTGTACGATAATATTTGGTTGAGGGATCATCTAGTTTGTTCGTTGCTGAAGTATCTAAATTTTTTCGTATGGAGCTGCTAGAAATTCCTTCCTCCTCCCGATGTGAAGGAAAATAGACATGAACAAAATCATTAATTTCAGGCATACAATACCAACCACTATGTCCCTCTGCTGTATAGCCTGTAGAATAAAGAAACCAATGTGCTTTGCCTTTATCCTGCTTCTCATCAATCGCTAAATGCACCTTAATATGATCCTTTGCGACTTCTAATACTTTTCCTTCCAGTGATAAGCCTGAGATCGCATCGTTAAATAGTTCACTTTTATTCATGCCATTTTTCGTTGACAGCGTATAATAATGTTTCAGCAAGCCATCCTTCATGGTTGTGTATGCTTCACATATATAAAGCGTTTGTTGATGAAAAGTGACATGGTCTCCTATTTCCATTACCTTATCTGTTTCCACCTCATAGTATAGAAAGTCATGCTCTCCCATACCTCCATTACCATTCTCTGTATATAGAAGGTAATCTGCTAGTTTTTTTCGGGTCGTATAATGGTAATCTTCTAGCTTGCCTTTAGCTCTACCAGCAGGCACACCAAAATGGAACTTTGGCTTATCAAAGGTAGCAGCAGGCACTAGTCCAGTGTTAAAACGTGAGGCTAGTCTTTTTAAAAATTGCCAATCTGTCTCTCGATATTGCAGCGTAAACTTGTCTAATTTAGCACCCTTTGTTGCTTCATCAATAATGTCAAGACCAGGATAAAAAGGATGTAATAGTTTGAATAAAGACGAATAGGTCATTTCCTTATCCTGATAGGAGCGATTTTTCTTTTTAATGTCTAGCTGGTAGGTGCTTGAAGCCGCTTCTACTTCAATATAATAAATGCCACGAACTGAACGAACCTTCACATCTAAAATTACACCTTTAAATAAGGGTGAAGGTATACCAAGATGATTAAGCTGATTTACTTCAATTGCTGATTTTGCCTCCGTCATTTCCACATATGTGTCTCTCGCTACTTCAGGCACAATACCAGTAAAACGTAACGTAGCATGTTCATTCATTTTTTTTACGATAGTAAGCTCTTGAATACTAATAAGCTCAAAAGGTAGAATTTGAATATTATGATAAGCTGTCACGACACTACTCATCGTATTCCCCCTCCGTTCCTACTATTTGAAGCAAATCGCAAGGATTCCATCATAGCTCTCGCAATCGGACGCCAAGTTTCAAGGTCCTCCTCCATACAATTGAAGGTTCCAATAAGTGCTATTCCTTCGATAGAGGCAAAGAACATTAAATTAAAAATATCGCCATCAATAGCCGGTGTAATAATCTCTAAAAAGCCTACTGTCTTTTCGTCAATCTTCAGGACATCCGTATCGAGCCAATCAGCTGAAGGTTGAGCTTGTTCAAGGATATCAATCATATTTTCTTGAAAAGCAGCAACTCCCTCCTCCTGTAATCGATGTGGAGTCAGGTTGAAGGCAAGATTAATCGATGAGGATTCATCTGTATAAATTAGATTTGGTCGACGGTCCGATGGGTACTTTAAGGCTGCTAATTCAGTAGACATCTTAGAAAATAGTTTTGGCATACGAATCGTCATTTTACCATCCAATAACGACTGCTCCATCACCCCTATCTTCTCATCATCAATGATGATGTAGCTTTGATAGATATTTACTTTTTCTAGGTCTTGTTCCTCCTGCTTAGATGCCTGCTCAGGCTCCTGTTCCTTTTGTATGGCTACTTGTCGCTGGGCTAGCTCATGTTGCTCCTGCTCTCTCATTTCATTTCTTAATGCAATAATTTTTTCATCTATAAACTTCATCCCAATCACCTTCCGTTTTTTCATCAACTATATTTCAACCTATCAACTATTATTTGCTTAGTCCCTACACATCCTTCATGACACAGAATTTGAAATCTGATCCTTCCATTGCCTCAACCATCTCATCAAAGGCATACCTGTTGGCAATGCTTCTCTCTACTTCTTCCTCACAAAAATATGAGTTTGAGTGCTATCTTTTCTATGTATAGGATCTTTTATTTCCGCCTTTAAAGTAATTTTAGGGAGATTAAAAATAATCTAAGGAACTATAAAAGTTCCTTAGATAATTAGTAGTGTTTTATCCTGCTGCAATCTTAGACAGCGTAGCCACCCTCGATTTTTGCCAAGTCTGTTTTGTCTTTCTTTTGTTTAATAAATAAGAAGAATTCACCGATACCTTCTGTGTCACCATATCTTTCTGTATAATCCACCACAAAAGCGTTCGGGAAATGAATTTTTCTTACTACTTGATCCGCTGAAACAACCTCTAATGTCACTTTACGGTAACAGTCAGCCTTTTCAGCTGGTACTAATGACCATAAACCTAATTTCATCGTATCATCAGAATTATCACCATCAGTTGCTGTAAGAATTTTACCTCTTACTTTTAAAGTGGCTCCAACATCTGTAGAGCGAGCGTTCGAATCATTTGGTGTATCTGTTTCATATTCGACAGTCATGATGCTTTCTAAGCCTAATTCAATTGCCTCTGAACCTTCTACTTTTAATACAAAACCCATTTTCTTACCCCCTAAAATTTGTTAAATCAAGACATCTAACTGTTCTGCAGAATATTAGCAATTAGTCTCTCGATTCTTATTTATGTTAAAAGATTTAAAAAATCTTAAACATACGACTGAAAAATTGAATAATTGTATGTTTAAACTTGTTAGGCTTTAACAGCACTTGTCCCTTTTGTAATCATTACTTCTAAATTCTTCACATTGCCATTAAACACAAGGTCAATTTGACACGTGCTCGTTTTCTCGTCGATAATGTAGCCGATATCATCTCCATCATGGAATTTCTTTAATCTTTTCATCACTTAGACTGTCGATTCCCTTCACATCTCCAACAAGCGTAATTAAGTCCATTTTTTCAGGATTAATTTCTTCAAATAGCATGGTTCTGTTTGTTTGATTAATAATCTCCATTCATTTGGCTGTATATTTCTACAGCCGTCCCTCCTTTAGATAACGAATTTCGGGTAAGCATAAACATTTAGTGATAAAAATACAGGATTAGAATTATATAACTACTTCTTTTAAAGAATATTTCAGGAATAAAAATCAATTTGAGGCTAAGCTATGTACTAGAAACTCTAATTCTACTTTTATGCATTTTTTATTCACTAATGATAGGATGTATCACAAAAGTAACTATACAACACCAAAAATTAATGTCAATATTTTCTATAGAAGATATTGTAATTAAAAACAATTTAAAGTATTTTTAGTAAAAATGTTACATATAATAATTATGATATTTTTTCAGTTAATATAGGATTAATCCTATTTTTTTATAAAAAAAAAACTAAAGGTTCAATTACTCTTGGGCCCAAAGCTGTTTTTTAAAATAATCTTCTATATAGGAAAAATGAATAAAAAGTATTAATCATATAACGACATTAGTCTTTTAGGATGAATATATATAAAATAGTTCTTTAAGCATTTGTACTTTTCTTTCAGATATTATGATTTTCAAAAAGGAAAGTCCAACCTCCAAAAATAGTTAGGAGAAATAGCATTGTTCACCTCTTCATTTACAACTTCACCCTCTTATCCTTGGAAAATTACATCTAAACAAAATAATCGAAAACCTTGCTTTCCTTTTATGATTTTCTTCCCAAAAGTCATGAGGCAGTAATCAGTCACACTTTTATTTGGCTTTATATTACGTCGCCAGCACGCTAAAATCCAATGTTCATTCATTCAGCTTGTAATTTAAGGT
This sequence comes from Lysinibacillus boronitolerans JCM 21713 = 10a = NBRC 103108, assembly GCF_000772935.1. Classification (GTDB taxonomy): domain Bacteria; phylum Bacillota; class Bacilli; order Bacillales_A; family Planococcaceae; genus Lysinibacillus; species Lysinibacillus boronitolerans. The sequence continues at coordinate 7,772 of NZ_JPVR01000064.1, forward strand.
GCAAAAAAAACCGTTCACCTAAACGTGAACGGTTTTGTAGACTATGCTTTTTGATAACGAAGCACTGGTGTACGAGCAGCGCGTGTTTCGTCTAGACGAGATACGACTGTTGTATGAGGTGCTTCTTGAACGATTGATGGATTTTCTTCTGCTTCTTTCGCAATTTGAATCATTACATCACAGAATGCATCTAATGTTTCTTTAGATTCTGTTTCAGTTGGCTCGATCATTAACGCCTCTTCCACATTTAATGGGAAGTATGTTGTTGGTGGATGGTAGCCAAAGTCTAACAAACGTTTTGCGATATCTAATGTACGAACGCCTAGCTTCTTCTGACGACGACCTGATAAGACAAATTCATGTTTACAGTGACGGTTATATGGTAGATCGTAGAATGGCTCTAAGCGACGCATCATATAGTTTGCATTTAATACAGCATATTCTGTAACAGCTTTTAAGCCATCTGGCCCCATTGTACGAATATACGTATAAGCACGAACATTGATACCAAAGTTACCATAGTAAGGTTTTACGCGTCCGATTGATTGTGGACGATCGTAGTCAAAGTGGTATGTGCCTTCTTCAGTTCTTACTAATACTGGTTTTGGTAGGAATGGAATTAAATCAGCTTTTACGCCTACTGGACCAGAACCTGGACCACCGCCACCATGTGGGCCTGTAAATGTTTTGTGTAGATTTAAATGCACACAGTCAAAGCCCATATCGCCAGGACGTGCTTTACTCATAACGGCATTGAGGTTCGCACCATCATAGTACACTTTACCGCCTACAGAGTGAATTAGCTCTGCCATTTCGATAATGTTTTCTTCAAATAACCCTAGTGTATTCGGGTTAGTTAACATGAGTGCTGCTGTATCAGAACCTACTACTTTGCGAAGGTCTTCGATATCAACTAAGCCATTTTCATCCGATTTGACAGTGATTGTTTCAAAGCCCGCTACTGTCGCTGAGGCTGGGTTTGTACCGTGAGCTGAGTCAGGCACGATTACTTTGTTACGGTGACCTTCACCATTTGCTTCATGGAACGCACGAATCATCATTAACGCTGTCCATTCACCATGAGCACCTGCTGCTGGTTGTAATGTAACTTCATCCATCCCTGTAATTTCTACTAAAGACGTTTGAAGATCATAAAGAAGTTCCATTGCCCCTTGGACTGTTGATTCATCCTGTAATGGGTGAACATTTGCAAAGCCTGAAAGACGTGCAACTGTTTCGTTAATTTTCGGATTATATTTCATCGTACAAGAGCCAAGCGGATAGAAGCCCGAGTCTACCCCATGGTTTCTACGGGAAAGTGCTGTATAATGACGCATAATATCCAGCTCAGATACTTCAGGTAGTTCTGCTGCCTCTGAACGTACTAGGTTTGCAGGTAATAAATCTGCTAGGTCTACTTCAGGTACATCTAGTGCTTCTAAACTATAGCCAACGCGACCTTCTTTTGAAATTTCAAAAATGAGTGATTGATTTTCGTTATGCATTAAGAGCCCCCATTTCTGCAACAAGTGCATCAATTTCTTCCTTCGTGCGTAATTCAGTTACTGCGATTAGCACATGATTTTTCAGAGAGTCATAATTTTGACCTAAAGGATAGCCACCGATAATACCCTTTTCGATTAAGCCTTTATTGATTTCCTTCACACATTTATTCGTTTTCACTACGATTTCGTTAAAGTGTACACCTTGGAATGCTACTGTAAAGCCTGCTGCTTCAAAGGCATTTTTTGCATAACGTGTTTTCGCAATATTTTGAGTAGCCATTTCACGGATACCTTGTTTTCCTAGAGCTGTCATCGCTACAGAAGCTGCAAGTGCAAGAAGTGCTTGGTTTGAGCAAATATTTGAAGTTGCCTTATCACGACGGATATGTTGTTCACGTGCTTGTAGTGTTAAAACGTAACCACGACGGCCTTCACCATCAACTGTTTCACCAACAAGACGTCCTGGGACCTTACGCATTAATTTTGTTGTTACTGCAAAGAAACCACAGTGTGGGCCACCGAAGGCTTCAGAAATACCGAATACTTGCGCATCACCTACACAAATATCAGCGCCAAGCTTGCCAGGAGGCGTTAAGATTCCTAATGCAAGTGGGTTAGAAGATACAACAAGTAAGCTTTTTGCAGCATGTGCAATATCCCCGATCACTTGGATGTCTTCCACTTGGCCGAAGAAGTTTGGATATTGTGCAATAACAGCTGCTGTGTTGTCATCGATCAACTCTTTTAATGCATCCACATCTGTCACACCATCTTTTTGCGGGATAGTCACAATCTCAATGGATTGACCGTAGGCATATGTAGCAACAACATCGCGATATTCTGGGTGCACTGCTTCAGACACTAAAATTTTCTTGCGACGCGTATGACCAGCTGCCAGCATACCTGCCTCTGCTAAAGCTGTACCACCGTCATACATAGAAGAGTTTGCAAGATCCATACCCGTTAGCTCGGCAATCATCGTTTGGAATTCAAAGATGGCTTGTAGCTCACCTTGTGAAATCTCAGGTTGATATGGTGTATAAGCCGTATAGAACTCTGAACGAGAAATAACATGGTCCACGATCACTGGTTTATAGTGGTTATAAACACCTGCGCCTAAAAATGATACATTGGCATTTGTATCCTTATTTTTAGCAGCAAGTGCCGTTAATTCTTTTAATAAAGCAGATTCTGATTTAGCTTCTTTAATATCATAAAGGCCTTTAAAACGGACTTTCTCAGGAATATCCTCAAATAACTCATCGACTGAGGATACACCGATTACGTCTAACATTTCTTTTTGATCTTGCTCCGTCATAGGTAAATAACGATGTTTCATAAATGTAGGTCCCTCTTTTCAACTATTATTTTGAACGCTTGTAAAACGGTGTTTCTACTGTTATTACCTTTAAGTGTTTACCGCGAATTTCGATTTCTAGCTCAGTTCCGATTGTTGCGAATTGACTGTCAATTAATGCGTGACCAACATTACGTTTAGATGAAGGAAGCTGTGTACCAGTTGTCACTTCACCGATTTCTTGACCATCCTTAAACACTTTGTAGCCATGGCGTGGAATGCCTTTATCAATCATTTCAATGCCTACAAGTTTGCGTGGTAATCCATTTTCCTTTTGAGCTACTAACGCTTCATGACCAATGAAGTCTTCTTTATTTAATTTCACAGCGAAGCCAATACCAGCCTCCAGTGGAGAAATTGTTGCTGATAGCTCTTGACCATATAGTGGTAGCCCCGCTTCAAAACGAAGTGTATCACGACATCCTAGTCCAGCTGGAACAACACCTTTTTCTTGACCTGCCTCTAAAATTTTCCCCCAAAGCGCTTTGATGTCTTCTGGAGCGCCATATAATTCAAAGCCATCTTCTCCTGTATAGCCACTGCGAGAAACTAATACTTTATGTCCTGCAACCTCAACATTCTCTTGGAAGCGGAAAAATTTAATGGCACTTACATCAGTTGAAGTAAGGGATTGAAGAACTTCTTCTGCTAATGGTCCTTGCAGAGCAATTTGTGCGTAGGCATCCGATTGGTTATCAATCGTCACATCATATTGATGCTGATTTTCCATCATCCAATCATAGTCTTTTTCAATGTTGGCTGCATTGACACATAATAAATAGTGATTGTCAGCTAATTTATATGTTAATAAATCATCAACAACGCCACCATCTTCATAGCACATTGCCGTGTACTGCGCTTGACCGTCGACAATTTTTGAGACATCATTCGATAACAGATTTTGTAAAAAATCTAATGCATCGGGACCAGTTACTAAAATCTCTCCCATATGTGATACATCAAATAAGCCTGCACGATTACGCACTGCATCGTGTTCTTCTTTAATAGAAGAGAATTGAACTGGTAATTCCCATCCACCGAAGTCAACTGTTTTTGCACCATATTTCGCGTATTCTTCAAATAGAGGTGTACGTTTTAATTCATTCGCCATTCTTTTTTGCCCCCTTATTGTTAGTTACATTTTTACTGGTAGTAGTTCGTCTGCTTTTTGTATTCCTACAGTCAATCGCATAAAACAGGCTATAGACATAAAAAAAGACAGACGAACCCCTTTTCGGGATTCTCTGTCCTTGCACCTGAAAGTTACACCAGACTGGCTCGCAAGCTTCACTATTGCCAATCAGTCGGCTTTCCCCTTTGGTGGCTGTTATTGTTATACTACAGCTCTCTCCAGAGTTGCGTCTTGTACGAGTCCTTTTACCTGAGAGATTCATAGCCCATTGCTACTTGCTCCTTCGGTGGCGTCTCCACGCTCTCTCCCCGCACAATCATCCGCCCAAGATAAATCTTGGTACTATTTAGTATTCAATGAACATTTAGTTACTTATTTGTCTATATCCTAACATTAAATGCATTGGAAAGGCAATCATTTTTTAAAAGATAATAAAAGACGAACATTAAAGTAGCAAAAAGTGATTATCGTTCGTTTTTCAACCTTTTTACTTGAAATACTAAATACTCTAGAATTTGGCGAATCGTCCTACCTTCTGTCAGTACCTGAATATGACCTGCATCACGGTAAAACTTCCTTCTGTAGTGATACAGACCTTCTAGCTCCTCCTTTGTAGAGCTCTGTACAATGGGTCTATTTGGATCATGCTGAACTCGTTTATAAATATCCTCAAACGACGCATCTAAAAAAAATACCAGTCCACTGCGTCTCATAATTTTTCGATTTTCAGCATTGATGGCAACGCCACCACCAGTCGAAATAATACAAGCCTCGTCCCTAAAATTTTTCAAAAATTCTGTTTCTATTTCTCGAAAGTGGGCCTCACCGTATTTTTCAAAAATCTGTGGAATTGTCATCCCCTGCTGTCGCACAATCTCATGATCCATATCATAATATGGCATCTTCAATAAATAGCTTAAGCGTCTTCCTAACGCACTTTTTCCACTACCCATAAAACCAACTAAATATATTTTTCGCAATTCGATTCACCTTCTTATAACTACGATTCTACACTGTCTGACAAAATTTGTCCCAATAAATTTATCGTAGCTCGAACATTCAATTTTTCTAGCCCATCATATGTTCGATACTGCATTTCATAAGACATATAATACGCAAGAACAAAAGTAGTTACAAAAAATAATAATGCAATTGCGATCAAAAAAATAGCCCCTCTGTCATTTTTCAATAATTGGCACATAAAAGGTTCGCTCCTTTTGAATACCACTAGTCATTTTTACAGCCACCGTCAGCTTATTTTCGGAATAGCTAAATTGACATTTATTGATTCCTATTAGCATGGGAACATGTCCACCCTTTACCTGCTCACGAATAATATTCGAGTAGCAATCAATATGATGGAGCGTATCGGCTGTTTGGAAAGTCATTCTTTTTTGATCGTCTCGAACGGAAAAGGTGGAAATATCTTTTAGAGAGAGATTTAAATCAGAAACAAATAGTTCCCACTTTGTTTGTTCATCTGTTAGCATAGTGAATCTCATTTCAGCAAACCACAGCATGATAAGGACAAAAAAATGAGAAATAAGCACAAAAACAACTAATTGAAACATAGCTTCTATTAATGTATAGCCCTTCTCATTCATGTACTTCACCTGTCACTTGGATACATTTTTGGCGTGGCTCCTGTAAATTTTGAAATTCGACACAAACTTGTTGTTCATCAACTATCCAGTGATAAGCAACCTGTTCAATGGTCCGAGTGCCCTCTGTTACTTGAATCGCAAGATACTGTTTTAAACCTTCATATGCTGTTTCAGCTGCAACTAGCTCCATTTTTTTATTAGCAAGATTTGTTTTCATCGTATAGGTAATGGGAATTAACGAGGTACAAAGTATCATTAAAATCCCCACACCTAAAATAGTTTCTACAAAAGAATAGCCTGACTCATTCAATCCTAGCTCTCCCTCGCCCTAATGTTATGATTACTTTTTTCTTACCCTGTGGAGTTTTAAACGCCATAGTACCAGCGGACATCACATTGCCGCTGTAATTATAGACAAGTGTTTGAATGGAACTCTCTGCGGGCAAAAATTCAACCCCCTTCGGAAAAGAGCGTTCATATAAATGGGTAAAAAAATCTTTTTGAATACTATAACGATTTGTTGAACCTTCCACTTTCAGGGCTATATATTGCCGTTGGCTCATACTATAGGTTTGAATATATTGAATATCGAGTTGTAATTGCGTAAAAAATCGTTCTATTTCCTTGGTTTCTGCTATTTTCAATGAAAATTTACTAACAATCGCTGTTAAACTCATAACAAGAAATAAGACAATCAGCATTTCAAGAATTGTAAAACCACCATTTTTATGAACATTCATTAGCTATCCGTACCTGTTTCCAAGTTGACATTGGCTGGACGTACCTCTCCCTCATTAGTAATCACTATTTCTTCTTTATTGGGGCAGGTTGTTTCATTTTCCTTTAAATAACCTTTTGCCACTAAATCATCTAAGGTAGGATAGGCCATATTATCTACACGATAAGCCTCTACTTGACCTTGCACCATGCTTATATAAGCCGTACAGCCTTTCTTATCTATTGTGGCGAAATGTTTTGTAACATTTGGGATTGTAATTAAAATGAGGATAGATATAATTAGCAAAACTATAAGCATCTCTATTAAAGTAAAACCAGCTTGTTGGTTGATACGTTTCATCATTTACCTCCTAAACTAATTCAATCATGTGATAGATGGGTAATAATAAACTGATATAAGCTGCTATTATACAAGCAGCTATAAGGATAAAGAAGCTAGGCTGCACAAAAGCTAATATTTTTTGTAAAAGCTGCTCCTGCTTTTCCATTAATAAATCACTATACAATACTAATTCTTTTCCTAAATATCCGCTGTGCTCGCCATGCTCAACGAACATTGGAAAATCTTTTTGAAAAACGGCCATTATCGTTACCGCCTGTGTCAGTGATTCTCCAAAGATGACTCTTTCTTTTATACGCTGTGAAAGAACTTGGAGAAATGGTTGTAGCTGCTGTTCCTCTAATAGCTGAAGGCTTGCTTGTAATGAAAATCCACTTTGTAGTAAGCTGCCTAAATAAGCAGCAAACTGCCTTGTCAATGCCAGCCTAAAATAGCGCTGTATAAAGGGGATTTTTAATAAAATTGTTAGTTGATGCGCAACAGCTTGTCGTTTGAGATAGAATCGAAAAATGATTAAGCTGCCTATTACTATGAACATGGTCAAGATGACTACATCTGGGACATGTAATAACATATTGGACAATGCAATACTTGTCTCTTCTGTTTCAGAGGTACGACTGACGACCATTCTTTCAATGTTCGGTAAAAAAAATGTACGAAACACAAAAAATAACAACAATAAAAAGAACATCAGTGTGACAGGGTAGATCAGCAGCTTGATTAGCTTTTTCTTAGTCTTTTCACTTACTGTTATCTGCTTAGCCACACCTTTAAACGCTTCTATCATATGACCATTGTTTTCTGCCACCTTAATTGCCATTAAATAATGATTCCCTAGCTGTAAGATTTCAAATATCTCTGCAACACCTACTCCTTGTCTGAGCTTTTCATCAATTTGCAGCTGTATGTCCTCATGAGCTTCGATATGATGAGGTAGTAGCATGGAAATAGCTTGTGGAAATAAATATCCTTCCTGCATTAACACACATAATCGATTGAAAAGCTGAGCTTGCTCCTTTACCCGCCATTTCGTAGCCCGATTGTAAAAAAGAACAATTTTATCGATGTATGTTTGTAACTGCATATAGGCTCTCCACTAAATCTTTTTGCCCCCTTAATGTTAAGTCATAAGGAAGTTTGTAATTTCCCTTATCCTGAATGGCGGTGATGGCTCTTGATAGATGATCATCATGTAATATTTCATAGACAGCTCGACGTTCTTCATGTAGACCTGAAGTCTGAACAAGCATTTGGGCAACTATGCCGATAACCGTTTGACGTAGCTCATCTATCGACACACCTAAATCCATTAAACGATAGAGACAATTAATGGAGTCTTTTGCATGAATAGTGGAGACTACTAAGTGCCCTGTTAGGGAGGCTTGGATGGCAATATTCGCTGTTTCTTTATCGCGAATTTCACCAATCATAATGACATCAGGTGAATGACGTAAAATGGCTTTTAGTCCTGTAGCATATGTAACGCCCGCTCGCTCGTTTACTTGAATTTGAAGTAAATTCGCTTGGCTGTTTTCTACAGGATCTTCTAAAGAAATCACATGTCGATTCAATTCTGTGGAACAGTAGTGGATTAGGGAATAAAGTGAAGTAGACTTGCCAGAGCCTGTTGCTCCCGTAAAAAATAGAAGACCTTGTCTGTTTTGTACTAGCTCCATGAGTTGGTGAGCAGCGCTTTTGGAAAAGCTTAGGGAAGTTAGTGGAAATGCATGATTTTGGAGAAGTAAACGAATAATTAAGCTTTCTTTTAAAAATGCAGAAGGCAGTGTGGATACTCGAAACGAATATGAATTTTGCTCCATTGCTTTTTGAAACGCGCCGCTTTGAGGTTTACGACGCTCACTAATATCTAATTGAGCAAGAAATTTATAATAAGAGATCATTCTTTCTGCAAGTTCATTTTGTAGCTCACCCGCGTGGAGAAGTTTATCATATTTCCGAAAATAGATCCGATACTTTATTTTTCCTGGAACCAGCAATAAATCGGATGCTCCAAAATGATAGGCCTTTAGTAAAAGTTGCTCACATTTTTGTTCGACAACTGTTTCAAAACTCTGCATATATGCACCTCTCTTTTAGTTCATTCGAATAGGACCGCTCTATTCGTTATTTCCTAGTATAAGGAGGAACTCGCCACGAGAAAAGCCCTTTTCAGAAAATAAAAATTTATAAGATAATTTTCTACCAATAATGTTTTTTGCTACAAAAATGTGGATAAAGTGCAATTTTCCACTAAAAAAGAATATAAATACATGAAAAAATTAATATTTATGCCGAAATGAACTGTATCTTTTTCAATAATACAATATAATAGTATCAACATGATTATTTTCCTAACACTTGGTAGACGAACATAATTTTTATAATAATTTAAAGAGGTGAAGCTCATGATCCATCCATTAAAAATTACTAGTACACTAGCCGATGAAACAAGATACTCTATTTATGAGTACATATTGCAAGAGAAAAAAACAGTTACTGTGCAACATATTGCTGATAAATTCGGTATCCATCCAAACGTTGCTCGACTTCATTTAACGAAGCTTTCAGAAATAAACATTATTACAGCTGACTATGTAAAAACAGGTAAAGGTGGCAGACCTGGACGTGTTTATAAAGCTTCAGAAAAGGGTGTATCTCTCACTTTTCCAAGACGTGAGGAAGATCGTTTATTAAAATGGACGATTCAATTAATTGAAGACTTTGGTCCATCTGCATTAACAAAGTGCCAGGAAATTAGCTACCAAGACGGCTACCAGCAAATGAAAAATTATATGAGTGCTGAATTGACATTAAGTAATTCTCTTTCCTTCGATGAAAAACTTCAGCTATTAACGGACAATGCCGCATTAATTGGCTATATTCCACAAATTCAACAAACTGAGCATGGAAAAAAAGTAATCTTCTCCATTTTCAATTGTCCATTCCAGGAGCAACTGACATCCTATTCTGAAATTGTTTGTTCATTACATGAATCCTATCTAAAAGGGCAATTAGATGCATTGTTTACGAACAATGAATTTGTGCAAATGGAAAGTATGATACATAATTGCGATTTATGTAAATATGAAATAAACGTGACAGAAATCGATAGCTAGATTAAAAATCCATTTGTTTGTCACAAACATGGAGAAGTTCCAGTTTACAGACACCTTTCATATCATTTATAATGAGTAAGAGATTATTGTGTCGTGGGCAAAAGGAGGGGAAATTTCATGGATAATATGTATAAAGTTATGGCATTCTGGACAGGTATTTTTGCCGTTATGTTCTACCTTGGAGGTATGAACGAGGTATCGCTATTATTCTTAGGTAATACAGGTTTATTCTTATTATTAGGCTTCTTAAACCTTTCAGAACGTATGTACATGTACATTTTCGGAGCATATTTAACTGTATTCTTCGCTGGCTTCACGTACTATACAACATTCATTCACGTACCTGGTGGCGGTCATTAATACAAACAAAATCGCGTATCTCACTTTCGGTGAGATACGCTTTTTTATGTGCTAAAACAGTTTATTAGTCAAATTTTAAAATCCATTTAAAAAAGGATTTGTCTCCATTTCTGAGCCTACAGTAGTATAATTACCGTGTCCAGGATAAATAATAGTATCCTCAGGTAATGTCAACAGTTTATTATGGATAGATTCCAATAAGATTTTGGTTGATCCACCTAATAGATCTGTACGTCCTACACCCTGTTCAAATAATGTGTCTCCAACGATGGCAAAACCGTCCTTTTCAAAGATATAGGAAATACTCCCAGGTGAATGCCCTGGTGTAAAAACGGCTTGAAAAACAAAATTACTTATTTCAAATTGCTGTTCTTTTTTGATGATTGTGTCTTGTGCTGGTGCAGCTACCCTATAATCTGGTAATGCAGCATATTTACTAGAGCCATTCTTCGTTGGATCCGCTAGCCAACTAACTTCCTTTTCATGAATCCATACAGGCACATCAAATACCTCACGCACTGCATCCACTGCCCCTATATGATCAAAATGGGCATGTGTTAAAAAGATAGCAAGAGGTTTTAAGCCGTTGCTACGGATTGTTTTAATGAGACGCTCCGCTTCCTCGCCTGGATCAAATACGATACATTCTTTTTCTTTATTCGATACGATATAGCAATTCGTTTGGACGGGACCAAGAGAATAACTTCGTACGTTCATCATAGTTATCACCTCAACTTCCTATTATACAGACTTTGCCACAATTTGACGATAAATGTTCATAGTTTGCAGTATTTTAGTCCTCGACAAAAACAAGTAGAACGTTTACAATTAAGGAGGAATATTGTTTGCGACATTCATTTTCTGATGTCGAAAGGAGTGTCTATTTTTAATGAACTTATTAATGGTTATTTTTGGTCTAGTAGCGATTTTAGCTGTAGTTGGTACATTCCAAGCAATTAAAGAAAAGAACCTATTAAGCGTTGTTTTCAACTTATTAAGTGCTGCTGTATTCGGATGGTTCGTCATCATGACGATTGTTCACAGCGGTTACCCACCAAAATTACACTAAAATTCAGACAAAAAAAGAGCAGTCTCCTCGGAGATTGCTCTTTTTTTGTTTGTTATTACTTATTGAGTTGAAGAAATCGTTTCTTGCCCAATTGTAGGACATCATTATTCATTAATACTTGCGATAAATCATCCATCGCTATCTTTTCTCCATTCAAGGAGACTCCATTTTGCTTGATTAACCGCAAAAACTCACTCTTACTATGAATAAAACCTATTTCCACTAGTTGTGGAATGATATCCATTATTCTTTCCTTATCAATTTCTAAGAGCAGCACGGGATTGTTTTTGGGTATTTCCTTTCTTTGAAATGCTGCTTCAAAATAAGCTCTTGCTTCCTCCATTGCTGTAGGTCCATGATATAAAGCCGTTATAATTTCTGCTAATAGAAATTTCAAATCGCGAGGATTCTCTCCCCTTTGTAGTCTCTCTTGAATAGCCTGCACTTTTAGTGGATGCTCATCTGTTGCTAATTCGAAATATTTGATAATTAAAGTATCTGGTATTTCCATCACTTTTTTAAACATAATCTCAGGTGCTTCATTGATACCAATATAATTACCTAAGCTCTTACTCATTTTTTCAATGCCATCTAATCCCTCTAGTAGGGGCATAAAAATAGCAATTTGTTTTTCTAATCCTCGATGCTTTTGTAAGGTGCGCCCCATTAGAATATTGAACGTCTGATCCGTTCCACCTAACTCTATATCTGCCTCAAGCTCTACCGAATCATACGCTTGCATAAGTGGGTAGAAAAACTCATGTATGCCAATTGGTATGTGCTGTTGGTAACGTTTCTGAAAATCCTCGCGCTCTAAAAGTCGAGCAACAGATGTTGTGGCTGCTAGCTTGATGACTTCTTCAAAGGACAGTTTTGCTAACCATTCACTATTAAAACGAACCGTTGTCTTGTTTATATCTAACACTTTAAAAATTTGCTCACAATATGTTTGGGCGTTTTTCTTTACTGTATCGTCGTTTAAGGCTGTTCGCCCCTTTGCTTTACCTGTAGGATCGCCAATTCGTCCTGTAAAATCACCGATCACAATCACTGCTTGATGGCCTAAATCTTGCATTTGCTTGATTTTTCGTAGAACAACAGCATGACCTAAATGAATATCTGGTGCGGACGGATCGAGCCCTAGCTTAATCGTTAAAGGCAGCTGTTCCTTATACGATCGCTCTAATTTTCCAAGTAAATCCTGCTCATCTACGATCTTGCTAGCGCCTTTCTTGATAATTGCTATTTGCTCCTTTGGTGTTAAAAACATACGAAACATCTCCTTGTAATATTAAATATTAATATTGCAAGCTCTATAAGAGTTCATGAGGTACTGACTGTTGACAAGGCTTTACTAACTTTTATCTAAATCCACTGCTTAAAAGGCATAAAAAAAACGCCTTTAGGAAATTCCTAAAGGACGTAGATAAACGTGTTACCACCTTTTTTCGAGAGCTATTCACATAGCCCTCCTCAACAAGTACAGCCGTAGCGATACTTCTGCAATGATTACGGATGCAACCCCGTCGTAGCCTACTTAAGTTTCGGTACGCAGCTCCAAGATGTATTCACTTTAATATCCCTTGCGCCTCTCAACAACCGGCTACTCTCTGTCAGTTCCATTAAAGTTACTCGTTCTTTTCGATGCCTTTCACTCTTATACTCCGAAATGCGAAAAACAAATCTTCGTTATGCAGATATTTACACTTATTATAATCATCTCTTTTTCTTTGTCAATAGAGAAAGGTCAATAAAGTGTTTTCACTTGCCTAGCGTAGTAACATTGTGAAGGGTGTTTTCTTAAGCATAAGATTCACAAATAAATTTTATAAATGGTTGCATGTGACTAATTCCTTTTTATCCGCAATATTAAAAGAGAGATCTCTACACGAGATCTCTCATTGATTATTTTACTGAATCCTGCTTTAAATTACCTGTTTTTTCGTCATAGAAGCGAAGTAAGTCTCCATTGATGATGGCATCGGAGTTTTCTAGCTCCATAGTGGCACGATCAGCATAAGGCTGACATGGCTCAACATCTATTTCTTCGCCAGTTGCTTTGTCATAGCAAGCTTCACCAGCATAGACGTATTTATCTGTAATAAAGCGTCCATCACGGAAGACTACAAAGTCCTCATGCTCTGGAGAGAATAAATCTGCACCCATTTGCATATCTTTGGACGTTTCAACGCCAAGAAGATGTAAGATCGTTGGACGTAAATCCATTTGTCCTGAAATCTCAGTCATTTCTTTTCCATCGCCAGCTCCTGGGATGTGGATGAATAAAGGTACTTCTTGAAGCATTGCATTATCCATTGGTGTAATTTGATCTTTTCCTAAATATTGTGCCATTGCTTTATTATGGTTCTCAGAAATACCATAGTGATCCCCATACATCACGATAATAGAGTTATCATAGACACCTTGATCTTTTAACTGTTGGAAGAAGTCTTTTAAAGCTTCATCCATGTAGCGTACAGTTTGGAAGTAACGATTTAATGTACCTGAATTTGAATCATATTCAGGAATCATAATATCTTCTGGGTCCAATGTAAATGGATAATGGTTCGTTAATGTAATAAGTCTAGAGTAGAATGGCTGTGGCATATCTTTCATTAAAGCAGCTGATTGCTCTAAGAATGGAACATCTTTCATTCCCCAGTTTACAGCTTGCCCCTCTTCCACAGTATATGAATCTATATCGTAGAATTTATTAATTTTTAACGATTGGTACATCATGTCACGATTCCAGAATGATTTATTATTAGGGTGCATGACATTTGTAAAGTAACCATTTTCTCCAAGGCGTTCAGCCATTGAATTATACGTATTTCCACCATGCGTGAAGAATACAGCACCTCGACCTAAGCCAAACAATGAGTTTTCAACAATAAACTCAGAGTCAGATGTTTTTCCTAAACCTGTTTGGTGATAGAAGTTACTGAAATAATACGTATCTTTATCTTTTGTTAAAGAGTTTAAGAATGGCGTAATCTCATGACCATTCATGTCATTATTGATGACAAAGTTTTGTAATGACTCCATTGACACAACAATTAGGTTACGACCTTTATATTTGCCAAACATCTCTGGATTCACAGCAGCCTGATTAGAGCGTATATAGTTGTTTACTTCTACTAGCTCACTACCATCGGCTAACGCACGTTGTGCAGATGATTTAGATTGAATATAAATGTCATACAAGTGGTAATTGTACGTACCAATGTTTTTTACTAATAATTCGCGGTCAAAACTACGTGTTAGTAATTGTGGACGCTCCGTTTCTGCTAATCCTAAATTTAAGAATGTCATTGCTATTGCAAGCACAAAAAATGCACGACGGAATTCAATATTCACTTTAAATGCATCTTTCATTCTCGGTAAAAATTTATTCGCTAAGATTAAGATAACGACATCAACGAAATATAATACATCCCAAGGCTCAACAATGGCTGCTACTGATGTTCCTAAGTCACTAAAGTTACTTGTTTGGAATAATACTGGTAGCGTAATAAAATCATTGTAGAATCGATAGAACGCTACATTTCCGTATAAAACTATGGATAAAATAACGCTGACTGTAATCAGATAACGATTTCTAGCTTTTGCTGATTTAAAGAATAGTGATAAACCATACGTAAATAGCAAGAAGCTTAATGGATTAATAAATAAAATAAACTGTTGCATTGCATTTTCAATTTTCATTTCAAAGCTTGTGTGGTAAACAATGACCGTTTTGATCCAAGTTGCTATAATTGCTAGTATCATAAATGAATGTTTAGGCCACTTTATTGATTTCATTCCTAACATCCTCCCTACTTCCTTACAAAAAAATAATAATTATTTACATTTTGTTACGGAAACAAAATATATATTAATCCTTTTTTAACAGATAATCAACACATATCTTATGGAAAATTTTTTCTCTTTGCTCTTTCTATGCACCAGATATCTATATATACGTTTTGCATTGTAAAAAGTTTCGTAAAAACATAAAAACAGCGGAAACCCACTGTTTTTCAGAATATTACATACATGTTACATTAATTTTACAATACCCAATTACATTATATTTCAAACATTACTTTTTATGCTCTTCCATACGAAGTCTTGTTGTTTCTTGTCGAATAAGTAGCAAGGCCATTTGATAATCTTTTATATCTAGTACATTCGCTTTATAGAGCTCACGTATTTCATCCTCCATCAACATCAAATCGCCAATTGGATCACGTGTATAAATATAGGTCCCATATGTTTTCAAGAGTTCATAAATATCTAGCATTTTATCCATTTTCATTCGCTCCTCGTTGTGCAACACAGTCAATACGTTTTGTGGGCGTCACCATGATATCTACTGGACAATCATGTGCTTCAGTAGGAACACAATCAATGATTTGCTCATCAAAGAGCAGCGACATTAGCTTACCCTTATTATAGTTTAATACATAGCGGTCATAATAACCACCGCCATAGCCGATTCGATAACCGTATGGATCAAAAACAACGCCTGGTACAACAATGATATCAATCTCATTTGCGTCAACAAACTCACATATTGCTGGAATGGGCTCACGCAAATGCATATATACAGTTTCAAGCTGTGAAAATGATTCAATGACGTAAAATGACATTTCTCTTGTTTTCGGGTGACACTTAGGAACTGCGACCTTTTTACCTAGTTTCCATAATTCCTCAATTAAAAGAATTGTGTCGACTTCTGGCATATTTGAAATAGTCATGCCAATTGTTTTTGCTTCTATTATATATGGTTCCTGTAGCACCTTTTTTAATACAGCTAATGATTGATGATGATAGTCTTCATCCGTCATAGTTGCAAGGGCTTGACGTACCGTGTTTCGTAAGGTTGTTTTATCCATTTAGGCTACCTCCTCTATCGGAAAACTTCATATCCTCTTGGAATCGTTTCATCGAATGATTTCATAAAATGTAGAAAGCCAAAACCACTTGTGGTTTTGGCTTAATGAGCGATTACTTAGTTTCACGGTGAAGAGTGTATTTCTTCTCGCGAGAGCAATATTTTTTAAGTTCAAGACGCTCTGGATTGTTACGCTTGTTCTTTTTAGAAATGTAGTTACGTTCGCCGCAATCTGTGCAAGCTAAAGTAATATTTACGCGCATCATTAACCCTCCCACTCTATATCAAGAATTTAAATTTGAGCATGATTTATACGACTAACCTATTATAACATAAACTGAAAAAAAATCTACCTTCATTTCATATTAAGTTTGCATATGGTAAAATATCTTATAATTACATACTACATTGAGGTGAAACTATTGGATTTATCCATCGTATTAATGAGTATTGGCATTTTACTGATTATTATTTCGTTCTTTTTCAAAAATAGCTCGAAAAAAATCGAACAAGATGTCGAAGAATTATCTATCTCCATTTTCCAAGAAACGAATAATTTAAAGCGTCGCCTTAAGATGGTCGAGGAAGAACTTTTACTAGAGCCCGAGTTCCAAGTGAAATCAAAAACAAGTATACCTCCAAAAGGTCAAGATCCTAAAGTGCACCAAGTCATGCAGGCTGTTCAACAGGCTGCACAGGCTTCAAAAGTTGGACAAACAACAGCACCAGCAAAACCGATTCATCAAATCATCATTAGTCAGGTACTGGAATTAAATAAACAGGGTCTTTCTGTAGCAGATATTAGTATTCGCTCAAATTTAACAGAAGAGCAAGTTCGGCAAGTGATTGCAAACGGGGGGCGTTGATTGATGAATAAGTCTGCCATTCGTGCATTTGGCATAGCTATTTTTCTTGTTGGGGCATTACTCGCACTCGCAAGTCGCTTCGATGTAAATATCGGTCTTCCTACCAAGGATTTTTCCAATCAACAACAGGTAGAAGAACTACAAAACAAGCTAAAGAAGGCCAATCAAGAAATTGCCTCGTTAAAGGATCAATTAAAGCAAGTACATACGACTGAAAAAACTTCTACGACAGATGCAACTGAACAAGCTGGTGAAGAAACGAATACGGATGTTACAACGATGTCACTGCAAATCTATAGTGGTATCACACCGTATAGTGTGGCACAAAAGCTTGAAGACGGTGGCATTATTACTAATAGTGTGGAAATGGAGTTACTACTCGCTAATCCTAAATATGCGAGAAGCTTACAAATCGGCTCCTATGAGGTCCATTCTTCCATGACTTTAGAAGAAATAGCTAATTTAATTACAGGCAAGAAACAATAACTTACAAAGCTGTCGCCCATTATATTAGGCGACAGCTTTTTTATTACGCTATACTTTCTAGGAAGGCTTGCATCATACTACTGCCTTCTTTTGTACCGATTGATTCGGGGTGAAACTGCAGCCCATAGAGAGGATAATCTTTATGTTGAATGGCCATAATCTCCCCGTCATCACCCGATGTTGCAAGTATCTTAAAATCCTTGTGTAATGTTTGCTCTTCAATAATAAGTGAATGATACCGCATAACCTCGATATCTCCATCTAATTGGGCAAATAAACCAGTTTTCTCATATTGTAACGGGGACAGCTTTCCATGCATAATGTTTGTGGCTTGCACAATATTTGCGCCAAAAGCCTGCCCTATAGATTGATGTCCAAGACAAATACCTAAAATAGGGAATTTTTGATAGAGTTCCTTGATGACCTCTATCGTTATACCTGCGTCATCTGGCGTTCCTGGTCCTGGTGATAAAATAATGGCTTCTGGCGATAATTTTTGAATTTCTTCTATAGTAATAGCATCATTTCGCACAACCTTGACGCTTTTTCCAAGCATACTGATTTGTTGAAATAAATTATAGGTAAAAGAATCGTAGTTATCAATTAATAAAATCATTTTTTTACCTCCAATAGGGCACGGGCCTTATTCAGCGTTTCTTCATATTCTGACAATGGAATCGAATCGTAAACAATACCTGCTCCTGCCTGCACATGTGCCTTTTGATCCTTAATGAGCATCGTGCGAATCGCGAGGGCCAAGTCCATATCACCAGTTGTCGAAATATAACCTACTGCTCCCGCATACACCCCACGTTTTACTGGTTCTAATTCATTAATCAATTGCATGGCGCGTATTTTAGGTGCCCCTGATACTGTACCAGCAGGTAAACAAGCGCGAAGTACATCCAGTACATGGAGGTCATCTCGTAATTCGGCAATAACCTCAGACACCATATGCATCACATATTTATAGCGCTCAATATTCATGTATTTGACTAGCTTGACGGAACCGACTTTAGCAATACGTCCAAGATCATTACGACCTAAATCCACTAACATACGGTGCTCAGCTATTTCCTTGCTATCTTCTAACAAGGCATTTGCGATTGCTTCATCCTGTTCTGTTGTCGTGCCACGTGGCTTTGTCCCTGCTATTGGGTTGGTTGTCACTTTTCGATTTCTTACTTTTACAAGACTTTCTGGGGATGTTCCTAAAATAACATAGTCTCCATAATCCATATAGAACATATAGGGTGACGGATTGGATGTGCGCAATTGACGATAAAGTGAGAAGGGCGAACCTGTAAACGGTGCTGAAAAGCGTTGCGATAACACAATTTGGAAAATATCGCCTCGTAAAATATGCCGCTTTGCACGTTCTACTAAGGTCACGAACCGCTCCTTTGAAATCATTGGCTTAAACTGTAGCTCATCCACCTTTAATGCCTCAAAGGTCGTACCTGCACAAAGCTGTTGCTCCATTGTCGCAATAGCAGCTTCCATCTCCACTAAGGAACGTCCCTCCTGAAATAGGTCAATCGAAGCTAGTGTAATTTCCTGTGTTACATGATCAAAAACAATAAATGTATCATAGAAAAAAACATGAACATCAGGCATCGCTAAATCATCCTGTAAATAGTCACCAATTTTTTCTGTGTAAAATGCCGTTTCATAGCCAAAGAAACCTATGGCTCCTCCAAAGAAAGCAAAAGGATAGTTTTCTTCATGAAAGGGTATTATGGCTTTTAATCGATCAAGCACATTGCCTTTAACCTTGTCATTTTCTGCTCCTTTTGAGAAAACGAATTCTTCGTTATTTCCTTTTATCTCAGCCACTGGATTGATGGCGATAAAGGAATAGCGCCCACTTTCCTCATGTTTCGCTGAGGATTCGAACAACATTTTATGCTGTCCTTTAAGTGATTGATACACAGAGATTGGGGTCATCATATCCCCCTGCAATACTTTCATAGCAAACTTTCTAAGCTCAACTGTCATACTCTTCTCTCCTTCTCTAAGCTCTGCTCTTCTACACCTCATCTATCTTTAGCAACAGTGATCTGCCAAAGTCTTTCTCTTCATTCAGCTAAAACATTTGCTATCTAAAGATAAAAATATAAAAAGGCCTTTCCATCACAAAAGGACGGAAAAGCCGTGGTGCCACCTTCATTGGTCTCCTGATAAGAAGACCCTCTTTAAGCCTTATAACGTAGGCATCCGCTAATCCATACTGTTTTCAGGATTAGAGCTCCGAAGTCCATTCACTAAACATTTGTACTAGTTTCCACCAACCACTAGCTCTCTATGACAAATTGTACTAGCTACTACTCTTCATCAAAGCTGATTTCTTGGTAATATTGTAAAGCAAAGTATCTTACAATTCAATTTATTTCTTTCGTAGATTTTCATCTTCATGATGGCTAGCTAACGTAATCGATAACTCCCCCATTATTTGACGAATGGCAAATAAAATATCCTGCCGCACTTCCAGCATAACAGCGGTATCATTTGTGGCAACAAAGAATCGAACAAGCACGCGATACGAATCATGATGAAATTCATCTATAAATACATGAATCATGTCTTTCTCTGTTTTAGCGTGTAAATAAATTTCCTTATGAATGGCCGTTAAAGCGCTACGTATGTCTTCCTCATTATTAGCAGCAGCGATATATAAAAATTGCTCACATTTCCGTTTTTCTCGTTTAGATAAATTATAAAGTGGGCGATTCACTAAATAGGAGTTCGGCACATACACAAGTCCTTTGTCTCCTGTTTGAATTAACGTACTTCTTAAATTGATATCCTCAATCGTTCCTTCAATTTTTTGATCCTCTGTCGCAATCCAATCTCCTATTTGGAATGGATTATCTAAGGCTACGGACATGCCACCAAATACATGCGCTAGTGTATCGCGAATCCCAAAGGCAATCGCTACTCCGGTTAAACCGATGCCTGTTAAAAAGCCATTCAGATTAAAATCCCAAAAGGAAGCAATGGTAAACATAGCAAAAATCATGATAAGTACTTTACCGATTCGTAGGAAAAACGGTAATAAAACATTCTGATCCTCTTCGCTCGTTAATTCAAATGGTTGTTTCGTATAAAAATTTAACACATCATAAATTCCTTTAAAAGCAAAAAACACCATAATAGACAATACAAAATTCTTTGTTGATGGCTGCGTAAATAAAGGAACTTTTATTAAATAAGATAAGCTTAGCACAATGACCGTCGTCATAAAGGCATAGCCAATTGCTTTACTAAATTGCGCAAGGACATTTGCCTGAAAATTGCGCTGACGATCTTTTAAAAATATTACGACACGATGAATAATTTTTTTGATAATGAAACGTTGAATAAGCCACCCGACTAAACAAATAATGATGGCAATTAAGCCATCTAGCCAGGTTGGGACTGTAAATTTAGGTAATAACCAATGTAATGAATCCATGTATTTCTCCTTTAACTACCTATGTATCGCCAGCAAAAAGGAGCCGACCTTCAGTAATGGTTAGCCCCTTTTTGTTATTGTATGGCATCATCTGCAAAAAAAGCCTTGCTAGCAAACCAAAATTGCTGTTTATTAAAATTATGTTCATGCATGGCAATTACCGAAAATTCAGCATGATATTTTTGCTTCATTTCCTTTAGCATCATTTTTGCTTGCTTGCCAACGAGATGCTGCCCATCAATAGGTGTTCCTTCTGTAAAAATAATGACATCTGCCTCTGTACCTAATTGATTTTCCTGTAGCAATGCTTTCACAAATTGTAAAACAGGTAAAATGGCTGCCTCTCCCTTTGCCTTATATTCGATAAAACTTTTAAAATCAGCTAAATTTAAATGACCATTTTCAAAGCGGTAGTGGACATGAATTTGTCGATCATACGGTACGATATATAAATCACGGCCTTCTCGATGTGCACTCATAAATAACGCTAAAATCATACTTTTACAAATCTCAGAATAAGCAGCCATGCCTGTCGTTTGTTCTAAACAAATAATCATCGGACCAGGGTCTTGTTGATAATCATGAAAGGGTATATAGTAAATATTTCCGCTTTTTGTTGTCTGTTGCTTGAGCTTTTGACGTCTGAGCTCTGACCATTTTCGTTCATAGTACTGGCGTTGCTCTTTGCCGTTTGCTAGGCGTTCAGCCTGCTCAATTGCAGGGATATTCTCTTGGATTTCATGCATTATATCTGTCAATTCTAGAGCAAATGCTGCCATATTTCGTAATGGCTCACTCTTGAAAAAATAATCGATAAAATAATGTTGTTCCCCTTCACTTAACTCCTCTATATGCAGGTTTTCATAGAGAAAACGTAAATAGTCAAGTTGTTCTATTGTCAACTGCTTGTCAAATTGCTTGATGAGGGTTTCCATTGCATCATTCATATAGCAGCACCTCCTAAGCACCACATTTTTTGGATAATGTCTATAGTATAACCAAAAATTTTTTTTGACAATACAAAAACGCTCGCTATAAAGACGCTACAGTCAAAGACAATGTTGCTCCTTCAGGGGATATTTTTATGCAAATGAAAAAAAAGAGCTAAAAAACAGCTCTTCTCTCTTAATTATTTAATTCATAATGTTTGCCTTTTACTAAGTAAAATAGATGCTCTGCAATATTTGTTGCATGATCAGCAGAACGTTCTAAATAGCGGCAAATAAATGTTAGGTGCGTAATCTGTGAAATATGGGATGGGTTTTCTACCCCAGCACGAAGTAAAAGTGTAATCGTTGCCCCGTATAAATCGTCCACATAATCATCTAATTCTGCAATCTCTTTAGCGCGTACCGTATCTTCCTCAGTAAAGGCCTTCATGATACTTTCTAGCATTTCTACTGTTTTATTGCACATGGTTTGGAGATTCGTTATTGGAAAAATCATCGGTTCTTTGCCAATTCGAATTGCTTCTTTAGCTATATTAACCGCATAGTCGCCTACTCTTTCCATATCCGATGCTGCCTTTACAAGAACCATGAGACGGCGTAAATCCGTTGCTACTGGTTGTTGCTTGGCAATCATTAGGATTACATGATCATTAATTTCTTCTTCAAGCCGATTAATGATTAAATCGTCTTCTAAAATTTTTAAGGCCTTTTCTAAATCCTGCTCCACCAATGCTTCAAACGCTGTTTTTAAAGCTATGATACTACTGTTGGCAATTGCAAGAAATTGTCCCTGTACCTCTTTTAACTCTTGTTCAAAACGTTCACGTACGATCATTCATTGCTCCTCCTTAGCCGAAACGTCCTGAAATATAGTCTTCTGTACGTTGATCTGCTGGTGTTTGGAAAATAACATCCGTTTTATCGTACTCGACAACCTCTCCACTTAGGAAGAATGCTGTACGATCAGAAATACGTGCCGCTTGCTGCATATTATGTGTCACAATGACAATGGAATAATCCTTTTTCAGTTCTTGTACAAGCTCTTCCACTTTCAACGTAGAAATCGGGTCTAAGGCAGATGTTGGCTCATCCATTAAGATGACATCAGGCTCAATCGCTAAGCAGCGTGCAATACAAATACGTTGTTGCTGACCACCTGATAATCCGTAGGCATTTTGATTCAAACGATCTTTTACCTCATCCCAAATGGCTGCCCCTCTTAGTGATTTCTCCACAATTTCATCTAGAATTTTTTTATTTTTAATGCCATGAATTCTTGGTCCATAGGCAATGTTATCATAAATAGATTTTGGGAATGGGTTTGGCTTTTGGAACACCATTCCCACACGTGTTCTTAATTCCTCTACCGTATAGTTTTTATCTAAAATATTACGCTCACGATATAAAATTTCTCCTGATGTACGAACAATTGGTACAAGTTCAACCATGCGGTTTAATGTTTTTAGATACGTAGATTTCCCACAGCCAGATGGCCCAATAATCGCCGTTACTTCATTTTCATAGATGCTTAAATTAACATCTTTTAAGCCATGGTGATCACCATACCATAGGTTTAAATTTCGTGTATCGTAGACAATATTTTTCGCCACATCTGTTATAGACTTCGTCGTTGCTTGATTCCGTTTGACAATTGTTTTTTCCTCTTTAAAATCTAGTACCATAAGGTCACCTCATTAATAACGTTTTTGGAATTTATTTCGAATATATATGGCAATAGAATTCATCAATAACAGCACTGTCATAAGCACTAAAATACCTGCTGCTGCTACATACTGAAAGGCTTCTTGTGGTCGTTTTGCCCAATCATAGATTTGCATCGGTAGTGCTGTAAATTGACTCAATAAACCATTCGGTAAAAACTGCAGGATAACTGGAATTCCGATTACAACTAGTGGAGCTGTTTCTCCGATGGCACGAGACAAGGCTAAAATACTTCCTGTTAAAATACCTGGAATTGCTGCTGGTAAGACAACACGCAAAATCGTTTGCCATTTCGTTGCACCCATGCCATACGAAGCTTCACGTTGTTCATTTGGCACTGCACGAATGGCCTCTTGAGCCGCTACAATGATAACAGGTAAAATTAACAAACTCATTGTAAAACCAGCTGCTAAAATACTTTTTCCTAGACCCATCATACGTACGAAAATTGTTAATCCAAGTAATCCAAAAACAATGGAAGGAACACCTGCTAGATTCGATATATTCATACGAATAAAGTCATTGATTTTATTTTTCTTTGCATACTCTTCTAAATAAATCGCAGTACCTACACCTAAAATAATCGATACGGGTGCCACAACTGCCATTAACCAAAGCGAACCGATTAAAGCAGCTTTGATACCTGCCTTATCCGCAAATCGTGATGCAAAATTCGTCAAGAAATCGATGTTTAAGTAATCAATTCCCTGTGTCACAATGCGGTACAGTAAAACAGCTAGAGTAACAAGTGCAAATGTAGTAGCTAAGAAAAATAGGGTTTTCCAAACTTTATTTGCTGTAATACGCTTTGTCATTCGTTTCATGACGACCGTGTCATCCATATAGCGCATGCTAGTAAACCTCCCTGAAGCGTTTCGAAATATAATGAGCAAGTAAATTCATTACTAGTGTAAAGATAAATAGTGTGAATCCTACTGAATAAATAGAGTAATAAATAGTTGTACCATAGCCCGCATCACCAGTTGAAACCTGTACAATGTATGCAGTCATTGTTTGAATAGAGTCTGTCACACTGAGGTCAAATTTCGGTGTCGAACCACCTGCTAGTGATACAATCATTGTTTCTCCAATTGCCCGGGAAATAGCTAACACAACAGAAGCCACAATCCCTGAAAGTGCAGCGGGTAGTACTACTTTGATTGCTACCTCAAATTTCGTCGCACCTAGAGCTAAAGCTCCTTCACGCATACTATTTGGTACTGATGACATGGCATCTTCTGAAAGAGATGTAATCATTGGTAAAATCATAATTCCTACAACAATACCAGGACTTAAGGCATTAAATAGTTTGAGTCCAGGTACAATTTCTTGTAAAACTGGTGTGACAAATGTTAAGGCAAAGAAGCCATAAACAATTGTTGGCACACCTGCTAATACCTCTAAAATTGGTTTCACTGTACGTCTTGTCTTCTCACTTGCATATTCACTTAAATAGATAGCTGAAGCTATTCCAAATGGTACAGCTACTACAACTGCAATAAGTGTCACTTTTAATGTACCAGCGATT
Source organism: Lysinibacillus boronitolerans JCM 21713 = 10a = NBRC 103108 (assembly GCF_000772935.1). GTDB lineage: Bacteria > Bacillota > Bacilli > Bacillales_A > Planococcaceae > Lysinibacillus > Lysinibacillus boronitolerans. The sequence continues at coordinate 32,875 of NZ_JPVR01000064.1, forward strand.
AATGGCAATATCCCAAACAACGGTTCGTTACCTGAAAATGGTAACCATTTTGTACCGAAAAGGAAATCCGTAATCGACACACGTTTAAAGAATTCAAACGTTTCAAAAATAAGGGTGAAAACAATGCCAAATGTTGTTAATATCGAAATAATAGCTGCAGAAAATAATAGAGCTGGCATGGCTTTTTCCACTATTTTCTTCGTTTTTTGATTGCGCGAATTTGCAATTAATTGCTGCACAGATGATGTCTTATCTTCCTTTTGAGAAACCATTGGGAGCTCCTTTCAAATAAGTGAGGGAAAGAGCATACATCTCTTTCCCTCTATGCATGTCTTCTTATTTTAAGCCTTCTAAAGTTTTTAAGCCTTCAGTATATTTTTCTTCAGGTAAACGAACATAGCCAACTGCTTCAGCCATATCACCTGCGTTTTCAAGTGTAAATTTAATGAAGTCGTATGCTGCCTCATTGTCCTTCATCGCACTATTTTTCACGTATGTGAATAGTGGACGTGAAAGTGGTTTATATTCGCCACCTTCAATTGTTTCACTTGTTGGCTCTACGCCATTTATTTTTACAATATTTAATTTATCTTTATTTTCAAGGTAGTAAGCATAACCGAAGAAACCGATAGCGTTTTTATCACCAGCCACACCTTGCACTAGCATATTATCATCCTCTGATAATGTTGCTGAGCTTACTAGATCTGCTCCATCTAAAATCACTTCATCAAAGTAGTCGTATGTGCCTGAATCAGTACCTGGTGAATAGTAAACGATTTTTTCATCTGGCCAAGATGGATCAATATCAGACCATTTTTTCTCTTTCCCATCTTCAATCCAAATTTTTTGTAGTTGTTCTACAGTTAAATCCTTCGCCCAATCATTTTCTGGATTCACTACTACTGATAATCCGTCATATGCTAAAGCTAACTCTGTAAAATCAATGCCCGCTTCTTCTAATTTCTTTTTCTCTTCATCTTTTATATTACGAGATGCATTTGAAAAGTCTGTTTCACCTGCGATGAATTTTTCAAAACCACCACCAGTACCAGAAACCCCCACTGATACTTTGACATCTGGTTGTGTACCTGCATACTCTTCAACAACTGCCTCAATGATTGGTGCTACTGTTGATGAGCCATCTCCAGCTACAGCCCCTTGTAGCTTTTCATCAGCAGCTTCTTGTCCTGAGCTTGCTGGTGCGTTCGTTTCTGCATTGTTTCCGTTTTGTGCAGAATCGCTACCACATGCACCTAGCATTAATGCAGAACCCATTACTGCTGTCATCGTTAAGTACTTCCACTTTTTCATCTCATTTGCCTCCGTCATGAACTGTTTTATAGTTATTTGTCTTACAATCTTTACTATAATGACTGAATGTTGAAGTCGTATAAACGGTTCGTAAAAGAGATGTAAAGGAATGTAATGCTTTGTAAACGATTGTAAAGATGCATTTACAATTGAAGAAACTTGCTTCCTATTAGAAAGGTGTTATAATAAGCAATTGTGTCAGGAAATATTTATTTTAATGATAAGGAGAGTTTGACCTTTGTCATGAAACATGCAAAAGTACAAAATGTCGATTATTTTAAAACATATTTATCATTAGTAATGGAACATCGGAACTACACACTTCAAGAGGCGATTGATTTTATGCTAGCTTCTTATTTCTATAACAATATAGAACTTTATGGGGTAAAACCAAGAGAGCAATTTGAATTAGCCATTCAGCAATTATCCGCATAAAGGCACTTAATATTTTAAAGGGGCGTTTTGCTATGCAAACGCCCCTTTCACTACATAGTTCAGTTTAAATTTCGCAACTGACTGATTGAGTTCATCAATTTTGACAAGTCCCTCTGAATTATGCACAATGTCTTTCCCGCTACATTTAAAGATTCTTCAATACACTGAAGAACGATAAGTCGACCATGTTATCAATATAGAAATAATGAACACTACTAAAAAAGTAGAGCGTCATCTTTTTCTGTATACGCCCCGCATCTCAGCAACCCTTGTTGTTTTTATAGTTAATGAATTAGCCCATCATTTAAAATTAATGATTCGTCTTGAAAAGGTTAAAATAAAAACAGATTTGGAAAATAAATTTTCCAAATCTGTTTTTTGTATTAGAGCATACCCCATGCCCTTTATTCCTGTTCATCCTCACCAATTTTTTCTTCTGTAATCGCTGGTAAAATTGGCTGTTTTACATTACTATCTGTCACTTTTTCAGCTTGGTATTTTGCTTTTAATTCAAAGTATTTATCTAAAGAACGTCTAGCGATGACATTATTTTGATAGTAGTGTGGAGCTAAATTTGTATTAACCCATGGGATCACAACTGCATAGGCAATTTCAGGATTTTCATATGGTGCAAAACCAACATGCGTTAAGTTAATCGTGTTTGTACCAAAGTATTCACGTAGTGGACCATAGTATACTACCTCTGCAGTACCAGTTTTCCCAGCAGCTGTATATGGAGTATCCGCAAATTGAGCTCTTGCTGTACCTTGATTACCAGTATATACTCGACGCAATCCTTTTTTTACATAATCGATTTCCTCTTTTGGATTATCAATTTGATTTAAAATAGTTGGTCCTACTTCTGTCACTAATTGGCCTAATTGTTTGCCATCCTGCGATGGGTCACGAACCTCTTTTACAACATGTGGCTGAATACGATAGCCACCATTGGCAACTGTTGAAATATATTGCGCAAGTTGAAGTGGTGTATACGTATCATACTGACCAATCGCCAAGTCAAGTGTTTTACCACCCATTGTTGGACCTGATGGACCACGCACTCCGCTAAATTCATTTGGTAAATCAATGCCTGTTTTCACACCTAAACCAAATTGCGCATAATTATTACGCATTTTTGAGAACGTATCGTCCTTTAAGCGTAATGGCATACCATAACTATAAGGTGTTCCATTAAGCAGCAACGCAATTTTAAACATATAGGAGTTGGAAGAACGTTCTAATGCCAACAAGTCATTCATCGGGATATATCCACCCCTGTTAAAAATAGACGTTTTCGGATCCGTGCCAGCTAATATAATCGGCTCATCTCCCATTGAAGTACCCATCGAAATTACACCTTGATTGTAACCCGTAAGAACTGTCGCTGCTTTAACGGATGAACCTGCTTCATAAGCCGTTGTAAATGACCCATAAGCATAGTCAACGATCATATTTTTTCCTGTGTCAGGATCTTTTTCTATTTTCTTACCAACCATAGATAAGATGTCCCCAGTATTCGGGTCCATCATAATTAAAAAGGCTCGATCTAATAAGTACGATCCAGGAAGTGCCTTTAAATTAAGCAGTTCTTCTTCTACAATCTTATCCGTTGCAGCTTGCAACTCACTATCCAATGATAGGATTAAGTCTTTACCCGGCTCCCCTTCATAGGTTGTTACTGTGTCGACTACCTGGCCTTTTTTATTGGTAATGTTTTTAACAACGGTTTTTTGACCTTGTAGTAATTCTTCATATTGTGCTTCAATGTAACTTTCTCCTACACGGTCATTACGCGAGTAGTCACGTGCTAAATAATAATTGAGCTTCTCTTTCGGTATCCCTTTTGTTGGAACCGTTGTACGTCCAAGAATAGATAAAGATGATAATTTGACACGTTTCCAGTCTGTTGTTGTGTTAACACCTGGTAGTTCAGTTAAACGCTCAGATACACGTGCAAATTCATCTGCTGATACATTCTCACTTTTAATGATTTGAGGAGATAGATTATAGCCAGATACCATTTCACGATAAATCGCTAATACCTCTAAATCTGCCTCTGTTAATTGTAAAAGTTCATCATTTGTTATACGTTCGCGTACCAGTTTATCAATCTCTGCATTGATTTGGCTTGTTGTAATATTTTCTTGTGCTCGGATTTTATCCTCTTCTGCCTTGGTGATTTTTGCATAGGCAGCATCGTGATTTTGTAGTATCCAAAAATCCTGTTTATCACGCAATGTGACACGCTTTGTTGGCTGTTCAATTAATTGTGCCAGCTTTTTCGCGATATCAAGCATTTCCTCTGTTGTGGTTGTTTGCATTTTCGTATACGTAATGGCATTCTCTGGGTGATTATCTACTAAAATACGCCCGTATCGATCATACATACGTCCCCTTGGCACACTTGTATTAACAGGTACCTCTTCTTTACGTTCTAAATCACGTACATAATCTTCCCCTTTGACGATCTGCATATAGCCAAGTCTAAAAATTAACATTGAAAATACGATAAATATTGCAAAGAAAAGGATATTCATACGAAATGTTAAATTAGAATGATGTTTTGCTTTAACACTCGCCGCGCGATTTTTCCCGGGTGCTTTGCGCATATGTATTCCCCTCCTCATCTTCTGATCATTTCAATACACGATACCTAGTATACCATTCGACGGTATGACAGAAAAGCACGCACTTACGATTTCTTATGTAAAACATCATTTATTTGACGGTACTTTATGTAGAAAGGTTGCCCTATTTTATGCTCTCCATATATTTCGGCTTCTCTAGCCATATATCTCTAGCTCCCATCCCTTAATATGCTGTTTTATCCAATAAAAAAAGGCTATGCCTCCGTGATTGCTCACTTTAGGCACAGCCATTTATTCGTTATTATTTTGCAGCTTGGAATTTAGCTTCTACTACATCCCAGTTTACTACGTTCCAGAATGCACCGATGTAATCTGGACGACGGTTTTGGTAGTTTAGGTAGTATGCATGTTCCCATACATCTAAGCCTAAAACTGGTGTTTTGCCTTCCATTACTGGAGAGTCTTGGTTTGGAGTAGACGTAACAGCAACTGAGTCACCATCAACGATTAACCAAGCCCAACCTGAACCGAAGCGAGTTGTAGCAGCTTTAGCAAATTCTTCTTTGAAAGCATCGAAAGAACCGAATTTAGCATCGATTGCTTTTGCTACTTCACCAACAGGTGTATTTGAACCGCCTGGAGCGATTACTTCCCAGAATAATGTATGGTTAGCATGTCCGCCACCGTTGTTGCGTACAGCAGTTTGTTTGTCAGCTGGAAGAGCATCTAGGTTTGCGATTAAGTCGTTGATGTCTTTTTCTGCAAACTCAGTACCTTCTACTGCTGCGTTTAAGTTTGTTACATAAGTATTGTGGTGTTTAGAATGGTGAATTTCCATTGTTTTTGCATCGATATGTGGTTCTAATGCGTCATAAGCGTAAGTTAATTGTGGTAATTCGTAAGCCATTGTTAAGTTCCTCCCTAAAATAAGAAATAATTAGTACATCCTTAGATTATCAAAATTGGTCAAACCATTCAACGAAAAATACTTCAATTTGAAGATTTCAGCCTTTTGACCGAAATACCGATACGTTTACTATCTTACCCTTTCATCCCTTACGCTAAACCTTAAAAATGAGACATTAAATGGCGATAAAAAATACAATAATCATCACGATTTGAATTACAGCCTTTGCAATAGTAGAAGTTAAAAAGCCTACTAATGAGCCTACGCCACTTTTCACAGCCTCGCTAAATGTTCGCTTCTCTACAATTAATTCAGCGATTACTGCCCCTAAAAATGGGCCAATTAAAATCCCAGCCACAGGGATGACAAATGGACCGAATAATAAGCCAATGGTACTTCCCCACATTCCTGCGGTGGAGCCACCAAATTTTTTTATACCAAATGCATTTGCCAATGTGTCTGCACCAAATAACAGCACGACAAATAATATTTCAATAATCCAGAACCACCAGCTTAGCTCTGCGAATGAGAAAAATAAGCCATAGAGCAAAAATCCACCAACTAAAAACAGTACACCAGGAATGATTGGATACACTAAACCAACAAATGAAATAATAAAGCAGGCAATCACTAAGATCCAGCCAACAACTTCCATAAAGTTTCTCTCCTTTTAACGTGCATTGCCTTTCATACGGAATAACAAAGTGAAAAGTTTCATTAATGACGAATACCTAAAATAGAATCTGCAATATTTACTGCATGGTCTCCTATCCGTTCTAGGTTGCTCACAATATCCATATAAACAATCCCAGCAGCCCCACTACACTCATTCGTATTTAATCGTGCAATATGCTTTTGACGTAGTTTATCTTCCATATCATCAATCAAGCTTTCTAGCTCTGTTACTTCTTGAGCTAAGCTTAAACTTGCCGTATCTAATGCTTCTATACTTTTACGTACTGCCTCAATGGCTAAACTAAACATCCCTATCAAGTCCTGTCGCGCTGATTTACTTAAGCTAACCTCGTGGTGATCCTTATACTGTAAAAGCTCTAATATATTTTCAAAATGATCTCCAATTCGTTCAAAGTCTCTTACATTTGTTAATAAAGTATGATGTCTTACTGAGTCTGCACGAGAAAGAGGCTGCTTAGACACCATTACTAAGTAATCAGTAATTTCATTGTCTAGATGATTAAGCCCGACTTCTAGCTGTAGCACCGTTGGAATATGCTCTGCCTCTCCAGATTTCATATATAAAAACGTTTCTTCCAACCCACGCAATGCATGTTCACCCATGCGTAATACTTCTTCTTTAGCTTGCCCAAGCGCAATAGCAGGAGAGGAATCAATGAATGATGGATCTAAATGCTTTGTTGTTACATTGATATTGCCATCATTTCCTGGAAGTAGCTTTGTAACCAATGCTGCGAGTCCAGCAATAAAGGGCAGTTGGATCATCATATTAAATACATTGAATGAGCCATGAGCAATGGCTATTTGCATGCGAGGCTCTAAATGAAATACGCCACTGATCCACTGTACATATTGCATAAACGGTGTAAACAATAACATGAAAATAATCGTCCCAATCACATTAAATAGTACATGAGCCGCTGCTGCTCGCTTAGCGTAAATAGAAGCTCCAAGTGAAGCTAAAACAGCTGTAATGGTCGTGCCAATATTTTCACCAAATAAAATCGGTAAGGCACTATTTAAACCAATTAACTGTTCTGCATATAAACCTTGTAGCACCCCCACCGTTGCAGTAGAGCTTTGTACAAGTAAGGTGAAAATGGTTCCTAAAAAAATGCCTAATATCGGCTGATTGCTTAAATGAAGCGTTAACGATGCAAAATCTGCAAGCTGGTGTAACGCCTGCATACTAGCACTCATCAACTCTAGCCCTAAAAATAAACCGCCAAAGCCAAATAGAATCTGACCAATATGTTGATACGTTGCTTTCTTTAAGAAAAATAAACAGGCCGCACCAATTGCCAATAAAGGGTAAAAGTAGAGTCCAATATTAATACCAATAATAAATGCTGTAATAGTTGTACCGATATTTGCCCCCATAATGACGCCGATTGCTTGACGCAATGTTAAAAAGCCAGCACTCACTAACCCTACAGTGATGACTGTTGTGGCAGAACTTGATTGTATGCAAATCGTTACAAATATACCTACCAGGACACCCATAATTGGGTTTGTGGTAAAGCGATTTAACCATTCGCGTAGCCGATCATCCGCTGACTTTTGAAGCCCATCCCCCATGAATTTAATGGAAAATAAAAAGACCCCTAACCCACCTAAAAACTGAAAGAGAATGCTTTGCCAATCTATTGTCAATTGTTTTCGCTCCAATTCCTACATCTCTACTACTGTTCTAATCATTAAATGATTCCAAACAAAAAGTAAAGAAATCCTTTAACTTCTTTACATAATGTTAACATTTTAACATCACGACCCTCCTCATTTATACTTCTTTCATATCTTGTCCTCTTTGAACATGTTAAAATATCGATTGGAGGAGATATAGCATGAAACACTCACAGCTTTTTATTGATAGTCTTATACATCCTAAAAAACTAGCAGCCTATCGTTTGTTACCTATTGGAAAGGTTATTCAATATACTTTTCTACTGATTACCATTGTGTCCGTATTCTCTTTAGGTCGTTTTGCAGCAGGTATGTCAGTTGATACATTTGATATGGATAGTTTAACTGGTTTAACTGATTACATAGAGGGTATTAAATGGCTCTTGTACCCTTTCACTTTCCTAATGCTTTTCGTTGTGACAACAATGCTTATTTTTGCACAAATTGCCCTTTATGCTTTAGCAGGTTTATTTATCTTGAAAGCGATGAAGCGACGTGGTGAATATCGCCACATTTGGAGAACAACTACCTTTGCTATCACTTGGGCTACGTTACTTTCGATGCTAGCAGACTATTTGCCCGTTAACAGTACTGTTATCACTGTACTATCTTTATTTTTAACCATTACTCTATTAATTGTGGCCTTTACAAAATATCCAAAACAACCAAATATAAAATAATGTGCATGAATCCCCTCTCTTCTCAATATAGTGTAGAAAAGGAGGGGATTTTTTGCGAGCATTCATTTTAACTACGATCATCATCGTAATTGCCTTTGTCGTCAAAGTAGATTTAACAGAAGGGTCCATCCCACTTGCGGCTTTATCCACAAAGAGCTCAGAAAACGGACTTTGTGAAAAACAGCGTGAGCCAAATTATATTACTGTACAAACGATTGAAGGAGATACCATTCATAGTTTATTTGCCCTACACCCTGCTAAAGTTCCCATGACCTTTCCAGAACGCTTACAACTTTTTTACAACTTAAACCCACACTTACAATTACAAGCACTAGTTCCAGGTGAAAATATCAAGCTTCCTCTCTCATTTGAACTTGAAAACAAATGCGGAAAATGAAAAGTTAGCGTTTCTTCCTTGTCCTTATTTTCTTACACTGCTAAAATAAATGACAGTGACGGCTGAAAATAGAGGCCCGAAAAGGAGAGAAAGTTAATGAGTGAAATTTGTCACCGTTCAAATACACGCCCTGTGCGTGTCGGTAACTTAACAATTGGTGGTAGTAATGAATTATTCATTCAAAGTATGTGTACAACCAAAACACATGATGTAGAAGCAACAGTTGCAGAAATTCTTCGTCTTGAGGAAGCGGGCTGTCAAATTGTTCGTGTTGCTGTACCAGATGAACGCGCAGCGGACGCGATTGCCGAAATCAAAAAACGTATTCATATTCCATTAGTAGCTGATATTCATTTTGATTATAGATTAGCATTAAAAGCCATTGAAAATGGTATTGATAAAGTACGTATTAATCCAGGTAATATTGGTCGTAAAGAAAAAGTGGAAGCTGTTGTTAATGCAGCCAAAGCGAAAGGTATACCAATTCGTATTGGTGTAAATGCCGGTTCATTAGAGCGTCATATTTTAGAAAAATACGGCTATCCTACAGCTGATGGGATGGTAGAATCTGCTCTACACCACATTAAGATTTTGGAAGACTTGGACTTCCACGATATTATCGTGTCAATGAAGGCATCTGACGTTAATCTTGCCATTGAAGCCTATGAAAAAGCGGCTAAAGCCTTTAATTATCCGCTCCATTTAGGGATTACAGAATCAGGGACATTATTTGCTGGTACTGTAAAATCAGCAGCAGGTCTTGGAGCTATCCTCTCAAAAGGTATTGGAAACACATTACGTATCTCCCTTTCTGCTGACCCTGTAGAGGAGATTAAAGTAGCACGAGAACTATTAAAATCCTTTGGTCTAGCTTCTAATATGGCCACACTGATTTCTTGCCCAACATGTGGACGCATTGAAATTGATTTGATTTCTATCGCCAATGAAGTAGAAGAATATATTTCAAAATTAAATGTACCGTTAAAAGTAGCTGTTCTAGGCTGTGCAGTAAACGGTCCTGGAGAAGCACGTGAGGCTGATATCGGGATTGCTGGTGCTCGTGGTGAAGGATTGTTATTTATGAAGGGGAAAACAGTTCGTAAAGTGCCAGAAGAAACAATGGTAGAAGAACTGAAGAAAGAAATTGATAAATTAGCAGCAGAAATGGAAGAAAAACGTGCAGCGGAAGAAGCTCAAAAAGCGAATGCCTAAGGAGGTGCTAGCATGAAAAAGCCCCGCTTTGGTATTGATATTGATGGGACTGTGACATGTCCAAGTACACTCATTCCACATATTAATAAACAATACAATGTAAATATTACGCTGGATGATGTTTGTGAATATGATTTCTTATCTGCATTTCCACACCCTATTGACCGAAGTGCCTTTAATACTTGGTTTAAGGAAAATGAACCTTACATGTACGAGGTCTCTGAGGTCGCAAAAGATGCAAAAAATATTCTAACCGCTTGGAAAAATAATTTTGAGCTGTATTATATTTCTGCACGAGGTGAAAATGTAGCAGACATCACAGTCAATTGGTTTAAATCGCAAGCTATACCGTACGACCATATCGAGCTTCTCGGCAGCCATGATAAACTAGCCGCTGCAAAAAAACATCATGTAGAAGCTTTTTTTGAGGATAAGCATGATAATGCAGTGATGCTGGCAGAGGAGTTAAAAATACCTGTTGTGTTATTTGATACACCTTATAATCGGCTTGCCGTTCCTAATAATGTTGTAAGGGTCTATAACTGGCAGGAAGCAAATCAATTTATTACACAATTTTTTAAATAAGTCGAAGAGCTGTAGGCAAGGTTGGATGGAAACTTCACCTTCCCTACAGCTCTTTTAATTTACTATTGAAATTTAGCTAGTGCTGCCTGAAAGAGTCGGTCATAGCTGCTCATTGTGGGTCTTGCTATTGATGTTATGAACCGCGATGTTTCGCTGCTCCATCGTTACTAATAGCTCCTGTGTTCCTGGTGAGGACTGTTCGCTTACAGCTGTCATGTTTTCTATGGCTCGTACTACCTCTACTGTTTCCCTTTTGAATTAAATAAGAGGCAGTTGTCACTTTGCCCTACAATATCAACGATATGCTGTAAGATGGCATTGAGTGCTTGTTTATTAAATTTGAATCGTAGGTTTATCAGATGTCTTTGCCTGTTCCATTTTTGGAGCTGTTTCTATCGTTAAATTTTTTGTTTGGACAGTGCGAGAATTTTCTTCATATACTTCATCCCCTTTAGATAGAAAGTAATATCGCATCAGTCATCAAGAATAAAGTATCTAAACAAGGTTAATAAATGTCTTTTTTATAGATAAAAACTCCTGTTTCCAGGAGTTTTTAAAGTCCAGCTCGCTATATGTCAAGTATGCCTCGTAGCCAACGCTCCACAAAGTTTTCAAACGTAATGCCATAATTATCATAAACAGCATGATATACAAAATATGTTCCTAATCGATCAAGCATTTCATCATTAATTTTCACCACAAACCGCTCCCCTTCTCTTAATATTTTACTAAATTTTCAGACTTCTATACTTCCAAAATGCCGAACAATCAAGTGGAGGTCGCATCGTTGCAAAACCGTCACAATCTGCCGCCTTCATGCCCTTTCTTCGTATTTTTCTTTTCGATAAGATAGTAATAACAACTTACTAGACTGGAGGGACTACTTGTGAAATGGATGACAAAGATTGCTTGTATCACATGCATCTGCGCGCTACTTTCTGGCTGTGGTGATCGATTTTCCGAAATTAAAGATGCTGCTTCAGGCATCAATTCATCTGCTAATTCCGCAGCAAGTGCAGTTAGCCGAGATGTCCATGCAATACGTGCTCTAGACATTAACTATAAAGATACGTCGTTTACGGTTAATGACCTATTTAAAACTATTTTACGTGACATACGCTGGGATTATGACCCCGAAAAAAATGAGCTACATGTGAGAGGTACTTGGCAGCCCCCACTATTTTCTGATCAGGCGTGGCGTGAAGACATGAAAGAAAAGCTTGCTGAATCAGGCTTTGTGACTATTACCTGTAAAATAATTGACGACAAAATTGATAGCGAGCAAACGAGCATAACACTTACATATAATGAAGAAATTCTCTTACAAAAAAATGGTGAGGAAGCACTCCATCACCTATATGATACTTATTTACTTCCGTAAACCTAGGAACGTCTCTACCATTTAATTAATGGCAGAAACGTTCTTTTTTTTGAAAAAATTCTTATCATTTCGAAATATCAAAGGCTATCATTTGAATAAACTAAAACCATCACGTTATAATCAAAGTATCACGTGATGGTTTGGAGGTGTTTGCATTGGGACAGAAAAATTAAAAATTGGCGAGCTTGCAGAAAAAACAGGCATTACTAAACGAACAATCGATTACTATACAAATATTGGTTTGCTAGATGCAGAACGTTCTGCAGCAAATTATCGCTACTATGATCCAGCCATGATTAAACGGCTTCAATTTATTGAACAGCGCAAACAACAAGGGCTTTCACTTGTACAAATCCAACATGAGTTAAACATCACACCCTATGAAGAAATCGATGTACAGGTGCTTCGTTTAAAAATGCAAGATTTAGAGCATGATGTTACATCTCTGCTAGCACAAATGAACAAGCAAGATGATAAAAAAATTGAAACGATTAAGAAAAATGTTTCACCCGAAAGTATTGCATTAATGCAATCCTTATTATTACTCATTCATAATTAGGAGGTGACGTTCTGTTTTTACAGAACGACTATTTGGAGACCATAATAAACCTATCGATTTTTACCATTTTATTAGCTTTAACAGGCTTTTTCGTGGCAACAGAATTTGCCATTGTAAAAGTACGTTCCTCAAGACTCGATCAGCTGGTGGCTGAAGGCAATAAAAAAGCAATTGCTGCTAAACATGTTGTTCAACACTTAGACGAATACTTATCAGCCTGTCAATTAGGAATTACTGTAACCGCTCTTGGTATCGGGATGGTTGGTGAAAAAACTTTTGAATTTATGCTTCACCCGCTATTCGAAATGATCGGCATTTCTGATAAATATATGACGATTTTTACAATTGGAACAGCCTTTGCCATCGCTACGTTTTTACATGTAGTGGTCGGCGAATTAGCCCCAAAAACAGCTGCCATTCAAAAAGCTGAATCCATTACACTTCTTTTCGCAAAACCGATTATGTTTTTCTATAAGATCATGTATCCATTTATTTGGTTCTTGAACGGTTCTGCACGCGTGTTAGTTGGCATATTCGGTATGAAACCTGCTAGCGAACATGAGCTATCTCATACAGAGGAAGAATTGCGATTATTACTGTCTGAAAGCTTTAAAAGTGGTGAAATCAATAAATCTGAGCTCAAATATGTCAATAACGTCTTTGAATTTGACGAACGTATTGCTCGTGAAATCATGGTTCCCCGAACAGAAATTGTTGGAATTGAACAAAATGAATCTTTTACAAACATTATTCATTACATCGCTGCTGAAAAATATACGCGTTACCCGATCTATGATGGGGACCGAGATAATATACTAGGTTTCATCAATGCGAAAGAACTATTAACGCACGGTTTACTTGAACAACTTACAGACGACTCTTTAGTTCTAGAAGATTTCATTAATCCTGTCATTCGAGTAATTGAAACAATTCCAATTCAAGAATTACTTGTACGCATGCAAAAGGAACGAATCCATATGGCCATCTTAATGGATGAATATGGTGGTACATCTGGTCTTGTAACGGTTGAAGATATTTTAGAAGAAATTGTTGGTGAAATACGAGATGAATTTGATGATGATGAAATTGCAGATATTCGAAAAATTACAGATCATCATTATTTATTAAATGCAAAAATGCTTGTGGAAGATGTGGAAAATCTATTAAACATTACACTAGATGCTGAGGAAGTGGAAACATTAGGTGGTTGGTTCTTAACTGTGAATAACGGCATTAAAGCATCAAAAAACATTGAGCTGGGCTCCTATATCTTTAGCATTTATGAGCAGCAAGGTCATCAAATTCATTATATCGAGGTTCGTCCTCTTCGAAAAAGTCTACCTCTCCAAACAGAGGTTCAATCGTAAAGGCAAGAAACCTTATTCCATTATTAGCCATTTCACTATATAATGATAGAGAAAAATGATTTTAGTTGCAGGGGGCCATATACATGACATTATTTAAGCTATATCATTCAGATGGTATTCACATTATTACTGATGTAAAAAAACACAAAACAAATATTGAGTTAAAAACAATCACAGGGGAAGTTCTATTTATTATCGTGGTCACAGATGAAAATTACACAGTCTACGATGATCGTTTTGCAGGAGCTTCCAAGCAATTAAATTCAGTTGAAGCTTTCGATATTGATGGGAGTTTTCGTAGTTTAGATTTCGATAATATGCGCTCTCTATTTAAAGAATCATTTACAAAGCTATTACAAGAGATTGCTGTGTGTGTTAAAAATAAAGAGGAGCTTGTGGATATTGATACACTTCGCCATAAAGTAAGCGCTCAGATTAAAGGCATCCACTTCAGGGTGATCTCTGATACGAAAAAATATGAAATCTAACATGGAACAGACTGTCCACTATGGGCAGTCTGTTTCAATTTTACACGATCTCTTCCCTTTCCCAAGTTGAAAGAAAAACACGCTTCTTTACTTTCATGTATAATGGAACTTAACAATCTGAAAATAAGGGGTGTTAGGATGAATCGTGAACAATTAATCACACTCGTTTCAGAAAAGCTGAAATTAATCCGTACAGAAAAAGCTTTCACACAGGATCAAATGAGTGATTTACTAGGATTATCAAAAAAAACACTTGTCCAAATTGAAAAAGGCCGTATACTAGCTGGCTGGACAACCACTGTTACAGTTTGCACATTGTGCCGAGACAGTACGATATTACAGCATGAACTTGGTGGTGATCCATTAGAGGTTGTGGATTTAATCGCGAATAATGGAACATTGCAGCCAAAAGAGAAAACAATGGGTGGATACATATGGTGGAAAAACATTCAGGAATATGGTGGTTTTCGGCTACAGCAAAACGTCATCAGTCAGCATTATCGCATATTAGACAGCAATAATTTTCGCCTAATTTCTACATTTGATGAACAAATAGCAAAGCAAGCATGGGAAAAACTACAGCTATAATCTTTCAATCAAACAGTAGGAGCATTGCTATTTGCTTCTGCTGTGTTTCCCATTCCCTTCCTCTCATAAGTCATCCTCTCTAGACAAATGAATATAGATATAAAATCACCTATCATATGATAAAAAGAGTAGTATGAGAATTGTTTCTTTCAAAGTCCTATGAAAAAAGCCAGAAGAAGCTGGAAAAGTCGAAATTTGTAGAATAATTCTCTATACTTAAGGGTAAAGCTGTACTATTAGAAAGGATGCTCGTAAATGAACCGAATACTAGCAATAAGTGACATACATGGAGAATTAGGGCTACTAGAAGAATTATTATTAAAAGTAAACTATGACCCAATGAACGACCAGCTTTTTCTTCTTGGTGATTATATTGATAGAGGGCCCTCTTCTAGTGGTGTGTTAAATTTAGTGAGTGAACTACAGGCAAAGGGTGCTCGCGTTTTGCTAGGTAATCATGAGGCGATCATGCTCAATGCATGCCGTTCAGGTCTTGCAAAACCATGGAACCATTGGGTAGGGCTTTGTGGTGGTGAGGCAACATTAGCAAGCTATGGCTATCAATTGGAAGACTTTGAGGAAGCTATCGAAAGTAATACTCTGCCTAGCTTTATTAAAACGCTCCCTAAGCTCGAAGAACATTTACAGTTACTTGAGACGTTTGAAATATATATTGAATTAGAAGATGCTATTTTCGTTCATGGTGGCGTTGTACCAGGTGTTACAATAGCCGAAACTGACCCCATGCGCTTACTTTGGATTCGCGATGAATTTCACGCAGGCTATCAAGGGGAAAAAACAATAATCTTCGGCCATACCCCTACCTTTAACCTACATCATAATCCAACTGATTATCGGGTTTATTTCGGAGAAAATAATATTATTGGCATTGACGGTGGAGCAGTGTTTGGCGGACAGTTACATGCATTCGAGTGGCCAAGTCGTCAAATCGTTTCAGTCGAAAATAAAAAACCAACAAGTAACGAGTAAACTTGTTGGTTTTATTTTCGTCATTATAATTTTTGAATAAATAAAGAGGAAAATTAATAAAGCTTAAAGATAACTCCTACGAGAGAGTACACAATGACTGTTGAGAATAGTATCGTCATATGGAATAGTGAAAAAACAAACATTTTGGTAGCCCATTTTACTTGATCTGTATTACTATGATAGCCATAAATACTCATCACCAGCCAAGCAACGCTTAAGATTAATGCCACAAGCATGATCCCTACACTTAACGAGCCAAATAAGAAGCTTGATAGAATCAATAGTATTAAATAGAAATTGGTTTGATAATACGTTCGACGCATCCCTTTGATAACTGGTAGCATGGGCACACTGGCTGCTTCATAGTCTACACGTTTACGAATAGCAATCGCATAGAAATGTGGCATTTGCCAAATGACCATCACAAAAAATAATCCAAGTATCGCTGGGTGTGTAATATCTGTAGATACAGCAGACCAACCGATTAATGGTGGTACCGCACCACTTATACTACCGATTTCTGTATTATAAATCGTACGACGCTTTGTCCACATTGTATATGGGACTACATATAGGAATACCCCTAATAAACCAAATGCCGCTGCTAAAGGTGACGCAAGTGCCAACACAGCTACTCCAATAATTAACATTACGACAGCTAATGATAAAGTCGATTTCGCTGACATTTCACCTGTTACAGTTGGTCGGCTTTGTGTACGAGGCATAATCGCATCAATATCACGATCATAGACATTATTAAAGGCCCCTGCAGCTCCAATGACAAGGGCGGAACCGATTGTTGAAAAAATGATTTCAGGTATATTGTCTACAAACGTCATTTTATTTTTGTACATGCCTAGCGTTAAACCAGCCCACATAGGTATTAAATTGGATTTGATAATCCCTGTCTTGACGGTTTGCGCTAAAATAGAAGAACGTGATGACTTCCCTCTTGTTTTTTCGGAGGCTAGTGGTTTATGCTCCGTTTTCAGATTTTGTTCCATTCAGCTTAATTCCTTTTCTCCATAATTTCTACACGCTTCCATCGATAGAAAGCGACAAAATTTGCATCTAGCACATCAAATTATTATTTTACCCCTTTTAGATCTGTTCTGTCTCTCTTTTCACATAAAGTACATGTTTTATCTAACAAAGCACGCTCATTCACAACATCTTCTATGATACCACCGACTGACGTGAAATTGAACCTTCTTGCCTCGATTCTTCCAATCACTATTGGAGAAAAATAATTTGATAATAGGTCATATTACAGTACCCAAAAAAACCGAGACAAATTTTTGCCTCGGATTTCCTTTTATTGAATTTCTTCCTGTAGTTGCTGTGCTAAAAATGCCACTAGATCACGAAGATTGTCAGGTGTTACACCATGTCCATCTGGGTATTGCTTAAAGGTCACCTTAGCACCAAATTGTTCAAAGATCTCTTTACTTTCCATACCCCATTGAGAAGGTATTACATAATCATAATCGCCGTGCGATATAAAAGCATGTAAATGTTCTACAGAGCGAATAGCATATTCCTCTGTCACAAACTTTGGCATATACCCACTTAATGCAACAATCCCTGTCACTAAATTCCCCATGACAAAGGCAAGTGATTGTGCTAAAACCGCGCCTTGGCTAAAGCCTAAAACAAATACTTTATGAGGATCAATTTTATATTCATCGATGGCCTCTAATATAAATCGTTGCAATGCTACCAACACTTTATCGAAGATAGCACGATCTGGTTGCCCTACGTCTTGAATGGTAAAAAAAGCATAGCCAGGATGTTGCGTAATTGGCCCTCGTAAACTAAATATATGACATTGCTCTTGAAAATCCTGCACTAATTGTGGTAAATCATCCTCATTACTGCCCATGCCATGAAGCAAAAAAATAGCGGGGTATTTCTTCGTAGGGTCCATATTTGTTGGTTGTGTATGGTTAAAAGTAAATGGTGTATTCATTCAATCAAATTCCTTTCGCGTAAAGCTTCGTAACAAAATCAGCATAATTTTGTTCTATTAATTAATCCATCTGTATGGTAGGCAATATAGCCATTAACAATTCGTATCGTTTCTTGAGGGTCTGCGTCAAAGAGTATTTTTGATTGCTCTGGCGTGGAAACAAGCACGGTTAATAAATCCATGCGCATGGAATGCCCAGCAGAGCTATAGGCATAATCATAAATAATCGCTTCCTCTGTCATCTCTTCCGACTCATATTGCTGATGGAATAAATCCTTTGCAGCATCCAATTGCTCTGCTACTTGTTGACGAATTCGCATCTGATGCATTAATAATTCCTCTTCAAGAGCTGATGGCTTTAGCCACTCTTTAGCTCGAAGCATTTTTAGAAATTCTTGCTCCCAAGCCTGTTCATTCTCAGTAAAATAAAGCATATTAATCATCAACAAGTCCCAAAAGTCTACAGATGTTGAAGCTGA
Source organism: Lysinibacillus boronitolerans JCM 21713 = 10a = NBRC 103108 (assembly GCF_000772935.1). Lineage (GTDB taxonomy): Bacteria > Bacillota > Bacilli > Bacillales_A > Planococcaceae > Lysinibacillus > Lysinibacillus boronitolerans. The sequence goes on from NZ_JPVR01000064.1 coordinate 51,190, forward strand.
TTGTCGCTGCATGGCAATCGTTTCCTTAAAATGCTCTTCCACTTTTGTAATATTCATATTGCGAACTAAATGGTTACATACGTTTTCTATAAACTTATTTGCCACTTCTTGTGCCATAAAAAATCCGTCCTTTATATCAACAAATCAATTTCTTTCTTATCATACCATGATTGTGAAATATGGCAACGAACCTCGCTCACTTGATTTTTAAGTAAAAAGGATGACTCCATATACTTTGGAGACATCCAATTATCTTATGAGAAAACATAGCTATCCATATTGTCGATTGTATTTTGAATAGCAGCTTTCAACGATTTTTGCTCTTCACCACAAGAAGCTAGCGCATCCTCCAATGTCAGTGCAGCATTCGCTATAAATGGAGCCAATTGCAAATCTTTTGCCAATTGAATAAGTACGAGGGCTCTATTCCATTTCCAACGAGGATTTGTTGGATCTAGCTGAATCGCTTGCTCCAAATAACCGAGGGCATCAAATGGCATCCAGCCAAAGCGGTGCATCGTCTGCCCTGTTATCCCCCAGTAGACAGCCTTATTTGGGTTTTCCTTTACTGCTTGCTGAAAGCAGTGAACACTTTCATTGTAATGATGTGCGAATAAGAACAGCTCTCCTTGTGTAAAAAAGGATTGCGCTTTGTCAGCTGATGCTCCAGTTTTTGCGACTTCCTCCAATTGCTGAATACGCTTCGCAAATGCCTCTTCATCTTTTATTGCTCGTATTTCTACCACTAGATCTGATTCTGGATAGCTTTCATCAGCTCGTTCCACATGCTGTACTTCGATATGAGCAGTTGGCTTTGGATAACGATCATATTCATATTCTTCTAATAATCGAATATATTTTTGTGCCAATACTTTGTCCTCTTCGTTTGTCACCTGCTTTGCTAATTCATAGCATTTCATCAGTTCACCATTATAAAAATAATCATCCATTGACATTTATATTTCCTCCAGTGTACAACTATTCAGTATTTTTAGTATACACCACAAAAACAAAAGAGACCGTATCTAAATAATTTTGATACAGTCTCTTACTTTTCTATTTATTTAACACAACCGTATTTAAGAACGTTCGTAAATCTTCTTCTTTAAGAGCTCCTACAAAGCGATTTACTTCTTTACCATCTTCGAAACGAATGAATGTTGGTGTTGCCTTAATATTATATTTTTCCCATAGATCATCGTATTCATAGACATTCAATTGAGCAATATCAACACCAAGCTCATCGGCAATTGGCATTAATACTGGTGTAAATGCTTGACAGTGTACACAGATTGGACTGAAGAAGTAAGCATTAACCGGTTCGCCCGCTTTAATTTTAGCTTCTAGTTCGTCTGGTAACATAATGTTTTGATAGTTTTCATCATCCAATTGATCAATTGTTTCTTGTTTTAGCTTTTTATCGCCATAAGGATTGTTTGCGCTTTCTAATTTACTTTTGTTTGAGATGTTGGTAAGCACAATAATTGCTGCAAATAAAACAACAATCACTGAACCAATAATTAATAGTTTTTTCACTAAAGCAGTGACCTCCTTTTTTACACTAAAAGCCCTAGTTTTAGTGCATTCGCGATTGATTATAAATTGTTTTGAAAACCTAGTAAACTAATTCGCCTTTAAATGAAGATATTTCACATTTATAACATAATTTTAAGTATATTTGGGAACATACATAATGAGAGTTCATGCAAATTTGAATGTGGGGTGATTATGATGAAAAACTCGTTCCAGCATGTTTTTCAAATTTATACAAAAGATATCCGTAATATTGTTACAAACTGGGTCGTAGCTGTTATTATAGGTGGACTAATTTTTCTTCCTTCTCTTTATGCCTGGCTAAATATTTATGCCTCTATGGACCCTTACGCCCACACCTCTAATATGAAAATCGCAATTGTCAATGAAGATACGGGAACCACCGTAAGAGATGAAGCAATTAATGTCGGGAATGAGGTTATCGAGACTTTACGTACGAATAAAAGCTTTACTTGGGTGCTACAGACTGAAAAGGAAGCTAAGGAGCATTTGAAAAATGGTGATTACTTTGCAGTCATTGTCATTCCAAATGATTTTTCGCAAAAACTAACATCCATTCTTACCGATCAACCAACGAAGGCGCATATTGATTATTATGTAAACGAAAAAAAGAATCCTATTGCCCCTAAAATTACAAGTAAAGGAGCGAGCGTGCTTACACAGCAAGTTTCCAATGAATTTGTATCGACCGTCAATGGGACACTTTTTTCGATTTTTAATACAATTGGCATTGAAATGGAACGTGACATTCCTGATTTCCGCAAATTCGAAAATTATGTTTTTACTATAGAACAACATTTACCTGATATTAATTCATTTTTAACTCAAGCCTCTACTCAAGGAAAAGAGGCAAATCAATTACTTAATCAGGCGCTGACACAAGTTCCCCAGGTGGAACAACTAACAACAGATGGTTTAACAACCATTCAGAAGGGTTTACATTTAGTGAATGAAGCAGATGCTTTATTTAATGAACTATCTCCTGTCATCAAAAAGGATGTCACAACTGTCCAAAATATTGCCCAACATTTTACAGATATCATCAATAAGCTCAATAACATAAATTTTGACCCTGCCTCTATTACACAAACGAAAGAGGCACTTAAAAATCAATTGTCTACTTCCAAAGACAGCATAACCAATAGTATTCAGACGCTGGAGGCACTGCAAAAATTAATTCAGGCAGATGCTTCGACTCGTAAGCAATTAGAAGACTCTTTAACAACCATTATCGGTTCTTTGCAGGAAAGTAATGCGGAAGCGAATCAGCCAATCATTGAACAGCTTACAGCCATTCGCGAAGCCTTGGAGCATCCTCCAAACTTCATTGATTCAACGTCAAATGCGCTTAACTCATTACAACAATTACAGACTCTACATGACGATTTACTAAATAAAATGGATCAATTAAAGCCCATTGATAAAGATGTCATTAAGCAGGATATTACAGCTATACAACAAATCGCACAAAATGCTACAGCTAACTTACAAAAATTCTTATCCTACTATAACGAAAGTCTAGAGCCACAAATTCGTTCCACCCTATCGAGCGCGAAACAAACTTTAACTAACGCTTCTGCCATGCTGACAAAGGTAAAACAATTCATACCTCAGGCAACAGATAAATTGACACAGGCCAAAAACACGCTAGGAACAGCGAATCATGCTATTCAAAAGATACAAACTGAATTTCCAACTTTAAGTGCTAAAATCAAAGAATTAGCGAATAAGCTACGAACGTTAGAAGAAGAAGCAGATATAGCAGAGATTGTGCAATTACTAAAAAATGATGTTAATGCCGAACGTGATTTCTTTGAGGAGCCTATTAAATTGAAGGAACATCGCGTATTCCCTATTGCGAACTATGGAACAGCCATGACACCGTTTTACACAGTACTATCTATTTGGGTAGGCTGTCTATTATTAATTTCATTATTGTCTGTGAATCTTCATGGAGATACGCCTTACAGTATTCGAGAAATTTACTTTGGTCGACTTTTAACCTTTGCAACTTTTTCATTTATTCAAACCCTTATTATTACCATTGGAGATATTTTCTTAGTAGACGGCTCCATTCAAGCACCTGCCTACTTTATCTTATTTGGACTTTTCATTAGTCTCGTATTTGTAACAGTTGTCTATACACTCGTAGCCGTCTTCGGTAATGTAGGAAAAGCATTAGCGATTGTGATGCTTGTGTTACAAATTGCAGGTTCTGGTGGAACCTATCCTGTCGAGTTATTACCAAAGTTCTTCCAACTAATCAATCCATTTTTACCTTTTACGTATGCGATTGAAATGATGCGTGAAGCTGTCGGTGGAATTATCTGGTCAACTGTCTGGATGGACCTCATCTTCCTATTAGGTTTCTGGTTCATTTTTATCCTGTTCGGATTCTTCTTAAAAAAATTATTGAGCGAGAAAATGGAACATTTCATGAACAAAACACGTGGATTAGATATATTTCACTGATTTTCAACGTTGTGCCTGTAAATGTTTAAGAAAACGATGTTATAATGGAAGCATTGTAAACATGTAGGAGGCGCTATTTTTGAAGAAATCGATTACTATTTTTGTTGTATTGGCATTACTGTTATTAAGTGCTTGTGGAGAAAATAAGAACAGTGCTGAAACCACTCCTAAAGCAAATGATGCTTCACATGAGGGCCATGACCATGCGGAGGCATCTGGTGATATCCAAGAGGAAACTGCTTCTGCTGATGTCCTACCGACCTTTTTAGAGGGCAAACAAGAAAATATTCGCTTGGTCTATCAAATAGCTGGACAATCGACAGAGATTCTTGAATGGATGCCATGCTACTGCGGCTGTGGTGAATCTGCTGGCCATAAAAGTAATTTAAATTGCTTTATTCAGGAAAAACGTGAGGATGGTTCGATTGTTTGGGATGATCATGGGACACGCTGTTTAGTGTGCTTAGAGATTGCTGTCCAATCAGCACAACTGCACAAAGAAGGCAAGAGCTTAAAAGAAATTCGTCAGTTCATTGATGACACGTATAAAGAGGGCTATGCAAAACCAACACCAACGGACATGCCTGCATAAAAAAGCAAAGTCGCACATTCGCGACTTTGCTTTTATTGTTTCAGTTGATTTTTCTTTCGTTTACGAAGGATGATAAACAATATGACTGCGATGACAAGGATGAGCCCAACAAATTCTGCAATTAAAACATAGGATATGTCGCCTTTTTTCGCTACTTTCCCATCTTCCTTATCAGCATTTTGATTTACGGCTACAACAAATTGCCCTTCTTTTGTTTCAATCGCAGCGTCTGCCTGTGAATTCGTCTCCTTCAAGTAAGTATAAAAGTCACCTTTTACAGAAGTATTTTCTAATGAATGAATCCATAATAAAGGCTCTTTAAGCTGCCAGAAATTTTTGGTTATAAACACATATTGGCCAATTGCCTCAGGTAAAAACCCTTGTGAGATAAGCTGCTCAGATGTATGAGGGATTTTTGCAGCTTGCTTGGAAAGCCATGTTAGTTGCTCCCTTTCGCCCATAAAAATGACTGCATGCTCTTGTAAAGCTTCCTCTGTCACATTCTTATCCTTCATCAGCAAAGTTTTCGCCATGTTACCATTCGTCATTAACGATTTATAAAGCGATACCATTGTTGTATCATTAATTCCTCCATTATCAGGTATAACGATTAATGTATTTTCATGAAAAGCATTAGGAAAATCACGTAAGGTAAAGGTTGGTTCAGCATTATCTTTTGTAATCGCTAATGTACTATCACTATCAATGTAGATCCAATAGCGTTCATTGGTTGTTTCGCAAGGATCCTCTAGTTGGAAGCCTGTTACTTCAAACTGAATATCGGTCATTGACAGTTTGTTGAGCACATTTGTTTGGATCGGTATAATGGCCTCATACATATCTGTTGTCGCTTGTTCTAATTTTCGTAAATCTACTGCATGAGGAACATTATTGATATATACGATCAATTCTAATTTTCGGTCCTCATCCTCTTTACTGTCAGGTATTGTTGCTGATTTTTTAACGACCAAGCGCATAATAGCTTCCTTGTTTGCCTCTAGCTTGGGCAATGACACATAATAATGAGGTGTCATTGTCGCTTGGCTGGATAAAAGTCGATCCTCAAAGCCAAATTGCTTAAATGAAATCATCGTATCAGATCGATCTTCTATTTTAGGAACATCCTTAATCGCTAATGTATCACCAATTAATTGCTCGAATAAGCTTGCTTCGGTTAAAAAAGAAAGTCGATCCTCAATAGCTTGGCCATTTGAAGAGGTTACAGCTAAAAGAGGCACTTTTCGATTCGAGTTTGTATTCAGCAACTCCTGCATCGTAAGTGTCATGGCATCTTGCTCAACGTTTATATTTGCTAACATCCTTTTTAAGAGGCTTGTACTAAACTCATTCTTTGCCCCTACAATGATGATCGGACCTGTTAGCTTATTAATAGCATCTTCACGCTCAATCTGTACATCTGAGTCGCCATGTTCGGATAAAAAGGCTGCGAGCTGATACCCACTGTTTAAAGTAGCCTCAGAAGCTTGCTTTGGTACAATAATCGTCGTAGCATATCCCTCATAGCTCAAAAACGCAGCAGGATAGCTATTTAATGACCAAGCTTGACTCTCCTCGCTAAATGCTGAAATAGACGATAGTATTTCGATACGTAGCCAATTTCCTGCATTGCCAGGAGGCACACAAATCCCTTCCTTAAGAATTCCATAAAAACTAGCTGTGATTTTATGAGAGCCCTTTAGTAGTGCTTCTTTTGGAAGGTTAACGGTAACAGTCTGTTTTAATAAATCTGCTTTCAATGGAACTGTTTTAATCGCTACATCATCCACTTTCACTGTGAAGGAGGATGGAGCTATAAGTAGCTCAGAATGCTGGATTTGAAATGTCACTTGCTGGTTATTGGACGGTACATCCTCATTTAGATTGTAATAAAAATCCCTTGACGAGGAAGGTCCCTGTAATTCGATTGGCTGTGCTAATAACGGCTTCTTTTGCTGTTGATTGCCTTCTATTGCAATTATGTTGTCATCTACGGTAATGGTAGCTGCAACTGCATCGTTAGCAAAACATAAAAAACCAATACAAAATAAACACAAATAGAAGAATTTGGTTCTCATTATTCTGCTCCTTTATCTGATTGCTTGGAAAAACGCTCTGTTTTATACCATTGAACTTCTTGACCAGTAAACATGCGCTTTATTTCTAATAGTAATGACCAAACGACTAGCACAATCCACATTTGAGAGTAGGTAAAATACATAAGTATGACATAGAAGAAATTTTTTCGATTCATTTCTGTTTTTTCAATACTTAAGGTTATCATTACTTCTCCTAAAAACAGTAAAAAGGCTAAAACCCATAAAACAAGGGCAATGTCACCAACGGTCAATCCAATATCATAAAATAAATTAATAATAAACAGGGCATTGGATAAAATGACTCCAAAGAAAAATAAAAAATACGTAAAAAAGAAATAAAATAAATCAAACATTATACTTTTTCTTTTGAGGGTGAAGAATTGACTTAAAAACTTCAGCACTACATATTGATTACCTCTTGCCCATCTAGTGCGTTGCTTCCACCATACTTTTAACGTTTCTGGTTCTTGCTCCCAGGTAATGGCTTTTGGGAAAAAACGAATATGGTAGCCTAAATTATAAACACGGATGGTTAGCTCTGTATCTTCAGCCAATGCTTTTACATCCCAACCGCCTAATTGCTCCAAAACCGTCCGTCGGATTGCGAAATTGGTGCCAGGTATAGTTGCCACCTTAAACCATTTCCAACGCCCGCCTTGAGCCATCCACTGGAAACAAATTGTTTCTATATTAATAAAACGAGTTAACCATGTTTCTGCCGCATTAATAACGCGAAATTTCCCAACAGTGGCAGCTGCTTTTGGATCATTCATGAGCCCCATTACTAAATACCAAACGGCCATCCGTTCAGGTGTATTATCAGCATCATAAACAACAACAATATCCCCTGTGGAATCAGCTAGTGCCGAATTTAGGGCAGAGGATTTACCCTTCCCTTTGTTTGGCTCTACCGTTTCAATGACACGAATAAATGGGAATTTCTCTGCGTACCGTGCTGCAATAGCACCAGTTTCATCCGAGGAATTATCATTAATGACAATCACCTCTAGTTGATCTTTCGGATAATATAGTCGTGACATAGCTCGGAGCGTCTGTTCAATCACAAGTGCTTCATTGTGCGCCGGTATAAAGACACTGACAGAGGGAACCTTGTCCATTTTTTTAGCCCAGTCATCAATTGGCTTTTCAAAAGTACGGAAGTGTAAATAACCCCCCTCCATTAAAAACATATGGTAAAGCAGCATGATCCAAATGAGGAAAAGTGATATAAAAAATAAGGTATTAGCCATTTGTTTTCCTCTCCTCAAATAATCTCTTACGTAAGGTAATACGTAAACGCAAGGTGCTAATAAAAAATAATGTAACAAACAGCCCATAAAATTAATTCAACTGGTCGTTCTTCAAATAATATTTTTAAACGTTCGATTTTTGTAAATGCTAATTGTATTGTTTGTTCACCGTTTTCATGTTGCTTAATCGAAATATTTTTGGATGTTACTTGTTGCTTCGTCTGTCTGAGATTAAGTAGCTCAATTTGTGGATGTTCACTTAAATAAACGGCAAGCTCCTCAACATAGGAAGCGTTAAAATAGGCAGGATATTGAATACCGATAATAGAACTAGGAACTTTTAATAACAGTTTTATTTTCTGTTTAACAGGATACAAAGGATTATTGTCCGTATTGGCAATAGTACCTACTGTCACCGGGTAAATGGTGCGACTGTCGATTTGTGATAAATATAGCTGTTGACTTCCTTGTTGAATACTGCCCTTAAATAAAGGACTGTCCCCACTAGTTATCGTTGGATAAATTTTACGAAGCACTAAATAATCGAGATTCTTTTCAGTTTGACTAGCAGTAGAAGAAGAAAGGACGAATGGATATCCTTCCTTTTGCAATTTTTGTAAATAACTTAATAATTTTTTGTTATCGTGTAAGTAATAGGTTTCTTTTTCAAATTCATCTTGTAAAATCGGTGTGATTTCAAGAGCTATAGGGATTCTTTTTTCTGAAAATTCCATCACTACGTCTTCTAATTGTTGAACTTCTGTTTTCATATTAATATCCGTTAAAACAATATAGGCAGGATGTATTTGAGGCTTGGATAAATGCAAAAGTTCACCTATCATAGCTGGCCATTGATAGAGTAATAAATCTTTATTGATGAAATCTCCAATAAATGACCAATTATCCTTTGTGACGATAAAAGGATAGGATTGATTCAAAGAAGTGGCACTCTTTACAATTTCCCAGTCTGCAGATGGTTGTATACTTTTCCAACGAACAGGGTTACTTAAACTTTCTTCACCTATAGCTCGAAGTTCCACTGTAGGTCCTTCATGCCAAGTTGAAAAATTTTCAAATTGAAGTGCATTCTCACCAATCAGCAAGACAGGTCCTTGAAATTGATTTATTGAAGATAGTGCATTTTGAGGGATTTTTGTTTGGTAGGAGCTCAAAATTACAATGCGTTTATATTGTTGGAGATTGCGTTCATTGACATCCTCTATAAAAACAACATCCACGGACGTAGATGTTTGTAGCATCTCTTGCAATGCGAATACATCTTCATTTGGCTGCTGATTACTTGTGATATAAATCAACGCCACATCCTTATCAGCTTCTCCTGCATATGCGATTTCCTTATTTATGAAAGTATAAAAACAAAGCAGTCCCATGGCGAACCATAATTGATAGTTAGAGCGCACTTGTTTTCATCTCTCTTTCCAGATCTTTTAATAGTTCATCAAATGATGATTCTTGCAGTGGCTGATAGGTGAAATAGCTCGTTTTATAACTTATCGTCACCCATTTACCTTTTAACAATTGATGATTTTTCAGGGCTTGGTCCAATTTGGCATAGATGACTTCCATATGTTTATCTGTCGTATCAATAAGTAGCAACCCAATATGATCTTCACGAAAACGAAATTTTTTATCTGTTAGTCTGATAGTTTGTTGAATTTTTTGCGAAAGCTGTTGCCAAAAATGTTGTATTTCTTTTGCTCCATAAAGCTGTTGGAATTTTCGATAATTCTCAATTTTTAACACCATGAAAACAAAGGTTTGCTTCTGTCGATCTGCTCTTCGCATCTCCTCATTGACACTTATTTGCATACGTGTTTCATTTTCAAAACCGGTTTCAACATCAATCGCTACATATTTCCTTACGTCTTCTTGCAGTTTTTTTATATAGTTTTCCTGTTTTTTCATTAATTCATGCAATTTACCGGTACAAAGTATGAGGATTAATAACATAATGCCATAGAGGAAAAATAGCTGCATGGAGAAGGACGGATTTAGAAATGTCATAGATCCTGATATTCCTGAATAAAGCAGTGTGGAACCTGTAATAAAAATTAATACTAAACTACTTATAAGTCCAAATACGATCCCTCTCCAAAGTGTCAGAACAATTAATAGCAACAAAAGAGCGTATAATAACAAGCCTTCAGCATCCAAACGCAATAAAAAATAAGTAGGTATTTGTAAGAGTAAAATAAGGATGGTTCCATAGACAAAAATAGCTCTATTTCTAGTCATTGTTGTGTGCATTTTTTACCTCCCTTTCGGCTAATAGTGGTAGCAAATTATCAAAACTATGCGTTGACCTTGTTTTTTTATCAACATAACCTGTTGTAGGGTCCTTTAAGTTTTCCATTTTCTCAATAAACTCCTGTGCTATTTGCTGTTCGTCTATTGCAAGCATATATCGCGCTGCCATGGCGTAAACAGCTGGTGACTCATAGTCAACAGTTGGTTGATTCGTTTGAGGATTATAACGACCATATAATTTATTGTCTCTTTTCAGAAGGTTTAATAGCCAGTCTTTAAATACTGCAGTGTCCCCATCGATAGAGGCAAGATGATAAGCTGTATATAATTGATCAATCATGTGTAGTTCTTTGTCAAATACATATTTTTCAGTGGTAATATCATAATATTTTGGAAAAAACCCTGCGTTAGCTCGTGGCACATTTTGTATAATAGCTAGCTGATGTTGGACTTGCTGTTGGGATAAAAGACCGTTTTCTTCCATCTCATGAAAAGCTGAAGGCATGATATAGCTAATCGTTAGCGTATTGGCTTTGTCATGACTGTCAACATCGACAAAGTCAACAAACAGTTCTTCATTCATTCCATACCGAACTAAGTTTTCTCCAATTTTTTTACCCAATTGTAAGTAAGTTGAATCTTGCCACTTTTCACCTGCTGACAGTAAAACACGAATGATTCGCAAATCATCAATTAATGCATTAACAGAAGCCTTTCTAGTCCCCTCTATACGCCAGACAATAAAATCATTTGCTAAAAAGTATGATTTCATAACATTTATCTGCTCATTAAAACGAACCGGATCATCTTTTTCTAATAAATACGCCAACCATAACCCTACCGACTCTGATAAAAATATGTCCTTTTGGTTTGTTAAATCTGTCCTTAATAGTCCCTTATCATTCAGTAAATCTTCAATAACAAATTGTTCCGTTGATGAAAGAGGAGCTTTTTCTACTTTTACTTCTTTACCTGTACAACTGATTGAAAGAAAAACTACACTCACTATTAACAGCCACCATCTAACATTTTTTATCATCGTCATCATCCTCATTAATAGTTATTTCCCTATAATGAATCCCGGTTTTTTATTATAGTATACAACATTTAGAATGGCTAAGTTTTTATATGAGTAATGTCACACTTTATGCAGATTTAATAAAAAAAGATGCTTGAACAAGGTCTATTGACCCATCAAACATCTACTGTTTTTTATATAAAATCAATATATTTTTATACATTTCTATTGAAAGCAAAATTGTTATTACATTGAATGGAATACACAGACCAATTGTTTCAATTTTAGCTTCATGTCACTTAACAAGCTTCAAAATGGTTTTAAAATGTTCATGATCTGCACGTTGTAATAGCTCATACAAGATCATTTCGGTGCTAGTTGGATAAATACCAAGGGCATTCATCTTCGTAAGCCCAATTTCTTTATTTGCCTTTGTTCGAGAAGATACGGCGTCTACAACAACCTCTACTTCAAATCCTTGTTCTTTCAGTTGTCTAGCCGTTTGATACACACAAATATGTGTTTCGATACCTGTGACAATGAATTGAGAACGTCCATTTTCCTTTATCGCTTCTACAAATGCCTCTTCTTGGCACGCACTAAAGGCCATTTTGGCAATAGGTTGCCCTTGTAAATGCTGTGCAATATCAAGTGCCGTTCCGCCTAATCGACTTGGATTTTGTTCTAGCCACAAAATAGGTACTTCGAGTGCCTTCATCGCTTGTACTAGCTTTGCTACATTTTCAATTACCGTTTCACTGTCATCAACAATTGTTGCTAACTTTCCTTGCACATCTACAACTACTAAACAAGCTTTCTCTACAGTAAACATCCTGAACACCTCTTTTTCTTTTCTTAATAATATTATACAAAAACTTGCTTACCTCTCGTAAAGTAATAAGGAACTTTCTCTAACAATCGATTGGATAGTTTTGCTTTAGCCTGTCCATTTCACGCTTCTACCAAGGAAATATTTGCAAGCAAAAACACGAACAATATCATTTTTATTGCAATAAAAAATATTTAATATACGGAAAATATAACTTAATTTCAAAAATACCTTTCTATTTGTTCGTTTTTAATGAAAAATACCTGCTTAAATGTGTACATTTTGTTGCGAGCCTGTCGCCATTCTGCTCAAATATTAAGAATTTTATTTTTTCTCTTGAAAATTAGGTTATAATCCAGTAAAGTTCTGTTATTAACCAAACAAGGAGTGTACCACTTTGACACAACGTGCATACAATTTCAACGCAGGTCCATCTGCTCTACCACAAGAAGTATTAGAAAATGCTCAACAGCAATTAGTAAACTTCCGTGATTCAGGTATGTCCATTATGGAAATGAGTCACCGTAGTGCCATTTTCGATGAAGTACATAATGAAGCTATTACTTTATTAAAAAAACTTTATGCTATTCCAGAAAACTATGAGGTACTATTCTTACAGGGTGGAGCAAGCCTTCAGTTTACAATGGTGCCTATGAACTTCTTAACAACTGAGCAAAAAGCTAGCTATGTATTATCAGGCTCATGGTCTGAGAAAGCTTTTAAGGAAGCTAAATTATTTGGGACACCTGTTGAAGCTGCAAGCACAAAAGAAAACCAATACCGCAATATTCCTGCTTTAGAAGATATTCAATTCAATGAAGATGATGCATATGTTCACATCACATCCAATAATACGATATATGGTACACAATGGAAAAATTTCCCTAGCACAGGAAATGTTCCATTAGTGGCGGATATGTCAAGTGACATCCTATCAAAACCAGTGGATATTGAAAAATTCGGTATCATCTATGCAGGAGCTCAAAAAAACCTTGGCCCTTCAGGTGTAACGGTCGTGATTATTCGCAAAGATTTACTTGAAAAAGCAAATAAAAATATACCAACGATGTTAAAGTATACAACACATGCTGATAGTAATTCTCTTTATAATACACCTCCGACATTCGGAATCTATATGCTCGGCGAGGTATTAAAATGGGTAGAAGCTAAAGGCGGCGTAGCAGCAATTGAAAAACATAATGAATTAAAGGCAAAAGTGATTTATGATGCCATTGACAATAGTAATGGTTTCTACAAAGGCCATGCCACACCTGAAAGCCGTTCTTTAATGAACATTACATTCCGTGTTGCAGATGAGGAGCTAGAAAAACAATTCCTTGCAGAGGCAAAGGCAGCAGGTTTTATCGGGCTAAATGGACATCGTTCTGTTGGCGGCTGTCGTGCTTCCACTTATAATGCAGTGCCACTTGAGGCTTGCGAAGCTTTACGAGATTTCATGGTAAATTTCCAACAAAAACATCAATAAACTTCTATTTAAAAGATGAGTCTTTCCATTTCGGTAAAGACTCATCTTTTTTTCGCGCTTTTCGAAGGAAATATGAAATCTATCCCCATACAATTAGCTTGATTAGATGTTTATAGCAATATTTCAGCTTAGGGCTTTACACATTGCAAAAGTTTTTGAGAAAAATATAGATTTTTAAGCTGCCTATCGGACATATCGCCAGTCTCTAGCTATGCACCAAACATAGATTATTACTGTAAGGGTTACCTTTACGAAACTAGAGGAAGGGAGGTCTAGACAATGGAAGATAAAAGATATATGTCACATATGAACTGGCAAGGCTGTAAATGTCCTAAAAAAGAGGAAAAATGCTGTCAACGTAAAGTTGAAAAATGTCATTGCCAAAAAGAGGAAAAATGCCATTGTAAAAAAGAAGAAAAATGTACACCAAGAATGAGCAGCCACTGTAGAGGCTGTATTTGTCACCAATTAAGAAAATTAGAGCTAGCTACTACACTAGATATCTTCTTATCTGGAGGTATTAGCTTCTTAGGTGTGACTTTCATTTCCCTCGATCAAAGAAATTGCTGTGCATACTTCCTTGAGCCAGGTGCAGCTGCTGCTTCTCCTTTAATCGTAGATTGCAATAAAATTGTTGCGATTCGTCGAGTAGTGTAGCTTAATTAATATAGAGGGTAGCCTTATACAGGCACCCTCTTCTTACATAGAAAAAACGCTGTCATATTTAAAGTGACAGCGTTTCATGCTTACAATCCGGGCATTTACCATATATTTCAAACTTATGATTTTCAATTTCATAATCAGGTAATTTTTCACCTAACATTTCCATTGGACAAAGATTAAGCTCTTTGACGTTGCCACAATCCATACAGATAAAATGATGGTGATGATGCGCAGATTCACAGTGCATACGGAAATTACGTTCCCCTGATAGCTCTGTTTCTTCTAATATCCCAAGTTTCACAAAAGTAGCAAGGTTACGATAAATGGTATCAAAACTCATTCCCGGAAAATCCTTTTTTAGAACATCCAATAAATCACGGGCTGTTAGATATTTATCTGTTGCTGCAAACATATCTAATATTAACTCCCGTTTATCTGTTTTTTTATAGCCATTTTCCTTTAATATTTCCCACGCTCTTGAAATATTCATTGCGCTACCTCCCCCTGCTTTGCAGCCATTTTAAATGCTACTTTCTTTCCTAGGATTACAAGTAACAAAATCAAAATAGAAGTGACAACAATTGTGCCTCCCGGTGCTAAATCCATATAAAATGCACTAATTAGACCAATTAGTACAGCAGTTTCTCCAAAAACAATAGCATAAATGATGGTTTGCTTAAAGCCCTTTGCCAAGCGCATTGCTGCTGCGACAGGTAATGTCATCAGAGATGATACAAGTAAAATACCTACTATGCGCATACTTGCCGCAATGACAAGCGCAGTCACAATCATAAATAAAAGATGAACCCAACGAGCTGGAAGTCCACTAGCTTTTGCATATTCCTCATCAAA
Source organism: Lysinibacillus boronitolerans JCM 21713 = 10a = NBRC 103108 (assembly GCF_000772935.1). Classification (GTDB taxonomy): domain Bacteria; phylum Bacillota; class Bacilli; order Bacillales_A; family Planococcaceae; genus Lysinibacillus; species Lysinibacillus boronitolerans. The sequence continues at coordinate 66,270 of NZ_JPVR01000064.1, forward strand.
AGACAAAACAAATAATTCTTTAAAAAATAAAAATAAAAAAATAATTACAATGGCAGCAATTCCGATCACCACCCATAAATCTTGACGAGATACAGCAGAAACCGAGCCAAACAAATAACTCATTAAATCTGTGCTAAAGCCACTGGCAAGTGAGATAAAGATGGCGCTAATCCCAATACCACCTGACATAATGATTGGAATGGCAAGCTCCTCATAGTGCTTATATAAACGTCTTAAACGCTCAATCAAAATAGAGCCACTAACAGAGGCTAGTATACCTAAATAAATAGGATTGAGCATTGCTAAGGCTGATACAGATTGACTGATGTATAAACTCCCAGCGATTCCAGCGAGTGTTACATGTGACAAAGCATCGGCAATCAAGGACAGCCTACGTACAACAATAAACACCCCCAGCAGTGGTGCAAGTATGCCAATTAATAATCCAGAGAAAAAGGCATTTTGTAAAAATTCATAATGTAAAATTGCTTCAATCATGTGCCTACTCCTTCTAATGAATCTTTCTCACGGAATGGCCATACCAAGCATCTAGCGCGTCCTGAGAAATATTATCAAATTCATTTTTATAGCCGTGGAAGTGAATGGTTTGATTTAAACATGCCACATGACTAATACGATTTGATACCGTATCGACATCGTGTGTGACAAGAATCATCGTAATTCCTTGTTCCCGATTTAATTTCGCCAGCATATCATAAAATGACTGCACGTTCTCGTGATCAATGCCGACAGTTGGCTCATCTAAAATGAGCAGTTTAGGATCACTGACTAAAGCTCTTGCAATAAAAACACGTTGTTGTTGTCCACCAGATAATTCTCCAATATTGCGATTCATATAAGCATCCATGCCAACTGCCTTTAAAGCTTCTTGAACTTTGTCTTTGGCGTCTCGGCCAGGTCTTTTAAAAAGCCCTAATTTTTTTGTTAATCCACTTTTCACGACCTCTTGCACGGTTGCTGGGAACCCAGAATTAAAGGCATTGGATTTTTGTGAGACATAGCCAATCCATTCACGGTGCTTAAAGTTCGCGCTTGTTTCACCAAATAGCTTTATTTCACCAGATAAAGGTTTCAACAAACCTAAAATAATTTTTAATAATGTTGATTTTCCCGAACCATTTGGACCGAGAAGTGCTAAAAAATCTCCCTCTTCTACACGAAAAGAAATGTTTTTTAAAACTTGCGTATAGTCATATTGAAATGACACATTTTCAATGTCAATAAGTGTTGTTTTCATGCATGATCGCTTCTTTCTAATTCAAAATCATTACGATTTACAAATTGTAAGTATAAAGGAAAGTGCAGTTTTTGTAAAGAAAAGAAGATGGATGCTTTTTCGAATAGGCTGATGGCAAGTGTGTAAAACGTGAAAATAAAATGGGGTAAAGGAGGATTGACTTTGAGTATTCAATTTTTACAGCAATTAGCACAAAGCACGGATAAGGAAATTGTCGCGATTGCTCGTGAAGAAGGTTTTAGCATTACGACTTCTGAAGTAAAAAAACTTCGACCTTATTTGGAGCAATTCTCATTTTCTTGGCTATTTTTAGGTATTCCTAAAGATATTCTTGTTGAAGTGGAAGCTGTTTTAGGGAGAAAGCGCTCTCGCCAACTGATTGCCTTGTTTACAAAATAAAAAAAGCCCGAAATCAGAACCAGCCTGATTTCGGGTTAGTTATATTAGCCCTTTAAAGCTTCAATATGCTCAGGCTTAAATGTACCGTTTCGTAACATATCGATTTCCACTTTATACGGAGCTACCTTAGATTTAGCGTCACTAGTGAGAGGGACAAACGGTGTCTCTAAAATTTTAGGAACATCCATTAATTGTGGATGGTGTACTACATAGTTGAGGGCATCAAAGCCAATATGACCAAAGCCAATATTTTCGTGGCGATCCTTACCTGCACCGCGCACATTTTTGGAGTCATTGATATGCAATACTTTAATGCGTTCCACACCTATTATTTTATCAAATTCGTTTAATACCCCATCAAAATCTTCCACAATATTATAGCCAGCATCATGTGTATGACAAGTATCAAAGCATACAGAAAGTCGCTCGTTATTTGTTACACCATCAATAATTTTAGCAAGCTCTTCAAAGGAACGTCCACATTCTGTCCCCTTCCCTGCCATGGTTTCTAATGCAATTTGAACGGGATAGTCTTGAGATAAAACCTCATTTAAACCTTCAATAATTTTAGCAATACCAGCATCAGCACCAGCTCCTACATGGGCACCAGGATGTAACACAATTTGCGTTGCCTCCAGTGCTGCAGTACGTTCAATTTCCGATTGTAGGAAATCTACACCGAGACGGAATGTTTCTGGTTTTTCTGTATTGCCAATATTAATAATGTAAGGTGCATGTACAACAATATTGGTCATACCATGCTCTTTCATATGCAGGAGTCCATTCATGATGTTTAAGTCAGCAATGGCTTTGCGACGCGTATTTTGCGGTGCTCCAGTATAAATCATAAATGTATTGGCTCCGTATGACAGTGCCTCTTTACTAGAGCCAAGTAGCATTTCTTTCCCGCTCATCGAAACATGTGAGCCAAGTAACATGTAAAAGCCCCCTTATTTTTTACCTCGTGCTTTTAAGCGACGTTCACGTTTTTTAATTTTTTCCATTTCCCACTTCATATTACGTTTGTATCCAGGTTTTACCTTTTTAGGCTTACGTACCAACGCTTTTGCTTTCACATCAATTTCATTTTCTTGCTTCACACGATTTTTACGTGCATGACGCTCTTTTAACTCTGACCATTCGCCATCTTTTACATCTTTTTGCACAAAAGGAATGCCCATTTTTTCTACGCGAACTACTGCATCCTCGTCTGATGGCTCAAATAATGTAATGGCTGTCCCTTTATTGCCTGCACGCGCTGTTCGACCAACACGGTGAATAAAGAATTCTAAGTCCTCTGGAATCTCGTAGTTAATAACATGAGAAATGCCTTGGATATCAATACCACGAGCAGCTAAGTCAGTTGCTACAATGTATTGGTAGTCAAGCTCACGGATTTGCTTCATCATTTTTTTACGATCACGTGGACTTAAGTCACCATGAATTTGACCACAACGGATACCATGCTCATTTAAGTAGCCAGCAACGTGTTCTGCTGTTTTACGTGTGTTGGTAAAGATAACAGCTAAAAAGGGATTAATGCCCTCAATGACTTCTAATAAACGTTTATTACGCGATTTTGAGCGCACTGGTACAAGCACAAAATCGATGCCTTCTGCCACTGGTCGTTTATCATTCATATGGACGTGCACTGGCGCTTCCATATATTTCTTTAAAAATGGCTGAAGTTTTTCTGGAATTGTTGCAGAAAAAACATACATTTCAAGCTTTTCTGGCATCTGTGAAGCAAATCCATCAATCTCTTCAATGAAGCCCATATCAAAAGCTAGATCCGCTTCATCAACAACTAAGATTGGTGCTGTATGCACAAATAACGCTTGTGCTGAAACAAGGTCACGAATACGTCCTGGTGTTCCAACAACAATTTGTGGCTGTGTTTTTAATTTATCAATGGAGCGTTGTTTGTCCGTACCCCCAATAAATAGTTTTGCTTGAATCGCAGTTCCTTCTATTAATTGATTTAATGCATCAAAAATTTGTTGTGCTAACTCTCGAGTAGGAGAAGTAATAACAGCCTGTACTTCCTGTTTTTCTACATCAATACGTTGAACAATCGGGATTAAAAAACTATGTGTTTTCCCTGTTCCTGTATGTGCCTGTCCAATAGCACTTTTTCCTTTTAATAAAAGCGGAATAATTTCTTTTTGAATTGGTGTCGGTTCTGTAAAGCCTAGATTTGCAATGGCGTCCTGCAAAAATGGCTGAAAATTATAATCAGTATATTTTGACATCATTCGTTCCTCCTAACATCTTTTTCATTGTACCATGATTCGAACTTTAAGGTATATTTACGTTCTATTTCTTACTAGCATAAACATATTTTTAATGTTTTATTATCACCGTAACAAAGCCCTTATCAAAGGTACTTGAAATACGCAGAATATGCAATCAAAAAAGCGCTGCAACAATGTTCGAAAACGCTTGTAATATGTAATTTTTATGTCAATTTATAGGGAACTAATGATTAGCAGATTTCCCACATGTTATGATAGAGCTGTAAGATATTATGGGAGGTTGGTAGATTATGAAAGCAGCAAGATGGTATAAAGCAAAAGACATCCGTGTAGAAAACATTGAAGAACCAGTCATCGCACCTGGAAAAGTAAAAATTAAAGTACATTGGACAGGGATTTGTGGCAGTGATTTACATGAATACGCAGCTGGGCCAATCTTTATTCCAGTGGAGCAACCTCACTATGTAAGTAAAGACATCGCACCCATTGTGATGGGACATGAATTTTCAGGAGAAGTAGTTGAAATTGGCGATGGTGTAACATCTGTTCAAATAGGAGATCCTGTAGTAGTAGAACCAATCCTTGCATGTGGCGAATGTGCTGCTTGTAAAAAAGGTAAATATAATATTTGTAAACATTTAGGTTTCCACGGTCTTTCAGGCGGTGGCGGAGGATTCTCCGAATATACAATGGTAGATGAAAAAATGGTTCACAAAATGCCAGAAGGGCTTTCTTATGAGCAAGGAGCACTTGTAGAACCAGCGGCAGTCGCTTTACATGCCGTGCGTCAAAGTAAATTAAAAGCCGGTGACAAAGCTGCCGTCTTTGGAACAGGACCAATCGGGCTTCTTGTTATTGAAGCATTACGTGCAGCAGGCGCAGCAGAAATCTATGCTGTAGAGCTTTCAGCAGAGCGTGCCGCAAAAGCTTTAGAACTTGGTGCAACAGCCGTCATTAACCCTAAAGAGGAAGATGCCGTTGTGCGTCTGCATGAATTAACAAATGGTGGTGTAGATGTTGCCTTTGAAGTAACGGGCGTTCCTGTGGTTTTACAACAAGCTATTGACTCAACAACTTTTGAAGGTGAAACAATCATTGTGTCGATTTGGGAGTCTACAGCTGCTATCCAACCGAACAATATTGTTCTATCAGAGCGAACAGTCAAAGGAATTATTGCCTACCGTGATATTTTCCCAGCCGTGATGGAGCTAATGACACAAGGTTACTTCCCAGCAGACAAGCTTGTTACAAAACGAATTGCTCTTGATGAAGTGGTAACAGAAGGCTTTGAAGCTTTAATGAAGGAACGTAATCATATTAAAATTCTTGTAAATTCACAAGCATAAAATAGCATCCATAACGCCTCAGTGTAATGGCGTCCAGATTTTTTGAGCTTGCTTAAAAAGCCCCTCTTCAAAATCTGTGCCATCAGTAGTGGGCTTTTATCTTAATCCAGTCAGTGTTTGAACACCAGCTGAATCAAGAGAAAGAAAACGTCGAGTAATTGCTCGGCGTTTTTTTTTAGGTTCACTTGTGGCACAATTTTTTGGACTACATATAATACGTTCACAAGCAAAAAGTAATATGTCACTTCTGTGAATTTCCATATAAGGATCGTGGGTTGTTGTTGTTTTATTGATCTTTATCGAACCCTCCTATTAGCCTTTGCATATCATAGCTATAGTCAGGTATGTTCATCAATGAAAAACAAGTAGAAAGGAGATCATTATGGTATTTCGACCACCTTATCCATACCCAATGTATCCGGGTGGCATGAGAATGCCCATGCCCATGCAAACACCTCCACAGATGTCGCCACAGTCCTTTTTCCCGCCTGGAGGCTTCCCTGTTCAACCACGAATTCCAGGCGGCTTTCCAATGGCTAATGGAATAGGTTCATTTGGAGGGCAAATGCCGATGCCACCTGTGCAAGAAGCTTCGAAAGTCGGCTCATTTTTACAGCAAGCCAACAGTTTATTTAATACAGCCAAAACCTATACCCCTTATATCCAACAAGCTATGCCGATGGTGAAAAATATTCCATCACTCTTAAAATTATATAAAGGATTCCAAGGACTTCCTTCCGCTGGCGGTGGAGCAACTGAAGCAGCAGGAAGCGATAGTAAGGCTGCTGGAGGCAATAGTAAGACTGCTGGAAGAAGACGGTCATCTAGGCAAAGTGCATCATTTACGCCTCCCGAGCCACTTCCATCTAAACCACGTATTTTCCAACCACCAATGTAAATGAACGTTTCTTTGTATTCACAGTCACTGTCCGTTATAATGTAGATAGGTAAGCTTGAAAGGAGTCACAACCACCATGCAAGTATTAAAAATTAATCCACGTGGCTATTGCTACGGTGTTGTGGATGCGATGGTGATCGCTCGTAACGCCGCACTTGATAAAACATTACCAAGACCTATCTACATCTTAGGGATGATTGTGCATAATAAACACGTCACAGATGCGTTTGAAGAGGATGGTATCATCACGTTAGATGGTGATAACCGCCTAGAAATTATTAAACAAGTTGAAACAGGTACTGTCATTTTTACAGCACATGGTGTTTCACCGGAAATTCGTGAGATTGCGAAGCGAAAAGGCTTAGTGTCCATTGATGCTACATGTCCTGATGTAACAGTTACCCACGATTTAATTCGTGAAAAATCTGCAGAAGGCTATGACATTATTTATATTGGTAAAAAAGGACATCCCGAACCAGAGGGTGCTATTGGCGTTGCTCCGGATCATGTCCACTTAGTACAGTCTTCTAATGATATTGATGCTTTACAATTAACGAATGATAAATTACTTGTCACAAATCAAACGACAATGAGCCAATGGGATGTCGCCCATTTAATGGATAGTTTAAAAGAAAAATTTCCACATATTGAGGTACACAAAGAGATCTGTTTAGCTACACAAGTCCGTCAAGAGGCTGTTGCACAGCAAGCAGGTGAAGCGGATTTACTTATTGTTGTAGGTGATCCTAAATCCAATAACTCGAACCGCTTAACACAAGTTTCTGTGGAAATTGCTGGAACACCATCCTATCGAATTGCAGATGTTTCAGAGCTTAAAGTAGAATGGTTAAAAGGTATCAACATCGTTGCTGTAACAGCAGGTGCTTCTACGCCAACACCAATTGTAAAAGAGGTTATTAACTTCCTAGATCAATTTGATGAACATGATCCATCTACACACGAGATTAAGCGTACCGTGACACTAGATAAAATTCTGCCAAAGATTAAGACACCAACACCTGTTGACAAAATCATGCCTTATTAATTACTCCCAAAAAATCCTGGTTGTCATCATGACAATCAGGATTTTCTTTATTTACTAAAGTAATAGTTTATGGGACGACCAATGCCACCATAATGGACATCCATTGTAATTTCCTCTTGTTTTTCGAGGTAATCTAAATATCTTCTAGCTGTTACGCGGGCAATGCCAATTCCACTGGCTACTTCTTCTGCTGAGGCACCATCCACCGATTGTAAAAAGTGCACAACCTTTTCAAGTGTTGTACGATTAAAACCTTTTGGGAGATTTTTCTCGGATTTCAATGGAACAGATTGATCCAACATGGTTTGTCCATCACGATAATGAAATAACTGATCTAATTCTCCCTGTGTGAGCTCACGTTCTGTTTGAGTTTGCTTTTTAAAGCGTAAATAATTGTCAAGCGTCCCTTTAACACGTTCAAAAGAAAAGGGCTTCATAATATAATCAAAAACACCTAGATGCAGTATCTGTTTCACTGTTTCCATATCATTTGCAGCCGTCACGGTAATAACATCTACTGGGAGATCGAGCTCACGTATTTTGCGTAAGCTTGTAATACCATCTTGCTCAGGCATAAAAATATCCATAAAAACTAAATCGGGCTTAAGGTGGCGAATTCGCGTAATGCCTTCTAAGCCATTAGGTGCCTGTCCAATCACTTGAAAATGCTCTACCTTTTCAATAAATTGACGATTTACCTCTCGTACCATTGGATCATCCTCAATTAATAATACCTTGATCTGTGCCACTGCTAGCCCTCCATCCCATTATGCATAATAAAAGGTGATTAAAAAACTTGTTCCTTTGTTAGGCTCACTGATGACTTCAATGTCACCCTGTCCTTTTTCGACGATTTCCTTTATTAAAAATAGCCCTATTCCACGGTAGTTTTTCTCTTTTGTAGAATAACCATTGTCAAAAATGTGCTGCTTCACCTCTTCCGTCATGCCTACACCATTATCGGTTACTAATATGGCTAATACGTCATCATCTTCATCCACAGAAACATGAATCACCTTCTCCTCGACCTGTACATCCTTTAATGCATCAAACGCATTTTCTATCAAATTACCAAAGAGAATGACGAAATCATGATGATCTAAATTAGCTGGAAATGATGTTAATCGACTTTCACGATCAATTTCCAATCGAATTCCTTGTTCCTTCGCATAGGAAATTTTACTGAGCAATAGTCCAGATATATTTTCATTTTTGATTCGTTCATTTAAAAAATTAGTGATTTCATCATGCTCTTCCTTCACTTGTGTCAAGTAAGAAAGTGCCTGTTCATGATGCCCCAACTGTAAAAGACCTGCTATCGTATGCAGTTTATTTTTATGCTCATGTGTTTGTACGCGAAGGGCTTGGACAAATGCCTTAACTCCTGTTAATTCTTCGGCAAGCTTTTTCACTTCCGTACGGTCTTTAAACATGGCCACTGCCCCAACAGTTTCACCATTCACCTGTATTGGAATTCGATTACTCATAATACTATGATTATTAATATACAGCTCACGATTAAATAACGGCTGATCCAGCTCTAAAATTTCAGGAAGTCGTGTATCTGGCAGGACATGAAAGATTTTCTGTCCTATCAATGTAGAGGGCTTTTCAGATACCCCTAAGATATCACAGGCCTTTTCATTAAAAATCGTAATGGTCAAATCATTATCGATAGCAATGATGCCTTCGTGCATGGCATTAAACGTTTCTGTCCGTTCTACATACATTTTGGCAATTTCATGCGGCTCTAACCCAAACATTTGCTTTTTCATATGGAGCCCCAATGTTCGTGCTCCCCATGCACTAAATAGTAACGATAATAGAACAGTAATCATTAGTTCGGTTTGCATTGTTTGCAGTAACTCAACTACCGTAAGCACACTGTACCCTACTACTGTAACACCTATTTGTCGTCCTTCATGATTCATAATCGGAACAAATGCACGAACCATATTACCATGTTCCCCACGTGCAATCGACGTATAGTAATGCTCTGAAAAAGCAGCGTTTAAATCTCCAGATTGTGATAGTCGACCAAGTTCTTGGCTATTAGGATGAGAATATTTTCGTCGTTGCATATCAAGAACAACAATATATTTTGCCCCATTGATATCACGGATTTCTTCTACGACAGGATTAATATGCTGTATGGCCTCATAGTGATTTTCACTGGTAATATATGTTTTTATCTCAGGAAGCTGTGAGACGGTTTTTGCTACAAGGAGTGCCTGATCACTTAGTTTGGTCTTTTGCTCATTCATGACAAAACCTAGCAAGAAAGTACCGCCAATACTAAAGGAAAGCATCAGAATAAAAAAAGTCAGAGACATAATTTTTCTCTGCATGGATAACTTCTGAAATTTCAACTGACCGCCTCCCCCCTACTATATTTTAGCTTACTCCATATGTTAGAATAACAAAAACATCAGAAAATACGAATTAATTGGGTGTATACAATGAAAAAATTTATTATTGGAACGATTATAACTGTGTTTGTGTTAATCCTCACTATTAGTATTCAACAAGGATTACTATTCGCCAAGCCACTGCCCTATGATGATGAACAAAAGGGTTTAGACACACAGATAACGATTCATTTAAGTCATGTCGTCGCTGAAAATACCCCTAAAGGGCAAGCTGCCAACAAATTTGCTGAGCTAGTAGAAGAAAAAACAAACGGGAAGGTCAAAGTACATGTCTACTCCAACTCCTCTTTATTTAATGATGAAAATGAATTTCAGGCATTACAAAAGGGAGAAGTGGAAATGATCATCCCTACTTTTTCGAAAATGACAGCTTATGTTCCTAATTGGCAGGTGCTTGATTTACCCTATCTATTTAATACAAATGAGGAAGTAAAGGAAGTCCTAACGGGTTCCATTGGTGAACAATTAGTCAATGAGCTAGAGCAAATCCATATTAAAGGACTTGGCTTTTGGTACAATGGGTTTAAGCATCTAACCTCTGTTGAGCAGCCTATTCATACATTTGAAGATTTACAGGGCTTACGAGTGCGTACGATGCCAAGTAAAACATTAGAAAAGCAATTTGAAGTTGTCAAAGCAACACCTATCCCTATTTCTTTTAGTGAGGTTTTCTCGGATTTAGAGAAGCATGCGATCGATGCACAAGAAAATACCGCTTCTAATATCTACTCAAAGGGTTTTTACAAAGTACAAAAGCATATGACCATCACCCAGCATGGGATTTTAGGCTATGCTGTGCTAATGAATGAAACCTTTTGGAATTCTCTACCTGTCAAAATTCAGCATCAGTTATTGGATGCTATGAAGGAAACAACCGATTGGCAATTTGAGCAGGCTGCACTTATGAATGAACAAGATATGGAAAAGCTAAAACAGCTAGATGATTTTGATGTGTATACAATGAGCCCCCAAGAAAGACAGCGCTTTAAGGAACAACTCACACCTGTCTATGATTTTTATAGGGCCCATATTCAAAACGATCAAATCTTAGCAGAGATTGAAAAAATCGTTGCGCCCTAATACTTTTGTTCATTTATGAAAGATCCTTACAAAACGTAAGGATTTTTTCTTTTGTATTATAATAGTTTCCCCAATTTTAAATCTACTATAAAACAGCTTAAAACCCTTGATATCACTAGTCTTAACTCCTCTTTCTCTCAGAATGAACAAAATGAACAATACAACCATTACGGTCATAAACACTATTGTCGGAAAATTTCAGCTATGATAACCACATGAAAGCGTTCACACAATATTCATCGTTGTTGTAGGGGGAGAACTATATGCGGATAAATTTTAAAAACTTGACAGTACAAGTTTTGATCGCCATTGTACTAGGGGTTATCGTGGGAGCAACCTTCCCAGAATTCGGGGCAAAGCTCAAAATCTTGGCGGATATATTTATTAAACTTATTAAAATGTTAATAGCACCAATTATCTTCTTAACAGTCGTCATCGGCATTGGTAGTATGGGGGATGTCAAAAAGGTTGGGAAAATTGGTGGAAAAGCTTTAATTTATTTTGAAATTGTTTCAACTTTTGCCCTTGCAATTGGCTTAATCGTTGTCAATATTGTTCAACCCGGTAAAGGTTTTAATACAGATGCTGCAAGCGGTGCCGATGTTTCTCAATATACAGAAGCGGCAGCTGCAGAACATAGTTTAGGTGCATTTATTATGCAAATTATTCCTGAAAATGTAGTAGGTGCTTTAGCAAATGGTGAATTATTACCAGTCTTATTCTCAGCTGTTTTATTTGGTTTAGCTGCTGCGGCAATTGGAGAACCAGCTAAACCTGTTATTAAATTTTTCGAGCAAGTGGCCGATATTTTCTTTAAAATCGTTAACATGGTAATGAAAATTTCGCCTATTGGTGCGTTTGGCGCCATGAGCTATACAATCGGAAACTTTGGACTTAAATCACTAGGAAACTTAGGATTTTTAATGCTATCTGTTTACATTACAATGTTTATTTTTATTGTTGTAATTATTGGATTGATTACCCATTACTTCGGCTTTAGTATTTTTAAATTTATCAAGTACATTAAAGATGAAATCTTTATCGTTATCGGAACATCCTCATCTGAATCTGCATTACCTTCCATGATGCGTAAGCTCGAAAACTATGGCTGTTCGAAGCAAGTGGTAGGGTTAGTTATTCCCACAGGCTACTCATTTAACTTAGATGGAACATCCATTTACTTATCAATGGCTGCCATCTTTATTGCACAAGCCTATGGTGTGGATTTAGATGTTTGGCATCAAATTACGTTATTAGCCATCTTAATGCTTACTTCTAAAGGGGCAGCTGGTGTAACAGGCTCTGGCTTTATTACACTAGCAGCGACATTAGCAGCATTCCCGATGATTCCTGTTGAGGGGATTGCCCTTTTAATCGGCGTAGACCGCTTCATGTCAGAAGCACGTGCTGTTACAAATCTAATTGGTAATGGTGTTGCAACAGTGGTCGTGTCAAAAATGGAAAAAGAATTTGATACAGAGCAGGAAAAGCGTGCTCTGTCCGGTCATACCCAAATGTCATAAAATGAAAAGGGCTACTGAAAGCAAAATATTGCTACTTCAGCAGCCTGTTCAATTATTTATAGAGAGGCAGTAGATAAAAAACACCGTAGAGCTAGTTTCTTGAAACCTCCTCGACTCCATACTCGTATAAATAATGACTGGAGGTTTCTTTATGGCAACTTTTACACTTACCTATCCGAAGGGCTTTAAAAGCTTTACCGATATTCCAATCGTGAATGAACACAACGAAACAGTATGTGTACTTCAAAAAATGGAACGTTCCTCTGCTGGTAAAGTACTGAATGCTGTCTTACTGGTAGCTGCACAGCAAACATTACCGTACCGTTATGAAACACGCACTACATTAGGTGCACCGCTTTTTCAAGTACAATCTACCCTGTTAACAAAAGGTGTCAGCCATCAAATTGTCATGCCTGATGGTAGCTTGATACCGATACAACGGAAAACAGTGCAATTATTAGAATCCTCTTATTCATTCAAAATGGACGATATAGAATTTCGTTTTGAAAAGGATTTTACCTCTACTGCTTATTTATATTGCAATGATGAAAAGATTGCTAGTGCAAGCTCTATTGAAACTGAACTAGTACAGACAGGCATAAAGTTTAAGCTTTTCCAAGCGGATGATATGCACTTTGTTGCACTCCTAGCAACCCTTTATCAAGCACTCTTTGCCATAACTACATAGCTGGATTTAAACATGATAAAGACATCGAGTGTCAAATTCTCGATGTCTTTATCATGTGTCATCATACACGGCTAATTTAATTTTTCTCGTTGTGCATTTAATATGTTAATAACAAAGGAATCATTTTGTGATACTTTTGCTTGTACAATCTTTTTGATGGCTTCTTCCATCCTTAAAGCTAACGCAAGTGCCTCATTCGTAGCGCCCTTTATCGTTGTTTGTATGGTAATGGTTGTTTGATTTTCAATGACTAAATATTCATATACATCAAAAGCTTCTAAGCCTGCGATTAACTCTTCCATCAAAAGGTTCATATCATCTCCCATTACCTTGTTGTTATCAAGTAAGGAGGTAAACTCCCACCTTTCAAAAACTATCGGATAATCCTTTAAAGGAGACGTTTTTAAAGCATTTTTTGCTATGGATTCCATATCTTTTTTGATTGACTGGAAATAGTCTTCTCCGCCTACAACTTGAATTACTAATTCCTTTTCTTCCGTCGTTTTAACGTCAATGCCGACATACTTTTCAAGGAGCTTATCCTTCAATCGAGCTAGACTTAACTCTTCATTTGTTATAAGCGATTGAGCCTCTTTATTTGCTTCTGACCTTTTCTCTCCTGCAAATATATCAAATAGGATCAACATAGATATAATGACTACTAACAGTCCGATGACAAGTCCAAACCGTTTACCCATTGAATCCCTCCTGATAGGAAGGTATGTCCCCTTTTACTACAATATTCGCTTTTCTAGCTTGAAACAGCACATACTTTTCATACTAAAAAACGAAGTGTCACATACAGGATCTCTCCTCCTTCATAAAGGAAATCTGCAAGTGTTCAAACACTGGACTATCAGATCCTGTATCGCTTATTTTTCCCCATATATTCCGGGATGCGAAATAAATTTGCTTTGTTTTGACCTTTCTGTGTCATACTTCTCAAAAAGGAGTACACTTAAGAGGTAGTAATTCTATCATTTTGGAGGGTTTTGTATGGACTCAAAAGCAGCGGATATTAAAAATATACTGACATTAAATTTGCTTGTACAAATCTTAGAGGAACGTGGCATTATGACAGATAAAGAACTAAAAGAGCGCCTCACCAATACAGTAAAGCTATCATCGATGGAGAATGAGTTAAAGGAAAAGGTCCTTGCAGAAATCAAACATTAATAGATTTTGGATTTTATCTCATCAAAAAACGACCGCTTTCTGAAAGCGGCCGTCTGAATCATAGCTTAGGTTAGGATCGAATTGTTTTCAAAGCAGTTGACCATGGCACAAGCTGATCTAACATTTGATGTACTGAATCTGCTTGCACCTCTTTTGGTTTAAAGACAGAGCCGTTTTCAAAATCAGTAAATAATGATAATGCTGGATGCACTCGAACATCAGCAACTAGCAATTCCCCGAGAATTCCTCGTAGATGCTCTGCTGCACGCGCACCTCCAACAGAACCATAAGAGACGATACCAGCAGCTTTATTATTCCATTCCACTCGTAAATAATCTAATGCATTTTTTAATGCACCTGTAATGGAGTGATTGTACTCAGCAACAATAAAGACAAAGCCGTCACAAGCTGCTACTTTTTCTGACCATGCAGCTACACCAGAAGTGTCTCCACCTGGTTCCCCTAAAAATGGTAATTTAAATTCAGCGATATCAATTATTTCATATTCCGCATCACGACGTTTTTCCGCAACTTCCTTTACCCAAGTTCCAACCTGTGGGCTTACACGACCTTCTCGCGTACTTCCTAAAATAATACCGATTTTTAACATATGACGCCTCCTCTTATCATCCATTCTTGTGACTCCATCACGGTTCATCGTACGTGCTCGCCACTCGTAATCATTTTGGTCAGGAAAATATCTCTTTATTCATCACTCGTTCATTAGCTCTGAATAGTTAGAATTGAATTATCTCTAATTCAAGATTAAGGTACCATCAATCTTTCTTTCCTGTCAAATATTTAAACTAGAGGGATAAAGAGGATTATTTTATTTTAATAGGCTGCTCTAATGCCTCTAATTCCTCTTCAATAGAGGCGTATTGTCTTTCCACAACATACTTGGCATCTGATAAGGCAGCATTATAAATGTAGGGGGCAATATGCTCCTTGATAAAATCTAACAAACGTTCGGCTTCAAATTCACTAATATCTTCATCACGCTGATTATAAAAAAACCGTTGAATATCAGCAAGAATCATTTCCTGCTGATCTTTAGATAAACGAATAAACAAGGCAACCCTCTCCACTTCTGTTAATCAATTTTTTCTTCATCTTATCACTATTCATAGATTTCTTGCATTCAAAAAGGCTGAAACACTAGTACTGCTAGCGTTCAGCCTCCACCTCATTGTTTACATTCAAATGAGTAGCTAGTGGATAAAAAGTTTTTTTCCTTTGCTACAATCGCTTGTCCACCATCATCTTCACATTGCTGTGTCATTGCATCGATTTTCTTATCATTGACCATATTTGTCATCACCGTCATACCAATACCAAAAATAACGATGAATAAACCAATCATGATCCATAGCTTGCCGGCTTTATTACCAGCTGGTCTTTCATTAGCCATATTTGTTCCCTCACTTATACAAATAAAAATGGTTCTGTATGGATCGTTGATTGGATGAATTCAACCAAGTATTTTTTATCCTCACATAGTTCAGTCATTTTATTTGCTACTCCTGCAATCATTACCTTTTCTACATGATGACCAGGATCTACTATTTGCAAATCAATAGCTTGTGCGTCCTGGGCTGTATGGAAGTACATATCGCCTGTTAAGAAAACATCAGCTCCTGCACGTTTTGCCGCATAGATATATTTATTACCATCTCCACCAACAAGCGCAACCTTGCTGACCTTCGATTGTAAATCACCCACTACACGAACAGCTGGCACATCTAGTTGCTGTTTAACGAATTCAGCAAATTGCTGTAACGTCATTTCCTTTGTTAAGTAACCTACACGCCCTAATCCCATCACATTTGTTTGCTGCTCAAGACGTATCACATCATAGGCAGGCTCCTCATAAGGATGACTAGTAAGCATGGCCTTTAACACGCGGCCTTTAATGGATTCAGGAAAAACAACTTCTACCTTTACTTCTTCCTCCACATGTAATTCGCCAACAGAGCCTACGAACGGATTCGCTCCTGCTAATGCACGGAACCGACCTTCTCCAGTCGTTGTATAACTACATGCTTCATAATCGCCAATACGACCCGCCCCAGCATTTGCAAGCGCCTCACGTAATGCTTGTGCATTAGCAGTTGGTATAAAGACTGCTAGCTTCAATAAATTCTCTGCATACGTTTCTTCTAATATAGAACGGTTTTTTAGCTGTAGGGCATCTGCTAATAAATCATTTACCCCACCTTCGGCTACATCTAAATTTGTATGAGCGGCATATACAGCAATATCGTGTTTAATGAGCTTTTCATATAAGCGCCCTGCTGGATGATCTGTGCGGATATTCGCTAGGCGTCTAAAGATTGGTGGATGATGTGCGATAATCAGCTCACAGCCTTTTTCTATTGCCTCATTTGCCACGGCTTCATTGACATCTAACGTCACCAATACTTTACTTACTGGTTTGTTGAGGGTCCCTATCGCTAGTCCAATTGGATCATTGTCCATACAAGCTAGTTTTTTGGGTGACCATGCTTCGAACACTTGAATAACTTCTTGGCCATTTACCGTTTTCATCTTACAAAACTCCTTCTACTAAACGTATCAGAGCCGTTAACTCTGCACGTTTTTCTTCAATTTCAGGTGTTTGTTCTGCTCCTTCAATGGATTGTAGTACACGTTGCCAATTGTCTTTTTCACGCAACCATTTTTTCGTAAATGCTGGTGATTTACGCAGGCTTAGCTTAGGTCCAAACAAAATCTCTGCTGTAGAGAGCTCCATTTGCCCTCTTTGTAACACAAGGATTTCATAGATTTTATCATCTTCCTCTAAAATCTCTTCATCAAGAATCGCCCATTGATGTGCTAAAGCCCACTCACGGATAACCTTGGCGTGAATATTTGGCTGTAGGATTAGACGTGTGACACCTTGAAGCTTTTCTGGATGCTTCTCTAGAATGGAAACAATTAATGGTCCACCCATGCCAGCTATTGTCACCGTATCCACATGGTCAGCTTCTTCTATCGCTGCTAATCCGTCTGCAAGGCGTACTGTAATTTTTTCAGTTAAGCTTTCCTTCTGTACTTGTCCTACCGCTGATTCATAGGGTCCTTTTACAACTTCCCCTGCTATGGCATAGGAGGCAGTCCCTTTGTGAATTAAATAGCATGGTAGATAGGCATGGTCACTACCAATATCCGCCATGACTGCTCCTGTAGGAACAAATTTCGCTACTGCTTCTAATCGCTTTGAAAGTTTTTGTGCGTTCATTTTTATACCGCCTATCTTCAATAGAGTCCATTAATAGTATGGATGATGTCGTGAAAAAAAACAAATGGAGTTGTCTCACATTTCTATGTGGACAACCCCATCTTCATGATGCTTAAATCTAAAAAGTAGCTGTACTATTTCAGTACAGCTACTTGTCAGTTTTACTATTCTAAAGTAGAAATGTATTCAGCGATTGCTTTTGCTTCCTCTTCAGTTTTCATGTTTGGTTGCATTGGAGTACCTTCGATACCCTTTGTTAAAACTTCTACGATATGTGCTTCATCTAAGCCATGTAGATTTGGACCCATACTACCAGTTAAGTCACCACCATGACAACCGATACAAGATTGTACTAGTGCTGAACCATCAGCTTCTGCATCTGTTGTTTCTGTAGTAGTTTCGCCACCACCCTCATGTTCAGCAGCAATTTCTTTCTTGTTATCTGCACCTTGTAAAGACATGAAGAAAATAAGACCAATACCAAATGCCAGAATTAAGATGTAAGGAACGACTGGATTGTTTTTCATAAGTTTCCCCTCCTCATTTTAAGTCTACTTCTATTATAATATAGAATCAGTCAACATCTAATATTGTACTTCATTAACAAAGAAACGAAAAGCCCTATTCGCTAAGTTTTCCTTTGTTTGTAACAAATTCGACATTTCTGTATCTATTGGATAAAATATGTCTTGCCAACATCCAAAATTGGTCAAATTTATCCTTTTATACAATTTCTTTTTCATTATATTTATGCTGTTATCATACCCTTTTCACTCATTGATATACCCAAAATTAAAAAATCTGTACGTTTTTAATTAGCGTACAGATTTTGAATCTTCTGAGGTAAAAACTTTAACATGATACTGACCCTATTATAGATAAATTGTCACAAATTATGGTTTTATATAAACACTAAAGTTCAATTAAGTTTCTAACCTGATTTAGTAGATGGAGTTCCTTGTACATCGATAGAAATACTATTTGCTAAATCAGGATAAATTTATGATATAGTACCCAACTAGTGCTATTAATCCTAAAGCACCTGAGACAGTGAAATATAGAAGTTTCATTTTGATACCTGACCAAAGCCAAATGACACAATTTGCTGCAATCAAGCAAAACAAAACCGTATTATTTCCACTAAAATATGTAGTACAAATGCGGATTGACATACTAAATAATAGGATAGCCGCTAGTACATGAAAAATGGGAGCTAGTAGATGTTTTTTTCGAGCCATTTGCCACGCAGCAATAAATAAGATACAGGCGCCTACTCCCACGATTACTGTAAAAATCAATGTTAAAGAGGGCATTGTAAAATAGAGTGCCAAAACAGCCATTATGGCGATACATAGCCCTACTACTAACAGAATCATTTTTCTTTTTTCTGATGGCAAGACCGCTTGTTTAGGATGTTGCACTGGTTCTAACTCCTCTATATCAGCCCCTTCTGTATAAAGAGCTGCTAAAAAGTCACAATAGTGCTCAGGTAAAAGTTTATTTTGCTTCCAAAACAAAATTTCATTAAGGATTATTTTTTTACGGGGATTTGTCATAGTGTTAGCTCCAAACATTGCTTAATAATGGTTGTATTACAATTTTATCTCACACTATTTGAAAACACATCTGTATAAAGTCGCAAATCTAGCATTTCCCTCATTCTAATTATCTATGATTGTGTAATATCGATAGGTGAATAGCAGGGCTAATTTCTTCTTGTTCACTTTTCATTTCTATAAAAAAGGAGCTATACCAATTAGTCATTTTCTCACTACTTGGATAGCTCCAGCTAATTTTAATTTTATTCTAAGAAGTCTTTTAAACGTTTACTACGAGATGGATGGCGTAATTTTCTTAGTGCTTTCGCCTCGATTTGACGAATACGTTCACGCGTTACGCCAAAGACTTTTCCTACCTCTTCTAATGTACGTGTTCGACCATCGTCTAAACCAAAACGTAAACGAAGTACGTTTTCTTCACGGTCTGTTAACGTATCTAGTACATCTTCTAATTGTTCTTTTAACAGTTCATAGGCTGCATGGTCGGATGGAGATTGTGCTTCAGAGTCCTCGATAAAGTCCCCTAAATGTGAATCATCTTCTTCTCCAATTGGTGTTTCAAGAGAGACTGGTTCTTGTGCAATTTTTAAAATCTCACGTACTTTTTCAGGTGTTAAATCCATTTCTTCTCCAATTTCCTCTGGAGAAGGCTCACGACCTAAATCTTGTAAAAGTTGACGTTGTACACGTATTAATTTATTAATGGTTTCGACCATATGAACAGGAATACGAATCGTACGTGCTTGGTCAGCGATTGCGCGTGTAATCGCCTGACGAATCCACCATGTAGCGTAAGTCGAGAATTTAAATCCTTTACGGTAATCGAATTTTTCAACAGCCTTAATAAGACCCATATTTCCTTCTTGAATTAAATCAAGGAATAACATTCCACGACCAACATAGCGTTTTGCAATCGATACAACTAGACGTAAGTTCGCTTCTGCAAGGCGTTTACGTGCTTCCTCGTCCCCTTGCTCAATACGTTCAGCAAGCGCAATTTCTTGCTCAGCAGATAATAAATCTACTCGGCCGATTTCTTTCAAATACATTCGTACAGGGTCATTGATTTTAACACCTGGTGGCACACTCAAATCATTTAAGTCGAAAGTTTCTTCGTTCGCTTCTTCTTTCATTAGACTTTCTTCTTCAAATTCTTCTTTTCCAATGATTTGAATATCTTTATGCTTTTCAAGATCCTCAGCAAAATGGAAAATTTCCTCGTTTTCCAACTCATAAGGTGTTAGTTTCTCTGAAATTTCCTTCATAGAAATTTCACCCTCTGTTTTTGCTTTTTCTTGTAGGAATTTTTTTGCATCATCTAATGTAATTTCTACTTCTATCTCTTTTGAACGTTCTGACTTGTCCGCCATAAACCTTCCTCCTTCTAAACAACCGAATCGGGTTAAATCGCCGATAACGATTTTCTTAAATGAATAATCTGTTGGGCGATTTCAAGTGCACGTGCATACTCATGCATCTTCTCCGCTTCCTTTGACTCATGCATCTTTTGATAAATTTCTTGCTCAATTCTATATTTTTGAAGCTGACGGATGGAGTCCATAACCTCTGCCTCTGCTTGATCAGGATCTCGCTCAACTAAAGCCGCTTCCATGACAATTTTCCGTAATTCAGCGTCATCCAAAATTTCCACAAAACGTTGATAATCAGGATGACCATACTCCTCATAAAATCCAACTAAGCGAACAAAAACTGCCATATAGGCATCTCGTACAAATGGCTCTTTTTGCTCACTACGTAATACCCTGTCCACTACATCTATATTATGAAGCATATGAGCCAGTAATAAACGTTCGGCACGTTCGGCTGCGTCCATAGGCTTTTGTTGTTGCGTGACTGGCATTGAAGGTATCTGTGTAGGCATTTCTACTTTAGCAGAACGTACCTGATTAGCCTCCAGTTTTCGGAATTGGGCATAAATGGCTTCTTCCGAAATATTTGTTTCATTTGATAGCTGCCGTATATACAAATCTCGTTCAACTGGTGAGGATCTTCCCACGAGCTGCTCAAGAACTTCTTGAATATATTGAAGCGTATCATTTTCAAATTGAAAGTTCTTATTCCGTCTAGCATGCATCATCATAAAAGCAATATACGCATGAGGTTTTTCCAAAATTTGTTCCTTAAATGCTTGTCCACCTAAAGTGTGAATGTATTCATCAGGATCTAATTTTTCTGGCAACACGGCAATATTGACTTTCATTCGCTCTGTATGCAGTAGTTGCGCCGCTCGTTTCGCTGCATCAAATCCAGCATTATCACCATCATAGCAAATCGTAATTTGCTCTACTAAGCGCTTTAGCTTTGTGATATGCTGATTCGTTAGCGAAGTACCCATTGTCGCAACAACATTCATGACACCTACAGAGTTGGCTGCTAAAACGTCCATAAATCCTTCCATCAATACTACTTGACGATTTTTTCTGATAGAAGTTCGTGCTTTATCTAGGTTATACAGCACTTCACTTTTTTGGAAAATTGGTGATTCTGGACTATTTAGATATTTTGCTTCCTCACCATTGGATGAAAGGATACGTCCTGAGAAGGCAATAATTTTACCGTTCTCATCTCGAATAGGAAACATGATACGTCCTCTAAAACGATCAAAATAACGTTCTTCGCCCTCTCTTTGGATGATTAAGCCGCTTTCGGCAATTTCTTGTAAGTTATAACCTTTTCTTTCAAGCAATATTGTTAATGCATCAAAGCTTGGGAGAGACCAACCAATGTTATTAGATTCGATAAGTTCCCTTGTAAATCCTCTTTCTAGCAAATAATTTAAAGGTTCTTCACCATCTTCTGTATTTAACAGTAAATGATGAAAAAAATCTGCTGCAAAAGCGTGTGCTTCTTTCATCCTTTCTTCCGCTTTAGATATCTTTTTCGTTCCTCCAGGGAAACTTGGCTCAACATCTAAGTGTATGCCAACACGTTCCCCAAGTTTCACAACTGCATCAGGAAAAGAAATGCCTTCAATATCCATTACAAAAGTAATGGCATTGCCCCCTGCACCACAACCAAAGCAATGAAAAATTTGCTTGTCTGTAGATACAGAAAAAGACGGTGTTTGCTCTCCATGAAATGGACAGAGACCAAACCAATTTCGCCCACGCTTAGTAAGCTGCATGTATTCACTAATAACATCAACGATATCTGATTGTGTGCGAATCTGCTCAATTACTTCTTCTGGAATCTTCCCTGCCAAATCCATCACCATCTTTAATATTTGCGTTCTAGAAACACAATTCGCTATTCGTTTTAAAATTCCTTTATTTCTCGACAAAAAATTAGGATTTTTCTCTTATAAATATTTTTACCACAATTTTATTATTATAAAACAAAAATTAGTTTTTATCTATACCATTTTCAAAATCCACTCAAAAAAACCGCCTCTGCTAACCGAGGTGGTTTAAAATTCTATCTTTATTTACAGGTCAAAATATGTTCGATAATCGTATTTGCTGTCTCTTCAACCGCTTTATTTGTCACATCGATAACTTTACAACCTATTTTACCGACAATTTTTTCAAAATGTTGAATCTCATCAAGAATTCTTTCATGCTGTGCATAGATAGCATCATCATTCAAGCCGAGAGACATTAATCTTTCTTTCCGAATTGAGTTTAACTTCTCAGGGGAAATAATTAAACCAAAGCATTTTTTAGGGTCTATCTGTAATAGCTCTTCTGGTGGTTCTACCTCTGGCACTAAGGGGACATTCGCCACTTTATATTTTTTATGGGCTAAATATTGTGATAGTGGTGTTTTAGAAGTTCTTGATACACCAACTAGTACGATATCAGCTTGTAATAATCCACGTGGATCTCTACCATCATCATATTTTACCGCAAATTCAATCGCTTCAATTTTTTTGAAATAATCATCATCCAGCATATGAACAATGCCTGGCGTTTCCAATGGGTTTTCTTCCATAAAAGCTGCCATTGATTGTAAGGCTGGACCTAAAATATCCACAGCCTGAATTTTTTCTTGTTCACATAAATCATGTAATAATTTCCGCATTTCTTGGCGAACAAGTGTATAAACAATAAATGCTCGCTGTTGCGAGGCAAGAAAAACAATTTTACGGATAAGCTCCTCTGATTGAATATGTGGAAATCGACGAATTACAGTATTTTCAAGACCCGGTCGGAACTGGCTAATAACCGCTTTTGCAACTTGATCACCAGTTTCACCGACTGAATCAGATACAACAAATACGCGTAGTCTTTTCATGCAGCTCTCCTTCATTTAGACATTTTGTGCAAGAGATAAGAAAGCCCGTGTAATCGTTGTTTTTGTAAGACGACCAACAATCGTTAAACCACCTTCCTGTGGTTCAACTACTGGCAGTGAATCAACCTCACGTTCAATAAGTTTGTTCGCTGCAACAATTAAAGAATCTGATCTTTCACAGTACGAAATATTTGGCATACGCGTCATAATAATATGTACTGGAATTTTATTTAAATCCTGCGTGCCAATACTTGTACGCAGTAAATCTTTGCGAGATAGTACGCCTGTCAAAAACTCATTCTTATCTACGACAAAGAGTGTACCAACATCTTCTGAAAACATAAAGCAAATTGCATCATAAACCGTCATTGTTTCAGGGACAACTACTGGGCCAGAATGAAAATCCTTCACTTTTAAATTGTGAATACTATCTATTAATGTAACAGATGCCTTCTTACCTGAATAAAAATAACCAACCCTTGGTCTTGCATCCAGAAATCCTGCCATTGTTAGGATTGCTAAATCTGGTCTTAGAGTGGCTCTTGTCAGATTGAGACGTTCAGCAATATGTTCCCCAGTAATTGGGCCATTTTCTTTCACAATTTGTAATATGTCTTCCTGACGTTTATTGAGTTCGATTGGACTCACCGCCTCAAATCTAATAGTGTTATACTTATGCTCAATTATTATATACTATTTTAATAATTATTGCGAATTAAAGAACTACATGCTACAATATTGACACATACGCTGGCTCTATCAGTATTTTCGAGCAAATTGCGTTATACAGGCGATGATGGGAAAAAAGTATCTGTTCCATTCAAAAGCGAGTAGAAGATGGTGAAAGTCTACACAGCAACAGAGAAAAAGGCACTCCCTGAGCTAACTTTTTGAAAAGAGGTTTTAAACTACTCGTTTAAAACAATCAGGGTGGAACCGCGGGTATTAGCACTCGTCCCTGGGCATACAATGTGCCCGGAGACGGGTGCTATTTTCATTTAGTTGCTACTGAATGAAAAAACTCTGGCGTTTTTACCGCTAAAAGAACTAATAAAAATTTTAAGGAGGCTATTTTATGGCTAACAAATCAATGGAAACCATCGTATCTTTAGCGAAGCATCGAGGCTTTGTCTTCCCTGGTTCTGAAATTTACGGAGGTTTAGCAAACACTTGGGATTATGGTCCACTAGGTGTCGAATTAAAAAATAATATAAAAAAAGCATGGTGGCAAAAGTTTGTTCAGGAATCTGAATACAATGTAGGTATTGATGCGGCTATTTTGATGAATCCAAAAGCTTGGGTTGCTTCTGGTCATGTAGGAAACTTCAATGACCCAATGATCGACTGCAAATCATGTAAGGCCCGCCACCGCGCAGATAAAATTATCGAGGACGCTGCATTAGCGAAGGGCGTTGAAATCATTGTGGATGGTATGACATTCGACCAAATGAAAGAAACAATGATTAAATATGACGTAGTATGCCCTGATTGCGGAAAGGCTGATTTTACAGATATTCGCCAATTCAACCTCATGTTTAAAACATTCCAAGGTGTAACGGAATCCTCTACAAATGAAATTTATTTACGCCCAGAAACGGCACAAGGTATTTTCGTGAACTTTAAAAACGTTCAACGTTCTATGCGCAAACGTACACCATTTGGTATCGCACAAATCGGTAAATCTTTCCGTAACGAAATTACACCGGGTAACTTCACATTCCGTACACGTGAATTCGAACAAATGGAGCTTGAATTCTTCTGTAAACCTGGTGAAGACCTTGAATGGCATGCATATTGGAAAGAATTCTGTAAAAATTGGTTACTAAACCTAGGCATGAAAGAAGATTCGATGCGCCTTCGTGACCATGAGGATGATGAGCTATCTCACTACTCTAACGCTACAACAGATATCGAATTCAAATTCCCATTTGGCTGGGGAGAGCTTTGGGGTGTAGCAGATCGTACAGATTACGACTTAAAACAACATATGGAGCACTCTGGTGAAGATTTCACTTACATTGATCCTGTATCAAATGAACGTTATGTTCCTTATTGTATTGAACCATCATTAGGAGCTGATCGTGTAACATTAGCCTTCCTATGTGATGCCTATGATGAAGAGGAGCTAGAAGGTGACGATAAGCGTACCGTTTTACGTTTCCACCCTGCTTTAGCACCTTTCAAAGCTGCTGTTCTTCCACTTTCTAAAAAATTATCTGATGAAGCTACAGATGTTTGGGCTGAACTGCGTAAAGCCTTCCCTGTTGATTTTGATGAATCACAATCAATTGGTAAACGTTACCGTCGTCAAGATGAAATTGGTACACCATTCTGTATCACATATGATTTTGATTCAAAAGAGGATGGCCAAGTAACAGTACGTCATCGTGACTCTATGACACAAGTTCGTATGCCTATTGCTGAAGTAAAAGCATATATTGAAAAACACCTACAATTCTAATCACTTAAAAAAAGAGGGGGTAGCCAGCAGGCAACTCCCTCTTTCTTATGCTTTAAATGTTGAAAATAAGCGCTCTTGCATTTTTTCCTCGAATGAAAACTTTTTCATGCTCAAACCTATTAAGCTCACTAATAGCTCCTCAATATCCGCTAGTGAGTAATAAAGGAATGTACCCTCTCGCATTGGACGAACCCGTTTGTCAAAAGTTAGTTCCTCTTCAATAAAGTAAGCGACATTAACATCACAATGTTCCATCAATTGTGTAATACGCTGATCATCACCTGGGTTTATAAAGAATGGCACAATTTTATCAATATACAAAATACTTTGAACAAGCTTAATGAAGAAATTTTCACGTAGCGATGTCTCCACAACTAATATGGTCGTTTGTTCATGCTGATAATCCATATATAAAACGTTTAATTGCTCCTCTAGTAGCGTTTTTAAAATACCAATAGAATTGCGATATTTCGTCATATCTGTTTGGATTTCTCTTGTTAATAAACGTAAAATACGAAAGGCTGGTAAGAAAATTTTTAAGACAATTTCTTTAGGATGTAAATGGTCAATTAATTTATTAAAATGAATTCTCAGATTATTTTCGTCACAGCGGATTAATTGTTCAACAAATAAGTTGAAAATCTCTTCAAAGCTATTAGCTCGATAGTCGATCATTTTCGCAATTCTCACACTGTAGTTTAAAGGTAAGTTCATTGATTTCTGCTCATCTAACAACCTTACTTTGGGTAATGTAGGAAATAAATCATAAACAAGCTCTACTTGCGCACTGCGGTTATCTGATAACATAACAACAGAGTTAACTGGATAAATCCCTAAACATTCTACAAATTTATGCATAAAGCTCTCATTATATAAATGACGATCTCTGTATAAGACAGCTAAAGCATCTGTAGCACCATAGCCAACATGATAGACTCTCTTGGATGTCATCGCTGAATATACATCAACAATTTGTAATAATTGTACACCCTCACTCATATCATCCGCGCAAAGTTGATTGGGATAGCCCTTTCCCGCAAAGCGTTCATGATGATCTCTTGCCAAATAGGCAATGTCTTCCTCGTTATGTTCCATGAGTAGCTCGTAGCCTTTTGTTGTATGTGTCTTTACAATATCGAACTCATCTTCAGAGAGTTTGCGTTTCAGATTTAATATTTCTTGAGGTATAAAAACCTTCCCGATATCATGGAACAAATAGCCCCTAGCTAATGTTTCAATATCTGTTAAACCTAGGTATCTAGCAAAAATTGTACCTAATACAAACACATCAAATGAATGGACAAATGAATACTCGTCCCATTCCTTTAAACGCATAAGTAGCTCATAGCGATGTTTTTTTTCCAAAATCTTTTCAAAAACACCTCTTACATAAGCCGTATCCTGTATGCTTTTAAGAATTTGTCCATAGCGTAATTCGTGCACGACATTCTCCAACGTTGTCATAAAAAGCTGACTAACTGTCTCTTTATAATCATCCACAGGATCTCTTTTTTCAATTAATGGGGCAAATAGATCTTCATATTCTCTTGTTCGTTGAGCACTTAAATCATGGACAACTCGAACTGAATCAGATGGCAAATAGACAGATAATTCATCTACTTTACGAAGTTTAAGTAAGGCAATAATTCGCTCCGTTAAAACTAAATCCTTTTTAGCCAATAAACGATACTCTGAAAAAATATCTTCTGCTAATATATCATTTGCTTCAACTTCATGAATACTTAAGGTTACTTTTCGTAGCATATATTTTGCCACATACGCAATGTACTAAGCACTATGTGACTCCCTCCTTCTTCCATAGGACTGCGCTATTCTGATAAACGTATAACAATACGTTTTGCTGATAGAGGCTTTTATATTTCATAGGCATGTCTAAAGTGATCAAGCGTACATCAGTTTCGATGGAGATTAAACGACTTAATTATATTTAAAAAATATAATTACCATTATCTATACCATTTACAATATCATAGGTTAAAATGCCTTTTCAACTAGTATATGGGTCTCGAATGAACAGTTTCTACCACTTATATAATGAAAACTAAACAAAAATACAAATCTTTTTACCTATTAAAATACTTATAAATATAGATATAAATAAAAATATAGATAAATCAGACTTCATATTCTTTATTTAAAGACAGAAAAATAACAAATAAAATTAAATATCAGCAATAATTTTATTTTGTAAAAATTGAAATTTATTCATTAAAAAGAAAGGTAATATAGTTGCATCCTCCTATAAAATCAAAGATATTTCTTTTTATTTAAAAGATAAAATGAAGTTAGTTCTACGCTATGCAAGTTACTTAGTTTTAGCTCACCCTTTTTAGGCATCATCGATTACCAAACACGTCATGATATGGATGAAATTCCCTCTATTCGCTGTTCCATCTTTTTGGTATAAATAAGTTATTATAGTTAGTATTAGCTGTTAAATA
Organism: Lysinibacillus boronitolerans JCM 21713 = 10a = NBRC 103108; assembly: GCF_000772935.1. Classification (GTDB taxonomy): domain Bacteria; phylum Bacillota; class Bacilli; order Bacillales_A; family Planococcaceae; genus Lysinibacillus; species Lysinibacillus boronitolerans. The sequence continues at coordinate 94,344 of NZ_JPVR01000064.1, forward strand.
ATGATTATTTAATAAGCTATAGACTCATCACCTTTTAACATTCATTCGTCCGGAAGTTTGAACTGATACATAGGAAGGTCTGACCAGAAACATATATACTATAAAATTTTCTATTGTACTTTTTGGAGGAATTTAATTGCAGTCTCAACGTTTATTTCAACTAGCTATGGCTTCTGCTTTAGCAACAAGTGCGATTATTATCGCACCACCCGCACATGCAGCATCATTTTTCCCTGATATCAACCCAACCAATGAGGAAGGTAAGGCTATTATTCAATTAGCAGAGCGTGGCATCATTTCAGGCTATACGGATGGGACATTTAAACCTGCCAACCCTATTACACGTACACAGGCTGCGAAGATTTTAGCAGGTATTTTAAAGTTAGATACAGTTCACGTAAAAAATCCACAATTCAAAGACATCAAACCTAGTGATGAAAACTACGGAGCCATTGCAGCATTAGCAAATGCTGGTATTATTAATGGCGCAAATGGTTATTTCTACCCTACTCAAAATATAACGCGCGAGCAAATGTCTAAAATGATTGCAAAAGGCTTTGGCTTAACAAGTCCGAGTAATACCCAATTACCGTTTACAGATGTTAAAAAGGGGAACGAATTTGAGCCTCATATTAAAGCATTGTTTGAAAATGGGATTACCAAAGGAACATCTGCAACGACTTTCGGCCCAAAAAGCAATGTAAAGCGCTCTCAGCTGGCTGCTTTTGTTGTACGAGCTGAAAAGTTGCTAGGCAATGCAACCGTCTATGCAAGTCAATTTAAACAGGACTATATTTTTGCATCTTATGGTGGTCTTGAGCCAGCAGAGGATATTTTCACATGGAATGAAGAGGAAGATATGACAGAGTCTATCACGATTACCCCTATAAAAGAAGGTACGGGCAAATTAGTGATTACTGGATTTACTGATGATTCAGAGGACTTTACCGACATTTTTTATTTAGTACATGTCAAAAATGTAAATGGTAAGCTGAAGGTCACGCTTGAAGAAGTAAAAGAAGAGGATTATATCGAAAACTTACCACTCGATTTGTCTGAGAGCAAATTACCATTCATACCAACAGAGGTGACGGTTCAAAACGCGAATGGACAGCCACTCGCTTCAAATTTCTATAACTTTAATCAACAAGATCAAACACTGTCCATCTCGCAAAATGGACAATACATTGTTACATTTTCAGATGGAACGCAACAACAAAAGATGGCCGCAGATGTGTATTCCTATGACTTTGTTCGCAGCATTGATTTATATCATTTGACAGATGAATTAATACTGACAGCGCAAGAACTACCTTTTGAGCCAGCACATGTAGCTCTCGAAAGCTTTGGTTTTGAGCCAGTGTCTGTAAAAGCGACGATTCTTAATGGACAATTACATGTTACACCAAAAGCGGAAGGTCTTTCGATTCTCCATTTAACAGGTAAAAACGAAGAAACAGCGTACCTTTATATTGAAAGTAAAAAGATTGCTGGACAATGGGCCTTTTTAGTATCAGAGGATGAGGAAGCATTTTAAATAACGGAAAATGCCAGATGAACATTATGGTTCTTCTGGCATTTCGTCTTTCGAGCGTATTTGCAATTCAGGGGTACGTTCTAGTTGCTCAATAAATTTTCTCGTTTTAAATCGAATCCCCGTTTGCTCTTCATAGATGGTTGTAATAATTTTTTTTATGAAATATTTTGTTTCTTTTTTCAGCTCTATTTTTCCAATCTGGTCAATAGGAACAGTGTAGAACATCCTGATAAGTTTCAGCTGTGTTGGCGTTAAGCGAATGATATAGGGGTCATGCTGATAGCAGCGATGGCATAAAAATCCTCCTTGCGCAAAGGAAAAAGCAAATTCCCCATCTACAGCGCCACACGCAGCACAGGCATGTAAAATAGGTTGTACACCTGTATAGGGTAACATCTTCCATTCAACAAACAGCGTAATGGCTTCAGGATCATAGCCATCCTCAATTGCTTGTAGTGCATGTAATAAAACATCAAACGCAAATGGCTCTGGCTTCCCTTCTTCCACAACTCGCTCCACTAATTCCATAATGTAGCTAGCATAAGCAGTAGCCATAATATCCTCACGAATATGGCGCATTGAATTCAAATGTTCTCCCTGTTGCAAAGTTCCCATGCCCGTATGATGTTGAACCATAAACATGCCATAGGTAAAGGGTTGCGTGACGGAAGCCAATCTACTAGAAGGTTTTTTTGCCCCTCGAGCCATCGTAGCCACTTTGCCAGCTTCCCGCGTGAGCAAAATAACAATCTTATTGGATTCGCCATATGCGCGAACCTTTAATACAATACCTTCCCATTTATGAAGCATAATCCCCCTCCTTTCTTAAAAGAACTATCCATGAAAAGAGAGCTGCCCAAATAATTTTGGACAGCTCAAAAATAAAACGATCAAATACTGCCAGATTTTGTGCTTACAGAAGAAGCTAACCTAAAACCGTCACCTCAAAATCTGGCGTCTATATCCTGATCCACCAGGCACTAAACACCTGCTGAAAAAACTTATGTTCATCTCCCGAATAAGTGGGAGTCTTCTGTATCTGACGCTTCGCTTTCGATACAAATCAGGAAAAGAACTTAATATTCATCATCACGGAATCCGAAATCACGTAAATGTGTTGATTTATTGCGCCAATCCTTTTGTACCTTTACCCATAGCTCTAAATAGACTTTAGAACCTAATAGCATTTCGATATCCTTTCGCGCACGTGTCCCTACTTCCTTTAGTAAGGCTCCACGTTTCCCAATAACAATCCCTTTTTGAGAATCACGCTCTACAATAATGGTTGCCGCTACATGGATTTTATCCTCATTTTCTTCATCACGACGAATTTTATCAATTACCACTGCGATCGAATGAGGAATTTCCTCACGTGTTAAATGCAGGACTTTTTCACGAATAAGTTCTGATATAATAAATCGTTCAGGATGGTCTGTCACTTGATCTGCTGGGTAATACTGTGGTCCTTCTGGTAAGTACTTTTCTAATGTCACTAATAAATTTTCTACATTATTACCTTGTAGAGCCGAAATTGGTACTATCTCAGCAAAATCATAGCGCTCTTTATAGCTCTCAATAATTCCTATTAGTTCATCTGGATGAATGGCATCAATTTTATTGATGACTAAAAAGACAGGTGTTGGATTTCCTGCTAGCATTTCTAGAATAAATTCATCACCTTTACCGAGTTTTTGCTCAGCATTGACCATAAACATAATAACGTCCACTTCACGCAATGTGTTTTTAGAAACCTTCAGCATGAAATCGCCTAGTTTATGTTTTGGCTTGTGAATCCCTGGTGTATCAATAAAAATCATTTGGCTATCATCTGTTGTCAGTACGCCCTGTACTTTATTTCGTGTTGTTTGCGGCTTATCACTCATGATCGCAATTTTTTGGCCAATGACACGATTTAAAAATGTCGATTTGCCAACGTTTGGACGACCAATAATGGAGATAAAGCCTGATTTATAGCCATTTTTAGTTTCCTGCATTCTCTAAATCCTCCGTCGTAAATGCAAACGGTAGTAATTCGCCTACTGACGTTACCGTCACATCACCTTTTAAGTTCGTTAAATAGACAGGCATAGTTGGAGCACAAAACTCCATCATGACCTGACGACATGCTCCACATGGGGCGCAGGGCCCGTCCGTATCAGCTACAATGGCAATGGCTTCGAAATCGTAAATTCCCTCCGATACTGCCTTAAAAAACGCTGTACGCTCAGCACAATTCGTCATACTATAGCCTGCATTTTCAATATTACAGCCGTGAATAACTTCTCCATCTTTCGTTAATAGAGCTGCCCCCACTTTAAATTTTGAATAAGGAACATAGGCTTTTTCACGCGCCTTTTTTGATTCCTCTAATAATGCATGCATATCCATTGTCATCTATACTAATTCTCCCTCACATTTATGGTTTATTTTCATTTAGAAGACACTCATTTCCATTAAAACCATTTTGGCAGAAAGATGAGTAATCCGATTATAGCACTGAATAGCGCAAATACAAGCACTGCACCTGCTGCAATATCTTTTGCCTGCTTAGCAAGTGGATGTATCTCTGGGGAAGCTAAATCGACTACCCGCTCGATAGCTGTATTCATCATTTCCAGCGCAAACATTAGTGCTATTAATAGTAGCACAATATACCATTCCATACGAGATAAACCTGTCAAATAACCAGCCAGTATCACAATGATTGCACTTACTATATGTGATTTTAAATTTTGTTCTTTACTTGCAGTTATGATGCCTTCAAACGCATAGCCAAAAGATCGCAAGTATTTGCGCAAATCCATCTAGTCTCGACCTAAGCCAAAAGTTTGGAGAATCTCATCTTGCTTTGCAAACATCACTTTCTCTTCTTCTGGCTCCATATGGTCATAACCAAGTAAATGTAAAAAACCATGTACTGCTAAAAAGCCTAATTCTCGCTCAAAAGAGTGATTATATTCCTCAGCCTGCTCTTTGGCACGGTCTGTTGAAATAATAATATCACCTAATATACGTGGCATTCCTTCAAAAGTTACTTCCATTTCCCCTTCCCCTAGCTCCTCTAGTGCAAAGGAAATGACATCTGTTGGCTGATCCTTACCACGATATTCACGATTAATATCTTGAATGGCCTCGTTCGTTACAAACGTCACCGAAACCTCTGTTTCTGGCTCAATGTTTTCTACACTTGCAGCATGCTGTAATAGTTTTTCAACAAGCTCGATATGTTGTGCTCCCACTTCATTTGTTTCATCCGTAAAATCAATTGTTAAAATCATAGATCCTCCTACTTATCTGCCTTTGGATATTCAATACGTGAATGGAATATCCCATTCAACGTTTCACAAAGTACTCTCTCTATACATTTTAACTCTTTTATTGAAATATCGCATTCATCAAACTGATTATCTTGGACACGATCATCGATAATCGCTCGTACTAGCTTCTGAATTTTCTCTGCATTTGGCTCTTTCATAGAACGTACTGCTGCCTCGACACTATCCGCAACACTTATAACAGCTGCTTCTTTTGTTTGTGGTTTGGGCCCTGGGTATCGGAACTTTGCCTCATCAATATTTTTTCCTTCTTCCTTTGCTTTAAACAAGAAGAATTTTAACAAACTTGTACCATGATGTTGTAAAGCGATATCAATAATCTCTTGAGGCATTTTATAACGTTTTAACATATTGGCACCATCTGTCGTATGGGCGATAATAATCTCTGCACTTGTTTCAGGTGGTAACGAATCGTGCGGATTGATGCCCGACATCTGATTTTCAATGAAAAAGGACGGTCGTTTGGTTTTACCAATATCATGATAATAACAACCTACACGTGCTAATAAACCGTCAGCACCAATCTCTTCACAGGCAGCTTCCGCTAAGTTCGCTACCATCACACTATGATGATATGTCCCTGGAGTTTCCATTAATAATTTTTTTAATAATGGATGGTTGGGATTGGATAACTCAATTAAACGTAAAGACGAAAGCAAGCTAAACGCCGATTCAAAGAATGGTAAAAGTCCCATCGTTAATGCCCCTGAAAGCAAAGCAGATAACATCGCTGCTATTAAGTAAAATACTAATTCTGGTAGGCCATAGGATGATTGCGTCATTAACAAATAAAACGCGATAAATGCCATGTTTACAAGGGAAATCACACCAACCGCATGTAAAATATGTGAGCGTTTTTCCACACTACGCAAAAAGAATAAGCTGGCAAACCCTCCGAATATGATATACAGCGTAATTTCCATTTGCATAACAGACGAATAGCCTTCTTGAAAAATAACCCCTGCTGAAGCAGCCGTCATAACGGTAATTAATACAGCCGCTCGCTCATCTGCTAGCAATCGTACAAGCATCGTAGCTAGTGCTGTCGGGAATAAAAAGGCAATCGTCACATCAAAGCCACCAGAAATTAAGCTAATAAATTTCATTAGCAAAATAGACAAGCTATAAACAATCACTGTCACTAACAGTGCATTACGTTTTTTTCGTTCGTTAGCCTCCCAACGCTCAAATAAAATATACATAAACATCATTTGCAGTAGCGTTAAAATAATAAGTCCTGCAATAGGCTTCAAGGAGGCCTTATTACTAACCATCCCCAATAGCTCTAATTGTCTAAAGGCCTCATTGTCAATAATTTGACCTTCCTGAACAATAATCTGTCCTTGTAAAATGCGTGTCGGCTCTACACTTTCTTTGGCCTGCTGTTTTCGAATCTTTGTTTGTTCTTCATTAATTGTTTCATTTTCTATAATGCTTGTACGTCCTATTAACACGACTGTATTGAATATTTTATCGGGATATCCGCGTTGTCCACGAATTTTTGTCTCAAAATCATTTTGAGCAACAAAGACGTTCTCTGGTCGGATGGATTTTTGTAAATATTCCTCTACAAATTTGGATAATTGCGTACTTGTTCTAGTTAAATCTTCTTCACTTTGCACTAACAGACCTTCCAGCTGGGAATCTGTAAAAATTAACGGCATCTGGTCTTCGTCTATGGATTCAAATTTTTTGCGAAGCTGTGTAACCTGATCTGCAATAGGTATAGGTTCCTTACTATTTGCAACATCCTTTTTCACTTCTAAAACATAATCAAATAATGATGTTACAATCGCTGCTCTTTGCTTGGCGACATCCTCCGAAAATTGATAGACCGAATCCACTGCATTAGCAGCTTTTTCACGCTCTAGCTGTGTTTTATAAGTGTCTTCGATCGTTTTAGTAGATCGTACGGTTTCAGGCGCAAGCTGTAATGGTTTGAAATCATATGTAACTCCTTTAACATTGCCATACATGAATGCAAATTGTAGGCCACCTGTTAAAATGAGAATGATGATAAGAAAGTAGCGAAAACCGATAAGCTCTGTAAATTTTCGAAGTTGTTTCTCCATTTGGCACCTCCTCTATCTACCTACTATCATACCAATTCAACATACATTTTTCTCGAAAAATGTATAAGAAAGCAAAAAACAGCTATGCTTTTTCGCATAGCTGTCACATTTTTTTCCATATTTTGATTCAGTTCGTGCTTTAGGTTTTAGCTATATGGATGTTTAAGTCTGCCCTTGCTTTCGGGGCAGACTTTAAAACCTTGTTGCCCCTGTCGCTTCGCTTTCAGAGTATACTT